>DFDW01000026.1 GCA_002369315.1 Ruminococcaceae bacterium UBA3818 | reverse complement strand
GTGTGGAACCAATGCTCGCCGTTTTCCATGATCGTTAAAGAAGCGTTTGCTTTTTTGGCAAATTGGGATACGGTCTCATAAGAAGTGAGGTTATCCTTCCCGGCGTACAGGATATCTGTGCGTACGTTCCACCGAATAGGATTTTCCCTTACATAACAAAGATATCTCCAGGATAATCTTTCCCCAAAGGAGGTTTCGATTTCGCGCTTTTCCTGCAGCTCCGCCTCAGTCACCCCTGCTTGCCGCATCATATCCGAAATCAGTTTTTCCATATCGACGATCGGTGAGATAAACAACGCCTTTTCGATGGGCCGACCGGCCAAAGCGTTCATGGCGAAATAGGCGCCGATACTGTTGGCAATGATGGCGATCGCATCATAATTGATGCGGAGTCTTTCATATTCGGCAAGGATTTTTTCTTTTGTTTCCCATGGCGTCAAAAATGGATCATCCATCCCAAATACATCATATTCCGGACAGAGCGCTTTGTAGCGGTCTGCCTCTTTTGCGCTGCCGCCCTTGCCGTGCAGATACAGGATTGCTTTCCCCATCACTTTCGCCTCTTTTCATTCTGATTGAGACCATTATAAGATACTGCGGTAAGGGTTCGCAAGCAAGATGGAAGATAAAAGAAACGAATTATTGTTATCCATCCGGGGAAAGGAACTTTTGCGCATCTCTTGACATTGGAGCGAATCTAAGGTTTATAATCAAAATGTTATTTTGTAAGATACCGCTCCATGATGTTTGGCCATTTCAAAGCCTGATTGTGGAATGAAAAAGAATATCTACGGATTTTCAAAAAATATGTTACCTTTTTATTGTAAAATCCATTGAAAACAAGGAGGATTTATGAGTCTGATTGTCAGAGACAAGTATTTTTACAAAACAGTTTTGGCGATTGCCGTGCCAATCGCGCTGCAGAATATGGTGACGTCTGCCGTAGGAATGCTGGATACGATCATGCTGGGGCAACTGGGCGAGGTAGCCATGAGCGCCTCTTCCCTGGCAAACCAGGTAGGTTTTATTTTTATGATGATCAATTTCGGCCTGACCAGTGGCGCGGGGATTCTGACCAGCCAGTATTGGGGCAGGGAAGACGCCGATTCCATTCGAAAGGTCATGAGCCTTACTTACCGTATCTCCATGGGCATTGCGTTGGTTTTCGCTGTTGGCGCAACCTTTTTCCCGGGGATGCTGATGCGGATTTTCACGAAAGATGAAGCGATCATTCACGAGGGTATCCGCTATTTGCGCTATTGCGGGGTAATCTATTTGTCCAACGCGTTCACCATTACCACCACCAGCATTTTGCGCACGGTGGGAACGGTGAAGATTGCTTTGTACAGTACGATTGCTTCTTTGATGGTCAACGTATTTTTTAACTACTGTCTGATTTTCGGTAAATTTGGAATGCCGCAGATGGGCGTAGCCGGCGCGGCGCTGGCGACCATGATTGCCCGTTTGGTGGAATTTGCGATCATCACCGTGTTCCTGTTTCGGTTTGACCGAAAAATCGGGTTCCGGGTCAAGGATTTTTGGCGCCGGGTGGATATGGCTACCATCAAACTGTTTATGAAATATGGAGTGCCTGTTTTGTGCAATGAATTGTTCTGGTCGCTTGGCAACTCCATGTCTGCGGTGGTTTTGGGACGTATCGGCGCGGAAGCGGTAGCAGCCAACAGCATTTGCGATATCGTCTTTCAAATGACCTCTTTCTTCATTTGGGGCGCGGCCAACGCGGCTTCGGTCATGACCGGAAATACCATCGGCGCCGGCGAAAAGAAAAAAGCCAGAGAACAGTCCAAAACCTTTATTGTGATCAGTCTTGGATTGGGAATCATTGCCTCGCTGATGATTCTGGGCCTGAGAGGGTTTATGGTCGATTTCTACAATGTGGCGGACTCCACCAAGGAAATTGCTTATTCTATCATGAACCTCATGTGTTTCGTCTGCATTTTCCAGGCGATGGGAAATATCAATATGTTCGGTACCCTGCGCGGAGGAGGAGACAGCCGCTTTGTTCTGATTTGCGATGTGGGGGCCATGTGGGGATTGTCTGTCCCACTGGGATTTCTGTCCGGACTGGTGTTCCACTGGCCGATCTGGGTAGTATATCTGTGTCTGCGCTCCTCTGAAATTTTTACCTGTATTGCCGGACTGGTTCGCTTGTGCGGTACCCGCTGGATTGTGGACGTGACCCGCGAAAAGAAACAGGGGCCTTCCGATTTGGCTGAGGAAAGAAAATAAGGCATCTTCAGGGGGTGGCCGGCGGGAAAACTTTCTGGATGATGCGACAGGATTTTTCTTGACTTTTACCATTGGTCGGTATACACTGAAAGAAACTGGATTCAAGTATCATTTGGGACGGTGCCTATGGATAAAAAGAATGGGTTGCCCCAAAACGCCGGGACGGACGAGAAGCTGTGGCAGGCCTCAAAAGACGGGGATGCAGCGGCTCTGCGGTGCTTGATTGCCCGATATGACCGTTTGGCGGTCAGCTTGTGCGGCGGCTATCACACGGCGGGCATGGAGCGGGAAGATCTTTTGCAGGAAGCGTATCTTGGCTTGCTCAAAGCAATCCGCTCTTTCCAACCGGAAAAAGGGATTCCCTTTTCCGCTTTCGCCGGCCTTTGCATGAAACGGCAATTGATTTCGGCCGTGCGTCGCCAAAATGCGGAAAAAAACCGCATGTTTCATGATACGGTGCCGCTGGAAGAATCGGAGATTTCCAGTTTCCCGCCCGATTGGCAGCAGACAGGACCGGAGGCGGCGGTCATTTTAGAAGAAGAGTCCCGCCGGATGCGGGAACAGGTCATAGCGCTTTTATCTCCCTTGGAAAAAGAAACACTCCAGCTTTACCTGAAAGGTTTCCGTTACGAAGAAATGGCGAAAAAGCTCAAATGCCCTGAGAAATCGGTGGATAACGCGCTTCAGCGGATCCGCCGGAAACTGCGGAAAGCACAAAACCGCAGCAATTCCTGAACCGTTAGCCTGTCATCAGGCTATTGGGTATAATGCCTCTTGGAATATCAGGCGAAGCGTTGTTTATCAATGTCGATGCGGTATATCGATGGGCAAATTCTATTCATTAAGCGAGGTAAAAGAAATGTACCAGGACAAAACCCTTATTTGCAAAGAGTGTGGCGCGGAATTCGTATTCACCGCTGGTGAGCAGGAGTTTTACGCGGAAAAAGGCTTCGTAAACGAGCCGCAGAGATGTAAAGCTTGCCGTGACGCACGCAAAAACAATGCGAGACCTGAAAGAGAGATGTTCACCGCTGTTTGCGCTGGCTGCGGAAAAGAGGCAAAAGTTCCCTTTAAACCCAGAGAGGACAGACCTGTATACTGCAGCGAGTGCTTTGCGAAAATGAAAGGCGAAAACTAATCACCCTTTTTCACCTATTGCAAATGATAAAACCGCCGTGGAAACACGGCGGTTTTTTGTTGTTTTTATCGATTGAAACAGTATTCTATTCATATTATAATGTCATAGGACAATACTGGCGAGCCGGATTATCAACAGAAAGTAGGAATTTGGATGAAAAACGGTTGGAAACAGATATGGAGCAGAGCCGAAGGGTTGTTGGGCCTGGACCGTTTGACGGATACCTTTCGAACCTTTGCGCTGCTGCACTTTGGGTTCCTCATTTTCAATAACCTGCAAACGGTATTCATCAATACGCTTTTTTTCCGGCTGACCGGCGGAGCGGATACCACCTTGCAGTATAACCTGATTACCTATGTGTTTAATCCGATTGGGACCACTCTGGCGATGTATTACGCCAGCAAAAAAGGCTCCACCAAAGCCATGCGGCTGGGCTTTTTCACATTTATCTTTCTGTATGCGTTTTTCCTTTGCGTCATGGACGCGGCGGTTTGGTTTATGCCGGTTATCGCGTTTCTGGTCTCCTGGGCCGGCGGTTATTACTGGATGGGGTACTGCATCAAAGTGCCGCTGTATACGACGGATGACAACCGGGATGTTTCCCTTTCGGTCATCGGGATGGGAACCGGTATTGTAAACCTGATCATGCCGACGATCACCGGTGGAATCATTTCCGCCTGCGCAGGGGTGATGGCGGGCGGCCTGCTGGGCTATTATATCATGTTTGCTTTGTCCATCGTGGTGGCGCTGGTAACAGTGTACCACCTTAAAAAGCTGCCGAAAGACCAGGTCATCGACAGTAAAGTGAGCCTGAAGCGAGGATTCCGAAAAACATTCCGCAACCGCTTGATGCTGGAGGCGGTCTGTGCTGAATTTTTAAAGGGCATTCGAGAGGGAACGCTGGCTTTCTATCTGAATATTCTTTTGTTCGAATTGATTCAGAGCGAGGCGCTGATTGGCGCGAATACCCTTTTGACCGGCTTGTTTTCCATTCTGGCCTATTGGGTGCTGGGCAAGCGGCTGAAACCGTCGAACCGGATCCGGTATATGGCTGGCGGGGTGACGACCATGCTGGTCTGCACGCTGATCCTGTTCGTGCAGATGGACGTTATCACCATCCTGCTGTTCAGTGTGATCAACGCATTTTTCAATAACTTCCTGCTTTCGCCGGGCAACGGCATCTATTACAGTGTAGTGCAGAAGACCTGCCCGACCAATACGGAATCGGCAGAATTTTCTACCGTCAAAAGCTTTTTCCTGGATTACGGGCGGGTAGCCGGTGTGCTGCTGGTGATGCTGATGCCGAAAACCACCTACGGCAGCGTTTGGGGGATCCTGCTTTTGACCGTGCTGCAATACGCGGCGATTTTTGTCAGCTCTTTGGCGGCAAAACGTCTGGAAACCTATGTCCACGAAGAAGCGCCGGTGCAGGAATAAAAGTGAGATTAAAACAGTTGGGGCAGGCGGTGCGCCTGCCCTTTTGTATTGCTTATGGAAAAGAAGAGACTCAATCAAAGCAATGACGAATACAATTTGTATAAAAGAGAAAAAATAAACAAATAGCAAAGAAAACAATACTTGTTGCAGCTGGATTTTTATCGTACAATAGAAAAAGCAAAAGGAGGGAAAGGCGTGGTCGTTTTAGATGAGAGACTGTCGGCAGCAGCGCAGATGATCCGCCCGGGCAGCCGGATCGCCGATGTGGGAACCGACCACGGCTATCTGATCGTGCGGCTGCTGCTGGATGGAAAAGCTGCGTTTGGCTATGCCTGTGACATTCACCCCAATCCGTTGGAGAAAGCGGCAAAAACGCTGCGGCAGTATGACCTGCAGGATCGTTGTGCGCTTCTGCTGGGGGATGGGCTGCAGGGCCTTTCGGAAGAACAGGTGGATGATGTCGTCATCGCAGGCATGGGCGGGGATATGATCCTGCATATCCTGGACGAAGCCGGATGGCGGAATCCGGCGCATCGGTTTATACTCCAGCCAATGACCAAAATACATGAACTGCGCATCGGCTTGTACCGGCGTGGATATGAAATTTTGAAAGAGCAGGCCGCGCAGGTCAAAAATTTTGCTTACACGGTGATGCAGGTTCGCTGGTGCGGGCAGCCCAGGGAAATCACCGATTTATTTGCGCGGGTGGGGATGCTGCCTCAGACGAGGTCTGCCGCGGCGCTGGTTTATCTGGAAAAGCAAGCGCAGTCGGCGGAGAAAATTGCGGAAGGACTGGAAAAATCAAATACAAAACGGAATGAAATAGATAAATATTACGAATTGGCAAAAGAAATTCGAGCGATTTGTGCCGATTGGAGAGAAGAGGAGTAAATCATGGCTTTAGACGGCATGTTTTTATACCAGCTGCGCCAGGAACTGGCGGAAAAAGCGCTGGATGCCCGGGTGGACCGGATTCATCAGCCGACCCGGGAGGAGATCATTATCGCCCTGCGTTGGAAAGGCGGCGCGGGAAAGCTGCTTCTTTCGGCAAACGCGGGCAGCCCGCGCATTCACTTTACGGAGACGTCGCCGGAAAATCCCAAGCAGCCGCCCATGTTCTGCATGCTGCTGCGCAAGCATCTGGGGTCGGCGCGGCTGGTGCGGATGGAACAGGTGGGGATGGACCGAATTCTGCACCTTGTCTTTGAGTCGGTCAACGAGTTAGGGGACCTGGTGGAGTTGACCCTTGCGATGGAAATTATGGGTCGCCATTCTAACATCATATTGATCGATCAAAATGGGCGTATCATCGACGCGATCAAGCGAATCGACGCGGAAATGTCCAGCGTCCGCCAGATTCTGCCGGGCATGCTCTACCAGCTGCCGCCTGCCCAGGCGGACAAACTGGATTTGCTGCATACGCAGGTAGGCGAGATCGTAGAGAAAATAGCGGAGGCCGGCGGGCGGGAAATTTCAAAGGCACTTTTACAGACGGTTCTGGGCATGTCTCCGCTGACCTGCCGGGAAGCGGAAAACTATGCGGTCCACACAGCGGATGTCCGGGCGGGAGAAATGAGTCAACAGCAAAAACAGCGCCTGGAAGAATGGTTGTCCATGCTGCAGCTTCGTTTGCGGGAGCACAGCGGGGTGCCGACGATTTTGCTGGAGTCCTCCGGAAAGCCGCGGGATTTTGCCTTTTTGCCGATCCACCAATATCGGGGTGCGTTGATCGTCCGGGAGATGAACAGTTATTCCGCTTTGTTGGACAGTTTTTATGCCGAGCGGGATCTGATCGACAGGATGAAGCAGCGATCCCATGACCTGCTGCGTTTGCTGGCCAATACTTCCGACCGGATCGCGCGCAAAATCGCGGCGCAGGAGGAAGAGCTGAAAGAATGTGCGAACCGGGAGAAACTCAAACAAAACGGCGATTTGATTCATGCAAACCTTTACCAGATGGAAAAAGGGCAGTCTGTGCTTCGAGTGCAGAATTTTTATGAGGAGGATCTGCCGCTTGTGGATATTCCGTTGGACCCGGCGCTGACGCCCTCGCAGAACGCGCAGAAGTATTACAGCGAATATCGAAAGCAGGATACAGCGGAAAAGAAGCTGCAGGAGTTGATCGAGCAAAGCCGGGAAGAGATACAGTATCTGGATACGGTATTCGATTCTCTGGTCCGGGCGGTAAAAGAATCGGAATTGACAGCGATCCGGGAGGAACTGAGCGAAACCGGTTATATCAAAAGCTATAAAGGAAAAAATAAAAAGCCGGAAAAACTCCTGCCGCTGGAATATCGCTCTTCCGATGGGTTTACCATTCTGGTAGGCCGGAATAATGTTCAGAACGACCGGCTGACGCTGAAAGAGGCCCATAATTATGATATGTGGTTCCATACGCAGAAGATTCCGGGCTCTCACACCATCGTGATAGCGGACGGAAAGCAGATTCCCAACCGCACATTGGAGGAGGCGGCGGTCATCGCCGCTTACCACAGCCGAGCCCGGGATTCTGCGCTGGTTCCGGTGGATTATACCATCATCAAAAATGTAAAGAAACCGTCCGGTGCCAAACCCGGCAAAGTGATTTACGACCGATTTGAAACGGCGGTAGTCACGCCGGATAAAGAGCGGGTAGCGGCGCTGCTGATAAAAGGGTAATAAAAAAGCAGAGGGATTTTCCTCTGCTTTTTTAGGATAGACAAGATGAGCCATGAACTGTTTTTTTAAACATGAATCGTGGAAAAAAGGCTATTTTTCTTCATCTGGTACCGAAATATCCACAACGCCTTTTTCTTTTTTCTTTTTTTGACGATTGCGGTAATGCAGGTAATACAATGCACCGGCGGACAGAACGAACAACGTTCCGCAGATCCAGGAAACGTAGTTGAAATTGATAAACCACAGTTTATAAAACTGAATATCGTCGAGGGAAATATCCATGCACAGAACGGTCAGGACCTTGTCCCCATCCATGATTGGCGCAGCAGCGACAATAAAGGTTCCGTCTTCAGAGCGGATCGCCTTGGAAACGAATCCACCGGTACTGTTCCCGTCGTAGATGGCGTCGATCAGCTGCTTGACCTCTTTGCCATAGACGTCAAAGGAAAATTCGGAGCTGATTGGATGGTAGCTCCCTGTTTCCGACTGCACATACTGGGAGTCCAGCACATAAAAATATCCCATGTTGTTGCGTGTCACGGTATAAACATTCTGAAAGCCATAGTGTTCCCGCATTCGCTCCAACAGGCCGCACAAACTCCGGTAGGCGGAGGACTCGCTGGGATACTCCTGCAGCAGGCGCAAAGAGGTGGCGCTATAATGCCCCATGGCAATGGCGATCGCATCGCCCGACAGCATGCTCTGGCTGCCAGCCTCCTCGATTTTGTCGGATTTTCGGCTGATGGGCAGGGTGATGCCGACAACGGTCAGCAAAAGGCTGAACAGCATGATCCCGATGAGGATCAGCGTTAAATTTTTCGTTTTAAACATGGTTATCCTCTCCTCCCGGGGCAAAGCCCAAAGAACGCCGGGCGCATTGATTCGAACAGCGCCGCGGTTTGAGAAAATTATAGCACGAAGAAAGAAGAAACACAATCCAAGCCGCTTGTTCTGATGGGCAAACTGTGTTAAAGTAAAAAGAGCATGAAAAAAAAGGAGCAGAAAACCCATGCGGATGAGAAAGAAAAAGTGGGCGGTCCCGGAACTGGAAGCAAGCCCTTTGTATATCAAGGCCCCGGTCTCTTTCCGGGAGAACTGGCAGCAGGCGTTTGCCCGCCCGCAGCCGCTGTATCTGGAATTGGGCTGCGGCAAGGGGGGATTTGCCTCCCAATTCGCTTTGGCCAATCCGGACAAGAATCTGCTGGCAGTGGATATCAGTAGCAATATGCTGGGTGTCGGCCGCCGGAAAATCGATGCCTTGTTTTTTGAAGCGGGAAGAACGCCGGACAATGTCAGGCTGGCGGCCTACGACATTGAGCGGATCCATGAGATTTTGTCCGAACAGGATACGGTGGAACGGATTTTTATTAATTTCTGTAACCCTTGGCCCCGGCCCCGGCATTTTAAAAAACGGCTGACCCATCCCAGACAGCTGGAAAAATATACAGCCTTCCTGCGGGCTGGCGGAGAGGTTTGGTTCAAGACCGATGACGATATGCTGTTTCGCCATTCCCGCCAGTATTTCCTTGACTGCGGGTTCGCCCTTCGCTGGGAAACCTGGGATTTGGCAAACAGCGATTTTACCGGCAACATCCGCACGGAGCACGAGGATATGTTCGAAGCCGAGGGAATCCCAATCAAAGCGCTGATTGCCGTGTGGCCGGGGCGGGACAATGGATAATCGCGCCGAGATCAGCCGCATTTTGGCCGATGTGGGATTGCGCCATTGGGGCGTGGCCGCTTTTGCGGATACGCTTCCGCTGCTGGAATGCCGTGCCAAATCCCGGCTGCCCCAAAACGCGAAATCGGTGATCGTGTGCCTGCTGGGGTACTACGCGGGCGAGCGGGCGCATAATATATCGCGATACGCCTGGGCCAGGGATTACCACGTGCTGGCTGAAGAGCTGCTGGACCCGGCGGTGGCACGGATGCGGGCAATCTGGCCTGCGCAGGAATTTTCTTTTTTCACTGACAATTCCCCCATCCGTGAGGTGACCGCCGCCCGGCTGGCGGGATTGGGTTTTGTGGGGAACAACGGCCTTTTGATTAACCCCGTTTATGGAACCTACCATTTTATCGCCGAAATCGTAACCGATCTTTGGCTGGAGCCGTCGATCCCGTTGGAATCCGGCTGCGGAGAATGCCGGCGCTGCCTGGACGCCTGCCCGGCGGGTGCCTTGTCGCCGTCAGGAGTGGATAAAAGCCGGTGCCGGTCCCATATCACCCAAAAAAAGGGGGAGTTGACGGACTGGGAGACAGAACAGGTGCGAAAAGGCGGTCTGGCATGGGGATGTGATATCTGCAATGATGTCTGCCCACATAACCATCCGCCTTGCAAGACGGATCTTGCGGCATTCTGCCGGGATCTGAGAGGGATGATCCAGGAAGAGGATCTGCCGCAGCTGGTGCAGGAAAGAGCGTTCGGGTACCGAGGCGTAAAAGTATTGCAGCGAAATCTGCGCATAATAAAGAGAAAAGCTTCCGGCGGCGGGCCGGATACAGGAGAGTGAGCATATGACGGAAATTTTGCGGCCGGAACAATACGAGGAATACGAAGCTTTCTGTAAAAGTCATCCCCGCGGCGGATTTACCCAGTCCACCCGCTGGTTTCAGGTGAAAAACAACTGGAAAGGCGAAGTCGTCGTCGTGCGGGACGCCGCCGGGAAGATTGCCGCCGGCTGCGCTGTGCTGGTGCAGAAATTGCCGGTGATCGGCGCGGCGCTTTTATACTCACCCCGCGGTCCGGTCTGCGATTTGGAAAACCGGGCGCTGTTAAAAGAACTCAAAAGCGGACTGGACCAGCTGGCAAAGAAGTATCATGCCTACCAGCTCAAATGGGATCCGGAAGTTTTGGCCTCTGACGATCAGACGGCTCAGACCATGAAAGAACTGGGGTTTTCCCTTTTCGCGGGGCCGGAGGGCTTTGAGACCATCCAGGCGCGTTTTAACTATCACCTGTTTTTGAACGGTCGAAGCGAGGAAGAGCTTTTTCAAAATTTGACCCAGAAAACCCGCTACAATGTGAGAGTCGCCATGAAGCATGGCGTACAGGTCAAGGTTGTGGGGCAGGAGTATCTGGATGATTTTGTCCGCATCATGCAGACAACCGGTGAGCGGGACGGGTTCCGCGTGCGGCCCAAAAGCTATTTCGCCCGGATGTTGGATGCGCTGGGCGAGCATGCGCGGCTGTATATGGGATTTTACGAAGGCAGCCCCGTCTGCGGCGCCATTGCAACCAATTACGCGGGCAAAACCTGCTATGTTTACGGCGCTTCGGATAACGTATACCGCAATGTGATGCCCAACTACCTGATGCAGTGGGAGATGATCCGCTGGGCGGTACAGACCGGCTGCACCCTGTACGATTTTCAGGGCGTGTCCGGAAATCTGGACGAGAATGGGCCGATGTATGGACTGTACCGGTTTAAAAAGGGATTTAACGGTCAGCTGGACGAATACGCCGGTGAATGGAACTACACCTACCGGCCGGTTATCGGAAAGCTGGTGGATCTGGCGATGGCAATCCGGGAGAAATGTAAAAAGCATTAGGGTTGTTCAAGTTTATACAAAATTAACAGCTTTGTAATCAAAAAATCTATAGAATTATCTGGCAATTTATGCTATAATAAAGCCAAGCAAAAGATTGCTGCTAAAGGAGGGTTATATATGAAATTAATTCTTGCTATTGTTTCCAGTGATGACAGCTCTATGGTTTCTTCCGCGCTGACCAAAAATAATTTTTCGGTCACGAAACTGGCCACCACCGGCGGCTTCCTGATGAGCGGCAACACGACGTTCCTGATTGGTACCGAGGATGAAAATGTGGAAAAGGCAATCAATGTTATCGGCGAGCACAGCAAAAAGAGAAAACAGATGGTTCCTTCTTCCGCTTCTTATGGCGTGGGCATGTACACGTCTTTCCCGGTAGAGGTCACTGTTGGCGGTGCCACCATCTTTGTGCTGGATGTGGAACAGTTTAAGAAACTGTAATTCCGAGGTCGAAGCAGGATGACGTTATTAGACCGTTTTTTCGGAAATAACAAAGCGAAAGAGGCGCTCGTCTTTTACCAAAGAGACGGGCGCTTTCCGCATGGAATTTTATTGGAAGGCCAGGAGGGGACCGGCC
This sequence comes from Ruminococcaceae bacterium UBA3818, assembly GCA_002369315.1. Lineage (GTDB taxonomy): Bacteria > Bacillota > Clostridia > Oscillospirales > Ruminococcaceae > UBA3818. The sequence goes on along the minus strand of DFDW01000026.1, from coordinate 32,250 downwards.
GGAAAACTTTTGCCCGGATGATTGCCGCCGCCGCATTGTGCGAAGGGGAAAACGCCCCCTGCGGCCAGTGCCGGCACTGCAAAAAGATTTGGAAGGACATTCATCCGGATGTGCAATGGATCGCGCCGGAACCAGGAAAAAAGTCCTTCAAAAAGGAGCAGGTGGAACGGCTGCGGGCAGACGCGTGGATCAAGCCTAACGAAGCGCCGCGAAAGGTCTATATCCTGTGCGAAACACAGTATATGACCGCCTGGGCCCAAAACGCACTGCTGAAACTGCTGGAAGAACCGCCTGCCGGCGTCATGTTCATTCTGACCTGCGACAACCGGTTCCATCTGTTGGAAACGGTGCGGTCCCGGGTGATTACGCTGACGATGGAAGCGCCCGGCGAAGAGGCGGCAGTCAGGGCCTTGCTGGATCAGATGCCGGAATTGGATGCGGAAAAAGCCCACGCAGCGGCGGGGCGCAGCGGCGGAAATGTCGGGCTGGCAAAAAGACTTTTGGCTGACGGGCAGTATGCTTTGATTTTGGAGAAAGCGGCCGGCCTCTGTGAAAAAATGGAGCGGGCGGACCGATTTGGCATTTTGCAGGTGCTGTCCGGTTTTGAAAACGACCGGGAGGGGCTGCTTTGCTGTTTGGCGCAGATCCGCCAACTGCTGGCACAGAATACGACGGATGCCTTTTTGAAAAAAAACGGCCGCCAGTACCGGATTCTCCCATTGCAGGCGGGCAAAGTACTTGATATAATAGAGCAGGGTATGGAGTATGCCCGTCAGAACATGGGAATGCCGCTGCTGACTACCTGGCTGGGCGCCGGAATCGGCAGTGCTTTGGAAGAATAAATGGGAGGAACCATGGCGGAAGTAATCGGCGTAAGATTCAAACAGGTCGGTAAGGTTTATTATTTTGACCCCGCCGGCATTCAGGTAAAAAAGGAAGATCATGTGATCGTGGAAACGGCCCGCGGCGTGGAATGCGGCGAAGTGGCGATGGAAAACCGGCAGGTCAGTGACGATAATATTGTGAAGCCCTTGAAAAAGGTGATCCGGAAAGCGACAGAGGAAGATTTGGCGCAGATGCGGAAAAACCGGGAAAAACAAATCAGCGCGGCCAAAATCTGCAATGAAAAAATCGCCGCCCACAAGCTGGATATGAAGCTGGTGGACGTGGAGTATACGTTTGACAACAACAAAATCCTTTTTTATTTCACCGCTGACGGCCGGGTGGATTTTCGGGAGCTGGTCAAGGATTTGGCTTCGGTGTTCAGGACCCGTATCGAGCTGCGGCAGATCGGCGTTCGGGATGAGGCGAAAATGCTGGGCGGACTGGGTATCTGCGGGCGCCCGTTTTGCTGCTCCACTTTTTTGGGAGAATTCCAGCCGGTATCCATCAAAATGGCAAAGGAACAAAGCCTGTCGCTGAATCCGGTGAAGATTTCCGGCACCTGCGGAAGGCTGATGTGCTGCTTAAAATACGAGCAGGAGGCTTATGAAGATCTGCTGCGCACCACCCCGAAGGTTGGAGCGCTGGTGGAGACTGCTGAGGGAAAAGGCAAGGTTGTGGAAGTGAACCTGCTTTCCGGACTTTTGAAAGTGCGGCTGGACGCGAACCCCGATGCGCCGGCGAGAGTTTATCCGAAGGAAGAGGTTCATTTGCTTCGGGACGGAAAGATCAAAGTGGATAAAAAAGAGATGGAAGCGCTTAAGGAAATCATGGAGTAAAGATTCTGTAAGCGGCGAGAAAAATCACCGGAAACGGTTGATTTTTTTTGGGAACGTGATACAATGTTGTCAAAATGATATGGAGGTGGATTTGCAATGGCATATGTAATTTCTGACGAGTGCATCAGCTGCGGTGCCTGCGAGGCAGAGTGCCCCGTTTCCGCTATTTCTGCTGGTGACGGCAAATACGTAATCGACGAAGGTACCTGCATCAGCTGTGGTGCTTGCGCTGGCGTTTGCCCGGTTGGCGCTCCTTCTGAGAAATAATTTGCGTGCTTAAAAAGGCCTTTGCCGCATGGCAAAGGCCTTTTTTCTGTTCTGATGCAGTGATTATTGCGCCGCGCCGCCGGATTCCGTTTCCGCCTCATCAGCGAGGCCGAGATTTTTCAGCATATTGGTGGCAGCCATCTCAATGTGATCAAAAGTAGCTTTCTCCGCCGTGTCCGGGTCGTGGGCGGCGATAGCGTCGACAATGCGCTGATGTTCGCCCATCACCTTTTGGGCGCGGCCTTTTGTGGCAAAAGACATTTTGCGGTACCGCTGCACGGAATGGTGCAGGCTGCTCAGCGTCTGGCGGAGGGTCCGGCTGCCGCTGATTTCATAAATTCGTTCATGGAACTGCGAATCCAGGTTCCGCAGCTGCTCCAGATCGCCCTTGGCGGTGTAGAATTCCTGAAGCTCCAGAATATCACGCAGGGATTTGGTTTCTTCTTCTGTGATATGCTCCGCGGCCCAACGGGAAGCAAGGCCTTCCAGCTTCATGCGGATATCGTAAATATCACGAAGGTCCTTTTCGCTGACACCGACGACCACAGCGCCTTTGTTGGGGGTCAATTGTACCAGCCCTTCCTGTTCCAGCCGGTGGATGGCCTCCCGAACAGGGGTACGGCTAACGCCGAGACGGGCGGAAATGCGCAGTTCCGTCAGATTCTCTCCGGCTTTTAACGCGCCGTTTAAAATCTCTTCCTCCAATTTTTTAAACACTTTGTCGGCCAGGGAATAACCATTCGATAATGTATTGTCTCTCATGTTTTTCAATCCTTTTCCTGCGGGATGATCCATTGAAACGGGATACTGCCGAAGCGTACCGGGATACGGAGACGTTTTCGGCAGAAAATGATTTGTAAAAACTATTCCTATTATAATACAACGGCGTTTTTTTCGCAACCAAAATTGTACAGATAGACGAAAAAAGAAAAGAATATATGTTCGATTTTTCGCGCAAATCGGTTGCATCCAACGAAGGAATAAGGTATAATAACAGCAAGAGAGCCGCTGCTGCCGAAAATCGTCTTTTCACAAAAGAAAAGCGGATTTTCCGGCGGATATACGCAGGATGCGCCCTTTGCGGCGAAAAAGAAAATGGAAGATGGCACTCGCCGTTGCGTACTGACGCAGCAGCGTTTGCATGCGGTGCTTTTTCGGAAAGAACAGCGCTTTTTGGCGCAGAATGGAGAAGAATATGGTAGATAAACAAAAAGCGATTGAAACGGCAATCAGCCAAATTGAAAAGCAGTTTGGAAAAGGAGCGATCATGAAATTGGGCTCCACCGCCACGCTCAATGTGGAAGCCATTTCCACCGGCTCCATTTCGCTGGATATGGCGCTTGGTATTGGCGGCGTGCCCAGAGGGCGTATTGTAGAGATCTATGGACCGGAAAGTTCCGGTAAGACCACGGTTGCGCTGCATATCATCGCCCAGGCGCAGAAAGCTGGCGGCGAGGCGGCGTTCATCGATGTGGAGCACGCTTTGGACCCGGTATATGCAAAGGCGCTGGGCGTGGATATCGATTCGCTCCTGGTTTCTCAGCCGGATACCGGCGAGCAGGCACTGGAGATCGCCGAAGCGCTGGTCCGTTCCGGCGCCATTGATGTGATCGTGCTTGACTCGGTAGCCGCCATGGTGCCAAAAGCGGAAATCGAGGGCGAGATGGGCGACGCTCATGTGGGCCTGCAGGCGCGTCTGATGAGCCAGGCGCTGCGCAAGCTCACCGGTATTGTTTCCAAATCCAATACAGTGGCGGTGTTTATCAACCAGCTGCGTGAGAAAGTCGGCGTGGTATACGGCAACCCGGAAGTGACCCCTGGCGGCCGCGCGCTGAAATTCTATTCTTCTGTCCGGATGGAAGTCCGCCGGGTCGAACAGTTGAAAAACGGAACAGAAATGATTGGCAACCGTACCCGGGTTAAAATTGTGAAAAATAAGGTAGCGCCTCCCTTTAAAGAGGCGGAGTTCGATATTATGTATGGTACCGGCATTTCCCGCGCAGGAGAGATATTGGATTTGGCGGTGAAATTGGATATCATCAACAAATCCGGTGCGTGGTTCAGCTATAAGGGAGAGCGCCTGGGGCAGGGCCGGGATAACGTAAAGATTTATCTGCAGGAGCATCCGGATTTTGCCGATGAGATCGATAAAATGATCCGCGCGGACGCCGACCGGCTGAGCTTTGCCCGCGGCGGAAAGACCGTTGCGCCGAAAAAAGAGGCCGCAGCCGTTTCCGAACCGGCTGCATCGCCGGTTGCCCCGGCGGCAGAAGCCAAAGGAAAAGCATCGGTTAATATCGATGTGGAAGTGGATGAGTAATGCTTCGGATTACATCGATTGAAAAAGCGAAGAAAAAGGGGTATCATCTGTTTGTGGAGGATGAATATGCCCTTACGGTAAGCGCAGAAGTTTTGGCGGAAACGGGGCTGCGGGTTGGCCAGGAGATCACACCGCAGCGGCTGGATGAAATCCGAACGCTTTGCGACCGCCGGCGTGCCCGGGAACGGGCGCTGTACTTGCTGGAAAGCCGGAGTCACAGCCAGAAAGAGCTGTTTGACAAGCTGTGCAAATCGGTACCGGAAGAAATCGCTGCCGAAGTGACGCGTCGGATGGCGGAGTTGGGACTGGTGGACGATGCTGCCTATGCCCGCCGATGGGCGTCTATGCTGTGGCAGGAGAAAAAATACGGTCCGCGGCGCATCCGCCAGGGACTGATGCAGAAAGGTTTTGACCGGGAGCTGGTTGAGGAAGTCCTGGAGGAAATGAGGGATTCTTTTGGGGAGGATGAGGCGGAAGAACAGCTGGCAGGGCTGATCCGCCGCAAATACGCCCGCTATTTGGCGGACGGCGACCCGAAAGGGCGGAATAAAGCGGTGAACGGGCTGCTGCGATTGGGATATGATTATGAACAGATCCGTTCGGCACTGCGGAATTTTAGCGAAATAGAGGAGTAAACTATGGCAATCAAAGTGGGAATGGTGTCCCTTGGATGTTCTAAAAATCAGGTGGACGCGGAAATCATATTGGCGAAACTCAGGGAACGGGGATATCAGATTCATACCGATTCCGGTACCTGCGATGTGGTGATCGTCAACACCTGTGGATTTATCGAAAGCGCCAAGCAGGAGTCCATTGAAAACATCCTGGAATTTGTCACGCTCAAAAAAGAAGGGCGGATCAAAGTGATCTGCGTCACCGGCTGTCTGGCGGAGCGGTATCAGGAGGAAATGGCCAAGGAAATTCCGGAGGCCGACGTCATTTTGGGTATCGGTTCCAATGAGGAGATTTGCGACGCGATCGAAAAGGCCCTGGCAGGCGAAAAAGTGCGTCGGTTCGGTCCCAAAGAGGCGCTGCCGCTGGAAGGAGATCGGATCGTCTCCAACCTTCCGTTTTTTGCTTATTTGAAAATTGCGGAGGGCTGCGATAATCGCTGCACCTACTGTGCCATCCCGATGATTCGCGGGCGCTACCGCAGCAGAGAGATGGATAAAATCGTGGCGGAGGCCCAACATCTGGCGAATCACGGCGTAACGGAATTGAATGTGGTGGCGCAGGATACGACCCGATATGGCGTTGATTTGTACGGCAAGCCCATGCTGCCGGAACTTTTGCGCCGGTTGGCCCGGGTTGAGAATCTTCACTGGATTCGCGTGTTATATACCTACCCGGATTTGATTACCGACGAGCTTTTGGATGTGATGGCCCAGGAGGAGAAAGTTGTCAAGTATCTGGATATCCCGCTGCAGCATTGTGACAAGCAGGTGCTCAAAGAAATGAACCGGCGCGGCGACAGAGAATCGCTCACCGCTTTGATGGAAAAGATTCGGGCGAAAGTGCCGGGCATTATACTGCGGACGACCCTGATCACCGGATTCCCCGGCGAGACGGAGGAACAGTTTGAAACGCTTTGCCAATTTGTTCAGCAGATAAAATTCGAGCGGCTGGGCTGTTTCCCTTATTCGGCGGAAGAAGGAACGCCGGCCGGGGAGCGGAAAGACCAGATCGATCCCGAGGTGCGCCAGCGCCGGGCAGACATTATTATGGAACTGCAGATGGGAATTATGGAGGCGTACAACCAGAAGCTGGTAGGCAGCGATTTGGAGGTCGTTGTGGAAGGCTATGACCGTTACGCATCCAGCTATTTCGGCCGCAGCGCGGCGGATGCGCCGGATATCGACGGGAAAATCTTTTTTGTCAGCAAGAAAAAGCTGGCGGTAGGCCAGTATCTGCCAGTGCATGTAGACGATGTGCTGGATTATGATTTGATTGGCAGCGCGCTATAAAAAATCCGCTGCCTAGAATACAACAGAAAAGAGGATTGCTCTTATGAACCTGCCCAATAAACTGACCTGCCTGCGGATGCTGATGGTCCCGTTTTTTGTGGCCGCCATGGTACTGCCTTTTTCCAATCATTATCTGTGGGCACTGATTTTGTTTATCGCCGCGTCTTTTACCGATACGCTGGACGGGAAAATCGCGCGCAAACAGGGTTTGGTTACGGATTTTGGTAAGTTTATGGACCCGCTGGCGGATAAGATTCTGGTCACTTCCGCCTTGATTTGCTTTGTGGATTTGTGGACAACACCGGCGGCAGTGATCATTGTGATTATTGCCAGGGAATTTGTCGTCACCTCCCTGCGGCTGATTGCGGCGCCCAAAGGCATCGTAATTGCGGCGGATATCTTCGGAAAGATGAAAACCGTACTCCAGATGATCTGGGTGGCGGCCACCATTTTTCAGATGTACCTGGAGGAAGAGCTGTGGATCGGCATAACGGCGTTATCGGTGCTGAATACAGTTTTGATGTGGTTAACGCTGGCGCTGACGATTGTGAGCGGTGTTAATTACCTGTGGAAAAACCGGGCCGTGCTCAGCGATATGAAGTAAAAAGAAAGCCGGTTTGCGGTTCTTGACAAAGAGAAAAAACCGTGCTATGTTAATAAATACATGATAAATGCGATGACCAGGAAAAGTAACCGGATAACGCCCGACAGAGAGAAAGCATGACCCGCTGAAAGTGCTTTTGGGAAACGGATTCGGCCAAGTGCGCCTGCCAGCACGGACCGGGAAATGAGTATCGGTCTGCGGAAAAGCCACCGTTATTGGGCGTAATCAAGTGAAAAATCGAAGTGGAACCGCGGTAAACACACCGCCTTCGGCCGTGAATGGCCCGAGGGCGGTTTTCTTTTTATCACCGGCCTTTTGGGCGGAAAGGAGCAAACGATGAGAATCTATAACACATTGACCAGAAAAAAAGAGGAATTTGTACCCATTACCCCCGGTGAAGTGAAGATGTATGCCTGTGGGCCAACCGTGTATAATTATATCCATATCGGTAACGCGCGGCCCATTTGCGTGTTTGATACCATGCGCCGCTATTTGGAGTACCGGGGCTATAAAGTAACCTTTGTGCAGAATTTCACCGATATCGACGACAAGATTATTAAGCGGGCCAATGAGGAAAATACCGATTATAAAACCATCGCGGAGCGCTATATTGATGAATATTGGATCGATGCCAAAGGCCTGGGTGTCCGGGCGGCGACCATTCATCCCAAAGCTACCGAAACCATGGACGAGATCATTCAAATCGTCCAGGACATCATCGATCATGGTTACGGCTATGAAGTGAACGGCGATGTTTACTTCCGGGCCAAGAAGTTCAAGGGGTACGGCAAGCTGTCCCACATGCCCATTGAGGAGCTGGATGCTGGCAATCGCATCGACGTGACAGAGCAAAAAGAAGACCCGATGGACTTTGCGCTGTGGAAAGCCGCAAAAGAAGGAGAACCCTATTGGGAGTCTCCCTGGGGGAAAGGCCGTCCCGGCTGGCATATTGAATGCACCGCGATGATCCGCAAGTTTTTGGGAGAGACCATCGATATCCACTGCGGCGGGCAGGACCTGATCTTCCCACACCATGAGAACGAAATTGCCCAGGGCGAATGCTGCACCGGCAAAGAATATGCCCATTATTGGATGCATAATGGATACATCAATGTGGATAACGTAAAAATGAGCAAATCCAAAGGCAATTTCTTTACCACCCGCGACGTGGCGGAGAAATACGGCTATGAAACCATCAAGCTGATGATGATCCAGTCCCATTACCGCAGCCCGTTTAACTATACGCTGGAAGTGATTGAGTCCTGCAAAAACTCTTTGGAACGGCTGTACAACTGCCGGGAGAAGCTGGAATTCGCGTTGGATAACGGTTTGGACGAGGCTACCGAGGGCGAGGAAGAGTTCCTCAAAAAATTCGAAGCGGCACAGGAAAAATTCGTTACCGCTATGGATGACGACCTCAATACCGCTGACGGCCTGACAGCTCTGTTCGACCTGACGCGGGATATCAACACCGCGTTGCAGGTTCCGCGCTCCAAGGCGTTGGCGCAGAAAGCCGCAGAGCAGTTCGACGCCATCGCCGATGTGTTGGGGATTTTGTATAACCGCAAAAAAGAAACGCTGGATGCTGATATCGAAGCGCTGATTGAAAAGCGGCAGGCGGCCAGAAAAGCCAAGGACTTTAAAACGGCCGATGCTATCCGCGACCAGTTGGCCGGTATGGGTATCACGCTCAAAGATACGCCGCAAGGTGTGCAATGGACCCGCGCGTAAAATACCAGATAGAAAAAAGAGCCCCGAATGGGGCTCTTTTTTCCTCTGGCGGGGAGAAAGGAGCCGCAAATGGAACTGAAACTCTCCTTCAACGAAAACGCCGAAAATTATGACCGCTGGCGTCCCAGATATTGTCCGGAGCTGTTTGCGGACATCGCCGCATATGCCGGGCTGCAAAAGAAAGCGGCAGCGTTGGAAGTGGGCCCTGGTACCGGTCAGGCTACCCAGCCTTTTCTGGATTTGGGCTGCCGGGTGACGGCGGTGGAGCCCGGTGAGCATATGGCCGCGATTTTGTTGAAAAAATATCAGAAATATCCGAATTTTTCGGTTCAAAATGGCTTTTTTGAGGATTTTTCGGCGCCGTCCGGCTCATTTGACCTGATTTATGCGGGTACCGCTTTTCATTGGGTACCACCGGAAATCGGGTATCCAAAAGCAAAGGATTTTCTGCGGCCTGGCGGGACATTGGCGCTTTTCTGGAACACGCCTGTGATACCAGATACAGAAAGCGACGCGATGGAGTCGGCCTACCGGCATTTTTTTCCGAACGAGAGCCGTCCCCCAAAATTCCCGCAGAAGAAGTTTGACAAACGGGAGGCGTTGATGCATGAATACGGTTTTTCTTTTGTGCAGCGCCGCTACTATTATAAGGAGCGGGTCCTTTCGACCAAAGAATACCTTCTGTTATTGGATACCTACTCCGACATCCGAACGATGGAACAGGGCAGAAAAGAGGCGTTTCTGCGGGAAATCGAACAGGCGATTCTCAGCTGCGGCGGTTTTGTCCACATTCAGGACATTATGGATCTGCATCTGGGCAAAAATTTGGAATAAAGCAAAAAAGAACGGGAAAGCCTTTGGCTTTCCCGTTCTTTTTTGCGGATAGTGTCTTTGTTTGCTTTCGCGTTTGAGGTCAAAAATCAGAAGAGAGACCGGTGGACGTCTCACGCCTGCCGACCCGACGTTTCGGCGCCGTCAGCTCGAAACTCTCTTCGATCAGGCGGCAGATATCCTCCTCTTCCATGCTGCCGTCGAGTATCACGCTGATCCAATGCTCCTTATTCATATGGTAGGCGGGAACGACGCAGGGAAATACCCGCCGCCAGAAGTCGCCCCGCATCGGTTCCGCTTTTAGGTTTAACCAGATCCGCCCTTCACGCAAAAAGATCAGCGCAAAAATTTTGTTGTTGCCGCGATGCCGCATGGCCGTCCAATTGGAATCACGAAACGGGTAATCCTCATAAGCGCCGGGCAGCCGTAGGCAGGCGGCGGCAGCATCTTCGCGGGTCGTCAGAAAAATCACTCCCAGACCTTATTTTTTACCGTTTTGCAGCGCCTGCAGAATTTCCTCGTCCGCCGGACAGAAGTCGTACTGGCTGATCTGCTCCGCGCGGATCCAGCGGATGTCGTTGTGCTCCAGCAGCTGCGGCGTGCCGGACTCGATTTTCGCATGGAACAACGTCAGATGGACGGTCAGATCCGGATAAGTATGGGTCAGTTCCATAAAGACGTCCCCCACCGCCACGGTGACGGCCAATTCTTCCCGGCATTCGCGGATCAATGCTTCCGGCTTGGTTTCGCCCGGCTCGACCTTACCGCCGACGAACTCCCATAAAAGCCCCCGGGCTTTGTGGGCCGGGCGCTGGCAGATCAAAAAACGTCCCTCTTCCCAAATGAGGGCAGCCACTACTTCGGTCATGGTTTCACTCCTTACTTTTCGCTCAGGTAAGAGAGAATCTCTGCGGCGTTGGTGTCGGGTTTTACTTTGGGCATCGATTTTTCGATCATGCCTTTTTCGTCGATCAGATAAGTGGAACGAACCACGCCCATGCTGACTTTTCCGTACAGCTTCTTTTCCTGCCAGACACCATAAGCCTGAATCGCCTGCAGTTGGGGGTCGGAAAGCAGGATGAAAGGAAGCTGATATTTCTGCGCAAATTTCTGATGAGAGGCCGCCGAATCCTTGCTGATCCCGATGACGACTACGTTTTGTTTTTCAAACTCTTCCCACGTCTCGGCAAAAGCACAGGCCTGGCGGGTGCACCCGGGAGTGTTGTCCCGCGGGTAAAAATAAAGCACAACCTTTTTCCCGGCAAAATCGGACAAACTGACAGGATCTCCGTTTTGATCCGGCAGGGTGAACGCGGGTGCTTTTGTTCCTTCTAGTAGCATGATTATCTTCCTTTCTTACAAAAAACATAGTTGTTTTCATCGGAATGTTCCGGCGAAAACCGAAACCCCAGACGGTCGAACCGTTTGGCCTGTTCCGGTGTTTGGCAGTGGTGTTCAGCCAGGTAGCGCACCATTTCGCCCCGGGCCATTTTGCAAAGGGTGGCTTTTTCCAGGATCCGGCCGTTTTTCTCTTCGCCAAAAACACAGGTGATGAACCGAACGCCGGCGGGAAGATGCGGCGCAACACTGCGGCTGTATTCTTTCGACGCAAGATTTAAAATAACGTCAGTGTCTTTGGACAACTCACAAGCCAGAGAGTCTCCCCAAAACGCATACAGGTCTGCAGCGGCGCCAACCGCCAGTTTTGCCTGCATTTCCAGCCGGTAGGGGACAACGCCGTCGAAGGGACGAAGCAGGCCGTAAAACCCGGAAAGAATTCGCAGGTGTTCTTGGATATAGTCCAGCTCATCGTAGGTGAATACGCCCGGCGCCATGTACTGGTACTGAATTCCTTCATAAGCGAGAATCGCAGGAGTGAGGCTGGAGCGCAGATCCATGCGGCGGATACGCTCATCATTCAGCCGAGCCAGCGGCTCGCTGCATTTCCAAAGAGTACGCAGCTGCTCCCGGGACATGGCCCGAAGCGCATCCAGCAACTGATGGGTCCGCTCCAGAAAAAGGGGAAGACCCCGGCAGTCAAAGCTGTCGGTATCCACATTCATTTTTTTCGCGGGAGAAATGATGATTTTCATGGCAAAGCGTCCTTTCGCGTCAATTATAGTAAAACAGGAAAGGAAAGTCAACGAACGGCGGGAAACATCGGAAAGTACCTCCAAAAACCAAAATCTCGTGTTAAAATGCGCCTGATGGATAACCGGAAAAAGTGTTTGCGCTCCATCACCGGCAAGCCCGACAGACGCAAAAAGCGCCCGGAGAATCCCCCGGACGCCTTTTGAAAGGCCTGTACCCCTCAAAACCAAATGAATAAAAAAATGCCGCCCCCGCTATTGCAGGAACAGCACCCCTGGTGGACGATAAGGGACTTGAACCCCTGACCTCCCGCACGTCAAGCGGATGCGCTACCAGCTGCGCTAATCGTCCATATCAAAATGACAAATGCTATTATACCCGTTTCTTATCCAAAATGCAAGAAAATTTTGAAAATTTTTGAACAAAATCCAAACTTTTTGTCTCTTGCTGGGAAATACCGCCGGAATATTGTCTCGAAAATTTGTTTGTGATATAATAACTACGATTATGCGGATCCATCGGATTTGGGCGCAAAAATGCGTTGCGAAGCGGATAGCCAAGGGGCTGCCGCCGGATTCTTCCGCAGGAACAGGACGCGCGCTGCCGCGCGGGACAGGGCAGATATCATGTTGATTTTAGGAATTGACCCCGGATATGCCATTGTAGGCTATGGATTGGTGGAATATCAGAATAACCGGTTTCGTACAGTGGATTATGGAGCCATTACAACCCCGGCGGGAATGCCTTTCCCGCAGAGACTTCAAATCATCTACCGGGAAACGCAGGCGCTGCTGGAGAACTATCATCCGCAAGCGATGGCGGTGGAAAAGCTGTACTTTCAAAACAACCAAAAAACAGCGATTGACGTGGCACAGGCCAGAGGAGTCGTGCTGTTGGCCGCTCAGTTGCAGCAGGTGGAGATTTTTGAGTATACGCCGCTGCAGGTCAAATCGTCCGTAGTCGGATACGGGCAGGCGGTGAAAAAGCAGGTGCAGGAAATGACCCGCGTTCTGCTGCATTTAGATTCCATCCCCAAACCGGATGACACGGCGGACGCGTTGGCTATCGCGATTTGCCATGCTCATTCGTCCGGGTCCTTGATGAACCGGCTCAAACAGTACCAGTAAAAAGGAGGAAGCGCCATGTTTTATCATGTGAGGGGCAAGCTTGTCCATGTGGAAGAAGGAATGGCTGCGGTGGAGTGCGGAGGGATTGCTTTTGCGCTGAAAACCACTAACAACACCCTGTCCAAGCTGCCAGCGCTGCAGTCGGAGGTGACGCTGTACACCTATTTCCTGGTGCGGGAAGGCGCGATGGATCTGTATGGATTTTACGACCAGGGAGAATTAAACTGCTTTCAGATGCTGTTGACGGTTTCCGGCGTGGGGCCCAAAGCGGCGCTCGCGATTTTGTCCCAGCTGTCACCGGAAAAATTCGCCCTTTGCGTGGCAACGGGGGATGTCAAATCCATTACCCGGGCCCAGGGAGTAGGCCCTAAGCTGGCGCAGCGGCTGATTTTGGAACTCAAGGATAAGGTGAAGAACGAACAGATCGCCAAAGGCGTGGGTATGGACGACATCCCGGCGCCGGCAGTGCTGGCCGGAGCGAATGTGCAGGAGGCCATCAGCGCCCTGGTGGTTCTTGGATATACCCAATCGGAAGCGGCGTCCGCCATGGCGAAACTGGATGCTTCGCTGCCGGTGGAGGAATTGATCCGGCTGGGACTTAAGGCGATCGCAACCGGAAAATAAAGCAAGATGGCAGAAGAAGGAAGGCGGGGAAATATGGAAGAAGAAATGGATTTTGAAAACCGGATCTTAGCACCGGAATACGGCAGAGAGGATTCGGATATCGAAGGGTCCCTGCGTCCCAAAACCCTGCAGGAATATATCGGTCAGGAAAGGGCCAAGGAAAATCTGTCGGTTTATATAGAAGCGGCGCGGATGCGCGCAGAACCGTTGGATCATGTGCTGCTGTACGGACCGCCCGGATTGGGCAAAACGACCCTGTCTGGCATCATCGCCAATGAGATGAATGTCAATCTGCGCATTACTTCCGGCCCGGCCATTGAAAAGCCGGGAGATTTGGCGGCCCTTTTGACCAATTTGGGGGAAAACGATATCCTCTTTATTGACGAAATCCACCGGCTGCCCCGGGCAGTGGAAGAGGTACTGTACCCTGCGATGGAAGATTACGCATTGGATATTATCATCGGAAAGGGTCCGTCGGCCCGCTCCATCCGAATTGATCTGCCCCATTTTACACTGGTCGGGGCGACGACCCGCGCCGGGCAGTTGACGGCTCCGCTGCGGGACCGGTTTGGCGTGATTTTGCGGCTGGAGCTGTACACCACCGAAGAATTGGCCCGGATCATCCGGCGCAGCGCCGGGATCCTGGGGATTGCCTGTGATCCCGACGGCTCGATGGAACTTGCCAAACGCAGCCGCGGAACCCCCCGTATCGCCAATCGCCTGCTGAAACGGGTGCGGGATTTTGCCCAGGTCATCGGGGATGGGACCATTACGCTGCCCATTGCCCGGCAGGCTTTAGACCGGCTGGAGATCGACGGGCTGGGGCTGGACGCGATCGACCGGCGGATGCTTTTGACCATTGTCCGCAATTACGGCGGCGGCCCGGTGGGGCTGGAAACGCTGGCAGCTGCCATCGGGGAAGAGGCGGTGACGCTGGAAGACGTTTATGAGCCTTATTTGATGCAGATTGGTTTTCTGAGCCGTACACCCCGAGGGCGCTGCGTTACCCCGGCGGGATACCGGCATCTGGGAATCGACGCTCCGGGAACCGGAAGCGACGGCCAGTTGAAACTGGATTTTTGATAAAGGAGCAAACATATGGGGAAACTGTTTGGGACTGACGGCATCCGAGGGGTTGCCAATAAAGAACTGAGCGTTGACCTGGCCATGGAAGTGGCACAGGCGGCAGGTACGGTCATCAAAGAGAAAATCGGACGGAAACCGTGTTTTGTCATCGGGAGGGATACCCGCTTGTCCTCCAGCATGCTGGAATCCGCCATGGCGGCAGGACTTTGCTCCGTGGGCTGCGACGTACAGCTTCTGGGAGTGGTGCCGACGCCGGCAGTGGCTTATCTGGTGCGGAGACTGGGGGCCGATGCTGGGATCATGCTAACCGCTTCCCACAACCCGTTCATGGACAATGGCATTAAAATCATCAGCGGCACGGGATTCAAGCTTTCGGATGAGGAAGAAGAGGAGATCGAAGCCATCATCATCGATAATGAGCGGGTACCGCCAAAAGCGGCACCGGAAGAGATCGGCAAGGTGACGGCCGCATTCGACGCGGTGGACCAATATATCGATTATTTGGTCGGTCTGGGAGAAGGCTCCCTTTCCGGCATGAAGGTCGCGCTGGATTGTGCCAATGGCTGCGCCAGCGTAACGGCGCCGAAAATTTTCAACCGTCTGGGCGCCGAGTGCCATGTGCTGCACGCAGAACCCAATGGGGTCAACGTCAACCGGGACTGCGGCTCCACGCACATGGGGAGCCTGCAGGAGTATGTCAAGGCAAACGGGTGCGATTTGGGCTTTGCTTTTGACGGGGATGCGGATCGCTGCCTGGCAGTGGACCGAAACGGCAACCTGGTAGACGGAGATGTGCTGATGGCCATTTTCGCGCTGGATCTGAAAAAACGCGGCAAACTCAAAAATAACGGCCTGGTGGTAACAGTCATGTCCAATCTGGGCTTGTTCCACTTCGCCAAAGAGAACGATATCACAACGCCGACCACCAAGGTGGGTGACCGGTATGTGCTGGAAACCATTATTCGGGATGGATACTGCCTGGGCGGCGAGCAGTCGGGTCATATCATCTTCTTCGATGATATGACCACCGGCGACGGACAGCTTTCGGCGGTACATCTTCTGGGTGTTTTGTCCCGGGAACAAAAACCGCTGCATGAACTGCGCCGGGTGATGAACACCTATCCGCAGGTTTTGAAAAATGTGCAGGCGGATGATGAATTGAAAGCTTCCCTGTGGGAGTTGGACGATCTGTTCAAAGAAATGGACGACCGGCTGGGGGATCGGGGGAGGGTGCTGGTGCGGCCTTCTGGTACCGAACCACTGGTGCGCGTGATGGTGGAAGGCGCTGATCCTGCCCAGATCGAGGAGATTGCCGGGATGATTGTCGGCGCCATTGAAGCCAAGAAGAAATAGGGGGCGCCGTATGAGAATTGCCGACCAGTGGAAGGACTATGAAATCATTGACACGTCCGGCGGAGAAAAGCTGGAACGTTGGGGTGATGTGCTGCTGATCCGGCCGGACCCGCAGATCATCTGGAACACCCCAAAAACGCATCCGGACTGGAAAAAGGCGGATGCCAGGTATATTCGCTCCAACGCGGGCGGCGGCAGCTGGCAAAACCGCACGCTGGACAAAAAAGAGTGGAAAATCCGGTATGGGGCGCTGACCTTTAAAGTCAGCCCTACCGGCTTTAAGCATACGGGCCTATTCCCGGAACAGGCGGTAAACTGGGACTTTATGGCGAAAAAAATCCGTTCGGCCAACCGGCCGGTAAAGATACTCAACCTGTTTGCGTACACCGGCGGCGCTACGCTGGCATGTGCAGAAGCGGGCGCTTCGGTCTGCCATGTGGATGCCTCCAAGGGGATGGTAGCCTGGGCCAGGGAAAACGCCGCGCTGTCCGGATTGGGGGACAAGCCCATCCGCTGGATTGTGGATGACTGTAAAAAGTTTGTGGAGCGGGAAATACGCCGCGGCAATCGGTACGATGGGATTCTGATGGATCCGCCGTCCTACGGGCGGGGACCCGGCGGTGAGGTCTGGAAACTGGAGGAGCAGATCTATGAGCTTTTGGAATTGACCGCACAGGTCCTTTCCGACGACGCGCTGTTTTTCCTGCTCAATTCCTATACGACCGGGCTGCCGGCCTCTGTTATGGAATATCTGCTGGGCGTTACCGTGGGACGCGGCCGGGACGGCCGGGTCTGGGCATCTGAAATCGGACTGCCGGTAACCGCCTCCGGCTTTTCACTGCCCTGCGGCTCCACCGCCGTGTGGGAACGATAACCTGAGTCAAGAAAGAAGGAATATCACATGGAACCGATTCTATCGGCAAGGGATGTATCCTTTGCGTATGACAATTATGAAGAAAAAAAGCTGCCGCCCGTTGTATTGGAGGATATTTCACTGGACGTCCAACCAGGGGAGTTTGTGGCGGTACTGGGGCATAACGGGTCGGGCAAATCCACCCTGGCCAAGCATTTCAACGCGATTTTGCTGCCCACTTCCGGTACGGTTTATGTCGGCGGTATCGACACCAAGGAGGAGGACCGGCTGTATGATATCCGCCAGACGGCGGGTATGGTGTTCCAAAATCCGGATAACCAGCTGGTCGCCACGATCGTGGAGGAAGATGTGGCCTTTGCGTTGGAAAATCTGGGCGTGCCGCCGGAGGAGATCCGCCGCCGGGTAGATGAATCGCTCAAAGCGGTGGGCATGTACGAATACCGGGAGCATTCTCCTCACCAGCTTTCCGGCGGGCAAAAGCAGCGGGTGGCCATTGCGGGCATCATCGCCATGCGGCCCAAATGCATTGTGCTGGATGAGCCTACTGCCATGCTGGACCCTCAGGGCCGGCGGGAAGTGCTTCAGACCATCCGACAGCTGGGAGATCAGTTCGGCATCACTGTCGTGCTGATTACCCATTATATGGACGAAGCTGCCCGGTGCGACCGGGTAGTTGTGGTGGATAATGGGAAAATCATTCTCGACGGAATACCTCGCAAGGTATTTTCCCACGTGGAACAGCTAAAGAGCGTCGGGCTCGACGTGCCGCAGGTGACAGAGCTTGCCTGGCTGTTGCGGCAAGACGGTTATGATCTGCCGGACGACATCATCTTCGAGGAAGAATGCGTCCAGGCCATTGAAAAACTGTTGGAGGAACGCCATGTCAGTCATTAAAACAGAGCATTTGACTCATACTTATTCACAGGGAACCAGCTATGAACAGGCGGCGGTCTCTGATGTAAACCTGGAAATCGAACCGGGGGAGCTGATCGGGGTTATCGGCCACACAGGGTCAGGCAAATCCACATTGATTCAGCATTTTAACGGCCTTTTACGTCCTACCTCCGGTAAAATTTATGTGGACGGCGAGGATATCTGGGAAAACCCGAAGGAAATCCGCCGGATCCGATTTAAAGTGGGATTGGTGTTCCAGTACCCGGAATATCAGCTGTTTGAAGATACGGTCTATAAGGACATTGCTTTCGGCCCGAAGAACATGGGCCTTTCAGAAGAGGAAATCGACCGTAGGGTCAAGGAAGCGGCGCTTTTTGTAGGGTTGAAGCCTCATCATATGGAAAAAAGCCCGTTTGAACTGTCCGGCGGGCAGAAACGCCGGGTGGCCATTGCCGGGGTCATTGCCATGAGCCCGGAGGTGCTGATCCTGGACGAGCCGACCGCCGGCCTGGACCCCAAGGGCAGGGAACGGATTTTGGGTCAGATCCTGGAGTATCATCGGGAGCAGAAAAAGACCATCCTGCTGGTATCCCACAGCATGGAGGATGTGGCCAAATACACCGAAAAGGTGCTGGTTATGAACCACGGTAAGGTAGCGATGTTCGACGAAGTGGAAAAGGTGTTCTCCCGCAGCCGGGAAATCGAGGCCATGGGCCTTGCGGTGCCGCAGGTATCACGGGTGTTTTTGTCGCTGAGCGAAAAAGGATGGCCGGTTCCCGCCAACGTCTACACCGTGGACCAGGCTAAAACGGTGTTGGAAAAGATTTTAAAGCAGGGGGGAAGCGCCAATGCTTAAGGATATCACCATCGGACAGTATTTTCCGGGCAAATCGGTGCTGCACCGGTTGGATCCCCGGATGAAGATTTTGCTGACGATAGGCTACATTGTTATGTTGTTTACCGTATCCAATCCGCTGGGCTTGTGCGTGGGAATTCTGTTTTTGATTTTTGCCTACGCCATTTCCGGCATTCCGCCCCGCATGATCACCAAAAGCTTAAAGCCGGTGATCCCAATCATTATCTTTACCACCGTGCTCAACATGTTCTTTGTCAAAGGCGACCCGCTGTTTGACTGGTGGATCATCCATATTTCCCGGCAGGGACTCCTGACGGCGGTGGTGATGACCATCCGTATCATCTGTCTGATCGCGGGCACGTCGCTTTTGACCTATACGACCTCGCCGATCGCGCTGACCGATGGATTGGAACGTTTGATGAAGCCGCTGAAAAAAATCCATTTTCCGGTACATGAATTGTCCATGATGATGACCATCGCCCTGCGGTTTATTCCGACCCTGATTGAGGAAACGGACAAGATCATGAACGCGCAGAAAGCCCGCGGCGCCGATTTGGAAAGCGGCGGCATTATGCAGCGGGCCAAAGCGCTGGTCCCAATTTTGATTCCGCTTTTTGTTTCGGCTTTCCGCCGGGCGGATGAATTGGCGCTAGCGATGGAGTGCCGCTGCTACCGGGGAGATGCGGGCCGCACCCGCATGAAACAGCTGCATTACAGCTGGCAGGACGGTGTGGCTGCAGCAATGACGGTGGCTTGCATCGGCGCCGTTATCGCGGTAAATATCTTTGCTCCGGTGATGTTTTAAAAAACTTAAAAACCGGGTGCGCGGAAAGGGGGAGCGAATATGCGCAATATATTGATGACCCTTTGCTATATCGGCACCGCCTACCATGGTTCTCAGGTGCAGGCCAACGCGCTGTCGGTCACAACGGTGGTACAGGACGCGATGGAGACCGTGCTGCACCGGCGGGAAGATGTGAAAGGCTGTTCCCGTACCGACGCAGGCGTGCACGCCAACCGGTTTTGCATGAACTTTCACACCCAAAGCGATATTCCGCTGTACGCGCTGAAGCGCAGCCTCAATGCGCTTTTGCCGGATGATATTGGGGTGTTGGACTGCCGGGAAGTGCCGGCGGATTTCCATGCCCGGTACAGTTGTGTGGGCAAGCGCTACCGGTACTTGATCTGGAACGCGGACGGCAAAAATCCATTTTACCGGGGCCGCGCGCTGGAATACTGGCAGCCGCTGGATCTGGACAAGATGCGGCCGGTATGCGAAATGCTTTGCGGCACCCATGATTTCCGGGGATTTTGCAGCGCAAAAACCGATTTGGAGGATACGGTGCGTACCGTTTACCGCTGTGAAGTCGAACGGGAGGGGAATCTCGTTGTCTTTACCATAGAAGGCGATGGCTTTTTATACAATATGGTGCGGATCATTGTGGGGACTCTTTTACGGGTCAATGAAGGGAAAATCAATCTTGGCCAGGTGCGCCGGGCACTGCAGGAGCGGGACCGGTCATTGGCGGGTGTCACCGCGCCGGCCTGCGGATTATATCTGGACGAGGTTTTTTATTCGCAGCCGGATCATTGGAAAGATTAAAAGAAGATTTTTCGTGATTGGTTTTACATTGTTCGAACCAAGGATAATCGGAAAGGATGGGGAAAATTGGGACAGCTCGAAGATATTGAGCGGCTGCGGAAAAAGCGCAACCGGCGGCAGAATTTCAAGCGGCTGGGCGTTTTTTTGCTGATTTTGGCCATCTTTTTCGCTGGTTGGTTTGGCTGGGAGAAAGTCAAACAAACAAGCCTGGCTGAACAACTGGCCGGCGGGTTCGCGGAATTGGGCTCGGGCAGCGGATATCCGGTGGAGTTTTCCGGCGTAACAGTCCGCCAGGTGCAAACCATGGGGAATACGCTGCTGGTTCTGACCGACACCCACCTGCATATCTATAATAAGAACGGAAAGCTGCTGCGGGAGGTATCGCACGATTACAGCAATCCGGTCATGAAATGTTCCAGCAGCAGAATTATTCTGTATGATCCCGCCTCCAAAACGATGCGGGTGGAAAGCAAAACAAAAACGATCAAGGAAATGGTCTTTGAGGAACCGGTGCTGTTTGCCGCGCTGTCCAAACAAAATGATTTGGCGGTGATCACCAACACCCAGCGATTTTTAGGACAGCTGGAGGTGTATAACAGTTTGCTGCAGGAACCGGTCTTTTCCTGGAAATCGGCAGAAAGCTATTTATACGGAGCAGCTTTCCTGCAGGATGGCAGCATAGCGGTCTCTTCCGTCCAGGTTTACGGAGGGGATCTCGTCAGCGGGCTGACGATGTACCGGCTGAATGAAGAAACGCCTTTTGCGCAGAAGCAATACGCAGACGAAATCATCCATGATATCAGCTTTCAAAACGGCGAACTGCAGGTGCTGACCGATCAAAATGCCTATTACTATTCAGAATCCGGCAAAGAGAAAGCAATCGTGTCTTTTCAAAATGAGCCGCTTCGCATGTTCCGCTCCCGGGGAGAGAAAATTTCCGCTTTGGTATTGGGAGATTACCGGGAGTTCAAATCGGTCAAACTGTCTTTGCTGGGCGCTTGTGACCAGCCGGGCAGCTCGGTGTCCCTGCGGTCCCAGGTAGACGCGATCGATGTCAGCGACAGCCGGGCGGCGCTTCTGTCCGGCAACCGCATTGAGATTTATAACGCGGCGGGGGAGCTGACCCAGCAGATCACGCCGAATACGGAGGTCTTGTTTTTAGCGTTGGGAAACGGGTATGTTTATTATGTAACGCCCGATGCTGTCTGCCAGGAACCCCTTTCCTGATTGCTTTGCTTGTAACGCGGCGGCTCTAAAAAAGAGAGAGGAGATTGACATGGAAAGATTTTTGCCGGTTTTATTGGACTTGGCAGCTGTTTTGTTTGTCATTGTATATATCCGGTCGGCAGCCCGCCGGGGATTTGTGCGCACGCTGGTGCAGCTGATCGGCTTTTTTATCTCTTTGTTTCTGGCAAACGCTCTTTCCGGCGCCGCGGCGGAATATACTTTTGCGCACTTTGTCAAGCAGGGTTTGACTGATCGGATTTCGGATCAGATTCTTTCTTCCGGTTCTGCCGGCGCATTTTTGCAGACACTGGCGGCCGCTTTGGAAAGTATTCCGGCCTATCTGCGAAACGCGCTGGAATTTGCAGGTCTCCCGGCAAACTTGCCGCTGCCGGAGATATCCGGCAACGTGGAACAGCTGGCGGGGGATATTGTGGAACAAACCATCGGCCCTACCTGCATCGCCCTTTTTTCCACCGTTTTTTTTCTGCTGTTTTTCTCGGCTTTCATGTTTGTGACCAGAATGATTTCCCGCTGTTTTTCGGGACTGCGCCGCATCCCGGTCGTCGGGCCGCTTAATTCGCTTTTGGGCGGCTGCATCGGCGCGGTGGAGGGCATGTTGTATTTGTATTTGATCGTTGCTGTTGCAAGCCTTGTTTTGGCGCTGATCGGCGACAGCATCCCGTATTTGAACCGGCAGACATTGGAGAACACCTGGCTTTTGCGGCTGTTTTTGGAAAAAAACGCTTTAGGATCTCTGCCAACGCCGGATTTTTCCGGTGCTATCGCCATTGGCCAGGCCTTTCTTCGTTCGGTTACAGGACGATAAAGTTTTTTTCTGTGCGCAGTTTTTTTCATAGCCAGTTCATATTTGCTTTTTATAATGAGCTTCAATCAAAGCTTATCCAGGATAGAAATTGTTTTTGAAAGATATATGAGGTGTAGATTTTGGCAATGAGTATGTTGTGTTCCAGATGCAAAAAAAGAGTCGCAGTGGTTTTTATGACCCGAATGGAAAACGGAAAAACCATTAATGAGGGGTTGTGCCTGCAGTGTGCCAGGGAACTTGGTATCGGCCCGGTCAATGAGCTGATGGAAAAGATGGGCATTACCGACGACGAAATCGAAAATATGAATGACCAGCTGATGGGCATGATGGATGAAAACGGCGAGGAAATGGATATGGAACAGGAGCCGGATGACCCGGATTTTGTGCCCGGAGGTGCGCAGACATTCCCGTTTTTGCAAAATATGTTCGGCAAAATGAACGCACAGCCGGAGCGGGACCAGGGCGCCTCGGAACGGAAAAAACGCCACGCAGACGCGAAAGAGAAAAAAGCGCCCAAGCGAAAGTTTCTGGAAACGTACTGCTCGGATTTGACGCAGAAGGCGCGGGACAATCAGCTGGACCGCATCATAGGCAGAGACGAGGAAATCTACCGGGTGGTGCAGATCCTCAACCGCCGGACCAAGAATAACCCATGCCTGATCGGCGAACCCGGCGTTGGAAAAACGGCGATTGCGGAGGGAATTGCCCAGCGCATCGCACAGGGCGCGGTACCGCAAAAATTAAAAGACAAGGAAATCCATTTGCTGGATATGACCGCCCTGGTGGCCGGCACGCAGTTCCGGGGCCAGTTTGAAAGCCGCGTCAAGGGCCTGATCGACGAAGTCCGCGCACTGGGAAATATTATCCTGTTTATTGATGAGGTTCACAATCTGGTGGGCGCCGGCGACGCGGAGGGCTCCATGAGCGCCGCCAACATCCTGAAGCCGGCCCTTTCCCGGGGTGAAATCCAGGTGATCGGCGCGACGACTTTCGGCGAGTACCGCAAGTATATTGAAAAAGATTCGGCGCTGGAACGGCGTTTCCAGCCGGTGACGGTAAATGAACCTTCTATCGAGGAAGCGGTGAAGGTCATCGAGGGGATCCGCGGCTATTATGAAAAATATCACCGGGTCACCGTTTCCCCGGAAATGGCCCGCAGCATGGTTGTGCTGTCCGAGCGGTATATCAACGACCGGTTTCTGCCGGATAAAGCAATCGATTTGCTGGACGAAGCCTGTTCCTGCGCCGCGCTGCGCAATAAGGAAATGGCCGAGTATGATGAACTGGAGAAAAAGCTCTCCGATTCCCGCCGAAAAGTAGAGGAGCTGGAAAGTGATTCGGAGCATTTGGATTATGAACAGCTGGCCAAGATCAAAGCAGACCAGCTGCAGATGGCGGCCAAGCTGGACGAATTGGAACCGAAAGCGCTGGGTGCTGAGGTGACCAGCGAGGACGTGGCCAAGGTGATTGAACTTTGGACCGGTATCCCCGCCAGCAAGATCAAAGAGTCGGAACTGAACAAGGTGGCCCGGCTGGAGCAAACGCTGAAAAAGAAAATCATCGGCCAGGATGAGGCGGTGGAGCTGGTGGCTTCGGCGGTGCGCCGCAGCCGTGTCCAGATTTCTGCCCGGAGAAGGCCCGCGTCTTTCATTTTTGTTGGGCCGACCGGTGTGGGAAAGACTGAACTGGTAAGAGTGCTGTCCCAGGAACTGTTTGATTCAACCGACCCGCTGATTCGTTTGGACATGTCGGAATTTATGGAAAAACACTCAGTCTCCCGGATTGTCGGAGCGCCTCCCGGATATGTGGGCTATGACGAGGCAGGCCAGCTGACGGAAAAAGTCCGCCGCCGTCCGTATTCCGTGATCCTGTTTGATGAGATCGAGAAAGCCCATCCGGATGTGATGAATATTCTGCTGCAGATTCTCGATGAGGGCAAATTGACCGATGCGCACGGCCGCACCGTTTCGTTTGAAAACACGGTCATCGTGATGACCTCCAACGCGGGCAGCGAGTGGAAAGAGAGTACCGTTGGCTTTACGAAAAACGAGGCCCAGGCCAGAAAGGACCACACCTATAAGGCATTGTCTCAATTTTTGCGGCCGGAGTTTTTAGGGCGTATCGACGAAATTGTTACATTCCGCCAGCTGGATGAGAAGGATTACGAAAAAATCGCGGCGCTGATGCTGCAGGAACTGGTGGAACCCATGAAAGAAAAGGGCATCGCATTCGGCTGGGATGAAGCGGTGCTGGCGTTGATCGCGAAAGAGGCTTATGGCAACAAGAGCGGTGCCCGCGACCTGCGCAGGGTTATCCGCCGCCAGGTAGAAGACCCCATCTGTACGCTGCTTGTGGAGCAGATCGACGGGCAGGTCGCGCTGATAAAAGCGATCGATCAGGACGGGAAGATTAAAATCGTATCAGCGTAAATAAAGACGCAAAAAGGCGGGTTCCCCGCCTTTTCTTGCGTATAAGTGGATGATGGTGGAGAAAATAAAATGGGATTGACACAAGAATGTGCCGAAAAGCATTGACAAACAGACCATAGTTTGATAAAATATCATCTGTCGCTAAAGCCTGCGGGTGTAGTTCAATGGTAGAATTCCAGCCTTCCAAGCTGGTTACGTGGGTTCGATTCCCATCACCCGCTCCATTGTACGTTCGACCAGTATTAACATATGCGCCAATAGCTCAGCTGGATAGAGCAATTGCCTTCTAAGCAATAGGCCAGGGGTTCGAGTCCCTTTTGGCGCGCCAAATATGGTGGGTATAGCTCAGTTGGTTAGAGCGCCAGATTGTGGCTCTGGAGGCCGTCGGTTCGAATCCGACTATCCACCCCATATAAAAAGAAAAAGGCATCTTGCCTTTTTTTCATATCTGCCTGAATAGGAAATCCCGTTCCGGCAAAAATACAACTGGATATTGGGCTGTCGCCAAGTGGTAAGGCAACGGACTTTGACTCCGTCATCCCGCTGGTCCGAATCCAGCCAGCCCAGCCACGTCGGAGCAAGCTTTGTATCGCTTGCTCTGATTTTTTTGTAAAAATCAGAGCGCACACACGTCGCTACCCCCCTCCTTTTCCGCAAAAGGTCGCACTCGGCTCGCCTGCTCGGTTGTAAACGCCCTCGCGACAGCTCGCTGTCGCTACCAACTTTTTGCGGAGTAAGCTTACAGCGTCGGCATCTAAAGTGTTCACGATTTCCAACCCTGCGGTGAACAAGTCGCGCACCGTGGGGCTTTTCACGTTTTGAGCCTTCCGGCCCGCACTTGTGGCGGGTATTTTCTTTGTAGCGCAAACCCCAAAAGAAAAAGGTCTGGGGCCGTTTGTGCCCCAGACCTTTTTTAACCGAAATGCGGCGCCCATATCTGGAAAGGTGCCTTTCCTTGTCTTAAAAAAGAGATGTTGACGCAAGCTGATGGAAATTAATAACAAGAACCCTCCTGCCGACAAAGCAGGAGGGTTCTTGTTATTGGGCAGGGATCTGGTAGATCTCTCTTGCGCTTCTTGTAATACTGCCGCCAATGGAATCCAGGCCGATTTCTTCTGGATTTAAAGGCCACTGAGAGTCCTTTGCCGCATGATAAATAAAATAATCCGGAGGTTCTGACGGATCTGTTTCGCTGTTTTTCCCTTCGTTTTCAGGGGTGGGGACGGAAAACAAAACCGCATAGTTGGAAAGGGGAGAAAAACCGGACATCTGCGGATTTTCATATATTTTTTCCACTTTGCAATCCGGGACAAAAATCCGATAAATACAATGATCGGACAGGAAATAGAACAGATAACGATTGTCCCAATAAAGCCTGTCGATAGGCTCATCATGAGCATAAAACAACCGAAGGGTCCCGTCCAGCTCTTTTTGATAAATTGCATTTTCGTCCGGTCGGTACTCGAACAGGGCGTAGCCCCACCCGTCTGCTTCCCAATATCTTTCCTGAGAAAAGTACTCTTCATAAGAAAGATTCTCTTTTGATAAACGTTCATATGTTTTTAAAATAACGGATTCCTGTTCGCTCAGACTGTGAAAGGAGGAGGCGGATTGAAAATCCCCCGGCAGATACGCTGACTCGAAGGAAAAAGAGCTTTGTTCCGCGGCTGGAACGCCGCCGCATCCGTTCAGAAAAAAACAACCTAAAAGGATCTGCGAAATCCAGAATGCCTTTTTATACATGGCTGTATCACCTCGGATTCTGTCTGCTCTGAAGCACTTGAAAATAAGCGGGACGATTTCAAGAGATCAGTCTAACAAACTATATTTTTCCTGGTATATTTCTTTTGACAGGAGAGTCTTTTCTTTTGTCTCAAGATTATAATAATAAATATAGTCGTTTTCATCTGCCAAATGAGTTTTTCTGTCTTTTTCAAAAAGAATGATGGCTTTATTATGATAAGGATGCCAATGAAAGGGACTTTCAGAAGAATATACTTCTTCGATTACCTCACCAGGCAAAAAAACTCTGTAAACAGAATTGCCAGATGAAAAGAAAATCAAATAGTTCCCCATATAAGAGTATGTTTTTGTGTCTACCTCCATGTCCGTTTGGTAAAGAGGGGAAAAAACGCCATTCGCTATTGCGTAAAAAGTCTTTAAATGCGGCAGAAAACACTTATCTTCTCCACCAAATTCATACGCCCTTTCCTGTGAAAAGTATTCATCATAGGATAAAAATCTTGGAATGTTGTTTTCATTGGGGATGATACATTGATTCTCTATATCATACAGGTTTTCCGGGGAGAGGGCGAAAAAGCGATTTCTAAGGATTCGGTCGTCGTAACCATATGCTTCAGGGAATACTTCTTTTTCTTCCTGCGTTTTGTGGTTAAAAAGGAAGAATCTGCGTTTAGAATCGTCCACAGTTTCATACAAAATAGTAAAATTGGTCAAAGGCTGAAATGTGACAATTCCATCGCGGCGGAGAATTGTTTCAACATTCTGATTTTGCAGCGAAAGGCGATATATGGTTCCCTCTGAAAGAAAATAGAAGCAAGCGTGATTATAGTAATAAGCTGTTTCGATCGAAGCTGGATGCTGATAAAAAATCTGGTTATCTTTTTTGAGAACAAAAGTATTTTGCCATGGATTAAAACCATAAACATGCTCAAATAGATCGTAGTGATAATATTCTTCTTCCAAAAGAAGTTCCTCACTTGAGGAGGTAAAGCTATTTATTTCTTCGCTTTCATCGGATAGGGAAAGTTGTTGTGGTGAACTTCGATTGCGGCAGCCTCCCAACAGAAAAACCATTATACAGCAAATGAGATAGATACGCTTCATAAAAGTCCTCCCTCCCAAAAAGGAAATGTGTCATTTTATTTTGCCATCCCAACTTAATTGGGGGTGCGAGCTCTAACATAGGTATCAAAATAATCATAAAATTGTTCAGCAGTGAATCTTGTTATCGTCACAAGATTGTGTGTGGTGCTAAAATTTGCATGGTAGACATCAATATAATTTTTCCCTACCATTGAGAATGTCTGCAACTTTATCATGGTATGTCTATAGTTTGTTTTTTTGTTATAAAATCTCATATAACTTCCTTTTGGTAGACCGTCTACACTGTTAAAAACATCCGACGCACTGGAAAAGCCTCCGGGTTCTAAATATGTTCCATAAGTTTGGCTTCCCCACAAATAAGCATAAATCTCAAGCCCAAATTGCTCACATTCATTGGCTCCCGGATAAATATCATTGACTCTATAACCAGCCAATGGTCTTGGAATCTGTTTTCCATTTAAAACCATGGTATACGAAGATAAATTCGTATATCCAGAGGCCCGAGTGAGATTTAATATTCGTTCTGGATCTTGCTGTAAAGACGATGTTTGCGTTCGGACATCAAATGTATAACAAAGGCTATTGTCAGATACACAGTCTGTGCACAATCCTTTCGCATTAGCAGGAGTTGAAGCTTTTGTCCACAATACAACATGACTTGTGATGGGATAAAAGCTTTCCATCATGGGCTCGGTAAAAACAGCATCGATACGTTTTGATTTTACATGATATCGGTAAACCGTATGATCGATTGCGAAAAATACGATCTCGGAGTTGCCAATAATGCCAGTAACTTCCTGCCCGTTTCGTGTAATTGTTCCATTCGCTTCTTTTTGAACAAGAGGAGAAAACAAACCGGTGGACATATTGAGATATTGTTTCGATTTGGTAATCGTATCCAGATAAAAACCATGCTCGTTCTCAAAATAATCCTCGTAAGAAAGCATTTTTGCATCTGGAATGGCATCTTCAGCAAAAGCAATCGGCGGACATAAAAGAATAACCATTGTAACGGATAAGATGGCACATAATAAATTTATTCTCTTCCTTTTCACAATGGCACCTCTTTCTTTTGTAACATGGTTGACTTCCTGTTTTCATAAAACATGCGCGCTTTGTTTTATGATTCTACTTAAAATACCTTTTTTAAGTAGAAATATTACATATATTATCAACAAATTATAAATAATTTATTGATAATACTGTTTCACAACCAATGATAGACGGTATTATCATTCATCATTCGTTGAGCTGGATTTCAGAATTTTTGTTTTCGGCACAGTTTCGCTGGAACATGATCCGGTCCCAAAATCCCAGCTGTCAGGACGGATTTTTCGAAACTTCCTATTTCTAAAAGCCTCGGTTTTCTTATGGAACATTGCTGGCAAGGAAGATCAGAAAAGTCTCAAAAAAGGCGATTTTCACAAGGTTTTTTACCATTTGTGAATATTTTGGAAAGATTAGACAAAAAGAGGAGAAACGCTTGAGTTTTACCATACCATCAGGTAAAATAGCCATAAGGGAAACAAGGGAAAATGTGCTTTTTGCAGGCTGATTTTGGGGGAGCGATACATTGATCTCTATTTTAATGGCGTCGTATAACGGCGCCCCATATATCGCTGCGCAGATTGACTCGATTCTGCGGCAGACACAGCAGGATTTTATGTTGTATATCTGTGATGACTGCTCTGATGACGGGACATGGGAAATTGTTCAGGATTATGCCAAGCAGTATCCCAAACAGATCGCCGCCTGGCAGAACCGGCAGAATTCCAGCAGCGCAAAACATAATTTTTTTAAGATGATGACAGAGCATCCGGACGAATATGTAATGCTCTGCGACCAGGATGACGTTTGGCATCCTGATAAAGTGGAAAAAACGCTTTTGGCTATGAAAAAGGCCGAGGAAGAATATGGAAAGGAAACGCCGCTGCTGGTCCATACGGATCTGACGGTAGTGGACAGCGATTTGAAAGTGCTGGATCCTTCTTACCGCCATGTTGTCAACGGCAACTGGCAGCGTACGGCACTGTGCTATGAATTGGCGCAAAATACGGTGACCGGCTGTACTGTCCTGTACAATAGGGCGTTGGGGGGCTTTTTGCAGCATGAGCCCACTTTTTTTGTCATGCACGATTGGTGGTTGGCGCTGGTGGCCAGCGCTTTTGGGCGAATCGTTTTTTTGGATGAGGCGACGATGCTTTACCGCCAGCATGGAGATAACGCAGTAGGCGCAAAATTTGTCCGTTCGCCGCGGTATTTGCTGCGCCGTTTACTGGACATAAAAGAATACCGAAAGGAAATGGTTGAAACATTTTTACAATCAGAGAGTTTTTATAATGAGTTCCGGAATGATTTGTCTTTCGAGCAGCAGGCGCTGACTGCCGGCTATGGTCAGCTGTCAAGCGCGGGATGGCTGCGCCGCCGGTGGTTTCAGATCAAAAGCCGGACGGTAAAATACGGCGCGATGAAAAAGATTGCCGGATTTTTATTTGGATAAAGGAGAAGTAAATATGAAAGGCATTATTTTGGCCGGTGGTTCCGGCACCAGACTTTACCCGCTTACGCTGGTCACATCCAAACAGCTTTTGCCGGTCTACGACAAACCCATGATTTTTTACCCGCTTTCTACGCTGATGTTGGCCGGAATCCGGGACATTCTGATTATTTCCACACCGCAGGACCTGCCGAACTTTGAGCGGCTTTTGGGGGACGGTTCCCAATATGGAATCCACCTGTCCTACGCGGTGCAGCCGTCGCCTGACGGACTGGCCCAGGCATTTATGATTGGAGAGAAATTTATTGACGGCGACCGCTGCGCCATGGTGCTGGGAGACAACATCTTTTACGGTAGCGGCTTGACGCGCCACCTGCGGCAGGCGGCGGAAAGAGAGGAAGGCGCGACGGTATTTGGCTACTATGTGGATGATCCTGAGCGGTTCGGTATCGTGGAGTTTGACGAAAACGGAAAAGCCATTTCCATTGAGGAGAAGCCGGAACACCCCAAATCCAATTATTGTGTCACCGGGTTGTATTTTTATGATAACCGGGTCTGCGAGTTAGCCAAAAAGGTTAAGCCTTCCAAGCGCGGCGAACTGGAAATTACCGATCTCAACCGGATGTATCTGGAGGAGGGCTCGCTGAACGTGGTGACCTTGGGACGCGGCTATGCCTGGCTGGACACCGGGACGGTAGACGCGCTGTCCGATGCAACCGAGTTTGTCAAGGTGATCGAGAACCGGCAGGGCATCAAGATTTCCGCCATCGAGGAGATCGCGTACAAAAATGGCTGGATCAGCGAGGAACAGTTGCTGGAAGCGGCGGTTCGGTATGGAAAATCGGCTTACGGTGCGCACTTGAAAAAAGTAGCGGAACATAAAATCATCTATTAAAGGAGCATACCATTATGAACGTCATTCCGACTGAGGTGTTAGACGTCTACATCCTGGAGCCGAAAGTATTCGGCGATCATCGTGGCTGGTTTATGGAAACCTGGTCCACCCGCAATATGGAAGAGGCCGGGCTGCACTATCACTTTGTGCAGGATAATCAGTCCTATTCCGCCCAGAAAGGAACGCTTCGGGGCATCCATTTTCAAAAAGGGGACGCTGCCCAGGCGAAACTGGTGCGCTGCGGACGCGGCGCGGTGCTGGATGTAGCGGTAGATTTGCGAAAAGGTTCCCCCACCTATAAAAAATGGGTGGCGGTGGAGCTGTCCGCTGAAAACAAACGCCAGCTTCTGATCCCCAGAGGATTTGGGCACGGTTTTGTCACCCTCACTGATGATGTGGAGTTTTTATACAAAGAGGATAATCTATACGCACCATCAACAGACCGCAATATTTTATGGAACGATCCGGAACTTGGGATCGATTGGCGGGTCGAACATCCGATTCTGTCGGAAAAAGACCAGAAAGCGCCGCTTCTGCGGGACAGCGACGTGGATTTCGTCTATAAGGAGAAATAAACATGAAATGGTTGGTTACCGGCGGCGCCGGTTTTATTGGCAGCAACTTTGTTTTTTATATGTTGGATAAATATCCGGAGGACCAGATCGTCTGCCTGGACAAGCTGACCTATGCGGGAAATCTGGAAACGCTGGAAGGAGTTATGAAAAACCCCAACTTCACCTTTGTCAAAGGGGATATCTCCGATCGGGAAACGGTTTATGCCCTGTTTGAGAAAGAACACCCGGATGTTGTGGTCAACTTTGCGGCGGAAAGCCATGTGGACCGTTCGGTTGTAGATCCCGGCATTTTCCTTCAGACCAATATTCTGGGCACCGGCGTTTTGATGGATGCCTGCCGCAAATACGGAATTCGGCGCTATCATCAGGTGTCGACCGACGAGGTGTATGGGGATCTGCCGCTGGACCGCCCTGACCTATTCTTTACCGAGCAGACCCCGATTCACACGTCCAGCCCCTATTCGGCGTCCAAGGCCTCGGCGGATCTGCTGGTGCAGGCGTATCACCGGACCTTTGGGCTGCCGGTAAGTATTTCCCGCTGCTCCAATAACTATGGGCCTTACCATTTTCCGGAGAAGCTGATTCCGCTGATGATTGCCAACGCGCTGAACGACAAGCCTTTGCCGGTTTACGGTACCGGCGAAAATGTGCGGGATTGGCTGTATGTCACCGATCACTGTGCCGCCATTGATTTGATTGTCAGAAAGGGCCGGGATGGCGAGGTTTACAACATCGGCGGGCATAACGAGCGCACCAACCTGGAAGTGGTCAAGACCATCCTGAAAGCGCTGGATAAACCGGAGAGCCTGATTCATTTTGTCACCGACCGTCCGGGCCATGACATGCGCTATGCCATCGATCCGACCAAAATACACGAAGAATTGGGATGGCTTCCGACGACTCCTTTTGACGAGGGAATCCAGAAAACCATCCGCTGGTATCTGGATCACAAACCCTGGTGGGAACATATCATCAGCGGGGACTATCAGAATTATTATGAGAAAATGT
>DFDW01000030.1:122236-205973 GCA_002369315.1 Ruminococcaceae bacterium UBA3818 | reverse complement strand
CCAACGACCTGACCCAGATGACCTTTGGCTTCAGCCGTGACGACGCAGGCAAATTCCTGGGCGCGTACTACGACAAGAAGATCTATGAGAACGATCCGTTCGCGAAACTGGATCAGACCGGCGTAGGCAAACTGGTCAAAATGGCTGCGGATCTGGGTAAACAGACCCGTCCTGACATCAAACTGGGCATCTGCGGTGAGCACGGCGGCGACCCGTCCTCTGTTGAGTTCTGCCACAGAGTGGGCCTGACCTACGTATCCTGCTCGCCTTTCCGCGTACCGATCGCGAGACTGGCTGCTGCACAGGCGGCTATCAAGAACCCCCGCAAGTAAGAGTTCTGTCATTCACCATTGGATTTGATGAAGCACAAACCTTCTATAAATCCCATGGATACGGCATAAAACCGTCAAAATGGCATGATTTGACCGTGGAGGTTTATATCTAATCGCCAAAACCCCCGTACATTCCCAATTGGGCAATGTGCGGGGGTTTTTATTGTTATTTTGGGCTGTTTGTACAAATCTAAACGGGAACGCAAAAATGTATTCTGATTTCAAAAATACATTTTGTCCATGCTCGCTGCTATTTTCACAGCAGCCAGTTCCGTAATTTTGGACGAATTCAGCTTTCAGTAAAGGGGGCCATTATGGGACGAGACGATCAAAGGCAAGCAGTAAAAAACATTCCCTTGGAACAACTGAAGCCATTTAAGAATCATCCCTTTCAGGTACGAGACGATGAGGAATTTCGGCATCTTGTTGAGAGCATTGAAATTCACGGTGTAATTCATCCAGCGGTGGCTCGCCAGATTGGTGAGGAATGCTATGAACTAATTTCTGGTCATCGACGCAAAGCGGCTTGTGAAGTATTGGGTTACTCTGAGATGCCTGTTTTAGTCCGGTCTATGACGGATGATGAGGCAGTTGTAAACATGGTAGATGCAAACCTTCAGCGTGAGACGATTCTCCCAAGTGAAAGAGCCTTTGCATACAAAATGAAGTTGGCAGCTATGAGCCATCAGGGGCGTAAAGGATTTACTTCCGCCCAACTTGGGCGGAAGTGTGTCGGAAAAGAATCCAGAGAGTTAATTGCTGAACAAGTCGGTCAAAGTCGCAACCAAATTTCTCGCTATATCCGTCTTACTGAATTGATACCAGAAATTCTTGAAATGGTTGATAATCGAAAAATCGCATTGAATCCAGCAGTATCTATTTCCTACTTGGACAAGAAGCAACAAAAGCTACTATATAAGGTGATGGTAGCACTAAAAGCAACCCCATCTATTTCTCAGGCAAAAGCCATCCGAGAAAAGGCCAGTGAATCAGACTTCACAGAAGATTACTTGGTTTCTATCTTATCGGAAAAGAAACCAAACCAGAGAGAGCCGATGATTGTTGAAGAAGAAATCAAGCAGTATTTCCCCTCGCATTACAATAGTGAACAGATACACAACACGATTTTACTGTTGATTAGGAATTGGAGTAAAAAGCGTGGCTACACACAATAAAAGGTCATTATACCTTGTCACAACAGGGAGCAGAAAATTTTTCTGCTCCTTTTTTTATTTTTTGCGCAACAAACGGCCTCTGCCGTGGCCTACAAGTGAGAGTTACATCTCATGGACCTTGAAAATTCAGAAGAACATCAGGTACAACCGTCCCTCGGAGAGCCACTCCGGTGATACGCCATGACGCCTACGGGTCGAGCGACTTCCCTATCGCCGGTAAAGAGCTTGATAACTTGAGGCCACGATCCAGGGACAGGGGGAAAACTTACACTCAGCCACAGTCCGAGCGTTAAAAGCGTCGCAGGCAATGGGAGTGTCCGGTACAGAACCGTGATAAATGAATCCTAAATCAAAAGGATGCCGAAATGTTCTTGATTTTAAGAAAACCCAAGGGGGTAGTTTACCCTCCTTACATTCCATCTTCTGTTCAAGACACAGGAGGAAACTGAAATGAACACACAAATTATCGCCATCGCCAACCAGAAAGGCGGCGTTGGCAAGACAACCACCTGCGCAAACCTGGGTATCGGGCTGGCACAGGCCGGGAAGAAAGTGCTGCTGATCGACGGGGACCCGCAAGGAAGTCTGACCATCAGCCTGGGCCACCCCCAGCCGGACAAGCTACCCTTTACCCTGTCCTACGCGATGGGCCGTATCCTGATGGACGAGCCGCTGAGCCCCGGCGAGGGTATCCTGCATCACCCGGAGGGCGTTGACCTGATGCCCGCTGACATCCAGCTCTCCGGCATGGAGGTCTCTCTGGTGAACGCCATGAGCCGAGAGACAATCCTGCGGCAGTATCTGGACACCCTCAAGGGACAGTATTCCCATATCCTGATTGACTGTCAGCCCTCCTTGGGGATGCTTACGATCAATGCGTTGGCTGCTGCCAACAGGGTAATAATCCCCGTCCAGGCGGAGTATCTGCCCGCCAAGGGCTTGGAACAGCTGCTCCAGACCGTAAACAAGGTGAAGCGGCAGATTAACCCCAAGCTCCAGATCGACGGTATCCTGCTGACGATGGTGGACAACCGCACCAACTTTGCCAAGGAGATTGCGGCTCTGCTGCGAGAAACCTACGGCAGCAAAATCAAAGTGTTCGGAACTGAGATTCCCCATTCCGTCCGGGCAAAGGAAATCAGTGCCGAGGGCAAAAGTATTTTTGCCCATGACCCCAAAGGCAAAGTGGCCGAGGGTTACAAGAATCTGACCCAGGAGGTGATAAAACTTGAAAAGCAGCGCGAAAAAAGTAGAGCTTGCTCCATACGATGACTTGTTTTCCACCGAAGAAAGCCGCCAGGATGCCAAGCTGGAGAAGGTACGGGAAATCCCGCTGTCTGAACTGCATCCTTTCAAGAACCATCCCTTCAAAGTCAAGGATGACGAAGCCATGATGGAGACCACCAACAGTGTTCGGCAGTACGGTGTTCTGGTTCCGGCGATTGCTCGCCTGGACCCGGAGGGTGGCTATGAGCTGGTAGCCGGTCACAGGCGGCACCGGGCCAGTGAACTGGCCGAGAAAGAAACCATGCCGGTCATTGTCCGCGACCTGGACGATGATGCCGCCACCATCATCATGGTGGACAGCAACTTGCAGCGGGAAAGCCTGCTTCCCAGCGAGAGAGCCTTTGCCTACAAGATGAAGCTAGAGGCTATGAAGCACCAAGGGGAACGGTCCGATTTAACTTGTGCCCAAGTTGGGCACAAGTCGGATGGAAAGAAGTCACGGGATATTTTGGCCGAGCAAGTTGGTCAGAGCCGAAATCAAATTCAACGCTATATCCGCCTGACAGAACTGATTCCCGAACTGCTGGATATGATTGATGAACGGAAAATCGCACTCAATCCGGCTTATGAGCTGTCTTTCCTCAAAAAAGAGGAACAGCGGGATTTGCTGGACGCGATGGACAGCGAACAGTCTACCCCCTCTCTTTCCCAGGCCCAGCGGCTCAAGAGATACAGCCAGGAGGGACATCTGACCCTCGATATGATGCGCGTCATCATGGGCGAGGAAAAGAAAAGCGATCTGGACCGGGTGACTTTCACCTCCGACACCCTGCGGAAGTATTTTCCCAAGAGTTACACGCCCCAGCGGATGCAGGAAACCATTATCAAGCTGCTGGAGGCGTGGCAGAAGAAGCGCCAGAGAGACCAGGAACGATGAAAGGAGCCGCCTATGAGGGATATTTCAGCCCGTGAGCTGAAAGGGCACAACATTCTTGCCGTAGAGCGTTTTCAGGATAACACCCGCTGGATGATCGAGTTTTCCGTTCAGCGTCCCAGTTCTTACGGTAGCCCCGGTGATGAAATGCGGCTGTTTCTCACAGAGGACGGGTATCAGGCCGCTCTCCTGAGTCAGCAGCGCCGGGAAATCAAAATCAAGCGGTATGCCCATGTGATCGAGGGCCATGTCCTCGACTTCAAGCCTAAAAGAAAGCATCTGCTGTTGCAAAAGAATCAGATTTGGAAAAGTCTGTGCATATGCACACAGACGACTTTTTCCATTATTTAAGCAAAGGAGCAATACCGCCGCATTTACCAGAGTCCAACGAACAAAATTTAGTTGTTATTGAAGCCTTTTTAGAAGCTGCAAAGCGCTATGCCCGCGGTGGATATGATGTAATTGTAGATGGAATTGTAGGGCCGTGGTTTTTAGAACCATGGAGAGCCCTTGTTCGAGAAGATTATGAAGTACACTATATTGTTTTAAGGGCCAGTAAAGAAGAAACTATGAAGCGAGCTGTGGAGCGCTCAAAATTAGACAGAAAAACAAATGTTGAATTAGTAGAAACCATGTGGGAGCAATTTTGCAATCTGGGAATATATGAATCGAATGTTATAGATACGACCACTTATTCCATTCAAGAAACTGTTTCCGCAGTACAAGAAAAAATCGCAAGTAGGGCAGCGTTGTTGTCTTAGATTTTTTTGCTTTTTTGTGGTATATTATCCTCAGACAGAGCTAAAGGAGAGAGCGGAACATGAAAAGCGATTATTCAAAAGAAAGCATCACAGAGTTTTTAAGCCGAAAGTACGGTGAGGATATAAGGCTTTTTCCGATAAAAGAAGGGCAGGAGTCACAGGCGTATTGGTTTTCGCGTGGCGGCAGAGAATATGTCGTGCGCATAAATTCAAATATGGAAGGCTTCAAAAAAGACAAATACGCCTATGAGCACTTCCGCTCGGATAGAGTTCCTATTCCAGAGGTTGTTGAAACAGGCAACTTTGACGGCACGCACTACTTCTGCATCAGCGTAAAAGCGGACGGGATTACATATGAGGACTCCGATGAAGAAACGGTTGTGCGACTGCTCGGCGATATTACGGATGTAACCGAAGCAATATCGCGAACCGATATATCAGGCACTTCCGGCTGCGGCGTGTTTGACAGCGATACGGGAAACGCTCCGTTTTACAGCTGGAGAGAATATCTTGCGGAGGTATTCGAGAGAGACTGGACGGCGGTAAGCAGGAGCTATGTTAACCTCTCACTCATCGACGAGCTTCTCGCGGCATATCGTGAGCTTATATCTTATTGCCCGGAAGAAAGAGCGCTGTTCCACGGGGATTTCGGCTCGAATAATGTTATCGTAGGCAAAAAATCGAGGATAAGTGGCGTTATAGACTGGGACTGCGCGGCTTACGGGGACTTTCTTTACGACATCGCGACCGCGTATTTTTGGCGGACATGGCTCATGTGCATGGAAAAAACTGCGGCGTATTGGGAGAGAAAATACTCTCACCTGCCGAGATATACCGAGCGAATTTTATGCTATGAGCTGCGGATAGGGCTGACGGAAATATACGAAAACGCTGTCGAAAACGATACTGAGACAACAGAGTGGCTTCAAAACAGGTGCCGCGAGATTTTGAGAGAATACAGACAAAGAAAGGCATGATAAAATGAGAATACTGTTCACAGGCTTTGACCCGTTCGGGGGAGAGAAAATCAATCCTGCGGGAGAAGCCGTAAAAATGATGAAAAACGAAATACAAGGCGCGGAAATTTTAAAGCTCGAAGTGCCGACGGTGTTTGGAAAGGCAGGAGAGGTTCTTAAAAAAGCGGTGGAGCAATACAGACCCGACGCGGTGGTGTGCGTAGGTCAAGCCGGAGGGAGAGCCGCCATTACTCCCGAGATGATAGCCGTGAACATAATGGACGCGCGCATTCCCGACAACGCCGGAAACAAGCCGTGCCACGAGCTTATAATAAAAGAGGGAAGAGAAGCGTATTTTTCCTCACTTCCGGTGAAGGATATCGAGAAAAATCTAAATGATAACGGAATTCCGTCGTCGGTATCGTATGGAGCGGACAACGAGTAAAAGAGTGACCGCCGAGATAACCCATTGCTCGGCGGTGTTCCTTTCCAAGTTAATTGCGTGATATAGATTGAAAAGTGGATAGATTTATGATATAGTGGATAAATTTATGATATAATGAGTTATCAACAAATCGGAATTTGTGGAGGTAAAATATAGATGAATCAAGGTAGAATTATTGTAATCACAGGTGCGCCGGGGACAGGAAAAACTACAACGGCATCTGCTGTTGCAAAAGAATCAGATTTGGAAAAGTCTGTGCATATGCACACAGATGACTTTTATCATTATTTGAGTAAAGGGGCAATACCACCGCATTTGCCAGAATCAAATGAGCAAAATTTGATTGTCATTGAAGCGTTTTTAGAAGCTGCGAAGCGATATGCTCGTGGTGGATATGATGTAATTGTAGATGGCATTGTAGGACCGTGGTTTTTAGAGCCGTGGCTCAACATTGTTCAAGAGCATTATGAAGTACACTATATCGTTTTAAGGGCAAGTAAAGAAGAAACTATGAAGCGAGCTATCGAACGCTCAAAGTTAGACAGAGAAACAAATATTGAATTAGTTGAAACAATGTGGAAGCAATTTTCCAATTTAGGAATCTATGAATTAAATGTTATAGATACAACTACGCATTCAATCAAAGATACTGTTTCAGCAGTAAAAGAAAAAATAGTAAGCGGTACGGCTTTACTATTTTAGACAATTCAAGTTTGTCGCACTGATAAAAACCCTTTAGGAACTAAAGGGCGCACTTCTATACTCTCTGTCGAGAGTAGTGCGTCCTGCGGAGCTTCATTCCCGGTCAGCAGAAGAAAACTGCTCGACCGTGAATGTTTCGTCACTTCGTTCCGTCAAGGTGGCTACACCCCCTTGCGCCGCTAATGCGGCTATCCCCTGTGGACTTGCCGTCCGCAAACAACATAACTGTTGTTCGCCGCCAGCAAGTTTGAAAAAACCGAATACCGAAAATTAGACCGTTGACTGGTCGCAATCTGCGAAAAGTTGACGGTCTTTTTTTATCCCCATTTTTCAAAAAAGGAGGTCAAACAGAATGGAAAAAGCGAAAACCCTTGAACAACTCCGAGCTGAAAAAGAACGAGCTGAGACGCAGCTTGCACAGGAACAGCACAAGCTCAACCGTCTTGAGAACAGAAAGAAGTATCTGGAGAAAGGTGAAAGGCAGAAACGCACCCATCGTCTTTGCAATCTGGGCGGCACGATTGAGAGCCTTGCCCCGGAGGTCAAAGATCTCACACGCACCGAAATGACAGAGCTGATGGAACACATCTTTTCCCTGTCCGAAGTCCAGCGAGCCGTCCGTCACATGGCGATTACCCATATCAGCCAAGCAAACAGAGAAAAGGAGTTGAAAGCCGATGGCACTATTTCATCTAAGCGTCACGCAGACTAAGCGAAGCGCAGGACAGTCCGCTATTGCTTCTGCCGCCTACCGTGCCGGGGAGCGATTGTATAGCGAGTATTACGGCGAATACAGCGACTACACCCGCAAGGGCGGCGTGATCTGCTCTGACATTCTCCTGCCGTCCCATGCACCGCCCGAATACGCAGACCGCCAGACCCTAAGTTCCTCCAGCGGACCATAGAAATTCAGCAGCAGATGGAGGCCCTTCGTCAGAGCAAAGCTCAAATTGCTTCAGAGGACTACAATCCCGGACGCCTGGATATGGAAGCCATTGAGGCAGCGTTGTGCGAAGCAGTTGAAATGCATGACGGTCTGGTAAGCGAGGATTTCATTGATCTCTTTGTTTCACAGGTTACACCACTGTCTGATTCCCGCTTTGCCTGG
Source organism: Ruminococcaceae bacterium UBA3818 (assembly GCA_002369315.1). Classification (GTDB taxonomy): domain Bacteria; phylum Bacillota; class Clostridia; order Oscillospirales; family Ruminococcaceae; genus UBA3818. Next base: position 198,333 of record DFDW01000030.1, on the reverse strand, counting down.
TGCTTGGACTTTTCTCCGCAGCCCACAGTTGCCTTTCTGAATTTAGCCGGTCAGAGGAAGTACACGACCTGCTCCATGGATAGTAAATTACACTTTGGTTCTTTTGCTGATGGGGAGGGGCACACCATCCCTTTTCCGGGCAGCCTGCGTCGGTGAGCTGCCCGGACAGCTCTAATTCAAAATGTACATCGTTATATACACAAGGTATGTACGGCGCAGGCTGCGCTGAAAGACTAATCTCTTTCTTTCGCACAACAGCAATCTTTCAAACAAAACAGGCGTTCCGTTCAGGACGGAACGCCTGTTTTTCATTCTGCCGCCGCGCGGATTCCTCCTGCCCCGGATTGGCCACTCCCGGCTTTGCTATCCTTCACAAGGACTTGTTGGTACCTTTTGACATTTCCCCCAAATTGGTACAAAAAGGCGGATTTCTTTTGATTTTCGATTGCCTTTGCCGCCGTATTCATGCTATGATAATTTGGAAATCGAAAATTGGAAAGAAAGGCGGTTTTTTCATGATTCGTTCTATTTCCATCGGCTTCAATACCATGGATGTATATGATTTTGTCAAGACCATGTATCCCGGCGGCAACCAGCTCAACACGGCAATTTACGCCAAATGGGCAGGGGCAGATTCCGCTTATTTAGGGTATTTTTCCGATGATGTGCGCGGCAAGCACCTGAAATGGGTGCTGGAAAAAAACGGCGTAGACCTCGCGCGCTGTAAGGTACTGCACGGACAATGCAGCTACGCCATGACCACACTGGTGGACGGCAACCGTACCTTTCATGGTACCCGCAAAGGTGTAAACGCCATGACTCCTATTGTGTTGGACCAAGAAGATCTGGCATATATCAAAGGTTTTGATTTGGTCATTTCCGACTGCTACTCCAACCTGGATGTAACCGAGATCCAGAAAATCAATGATTTGGGCATTCCCTTTGCCTACGATTTTTCGGAGGAATTCACCGAGGATATCCTCAAAGAATACTGCCCCCATGTGGATTACTGTTTCCTCTCCTGCAATCAACAGGGCGGCGAGGAGCAGATTCATGCGCTTCTGCGGCGGATACACAGTTACGGGCCGAAAATCGTTGTGGGGACCCGCGGCGCCGAGGGGCAAATCGTATTTGACGGCGAGCAGTTCTATGTCGGAAAGGCCGCGCCGGCCACTGTTGTTGACACGATGGGCGCCGGCGATTCCTTCACCTGTTCTTTTTCCGTTGCCTATACCGATTCTAAAAAAACCGGCAGCGAGCGGGTGCGGGAGGCCATGGACTTCGGCGCCAAATTCGCCGCGAAAATCTGCGGCGTCAACGGTTCGGTAGGTGATGGGCTTACCTACGAGGGCAATCTGGAAGATTTGTACAGTGATGAGGACGGCTACGTCTATAAGCCTTATAAAAAAACTTTAGGCGAAGTACAAGCCAAATAAACTGCCGATACAAAAAGGGTCTTTCCCAAATGCTAACGCCATATAAGGAAGTAATTTGTATCCGTATAATACAAGTTATGGCTGCCCTTTTTTTATAGGGGGTAAAAATAATGAAACCGCTAATCAAACCAAAGCGATTGGTAAAGGGTGATAAAATTGCAGCAGTAAGTCCCTGTAACGGCTGGGCAGGAGATATTGAAACAAAATGGAAATATGATTTGGGCGTTTTGCGTTTGCAGGAATTAGGTCTTCAGGTAGTGGCGGCACCAAACTCATTGAGAGGCTCTGATTATTTATCCGAAAATCCTGAAGCTCGTGCAGAAGACATAATGTGGGCATTTGAAAATAACGATATTAATGCGATTATTGCTAATGTCGGGGGTAATGATAGTATAAAAATCATTCCATACATAGACCCCAAAAGTATTTCAAATAACCCTAAAATTTTTATCGGATATTCAGATGTTATGAATATTCATTTGATGTGTTATAAATGCGGTCTTTCGTCCTTTTATGGTGATAATCTGCTTCATCCGATAGCGGATCAGTCCGGGTGGCATGAATACAGTAAAAGATCGTTTATTAAAACATTGTTTGATGCGTTACCTATCGGTCAAATAGATCCCTCGTCTGATTGGACTTTTGAGCCATCCGATTATATTAATATTAAAAAGAAGAGGGCTTATTATCCAAACAGTGGTTACCAAATAATTCATGGCGAAGGCGTTGTAACAGGGCGATTGATCGGCGGTCATACAGGGATTATGGAGCTTGAGGGAACTTGTATTGAGCCTACGGCAGAAGATTATAATGGGGCAATCCTGTTTATTGAAGATATTCCCGAATTTTTTAATGAAAAGGCTGTGAGCGTTTTCTTTGATTATTTGGGGCAAAAAGGTATTTTACAGAAACTAAACGGAATCATTATCGGCAAGGTTAATGAGGATTGTTCTTTTTCGAGGAGATCGCAAGTCATTCGGCAAATAGTTTTCGGTAAGTATTCCTGTTCAATGCCCATAGTATATGGACTGAATTTTGGTCATTCATCACCTATGTTTGTATTGCCTTACGGTGCACTTGCTGAAATCAATTGCGAAAATAAAACATTTTCTATTTTAGAAAGCGGTGTAATTACATAATTACGGTAGTAGATTTAAAGTTTGTCCCATACTGTAACAAGCAGGGAAACTGTATTGACAGTTTCCGAAAAGCAATAAAAAATGGTGGAACACCGTTTTGAGTGTTGCACCATTTTTTATTGGAAAACTTCCCCATCTGGCATTCCCCAATGGGAAAGACCCTTTTCTTTTGGCAGGAACACGCCTGCACCTAGGACAGCTGCGCCTGATCCGCGCAGTCCTGCTCTTCTTTCTGTGTTTTTTGCTCCAGATGAAGCCAGCGATCCAGCCTTTGGCGGGGCAGAATCAGATTGACAGCCAGTGCCGCCACTACGCCGATTCCCGTATCAAGCATTCGATCCAAAGCGTATGCAATGTGATGGGCGGGGGTGTTAAACAGGATAATACACAGCACCACGCCGCCGGGCTGCACCGCACCAGGCCAACGGAACTGCACCGAAACCACCACCAAAATCATGATTCCCAGAAAAAGAATCGGCAGCCGAAAGAAATAGTTTCCGGCCGGAAACAGCTGATGCTCGAGCCAAAACAAGCCGATGCCCAAAAATCCGCCGATGACGGTACCGATCAGGCGGTTTCCGCCATTGAGCCAGGAATTATCCATATCGCTTCCCATTCCAAAAATCGCCCCAATGCAGGCGAAAGTGGGATTGCGCCCGGCAAACACATAGATAAGCGCCACAAGCGTGGCCGCCAGAGCGGTTTTTATGCTTCTCTGGCCCATCCCCGGGATTTTGGCGTGGACGGGACGATGATCTTCCCTCATGTGAAATGAAACACTCCTTTTATTGGTAAGGCCCGCCCGTAGCTGGCCAAAAGTCAAAAGCCGGGCAGCCCCGTTTTGGCAGCTGTTCCAGCATATCACACTTTGGGGCTGATTTCCACCATCCGAAAACAAAAATTCCCTTTTTCCCAAAAACAAAGCGCCTTTGTCTCTTTTCTTATATAAACTGTCAAAATATGACCGCCTTTTCATTGTATCCGCTTTGTCTCCATGGTAGAATAAATACAAATACCATGAATCGGAGGTAGTTGTCATGTCTTTCTCCCTTCCCCATTTCACCTCACCTGATTTTTCCGCACCCCGCTTTTCCCAGGCGCCGGATGCGCTGCTGGTGCCTTCTCCCAAGGATAAGGTCGCACCGGAACAGTATCACGCGACCACCATTTTCCCGGAATATTTTAAAATCGGCGGTCGGTGGCTGCTGGCGAAAGAAAGCCGCATGGACTGTGTCGCCGTCTATGAAAACGGCGAAATCAGCATTCGGGAATTCCGCCGGCTCAAGCAGGGAGACCTGGTCGTTGTCGGCCGGACAGAGGATGCCTCTCAAGGGATTTTCGTCTATCCAAACGGGTTTGCCGCCGAAGAGGGCGGACCGGCGGAAGCGTTCGCTTTCCGGCAGGGGCGTTCCCGCGAAACCGCTTATTCCCGAGACTACGATTCCTTATACGAACTGCTGCGCCATGAAAAAGAGCACGGCTATATCACCTGGGTGTTAGGTCCTGCCTGCGCCTTTGACCACGATTCCCGCGCCGCATTTTCCAAGCTGGTGCAGAATGGCTACGTCAATGCCCTGTTAGCGGGCAATGCCCTGGCCACCCATGATTTGGAGGCCGGATACCGCAAAACTGCCCTCGGTCAGGACATCTATACTCAGAAATCCCAGCCCAACGGCCATTACAACCATATCGACACCATCAACCGGGTCCGGATGGATGGTTCTATCCCTGCTTTTATCGAAAAAGAGGGGATCCGCGACGGCATTATTTATAGCTGCGTACAAAAACAGGTTCCCTTTGTTCTGGTGGGCTCTATCCGGGATGACGGGCCTCTGCCAGAGGTGTATGGCGACGTTTACGAAGGGCAAAACGCCATGCGGGAATGTGTAAAAAAATCCACTACCGTTATCTGTATGGCGACAACGCTCCATTCCATTGCCACCGGAAATATGACGCCCTCTTACCGTGTGCTGGCAGACGGGACGGTCCGCCCCGTGTATTTTTACAGCGTGGATATTTCGGAATTTTCGGTGAACAAGCTGCGCGACCGGGGAAGTCTCGGCGTAAAAACGATCGTCACCAACGTGCAGGACTTTGTCGTCAATATCAGTAAAGGGTTGGGACTATAATGGACAACCATCACAATGGATAAAAGGAATCCTCCGTATGGCTAAAGCCATACGGAGGATTCCTTTTATGAGTTGCCCGGTCATCGTTCTTTCTTTTTTTGCAGAGAACGTCTTTTCTCCTTTTAAATATCGTTTCTGCTTAAAAAGTGCCAGGTGGAACCAATCACAACCGCCGACGCGAGAAAAGTCAGGATATCTGCTGCCGGCATCGAGTACAGCACGCCATCCAGTCCAAAAAAGAGCGGAAGCAGAAGCGCCAATCCTACGCCGAATACAACTTCCCGAATCATGGACAGCACCGTCGAGGCAAAGGCTTTTCCCATTGCCTGCAGGAAAATGAACGCTGCTTTATTGATGCAGGCTAAAACAATCATGCACAGATAAACCCGAAATGCCCGCACAGCGAATTCCGTGTAATAAACACTTTCACCGGCAGCGCCGAAAATCGCGATCAGCTGTCTGGGAAGTCCTTCCACAATGATCAAAGAAACAATACCCACGAGCGTTTCCGCACCCAACAGCATCACAAAAAGCTTTTTTACGCGATCACGGCGCTCGGCCCCCATATTGAATCCTACGATCGGAATACATCCGGCCGCCATGCCTACGACAATGGAAATTACGATTTGGAAGAATTTCATAACAATTCCAACCACCGCCATGGGGATCTGGGCGTACTGTTCCTGACCGAAAATCGGGTCCAAGGCGCCGTATTTCCGAATCATATTATTAATCGCCGCCATCGCTGCCACCAGAGAAATCTGGGATAAAAAGCTGCAGATGCCCAGCGAAAGCGATCGGCTAATGATCTGTTTTCGGAGCAGAAAACTCTCTTTTGTCAGTTTTACCGCTTTGGTGTGGCATAGGTACCAAACAGCGAGGATCGCAGTCAGCACCTGTCCGGCAACGGTGGCCACCGCCGCACCCATCATTCCCCAGCGAAAGACGAAGATAAACACCGGGTCAAGGATCATATTGACCACCGCGCCTGCCAGCGTAGAAGCCATGGCAAAGCCGGGGCTTCCATCAGAACGAATGACCGGATTCATGGCCTGACCAAACATATAAAAGGGAATACCCAGGGAAATATAGAAAAAATATTCTTTCGAATAGCGAAAGGTCTCTTCGTTTACCGTACCGCCGAAAAAATACAAAATCTGATCCGAAAAAAGCAGATAAACGGCACACAGCACGATTCCTCCCGCCACCGACAGCACAACCGCATTTCCAATGCTGCGATGGGCATCTTCCGGCTTTTTTCGGCCCAGGCTGAGGCTGACAAAAGCGCAGCAGCCGTCACCGATCATAACGGCGATGGCCAGGGCGATCACCGTCAGCGGGAACACCACGGTATTGGCGGCGTTTCCGTAAGAGCCCAGATAGCTGGCGTTCGCGATAAAAATCTGGTCCACGATGTTATAAAGCGCCGCTACCAACAGTGAGATCATGCAAGGCACAGCATATTTTTTCATCAGACGGCTTAATTTTTCCTGCTCCAAATAAGCTGGCTCCATTTGATTTTCCATCCTATCTCCTCCTAAAAAAGAAAAAGCGTAAATCCAGCATCTGGATTTACGCTTTTTTAGCTACTCGACTTTTTTATTATACGATATGTCCGTCCATTTTTCAAAAGGGAAAAATCCTGAAAATCAAAGGCTTTTGGCAAAACTTTTTTTAAAAATTGCCCATTTTTATTGCCAGCTTTGCCAAAGCGTTCGCCAAATGCCGGCAAAGCGAGCGCCTCCTTGGTTTGGAACCGTCCGAGAGCTATTCTTCAGAAACCTTGCCGCTGTCCAACAGCATTTCGATATGATACCGCGGACGCGCCTTGACCTCCGCATAAGTTTTGCCCACATAGGCGCCTACCAATCCCAGCGCTGCCAGCTCAATGCCCAGCGCCAGCCAAACCGATACCAGCACCCAGATCCATCCCGCCACCGGAATACCGCAGCAAAGGCAGATCAGCGCGGCCAGAAGTCCCAACCCGGATAAAAATCCAACGCCGATTCCAACCCCGGTGATCAGAGACAGCGGCTTGGTGCTGAACGAGGTAATACCGTCCCAAGCGAAAGAGAGCATCTTTTTTAACGGATACTTGGATTCCCCAGCGAACCGTTCGCTGCGTTCATAGGTGACCACCGCCGTCGGGAACCCAATCAGCGGGACGATTCCCCGCAAAAACAGGTTGACCTCATGGTAGCCGGAAAAACAGTCCAGCGCCTTTTTGCTCATAAGGCGGTAGTCCGCATGGTTGCTGACAATATCGACTCCCATTTTTTGCATCAGGCCGTAAAATCCCATGGCGGTGGACCGCTTGAAAGCGGTATCCGTATCCCGAGCACTGCGCACACCGTAAACGATCTGCGCGCCTTTGTGATACTCTTCCACAAATTGGTCCAGCACCTCGATATCATCCTGCAGGTCCGCATCTAGGGAAATGGTAATGTCGCACAGTTCCCTGGCGGTCATCAGGCCGGCTACCAGCGCGTTCTGATGCCCCCGATTGCGGGATAACTTTAAGCCGGATACCACCGGATTCTCCTGATGGAAGCCGCAAATCAGCTCCCAGGTGCGGTCACGACTGCCGTCGTCTACCAAAAGGATGCGGCTGTCTCCGGATACCAGTCCCTTTTCTTCCATCCGGCGCAGCTTGTCGGTCAGCCGGCGGACGGTTTCGGGCAGGACCTCCTCTTCGTTATAGCAGGGCACAACAAGATACAATCGATCCATGATCATTCTTCCTCCTGTGTATTATCTTCAGATTGGCCTTTTTTCAACAATTCGTCAAAAGAGAGCTGGTGTTCTTCCTCTCCGGTCTGCAGTACCGTATAGGAAATATCCGGTGCCGGCCGCCGACGGCGCAGCCGGTAGGAAAGCAGCAGATAGCCAATTAGGACAGCCAGCGACACGCCACTGACCCAAAGGCCCGCCGTCAGCCCCGGGGTATGATAGGTAAAGCGAATGGTGCTGTCCCCCGCCGGGGCGCGCACCGCCATAAAGCCGATGTCCACCTTTTCAATCCGGGCCGGTTCCCCATTGACCGTAGCGCTCCATCCTTCGTCATAAGGAACGCTGAAAAACACCAGGTTCTCTTTGGTCAGCACAATTTTGGAGGTAAAGCCCTGATTGTCGGTGGTAAATTCATAGGAAGCCTCCCGCCGCCGGTTGGCGCAATCGACTGTATAAGCGTCTTCCGTAAGCGTATCCGCCTCTTTGTCCGAAAGTTTGGTGAGGATATCGCTGTGCCGGGCAATGGCATCGTCCTCCAGCATAATGCCTTTCATCAAAAGGCGGCAGCGGTAATCCTTGGCCGTGTCATCAAACATTTCTCTCGTGATATAATGGTCAAACGCGAACCCCATAGGGACAAAGTTGTCATTTTCATACAGGTTAAAGTTTCCGTCCGTGCGCACATAGGAGTACCCAGGCATCGGGCTTTGCTCCTCATTGCGCTGCTCGATGACCAGCCATCGCACCGAGAGCAGGCTGCGCAGGGCGTACAGCTTGGTATCCGGCTTTGAAGAAACGTCCCGGGTCACGCCCACTTCGGGATAAAATTCCATCAGCGACACCGGCACAATCGAATGAAAAGCCTGGATGGTAGGCCGGTCCCAATACATGCCCAAATTTTCGATTGTGGCATAAAAATCGGTGCGGACAAAGTTGCCGTCATCCGGGAACGAAACCATATCCTGGCCCTTGATACCGTTTTCGACGAGCCATTCATCTGAACTGCGGGCGTTTTTTCCATCCGTAAAATAGATCCACCCGAACAGCGTGCTGACAATACAAACACCAGCGATAGCCGCCCGCGGCATCTGCCTGGTGTTTTGAAAGCGCCGGACCAAAAGGTAAGCAGCCAGCAGGCAGGCGCAGGTAAATACGGCGTACAGCCAAAAGGTCGGCATATCAGAAGCAAGTCCGATTTTCCACTCGCCGTCCGATTTGAGCGGCGTGAGGCCCACTGCCAGCACCATACCAACGGTGATGCCCGCCGTCCATTTCACACCGCGCAGATAATCGATCCCTCTGCGCTCCATCGCGAGCACGGTGGCCAGGCACATCAGAAGGATCAGCGCGTAAAACCAGCGGGTATAATAGGAATTATTGAACAAAATAAAAATGCTGTTGAGCCCCGGGATCGCCGCGATCAAAAGGCAGGCGGCAAGCATTTTTTTCAGCCAGGACCGCTGCGGCATCAGCAGATAGGCCATCATGCCGGAGGCGCCGAACAGCGGCAGCCACGCGGTAAGGCTGGACCATTTGGCCCCGTGATTGGGGAACATCACCGGTCGGGACGGCACGTGGGGCGGGAACAGGAAGCTGCCGATGATGGCCGGCAGCCGTTCTTCATGCCAGTACAACCAGAAATTCCAGCCGGACAGCAGATTGTCCGATGTGGTGCGGGGATTGCCCAGAATGCCCAACACCGCCGGCAGGAAAATAAACAGGGAAAGACCCATGCCCAAAATCGCCTCAAAAGCGACCCAGCAGAATTTTTTGAAGCTTGCGCCCCAGCTGCGGTCCGTGCAGCGAAAAGCGAAATAAAGCACGCAAAACACGGCGCTTCCAATGAAGAACCAATAATTGACCACCGCGTTGAGCGCTACCGCCACGGCAAAAAAGCCGCGGCGATTGTTCCGGACCAGCTCTTCCATGCCAATCAAAAGAAGCGGGAAAAATACCACCACTTCGTGGAAATGGTTAAAGAAGGTGTTGTAAAACATGAAGCCGGAAAAGGCATATAAAAGCGAACCCAAAACCGCGAATTCCCGCCGGCGCACAAAGCGCGCCAGGTAAAAGTAGGAGGTCAGTGCCGCACAGGCGTTTTTCAAAATGAGCAGAGGCGCCATTAAAAATGGCACCCAATCGGTTGGGAACGGGATGGTCAGCCAGAAAAAGGGGCTGGTCAGGTTGTAAAAGCTGTAAGACGCGATGAAATTGGCACCCAGATCGGTGGTCCAGCTCCATCCGAAATTCCCCTCCCGGACAGCCTGATGCACCAGCTTGTAAAAGGGAATCTGCTGGGCGTTGAAATCGCCGATAAAAATAAAATAGCCGCCATTATAGATGACAAACGGCAGGAAAACGGCGGTGGAAATTCCCAGCGCCAGCAAAAACGCTTTCCAGTGCAGGCTTTTCTGTGCGGTCATATGCTCAACTCCATCGATGTTTTTCCGGGAAGCGGGGCCTGGCCCTTGCAATCGCTCACGGTTTGGGCTACCATAGCAATAGAAGGCCTATCCGGCCGACAATGCGGCAGGGGCAATAAAAGGAACGCCTATTTATGCCGCTTTGATACAATAAACGGGTCTATTTTCTCTATTATATCACAATTCATTCTTATAGTGCTAAATTTTGGCTGGATTTATGCAGGATTTCTTGATAAATTCACAAGGAAAAGGGGGACAATGATGGAACACAGTTCTTTTTACGCCATGCTGTTCCGCATGAAATACATCAACCGCTGGGGACTGATGCGCAACACCCGCTGGGAAAATCTGAGCGAGCACAGTCTGGAGACCGCCATGCTGGCCCACATCCTGGCCGTTATTGGAAACAAACGCCTGGGGCGCCGCTATTCGCTGGAAAAAATCGTCCTGCACGCGCTGTATCATGACTGTTCTGAAATTCTCACCGGCGACCTGCCTACCCCGGTCAAATATGATAATCCGGCGCTGCGGGGCTCTTACAAGGAGGTGGAACGGGCGGCATGCGAGCGTCTTGCCAATCTTCTTCCCTGCGATTTGCGGGGAGAAATCGAGCCTTATCTGTCCGGAGACGGGTTGGACGAGGATTCACGCAAACTGGTCAAAGCGGCAGACCGTCTGAGCGCGCTGATCAAATGCATGGAAGAGGAAAAAGCAGGCAACCGGGAATTTGTACCGGCAAAGGCGTCCACCCTGGCCGCGCTGCAGAAAATGGATTTGGATGAGGTGGAAATTTTCCTGTCAGAATTTTTACCCGCTTTCTCCCTCGCGCTGGATGAGTTGGAGATCAAAAAAGAGGAGGCGGCCAGATGAAACGGAAAATCGAAGTTTTTTTGCTGGATTTGGGGACGTTGTACGCCAAACGGGAAAGCATCGTCTGCCGCGGCTGCCCGCAGGACCAGTCCCGCATCGACCTGCCGGTAATGGCGGTGCTGGTCCGCCATCGGGACGGCATTTTGCTGTTCGACACCGGATGCCGCGCGGATGCTATGGACGGCGGCTGGCCGGAGCCTATGCAGCAGGCGTTTCCTCTGACCCGCTCTTCGGAACAAACGCTGGAACACCAGCTAAAGCTGTGCGGCGTATCTCCATCGCAGATCGATACGGTGGTTCTTTCCCATCTGCATCTGGACCACGCCGGTAACGGGAAGCTTTTTCCCCATGCCCGTCTGATCGTCCCGGCAGAAGACTATTCCACAGCTTGCGGCCTGGTTTGTGAGGAAGATCCCGCGCGGCGGGGCGGCTATATCCGGCAGGATCTGGAAGAGCTGCCCGGAAAGGTGACACAGATTTCCCGGGATACGCAGCTTTTCCCCGGCATACGGCTGCTGTGGCTGCCAGGCCACACCCCCGGCCTCTTGGGAATGGAGATCACAGGACAGGAGAAAACGCTTTTGTTCCCCTCCGACGCGGTTTATACCGCTGACAATTACGGCCCGCCGCCCATATCCCCTCGCAGCCCTTATGACAAATCCCTTCTTCTGCAGAGTATCCAGCGTATACGGCAAATGCAGGAGCAGTCCGGCGCGCAGGTGATTTTTTCGCATGATATCGGTCTTTGGGCGCGATTGCCCAAAGCGCCGCAGCCGCTTTTGTCGGATTCCATTTGATAATGCCATGATTGTTTTCGGACAAGAAGTATGGTATACTGTAACATGTAAGATTGTGTATTATTTTGCCAAAGCCAGGAGGGTTTTCGATATGAGCAACATGCTGATTGCGCAGTCCGGAGGACCTACCGCCGCGATCAACGCGTCCTTGTCCGGCGCGATTCAGGAGGCAATCCGCAGCAAGGAGATCGGTCAGATATACGGCGCGCTCAACGGAATACAGGGGGTGCTGGCCGGAACCATTGTAGATCTGCGCGCCCAATTCTCCAAACAGGAAGATTTTACTGTTTTGGAATGCACGCCTGCCATGGCCCTGGGTTCCTGCCGCTTCCGCCTGCCGGAGGAGGATGCGGACCCGGCATTGTATCAAAAAATCGATGAAATTTTCTTTCATTATGACATCGGCTACTTTTTCTATATCGGCGGAAACGACTCGATGGATACGGTGGACAAGCTGTCCCGCCATTTTGGCCGAATCGGCCGTGATGTAAAAGTTATCGGCATTCCCAAAACCATCGACAACGATCTGCCCGGTACCGATCATGCTCCGGGGTTTGGCTCCTCGGCCAAGTTCATTGCCACCGCCATGCTGGAGATCATTCGGGACTGTTATGTGTACGACACCGATTCGGTGACCATCGTGGAAATTATGGGACGTCACGCCGGCTGGCTGGCCGCCTCGGCCGCTCTGCCCCGCACGGTGGGCGCCCGGGCGCCCCATTTGATCTATCTGCCGGAAGTGGCGTTTGACCCGGAGCAGTTTATCCGGGACGTAAAAGAAGTCCAGTCTCTAACCCGCAACTGCATCGTAGCTGTTTCCGAGGGCGTCCGTCTGGAAGACGGCACTTTCGCCGCGGAAAACTTCCAAAGCGGCGCGGTGGACGCGTTTGGACACCGGTATTTGTCCGGCGTGGGCAAATATCTCGAATCGCTTGTTCGGGAAAAAATCGGCTGCAAGGTCCGTTCCATTGAGCTGAACGTGCTGCAGCGCTGCTCGTCCCATCTGATGTCCGCCACCGACGTGCGGGAAGCCCGCAAGATCGGCAGCTACGCCATCCGTTTTGCCTTGCAGGGACACACCGGAGTGATGATGGTATTTGAGCGGGTTTCCAACCTCCCGTATATGGTTCGGATCGGCTGCAAACCGGTTTCGGAAATCGCAAACCGCGAACAGCTGGTGCCTCGTGCCTGGATTAACAAACAGGGTAACGACGTCACGGACGAGATGTTTGAGTATCTTCTTCCGCTGATCGAGGGGGAAGTTCCTTATCCCACCCAAAACGGAATGCCGGTCCATTTTGTGCTGAACAAATCCATTGTGGAATAACATCTCGCACCCATTCTTTTTTCACATTCAAAACCCCCGCAGTTGCCTGCGGGGGTTTTCTATTTCCGATTTTCTGTTTCCGATGGACCGTCTTATTCTTCCGGATCCCACCACAGGTCCGAGCCCTCCGGTTCCTGCGCCGAATCCGCGCCGGACTCCTGGGGCGCATCGGCATCGCTGTAATATTTGATCGGGCCTTCGTAAGAATAGTTGGCGCTTCGGATGCTGCCATATCCCAAAATGCCGCTGTCGGTACAGGATAACTGCCGGCTTCGGATCTGCGGCAGCGCATCTGTGAGGATATTGCCCTCTATGGTAGTGATCACCGGGTCTCCTTCGCTGTTAACAAAGACTTCCATCACCATCGCAACATGGTCCGGATATCCAATTCCATAGGTGTCGAATAAAATCATGTCCCCGCGGGCGGGAACATAGGTCCCAACGTCAAAATAATGGTAGTAAGCCTTAAACCATAGTCCGCAGGAGTAAGCGGACGGGTACCAGGGATAGACGCTTCTGATATAGGATGTACCCAGCCGGTCTTCCGCCTTTTGAAGGCAATACATTAAAAACTCGGAGCACCATTGGGCATAGGGGTCGCCAAATAATTCCCCGTAAGCCGTGCTGCCGTCCTCCCGTACCGGGAACTGGGGCTCCTGCTGGGCATACCAGAGCGCCCAATCCACAAAGTTGTCCAACGACCCGTCTTCCGATGCCGGCTGGGGAAGCACAGCCGCCTGCGGGTCCTCATCCGGGTTTTCCTGCCGGGAATCACCGGACGCATAAAAAGTATTTTCCAAACTCTGCGGCGTGTTTTGTGTTTGGGAAGAAATGGCCGACTCCGCCGGCTGAAAACTCAGCCAGATCAAAAACAGAGCCAACACGATGGCTAATATGCCCAACAGAGCCGAAAATGCCCTGGGATATGTCTTTTTGGCTCGTCGCATGACAACGCCCCTATCTTTTTGATAGGTTCAGCTTATCATAAAAATTTGATGGTTTGATGAAATTTTTTTGAAAAGCGTCTGTTTTCGGGCCTTTTTTGACAAAAAACAGCCTTTCTCCGATTTCCATGCAAAAAGCAAGCCCTGCAGTCGGATTTATTTTTCCAGCGGTTTCACCGCGTTGCTTTCCAAAATGGTCTGGGCATACATCTTCCGATTCCCTTCCCGGTTTTTTTCCGGGTCCGAAAGGCCCACCGGCGCGGCATAAACAATGAATTCGTCTTTGCCGTCCACCCGGCAGAGAGCGTCCGCCACCTCCTGATCGATAGCCGCCACCGCACAGGTGCCGCATCCCACAGCCTCACATGCCAGATACAGATTCTGCACTACATGTCCCGCGTCGATCAGCGCTACCCGATGGGCGCTGGTGCTGTACCGCCACTCCGCGCGATAGGGTACAAAGCTGTACAAAAAAGCAACGGCGCATCCGCCTGCCCATTTTTGCCCGTGCATGGCGGCTGTGATCTGTTCCTGCGGATTCTCCAAAGGCCCAACCGGCTCCAACGCGTGCTCCAGCGGCAGATAGTGATAAACCCCAGCGCAAAGGCCAGTCACCTTTCGCACCGCCAAATATGTCTCAAATGGGTGCCGGGCGCCGCCGGAAGGTACTGTCCGCAAAGTGGCATAATGATTTCCCCGAATCGATTTGACCCCCTGGGTCGCCCACAGCAAAAAGGAAAGCTGGTCCAGCGTCATCTCTTCATCTTTATAAAAGCGCTGGCTTGTCCGGTTTTGCAGGATGGTGAGAAAGTCCGTTTCGGTCATGACCGGGCGAAAATCCCGGCTCAGCGCAATCCGCTGCTCGGACTGGGCGGGTTTGCACAAAGGCGGCTGCGGAAGGCGCTTTTGTTGGTCGGATGGTTCCCGCTCCTGGGCAAAGGGACTTTTACAAAAATCGCGGTTTGCGGCAATCTGCTCTTGCGTATTCACTGTCTTCCCTCCATTCTGTCACAGTTAGTAATTGACAAAGGTCATCGGGCAAAAAGAAGACGGCCCAAAAGGATCTTCTTTTGCCAGGTCCACCGGGAAAAGGCTTCCCAGGTGCCGGCTGTCCGGTTTTGTATCTTCTTTATAAAGATTTCCCTGCATCGTATATCCCGGCCCGATGGGGTCTCTGCCGTAGATCTTCTCAATGGCATGGCGGGGCAGCTTAATGACAACGCCCCAATATTCCCCTTCCAAATCCTCCCCGCGATAGCTGTGCAGGTCCGGCAAAACACCATATAGCGCAAGCGGGGTTTCTTTCTCTTTTTCCCGAACCACGCAGGTCATTCCGCCCATACTGTCCACCCGGATCTCCAAAAACGCCTCGCTGCGGCCCGGATCAAAATTCAGACGTGCCATCAGCACGCTCTCAGGGGACGGGCGAGTCTCAAACGCCCACAGGCGCAGATAAAAATCGCTCTGATTGACACACATGCGCGCCTGCGCAAAAGGACGGTAATCCCGTTTTTCCAGCGGATAATAAATGATTTTTCCCACCGGCAGGGCATCCCAGACCGGTTGGCCCTCGATCAGGCTGATTTTAAAATCCATATGTTTTTCCTCCTTTATCCTCGCGAGCGCGGACTGTACCTTTTATTATATCAGTTTTACCCAAAATGAAAAGGATTCGCCGCAAAAAGAATCGTTTTCCTTCGCCGGGAAAAGTTTGCGGTCCGGAGAAAGGATTATATCCTTTGGGGGAGGGCATCTGTTTCACAAAAGCGAAAAATACAATTTGTATATTTCTATCTTTTTATCCAAAATAAAAAGAGCCGGGAGACTTTCTCTCAGCTCTTTTCCTTTTTTACGTTAGGACAATTCAAACATGCCGGTGTATAGTTGATAATATTTCCCTCTTTGGGCGATCAGTTCGTCGTGATTGCCCTCCTCGATAATTTTACCGTGCTCCAGCACAATAATCACATTGGAGTTGCGAACAGTGGACAACCGGTGGGCGATGACGAACACCGTCCGGCCCTGCATCAGCGTGTCCATACCCTTTTCAATCAGCGATTCGGTACGGGTATCGATGGAGCTTGTCGCTTCATCCAGAATCAGCACCGGCGGATCGGCTACCGCCGCCCGGGCAATCGCCAGCAGCTGCCGCTGTCCCTGACTGAGGTTGGCGCCGTCAGACGTGAGGACGGTATCATATCCCTGCGGCAGATGGGTAATGAAGAAATGGGCATTCGCCAGCTTGGCCGCCGCTATAATTTCTTCGTCAGTGGCATCCAGCCGGCCATAGCGGATATTATCCCGCACGGTTCCGGTAAACAGGTGGGTATCCTGCAACACCATGGAAAGGGAACGGCGCAAATCCGCTTTTTTGATTTTGTTGATGTTGATGCCGTCGTAGCGGATTTTGCCGTCCGGCACATCGTAGAACCGGTTGATCAGGTTGGTAATTGTGGTCTTTCCCGCGCCGGTGGACCCTACAAAGGCGATCTTCTCGCCGGGCCGCGCTTCCAGGGAAATGCCGTTTAACACGATTTTGTCTTCCTCATAGCCAAATACCACATCTTCAAATTCCACCGCACCGCGGACCTGCGTATAGGTCAGGCTGCCGTCCCCATGGGGATGCCGCCAGGCCCACAGTCCGGTGTGTTCCTTGGTTTCTTCCAGCGAGCCGTCCGGCAGGCGGCGCGCATTGACCAGCGTAACATATCCGTTGTCTGTTTCCGGCTGCTCATCGATGACCGCAAAAATCCGTTCCGCGCCGGCCAAAGCGCTCAGCAGAATATTAAACTGCTGGCTGATCATGGAGACTGGTTGATGGAATGAACGGATATATTGCAGGAAAGAACCGATGGTACCAAGATCCAGCAAACCGAAGATTGCCATGGCCGAACCGATCGTCGCGGTAATGGCATAGCTGATATGGCTTACATTATTGGAAACCGGGCCCATAATGTTGGAAAAGGTCCCCGCGTTGCTGGCCGCATAACACAGCGCTTCATTCAACTGGGTAAAATGCTCTTTGACTGCATCCTCGTGGCAGAAAACCTTGACGACCTTCTGCCCTTCGATCATCTCTTCTATATAGCCATTTACCTGCCCCAGGGCCCGCTGCTGCTTGATGAAGAAGTTAGCGGATTTCCCGCCGATCACTTTTACCAGCTTGAGCAAAACCAACAGCAGCAACACGGCTAAGATGGTCAGCTGCCAACTGAGTACCAGCATCATGGAAAAGACGCCTACGATTGTAATGGCCGAGGAAATGAGCTGTGGAACGCCTTCGCTGATCATTTCCCGCAGCGTATCGGTATCGTTGGTATAACGGCTCATCAGCTCGCCATGGGTGTGGGTATCGAAATATTTAATCGGCAGCGACTGCATATGGGTAAACAGGTCGGTACGGATCTTTCTCATGGTACCGGTGGAGATATTGACCATCAGCCGCTTATACAGATAGCCGCAGCCTACGCCAATCAGATAGACCACTGCCATCAGGCAAAGCATCGAAACAAAAGCCGACAAATCGGGGTTTTCCCGGCCGATGAACGGGACGATGTAATCGTTGATGATTGGTTTTAAAAAATAGGTACTGGCCACACTGGCGCCGGAACTTCCGACGAGGCCAACGATCACCAGAAGCATTTGGACTTTATATTCCATCAAATATTTTACAAGACGTTTGATCGTTTCGATGGGATTTTTAGGTTTTTCCAGCGCCGGTCCTCTTCCCGGTCCATGGCCCATATTGACTACTCGTGCCTGTGCCATACTAAGCCACCCCTTTCTGCTGGGACTCATATACTTCCCGGTAAATTTCATTGGTGGCCAGCAACTCTTCATGGGTCCCCACCGCATCGACCCGGCCATCATTCAAAACGATGATCCGGTCTGCATCCTGCACAGAAGTTACCCTCTGGGCAATAATAAAGGTCGTCGTACCCGATAGTTTTTCCCGCAGCGCCTGTCGGATCTTGCTGTCGGTAGCGGTATCCACCGCGCTGGTACTGTCGTCCAGAATAATGATCTTTGGCTTTTTTAACAGCGCTCTGGCGATACAAAGACGCTGCTTCTGTCCGCCGGACACGTTAACGCCGCCCTGCCCCAGATCGGTGTCGTATCCGTCCGGGAAAGACATGACAAAATCATGCGCCTGCGCCGCGCGGCAAGCCTCTTCGATCTGCTCGTCGGTGGCATCGGCGTTGCCCCAGCGCAGATTTTCCTTGATGGTGCCGGAAAAAAGCACATTTTTCTGCAGCACCATCGCCACGGCGTTGCGAAGATGATCCAGCGGATATTCCCGCACGTCCCGGCCGCCGACTTTTAAACTGCCGCTGTATACATCATACAGACGGGGAATCAGCTGCACCAGCGTTGTCTTTGCTGAGCCAGTCCCACCGATGATACCGATGGTTTCCCCGGAACGGATATGCAAATTGATATTTTCCAGCGTCAGGTTGTCGCCCTTTTTCGCATAGCTGAACGATACGTTTTCAAAATCTACCGATCCGTCCACTACCTGAATATCGGCGTTGCCCTCGTCGGTAATATCCAGCGGTTCATCCATTACTTCAATAATGCGGCGGACCGAGGCTCTCGCCATGACCAGGCCTACAAAGTTCATGGAGATCATCATCAGAGAGGTCAGCGTTTGGGTTAAATAACTCAAAAAGCTGAAAAATTGGCCGGTCAGCATGCTCCCGGCAATGATTTGCCGCCCGCCGAACCAGGATACAGCAATCATACAGGCGTAGACCACAAAGTTCATCAACGGCATGTTGACGATCAGAAGATTTTCTGCTTTTTTCTGCGCCTGCTGCAGTTTTGTAGCCGCCTCGCGGAATTTTTCGCTTTCGTGGTCGCTTCGCACAAACGCTTTGACAACGCGGATCCCCACCAAGTTTTCCTGCACCGACGCATTCATGCTGTCATACTGTTCCAGCATCCGCTGGAAACGCGGATACGCTTTTACTGCAATCACCGCCAGCGTACTGCCCAGAAGCGGGACCGCTACCAGAAAAATCAGCGAAAGTTTGGCATTGATGCTCACCGCCATAACGACTGCGCAGACAAGCATCAGCGGTCCGCGGACCATACCGCGGATGATGTTTGCAAAGGAGTTCTGCGTGTTTGTCACATCAGTGGTCAAACGGGTGACCAGCGACGCGGTGGAAAACCGGTCCACGTTGGCAAAAGAAAAATCCTGTATTTTATCAAAGAGTTTTTTGCGGATGTTCCTGGCAAAACCGGAACTTGCCACCGCCGCAAAATGGCCGCCGCCGGCACCGAAGCACAGCGAAACAACCGCCATCAGGATCATCAGCAGCCCTACCTTTGCCACATAGGGCAGATCGCCGTTTGCAATTCCCACGTCAATAATCTTTGCCATGAGAAAAGGGATGAGGATTTCCATCGCTACCTCTCCCACCATACACACCGGGGACAAAAGCGCGGCCTTTTTGTACTCACCCACACAGGAAAGCAGCTTGCCGATATCGCCGGTCCCTTTCTTTTTTGTTTGCCTGGAGGACATTTCATCACCTCGTTTATTCATTTCCTCCTTATTCTAGTACTTATTTCATATTGTGTCAATGATTAATTTTAATATAATCTTATATTTAAATAAAGCGTAATATTATTGACTTTTTCAAAACCATAGGGTATAATCATATTAATACCGGAAAGGAAGTGCTGACAGGTGGAAAAGGTCAATCGGAAAACGGTTATACGGGAACTGATGTCCATACATCCTCTTTTTCGGAAAAAATTTCTCAATCGGCTTGACCGTCCTTTCGACGGCCTGTCCAAATCCCAACGTGATGTCGTCATGTCTTTGAACCTGTATTCCGCCATGAATATGGGCCAGCTGGCGGTGGAAGCCAATGTTTCCCTGCAGCAGATTACCAAAACCGTTAACGCGCTGGAAGATATGGGCTATGTGCGCCGCTACATCGACAAGGCAAACCGGCGGCAGATATGGGTCTCGCTGACCGAGCAGGCCCAGGAGCATATCCGCAGCTCCTGCGACACCAACGACGGGTTGTTGGTCAAGAACTTTGCATCGTTTTCCGATGAGGAAATGCTCCAACTGGAAAAGGCCGCGCGCACGATCATCCAAATCGTCAATAAAATGGAGGACCGTCCGCTGCAGGACCTGGATGCGAAAAAAGAAAAATAATGTTTTCGCCGTCTCGCAGTATTTTGAAGTCCAATAAAAAAGGCACGTTAAAAACGTGCCTTTTTTATTGGAAAAATCAACGGCTGCGCCGCTCGGCCAGCATCAGATCGACCATCCGCCCATAGCTTTGTACCCCGTCGGACTGGGCGTTGGCTTTTAAATAACTGTCATTCAGCGTGTTGGAAACTTCCGCCACCTTTGTCTCAAACTGTTTCCAGTACCGGTTGGACACCCGGTAATCGATTTTGGCCTGCGGGGGCAGCGAATCATAAATCCGCGCGTAACTTTCCCGCCGGCCGGCGTTGTACAGGGCGTTCATGGCGTAGGACAACGCGTTGAGCGTTCCGCTATACTGCAGCGTCGGTTCCTGCGACTCCCGGCATGCCAGATAAGCGATGAATCCTGCCTCGTCCTCCCGAATCCACCCCTTCAGGTGAGCCAGCTCATGGCAGACCGTATAGGGAATCTCATAATCAGGGATATTCCGGTTATAGTTTGCCTCAATGGTAAAGGGCGAAAACATACCGGTCAGCCGCAAATGGGACATACCCCAGGAAAAGGCCACCCCTTTGGGATTCGGGTAATACCCTGACAAAGAAGGATACTTCTCTCCCAATTGCCGCATCGCCGCTTTGGTCTTTCCACTCAGGTCTATGGACTCCAGCGAGAGCCCGCCCTCCCCATTTACCGGAATTTGGGAAGCGTATTCATTGACCTGCGCCGCCAGTTCCTCACACAGCTGTTCCAGTTCATCCGCAGAGGAATCCCGCATCTCATAGCCTGCCGCCTCGCCGAAAGAGGTTCTTCCATAATTGATGGTACAGGTCAAGGTAAGCATCAGGAATACCGCGGGCGCCCCCCACAGGAGCAAACGGAAAAAACCGGATGCCAGTCGCTTTGCCCGGGTGCGGCAGCGAAACAGGTTCCACAGCAGCACAGCCAAAAAGCCCAGAAATCCCGAAATCAGCGCATACAGCACAAACTCATAAACCGAAAAAGGCAGAACGGACAAAACCCGTCCGATCGTGTTTGGGAAAACGGGGAACAAGTACTCCGCGTACCATTGGGCAAATCCGGTTTCGCTGCGGGACAGCCAGATCAAGCCGCAGGCCGCTGCCAGTGCGCAGACCGCCCATATCAAACATTTCCCATATTTCCTGCGGAAAAAATCCATCGTCCTCCTCCTTCTTGTACAGGCCCCGGGGCGCTGTCTGCTTCCGAAAAAAGAGGGCTGCTCCGCCCAGCGAGGCACACCCCCTCGCCGGCTAACCGGAACAGTACCTTTGTTATTTCTCTTCTTCCGGCTGCTCCGCCGCCTGCTGGCGTATTTCCTCCTGCCGGCGTTTTTTCTCATCCCACTCCTGTAAAATACCGCGCGCTTTTTCCACCAGCGGCTCGATATACTTAGGATCCACAAAATCCATCTTCATTTCCAGGTATGCCTGGGCGTTGGCCGGGTCTTTTTGCGCCCGCTCTTTCATGGCCATGCCCATCACCCAACGATGGAAGCGCCCCAGCTTTTGTCCGTCCACCGCGCCGGGAAACGCGAAGAAGTGAATCTGCTTTCTCATTTTTTCCGTAAAATTGCGGGTGTACAAAAAGGTATAATAGCCGTCATCCGTCGGCTCTGTCAATCCCGCGGTAAAGACCAGCAGCGTTTTGTCTTTCAGCTCCTGGAACCGCCTGGTCAGCGCCGCGATGCCGTTAATCCTGCCCATATAAAGCCCGCCGCCGAAAATCAACATGCGGTATTCCAACAATGTGGCCGTTTTCACCTGATCCATCGGCAGCGCCTCGCATTCCAGCGCTTTGGCAATCCATTTGGCATACCGCTCAACGGCGCCATATCGGGATTTATAAACCACAAGAACGTCTTTCACAAAGTTCCCTCTTTTCCCCAAGCGCAGCTGCGCCCTTTTGGATTATTTTATCACAGCCGGGCCAAAAACAAAAGAGCATTTGCAATCCTTCTTTTTGCCGGCAAAGCGGCTTTATGTATCAGCCGTCAAATCGGCGGTTGCTCCATCGGTCAGCTCCAGCAGCGCGCCGGGCGCCAATTGCACCTGGTAGCCGATTTTGCCGGCACTTACCATTACCGTATCCAGTTTTTTTATCGCACTGTCAAAGAAGGTGTGAAACCGTTTTTTCATGCCGATTGGCGAACAGCCGCCCCGCACATATCCGGTCAACCCGTTGATTTCACTGACATGGATCATTTCCACGGATTTCTCTGCGGCAGCCTTGGCCGCTTTTTTCAAATCCAGCGTACTTTCCACCGGAATGACGAAGACGTAATAATTTTTGCTGTGTCCTCTGGCGACCAGCGTTTTATACACCTGCCGCGGATCCTGTCCCAGCAGGCGCGCGACTGTCGCCCCATCCACCGGCTCTTCCCCGTGAGGGTAACTGTGAGCCTGATAGGGAATCTTTTTTTGCTCCAAAATCCGCATGACGTTGGTTTTTATCTCCGCCATCTGTTCTCTCTCCTTTTATACATGGCAAAAGAGCCCCTCTCCAAGGAAGGGGCTCTTTTTCTTATTTTTCTTCGCCGCCTAAGGCATCTTTGAGCTTTTCAAAAAAGCCTTTGCGTTTTTCATAATTTTTTTCCGTGGTGACCTTTTCAAAATCTTTCAGCGCCTGTTTCTG
Source organism: Ruminococcaceae bacterium UBA3818 (assembly GCA_002369315.1). Classification (GTDB taxonomy): domain Bacteria; phylum Bacillota; class Clostridia; order Oscillospirales; family Ruminococcaceae; genus UBA3818. The sequence continues at coordinate 175,717 of DFDW01000030.1, read as the reverse complement.
TTTCAGGCTCAGATTTTTCGGCACCTCCAGGACGACGGTCACATACTGGTCGCCGCGCCCACGGCCATTGACGTAGGGAATGCCCTTGTTGCGCAGACGGAATACCGTCCCCGGCTGCGTTCCCTCCGGTACCGTATACTTGACCTTGCCGTCGATGGTGGGGACTACCACTTCATCGCCCAATGCCGCCTGTGCAAACGTCAGCGGCACTTCGCAGAGTACATTGTAGCCATCCCGCTCGAACAGCGGATCCGGGCGCACCGAGACTGTCACATTCAAATCGCCCGCCGGACCGGCGTTTCGGCCATGGTCTCCCTGTCCCTGCAGCGCGAACGTCTGCCCGTCGTCGATACCCGCCGGCACATTGATGGTCATCTTGCGGGTATGGCGCACACGGCCCTTTCCGTTGCAGCCGGTGCAGGGGGTATTGATCACCTTGCCGGTACCGCCGCATCGCTGGCAGGGCCGGGTAGACTGAATGACGCCAAAAGGCGTTCTGCTCTGGACTCTCACCTGACCGGTTCCCTTACAGTCCGGGCAGGTATCGGCGCTGGTACCTTTCGCCGCGCCGGTGCCGCCGCAATCCTCGCACTGCTCCAACCGCTGGACGGTAACTTCTTTGGTGCAGCCGTGGGCAGCCTCCATAAAGGACAGGTTCAGATTGATGTTGACATCGTTGCCGCGAATCGGCGCATTGGGATTTCGGGTACGGGTGGAGCCGCCGAAGCCGCCGAAGCCACCGCCGCCAAAGAAGGTGTCAAAAATATCTCCCACGTCAAAGCCGCCCATGCCGCCAAAACCGCCGGCTCCCGCGCCGCCAGCCCCGTAGGACGGGTCAACGCCCGCGTGGCCGAACTGATCGTACCGGGCGCGCTTATCTTTATCGGACAACACCTCGTAAGCCTCATTGACCTCTTTGAACTTGGCCTCCGCCTCTTTATCACCAGGATTTAAGTCCGGGTGATACTTCTTTGCCAGCTGTCGGTATGCTTTTTTCAATTCATCGTCGGAACATCCCTTTTGAACGCCGAGGACTTCATAGTAATCTCTTTTATCGGCCAAAAATATCACCCTTTGTCTCTATTTCGTCTTTGACCGCAAAGGCTGCCGCAAAGGCGCGTTCCTCGTCCCTGCGGCAGCTTGCTGCACATTCTAACTTATTTCTGCGTGTCGTCCACATCTTTGTAGTCAGCGTCCACATATCCGTCGTCGCCGGCGGTACCATTATTCTGCGGGCCCTGCTGCGGCTCACCCTGAGCAGCTCCCTGAGCGCCTGCAGCGCCATATACCTTGGAAGAAACCTCATAGAATTTTTTCTGCAGGTCTTCCTGTTTTGCTTTGATGTCATCGACATTGGAACCTTTGAGCGCTTCTTTCAACGCATTGATCTTGTTTTCCAGCTCGCCTTTGTCAGCAGCATCCAGCTTGTCACCCAGATCTGTGATGGTTTTCTCAGACTGGTATACCATCTGATCGGCGTTGTTGCGGATATCGATCTCCTCACGGCGTTTTTTGTCTTCCGCCGCGTACTTCTCCGCCTCTTTGACCGCTTTCTCCACATCCTCTTTGCTCATGCTGGTGGAAGAAGTGATGGTGATGTTCTGCTCTTTGCCGGTGCCTTTATCCTGAGCGGAAACATGGACGATACCATTGGCGTCGATATCGAAAGTTACTTCGATCTGCGGTACGCCGCGGGGTGCTGCGGGGATACCGTCCAGATGGAACATGCCCAGTGTCTTATTGTCTTTTGCCATCTCACGCTCGCCCTGCAGAACATGGATCTCAACCGAGGTCTGACCGTCGGCGGCGGTGGAGAAGATTTGAGATTTTTTCGTCGGGATGGTGGTATTACGGTCGATGATCTTGGTGAATACGCCGCCCAGCGTTTCCAGTCCCAAAGACAGGGGCGTTACATCCAAAAGCAGCAGGCCTTTGACCTCGCCGCCCAGTACACCGCCCTGGATGGCCGCGCCGATGGCAACGCACTCATCGGGGTTAATCCCTTTAAACGGCTCTTTGCCGGTAAAATTCTTGACTGCTTCCTGTACAGCGGGAATTCTGGAAGAGCCGCCGACCAACAGGATTTTGTCCAGCTCCGACGCTTTCAGTCCCGAGTCGGCCAGTGCCTGACGAACCGGGCCCATGGTAGCCTCTACCAGGTCGTGGGTCAGTTCGTTGAATTTTGCGCGGGTCAAAGTCATGTCCAGATGCTTCGGGCCGGTGGCGTCGGCGGTGATGAACGGCAGATTGATGGAAGCGGTAGTCATGCCGGACAGCTCGATCTTCGCTTTCTCGGCAGCCTCTTTCAAACGCTGCATTGCCATTTTGTCACCGGACAGATCAATGCCGGATTCCGCTTTAAAACCATCCACCAACCAATTGATGATCCGCTGGTCGAAATCATCGCCGCCCAGGCGGTTGTTGCCGTTGGTGGCCAATACTTCCTGTACGCCGTCGCCCATCTCAATAATGGACACATCGAAGGTGCCGCCGCCCAGGTCGTAAACCATCACTTTCTGATCCTGTTCTTTATCCACGCCGTAGGCCAGCGCCGCAGCGGTCGGCTCATTGATGATACGTTTCACATCCAGGCCCGCGATTTTACCCGCGTCTTTCGTCGCCTGACGCTGCGCGTCGGTGAAGTAAGCCGGCACCGTGATGACCGCTTCGGTAACCTTCTCGCCCAGATAGCTTTCCGCATCCTCTTTCAGTTTGGTCAGGATCATTGCGGAGATTTCCTGCGGTGTGTAGCGTTTGCCGTCGATCTCAACGGTGTGGGCGGTACCCATTTCTCTTTTAATAGAAGAAATAGTTCGCTCCGGATTGGTAATAGCCTGCCGCTTCGCGACCTGTCCTACCATTCTCTCGCCGGTTTTGGAAAACGCAACAACCGACGGGGTCGTTCTCGCGCCTTCTGCGTTGGCGATTACGACCGCCTCGCCGCCTTCCATAACGGCTACGCAGGAGTTTGTTGTACCTAAGTCAATGCCAATGATTTTTCCCATAATAAATTCCTCCTTAAAATGCGGCGCTTTTCACACGCCTCTCCCTCATCTATATGATTCCAGTTTGACCAATTCAGTTTGCTACCTGTACCATGGTGTGGCGGATCACCCGTTCGCCGAGCCGATAGCCTTTTTGGAACACCTGCGCGATAACGCCCGCGCCAAAGTTCTCATCTTCTATATGCATCACCGCGTTGTGCATTGCCGGATCAAAAGGACTTCCCACTTCGGCGGGAATTTCCTCCACCCCGGCTGCAGAAAGTGCGTCGTAAAAAGAATGGATGATCATGTCTACCCCCTTTTTATATTCCTCATCGCTGCAGCTAAAACCAGCGGCCCGTTCCATACTGTCCAGAACCGGCAGGAATTTGGAAACCGCATCTGCCGCGGCCTCCGGGTAGATGGCCTCTTTTTCCTTGACTGAGCGCTTGCGGAAATTATCGTACTCCGCCAGCGTCCGCAGCAGTTTATCGTTCAGGGCCAGGACTTGTTCTTCCGCCTGCCGCAGTTTTTCTTCCACCGGATCTTCCTGTGGTGTTTCTTCCTGCGCCGCAATGTTTTCCTTTTCCTGCAGCTGCTCCTCCTGCTGCGTTTCTTTTTTCTTATCGCTCAATTTCGATGTCCCTCTTTTCCTTATTTACTCGTCTTGGGGATTCATGGTATCAGACAGCAGATTGCCCAAGGTCTTCGCAAAATATTCCAAGTGGGGTATCAGTCTGGAATAATCCATCCGTACCGGGCCGATCACGCCGATCACACCGGTATTGTCCTGTCCCACATTGTATCTGGCCACCAGCACCGTTGAATTTTCCAACTGTGCCAAATGATTTTCTTTCCCGATCTTAATATTCAGTTCCTGATTTTCCGGACCTTCCAGAGCGTCCTGCAAAAGGGCTCTGTTTTCCAGCAGGCTCAACAGGTCATAGGCCGAATTGTGAAATTCCGGATATCCCAGCAGATTGGTGCTTCCCTGGGTGTAAAACTGTCCGTCCCGGATTTGGCGGCAAAGCTCAAATACGCCTGCTAAAAGCGGTGTGAACACGCGGGAATATTCTCCCAACGCCACCGCCACCGAATTGAGATACCCGGTGGAAATTTCGTCAATGGAACGGCCTGCAAACCGGTCGTTGGCAAATTTGTTGAAAAAGTCCAGGATCTCCGGCGAACAGATCATATCCAGCCGGTATGCCTTGTTCTTGATCACCCCGTTGGAGGCTACCACCACAATCATCACCACATGGGGGCCCAGCGGAATCAATTCAATCCGCCGCACCGTTACATGCCGCGGGGGGCGGGTCGCCGACACGGTCGCGCATCCGGTAAACCGGGCCAGCGCTTCCGCAGCGTCGGCCAGCAGGCGGTCCGGATCGGGGTTGTGAATGTTAAACAGCGCGTCGATCGCATCTTTTTCTGTCTCTGTCAGCGGATCGCAGGTCAAAAGCTTATCGAGATAGACCCGAAATCCCAAATGAGACGGGATCCTCCCCGCCGACGTGTGCGGCTGCTCCAGCAGCCCAAGGTCGAACAGCAAAGACATTTCGTTGCGGCAGGTCGCGGGGGATACCTGTGTATCCAAAAGCTGCGACACCCGTTTGGAGCCTACCGGCTCTCCGGTCCGGATATATTCGCTTACGATAGCGCCGAGGATCTTCATTTTCCGTCGATCCAAATCCATATCCGGTTCCTTCTTTCTTTTTCAGGTTTAGCACTCTTGCTTCTTGAGTGCTAAAGATAATTTATCACTTCTTTTCCAGTATGTCAAGGCCCTTCATAAATTATTTACTTTTTCGTTTTGAAAATTTCTCTTCTTTTTGGGAAACCCCTTGTTAGATGCCCAAAAACGCATAAAAAAACCGGGCTTTGCGGCAAATCAACCGCAAAGCCCGGTCTGCGCTTTTTATTTTACGCTGGCGCCGGGATAATAGTGTTCCAATATCTCTACATAATTGTAGCCCTGCTTCGCCATTTCAACGGCCCCCCACTGGCTCATCCCAACACCGTGGCCATATCCTTTTGTTGTGAAGACAATGCTGTCTCCACTCTCTTCCCAGGTAAAGCAGGCCGAACGAAGATTCAGCACGTTTTCCCGCAGAATACGCCCAGTGATCGCCGCGCCGGTCCGGAAGGCGGAACTGCCGCTTTTCTGCACCGTTCCATATCCTCCCACCGTCATTTTGCCATTGTATCCGCCGCTGGTATAGGATTCTACCGTGAACCAATCTTCCACCGGCACCTCGCTCAAATCAATGCCCAGATATTCCCACACCCGGTCGATCACTTTTTCCTTGCTGATGCTCACCGAGCGCTGGAACGCGCTGGAAACATTTTCGTCCCAAGAGCTGTCCACCGAGCCATAGCCCGCTACCGAAGAGCCCCAAACATCCTGCGGCTCATTGGTCCGGCCGGCGGAAATGGAGAAGTAAAACACATCCATCAGCCGTCCGTTGGCGTAAAGGGCCTCGCCCCATACTTCTTTCACCGCCTGCTTGACCGTGCTGGACGGCGTTCCCAGACTCAGGCCGGTAGGATAGTTCCCGCTCTGATTGCGTTTGTAAAGCAGCGTATAGGTCGCCACAGCCTGCGCCTTGATCGACTCATAATTTCCATTTCCAAGTTCTGCCGCCACCACGCGGCACACCGCGTCATATGCGTCATAATCTTTGCCGTTGACGCGGAAAGTCTCCCCTGCAGACGGCGTAGAGGGCCCGCTGCTTCCACCGGAACTGCCGGAACTGCTGGAGCCGGAAGAGCTGGAAGAACTGCTGCTCGGCGGTTTGCTCGACGCGCTCTGACTTGCCTGTGAAGATGAAGAAGACGATTCGGACAGAGTAGACTCATCCACCCCAACCTCCGGCGGTTCCGACTCGGAGGACGCCGCGCTGGATGTCACCGGCGGCGCCGAAGAAGACGGCTGACTGCTGATCTGGCTGGAAACAGAAGGCAGACTGCTGACAGAAGAGGAAGACGCCTCGCTTTGGCTGGAGGACGGACTTTCCTCCTGCTCAGACGAGCTCTCCTCGGAAGAACCGGAAGAAGCAGCGACGCTTTGGGAGGAAGAGGAAAACTCCTCTTTGCTCTCCGCAACCGGCCGGTTATCCTCTTTATCCGGCGCGGGGATGTCGCCCTCGCTCTGCTGCATCCGTTCGGGCAGCACCGGCTGTGCGTTATAGACCGCCTCGTCCGCATCCACGGTTTTTACTTCCCCGCTTCGGGTCTGGCGGGCGACGACAATCAGACGGGCGCCGTCAAAGTCTTCCGCCTCCGTGGACAGGGTCAGCAGCTTATCCCCCTCCCTGATTTCCACCGGGGTGCAGATCAGGCTGCGGGCTTCCATCTCCCCGACCATCGCTTCCCACTGCTCCGTGTCCTCTGGATTCTGGAAGTTTTCATAATCAAAGCACCCATCCTCCGCCGGATCGGCGACAAACACGGCGCACACCTTATAGTTGCCGGCTCCGTAAACCGTGTCAAAGGAAAGGGTCGGATGCTCCCGATAATAGGTGAGTTTGCGGTAGTGGTCCAACTGGGCGAACATCTGCCCGTCATCCATATGATTGCCGTACAGCGTGACATTAGTGTCTTCCCGCAGGCTGGACGGTGCGTTTAAAAATGCCGTTCCGTACAAGCTGGGTTCTTTTTTGAAATTGCGCAGAGAATAAAAGGTATTGTCTTTTCCCTGTACCACCGGGAAAGAAAAATCGGTGTCCGGCACACTCAGCCAGCCGACGATATCCTCGTTTTGCTCCCACAAAAGCGTAAATTGCCGGTCATATTCCGCTGGATATCCATCCGGCACCGCGTCGCCGCCGGTCTGATACAGATGCAGCATGGCAACGCGCAGTTGCCCGGAACGATACGCCTGCCAATAAAACGATCCCACTGCGCCGGCAATCAGCAGCACCGCCGACAAAAGTAGGGCCAATACCACCTTTCCCGCCGCTGCTGCCGGGCGGGATTTTTTCTTTTCCCTGTGGGTTTTGCCTGTTTTTTCCTTGACCGGCGCCTCTTCACCAGCCAAACACCAGACCGCCGTTCCGTCAGGGGCAAAGGTACAGGTTCGCTCCTCGCTGATCTTTCCGGACAGCGCACTCAGCAATTCCTGGCCGCCGGAAAGGAAAGTCCCGTCCGCCTGCGCGTACCGGCGCGCCATATCCAGAGCCGCCGTGGCCGCCAGCTCCATATCAAAATTCAACCGTTCTTCCGGCACCAGAATACGTGCCACCCACGCTTTGTCCCGGTCACACAGTGCCGCGTAAGCCACGTCGCTGTGCCGGCCGGCAGAGCGGAAGCCGGTTATACCGATACCGATGACCGCGCCGAACCGTTCTCTGGCGCTGCGGGCCATATGTACTGCCAACAAAGGGGAAACCCCTTTGGATTTTTTTAAAATCCGCCGCGGGATGCCGGTGGCCTTGGCGTTTTTGCGCCCCACCTCCATCTGTGGGATCTCCCGCCCCGTATCAGAAACCCGCTCCAGCAATCTGCGGATTTCATCACGGCCTTCCTGCTCCGCGGCAGCCGCTGTGATTTCGGCTCCGGAGGCCGCAGCCGAAAAGGCGGACGCTACCGAAGCGCCCTGGAAGAAGCAGCCTCCCAGTGCGCTTTTCACCAGCCCCGCAGCGGTTTCGGTGTTGTTTTTCTCCCCGTCCGGCAAAATGCGGATGAAAAGGCCGATTCCTTCTTTTTTCACCACGACTTTCGCCAGTTCCCTGGCCGGGTCAAGCTTGCGGGACGCCTGCTCCAGCGAAATGCCAAACGCGCCCCCCTCCACCGGTTGGGAATGGGCGGAAAAGATTTTCTGCAGATACGGCAGCAGCTTTTCCTCGGCCATAGCGGCCAGTTCCGCGGCTCCGGCCGGCAAGGCGGCGATGCATTGATCCTCTGCTACCAGTGCATAGCCGGGGCAATCCCCCCAGCGGTTCAAAAACGGATGGGCGCCCGCCGGGATCTTCACTTTCAGAAGGTCCTCTTTGGACAGGGCTTCTTCCTCTATTTTGTAGCGTTTTTTCATCTGCTCCAGCGCCGCGGGACAGATTTCTTCCCGAAGCCCCAGCCCCTCGCACAATAAAGCAGTGGTAAAATCTGTTTTTCCGCTGCCCAGGCCACCGACCAAAAGGACGGCATCGCTGCGGCGCAGGGCCGCGACCAACGCGTTTTCCAGCGCTTTCCGATCCGATTTTGCTTCGGTCACCGTGTGCTTGTCAATCCCCAGCGGAGCCAGCAAGTCCAGCAGCAGAGCCACCTGCTGCTCATCTTTCGCCGCGCTGGCAAAAATGATGTCCAGCTTCATCCCACATTCTCCTCACTTGTTTTCAAAACCGGTCTTTATCTTTTTATCTCAACCAGTTCTATCCCCGCAATCGCCTGAGCGATCAGCTTGTCCGCATCCAGCGCCTGCTCCGCCGCCTCGACCAGGTCCAGGCGGGGACGGGTACGCGGATGCTTGGGTGTAAATACCGTACAGCAGTCCTCGTACGGCAAAATGGACGTTTCAAAGGTGTCGATCTCATTGGCAATGGCGATGATCTCCCGCTTGTCCATTCCAATGACCGGCCGGAACACCGGCAGATCGGTGACAATATCGGTACAGGCAATGGCTTTGACCGTCTGGCTGGCCACCTGTCCCACGCTTTCGCCGGTGATCAGCGCCCCGCAGTCCTGCTTTCTGGCTACCTGATCGGCGATGCGCATCATAAACCGGCGCATGACGATGGTAAACAACTCCTCCGGGCACTTGTCCCGGATCTGCTCCTGAATTTCGGTGAACGGTACCACAAAAAGCTTCATCCGGCCGCAGTATTCGGCCATTTTCTCCATCAGGGCAATGACTTTCTGCTTCGCCCGCTCGCTGGTATAGGGCGGACTCGCAAAATGCACGCCGCAAAGCTCCAGTCCCCGTTTGGCCATCATGTATCCGGCCACGGGGCTGTCGATGCCGCCGGAAATCAGTATCGCCGCCTTGCCGGAAGTGCCGATGGGGATTCCCCCCGCCCCCGGCAGCTGCTTTCCGTGGATGTAGGCCGCCGTCTCCCGGATTTCTACCATTACCAGCACATCCGGATGCTCCACATCCACTTTCAAATGATGGTACCGTTCCAAAATCCGGCCGCCCAGCTCCCGGCAGATTTCCGGAGACTTCATGGGGAAAGATTTGTCCGCCCGCTTGGCCTCTACTTTAAAGGTGGCCGCGTATTCCAGTTCCTCGCCCAGAAAATCCAGCGTATTCTCACAGATATCCTCAAAATCCTTGGCGGCCACCCGCGCCCGGCTGAACGCCGCGATGCCGAACACGCGGGATACCCGCCGGCAGGCTTCGTCCAAGTCGATATCGTCCGACTGGGGCTCGCAGTAAATCGTGGACTGCGCCTTGCGGAACTTGAATTGTCCCAGGCTGTGCAGCCGCCACTTTGTATTTTTGACCAGCACATCTTCGAAAGAGGATTTATTTAACCCCTTCAGTGCGATTTCTCCTGTTTTGATCAGTATGATTTCCTTCATCCTGACGCTCCTTCATACCTTATTATAGAAACGCACGCTCTGTACCCTTATCGATGGGCCAGCGTACAGATCCCTTCCCGCAGGGCCAGGACGAAATCTTCCACGTCCTCTTTGGTGTTGTACCGCCCGAAGCTTATCCTCAGCGCGCTGTCGATAAGCGACTGGTCCAGCCCCATGGCGGACAGCACATGGCTTTTCGCTCCTTTGGAACAGGCCGATCCGCTGGACACGGAAATGCCCCGTTCCTCCAAAAAGTGCATCATCGTCTCCGAACGGTAGCCCGGCACGCTGATGTTGAGCACCGCCGGCAGCGCGTCCGCCGGGGAGTTGATCACCACCTGCGGAATCGTCATCAGCCGGCAGCGCATTTCCTGATTGAGGTCGGCAATCCGCCGGGCGTCTTCCGCCAGATGTTCACCGGCCAGCGCCGCCGCCACGCCAAACCCCACGATCAGCGCCGCCGCCTCGGTGCCCGGGCGCAGCTTTTTCTCCTGTTCGCCGCCCAGCTGCCGCGGCAGTACCCGTATGCCCCGGCGCACGTACAAAGCGCCGGAACCTTTTGGTCCGTAAATTTTGTGAGCGCTCACCGTCGCCAAATCCAAATCCAGCCGCCGCATGGAAAGCGGCAGTTTGCCCAGCGCCTGCACGCAGTCGCAGTGGACAAGCGTTTCCGGATTTTTGCGCCGCACTCCTTTGACAATCTGCCCGATGGGCAGAATGGTGCCCACCTCATTGTTCACGCACATGCAGGATACCAAAACAGTGGAACGGTCTACCGCCGCCACCACTTCGTTTGCGTCAATATGGCCCATCACATCCGGCTTCACCCGGATGACCTCCCAGCCCAGTTGTTCCAGCCGGTCCGCGGCCGCCTCCACCGACGAATGTTCCATCGCCGTGGTCACAATCCGCTTGCCCTTACGCGCACGGGCCTCCGCCACACCCAGCAAAGCCAGATTGTTGGCTTCCGTCCCGCCGGAGGTAAAGGTGATTTCGGCTGAATCGCAGTCCAAAAGCTTTGCCAGCGACTTTCTTGCCGCTGTGATCCGGTTTTCCGCTTCCAGCCCTTTGCGATGCAGCGAGGAGGGATTGCCGTAACAGGATACCAGCATTTCATAAATTGCTTTCGCCGCCGGTTCCGCCACCCGCGTGGTGGCACTGTTATCCAGATAAATCTCTCTCATGGTTTCATCTCCGTTTTCAAAGGTTTGCCAAAAGCAGGAGCCGGATTTCTCTATATTCCCTTTTATTATAGTCGATCCGTACTCCTGTTTCAAGAAAGGTGTGCCGAAAAAAGGGGGATTTCCAAAGAAAAAGTCTGTTTGTGACAGCAAAAACGCCCAGATTCCGGCACGGCCTGTTCCATTATAAGCAGTTTCTTCCTTTTTGGTGCGTCTTTCCCTCGGCAGGCTGTTTGCCCCGGTTTGTTGCATATTCCTTGCGTACCGTGCTATACTAGGGATCGTTTTCCGGTTTCGGCTGGAAATATTGGAAAAGGGGCCCGTTTTTTCTGGGTTCTGGATAAAAATTATGAAAAAAATAAAAAAAGTTATTACAAAGTATTTACAAAATGATTGGACTGTGTTATATTATGGTTACAGATCCAAGATACCTCTGCTGTCAGGTAAGGGAGAGTTGCTTTGATAGCACCGGTTGGATACTGAATATTATTTAGGAGGAAATTTTACCATGAAAAAAGTACTTGCTCTGGTACTGTCCGTACTGATGGTTCTGAGCCTGTCTGTGGTTGCTTTCGCTAAAGAAGTTGAAGCTCCTGAGACTACTCCCGGCACCGACATTGACAATGCTGACAAGAAATACGAACTGGGCTTCGGCGATCTGGAGAAACCCGCTGCTGATGCGGCTCCCGACAAACCCGGTGCTACCTATTACTACACCATTATGGACGAGAATGATCAGTCCGGTATGCTGACCGACGGCGAAGTTGCGAAACATCTGTCTGTCTCCATCAAGGAAAAAGGCGACAAGATGATCAAAGCTTACTCCATCGTTAAACAAAACGGTGTCTACAAAGTAAAAGTAGAGACCAACACCACCTACACCACTTCTAAGACCTCTGCAGACTGGACCATCACTCTGAAGAGAGACAAGAAATTCACCGTAGCTTCTGCGGTTGTTTCTATCGCTCAGCAGTGGGCTGAAGTTTGCGACATTGCCAAAGACGTTGACGCTTACGGCGAAGCTCAGATTATGGTTGACCTGGCTGAAGCTCATGACGGCAAAGAGGGTGCTTCCTACGACGATTACACCGACGATATCAACATTGAGGCTCGCCTGGTTCTGGCGAAATCCATCAAATACGCTGAGATCTACTTCGGTGAATCCCCCGTTTGGTACTCTGTAAAGAACGCTGCGAAGACCACCGTTAACGTTTACTTCGATGAGGCTGTTGAGAAAGCTCTGTCCACCACCTACGAAGATGCTGATCTGTATGCGATCTCCTTCAAAGGCGCTCCTGAGTTTGACTTCACCGGCATCGAGCATGTTTCCGTTGACGAAGACATGTTTGTATACGCTGTTGTAGACGGCAAACTGGTTGCTGACAAATTCTCTTGGAACAAAGACGCTGAATGCTGGGAGATGAACACCAAGAAAGTGGTAGACGTTGTTGTTTCTGACATCGAGCTGGATGTTAGCAAATACAACTCCACCATCGGCGGCGGCGAAGCTGGCAAAGACAACCCCGGCACCGGTTCTGTTGACTTTGTAAACGTTGCTGTTGCTCTGGGCGTTGTTTCTCTGGCTGCTGCTGGCGCAGTTGCTCTGAAGAAATAATTTCAGTTGCTGACTGAACTTTGCTTTGTGTCTCTCCAAATCGCATAAAGTAAGAACGAAAAGGCTATCCGAAAGGATAGCCTTTTTTGTATCCTGATTTTACTGTTTTCTGTTTAAAAAATGCCATATGATTCATTGTTTGTTTAAAAATTTCACAAGAAACACTCAGACGGCGAACACACGGCTTTCACCTAACGCTCCTATACTGAAAACGTACCTCGGGAGGATTGTCCGTTTAAGACGAATACCCGGTGTAACAAAAAGAAAAAGGAGAAATTACCATGAAGAAAGTACTTGCTCTGGTTCTGTCTGTACTGATGGTCCTGAGCCTGTCTGTCGTTGCTTTCGCCGAAGAAGTTGAAGCGGAAAACACAACCGCCGACACGACGATTGACAATGAAGACGACCGTTACCAGCTGGGCTTTGGCGATCTGGAAGCCCCTGCCGATGCTGTGCCGGACAAGCCCGGCGCCACCTACTATTACACCATTATGGACGAAAGCGATGAATCCGGTATGCTGACCGACGAAGAAGTGGCGAAGCATCTGACCGTTTCCATCAAAGAGTCCGGCGACGCGATGATCGACTCTTACGCCATCGTAAAGCAAAACGGCGTTTACAAAGTCAAAGTTGCGACCAAAGAGACCTACCTGACCGGTAAAACTTCCGCCACCTGGACCATTACGCTGAAGAGAGACAGCAAATACACCGTTGCCCAGGCTGCTGTGGATATCGCGCAGAAATGGGCCTCCATCTGCAGCGACAACATCGATACCAATGCGTACGGCGAAGCGGTCTACACCGTTGATCTGGCCGAAGCGCACGACGGTGCGGAAGGCGCTTCCTACGACGATTATACCGACGACATCAACATTGAGGCCTTGGCTACGCGGAACTGTACTTTGAGGATACCATGTTCTGGTATTCTGTGAAAAACACCGCCAAAACCACCGTCAATGTTTATTTTGAAACCTCCAACAAAACCCTGTCCACTACCTACGAGGATGCGGATCTGGAGATGATCTTCTTCAAAGGCGTTCCCGAATTTGACTATACCGGTATTCTGCATGCCCCCGCGGATGAGGACGCTTACGTCTATGCCGTAATCGACGGCAAACTGGTCGCCGATAAATTTGAGTGGGACGCAGACGCTGAATGCTGGGAGTACAACACCCGCACCATCGAGGGCGTTGTTGTTTCCGATATCGAACTGGATGTAGCGCTTTATAACGCTTCCGTTTCCAGCGATTCTTCCAGCGAGGAGAAAGATAACCCCGATACCGGCGCTGTTGATTATGTAAACATCGCAGTAGTCCTGGGTGTTGTTTCCCTAGCGGCTGCCGGCGCAGTTGCTCTGAAAAAATAGGATTTGCTATTTCTTCCCAACCGCCGCGGCTCTCTTACCCGGCGGATGGTCTTCCTCTTAAATAATTTTTGAATCCAAAAACAGGAGGAACCCTGCGGGTTCCTCCTGTTTTCCTGTTCTTCTCTAACAAAAAAGGCCCTTTCCAGGAAAGGGCCTTTTTTCTATTCAGATTTTGGAATAACCGTAACTGTTTACAATAGCGTCCACCTTTTTGTGGGCGGCACACAGCGGACATTCCCCGGTGCCGTAGCTTTGGTACTCCGGAACATCCCCAGGAGTAAAGATTGAGTTGATTTTGATTCCGCGGCTTTCGGCTGCCGCGCTGAAAATCGCGGAAATCGCCACTAACTTGCCACCGTAATACTGCAGGCACTCCACTGCCCGATTGATGGTTTTACCGGTCGATACCGACGCCATCAAAAGCAGGATATGCTTGCCCCAGATCATTTTTTGGGTATTGTCCCGGAAAATCATCTGGTTGCTGGCGTTGAGCTCCGGCGTAATGACGTTGATGTCATGTCCCGCGTTGAGCACCGGAATGCTGGAGTCACTCAGCGCCTGGGCTAAAAACGCGCCCAGCATCTCGGTGCCCTCCAGGCAAACGATTGTATCAATGTTCGTACCCATCATATATTCCTGGGCCAATAGCGAGGCCGCTTCCTTCGCGGTAGACGAGCTGGTCTTGACCGCCGTCATATCCACATAGTAATTGACATGGGAATGGTTGGTCGCAAAATGGCCCGGTATCACGCCGATTTTAACCTTTCCAGCATTTCTGGCGCGGATTTCATGCATTCTGCTCTCCATAAATCATACTCCTTCCGGTACCTGCTTTTCCTTTAAAAAGGAAAAGGGCAGCAAAGCCGCCTTTTTATTTATTTTAGCATATCAAATAATAATTTTCAATATCTATCAAAAATTTTATTTATTTTATCTCAATATTGACTGTCCTATTCCAATTTACCCGATTCTGCCTGCGAAAGCAGTCGCATCTGCGCGGGAAAATAACAAAACGGTCCGGCTTTGATAGCCGGACCGTTTTTTGCGCGCCGCATCACCCGGCGCCGATTTTTGGGCCGTTTTAGTATTTGATGCAGGTGTTCTCTCCTAAGATTCCCTCGAAGCCACCGCGGGAAGCAACGACCGAGCTGTCTTTGTGGCCAAACGCCCACTTGTTGCAGGCCATGATCAGGCGGTCCTCATGGTTGACCGGGTTTGCGGGCTTTTCGATGGGGCCGTTGGTTCCCTTCTGCAGAATAACCAGGCACTTAAAGCCGCCGTCCTCCACTTTGCAGGGTGCGTAATGCAGCGTGTGGGGATAAATCTCCACCGCAACCCCTGCCGGGCAGTAGAAAGCCACAACGTCTTTGGAGTCCACCGTCCCCTCGTCGGACAAATCCTCTACTTTATACATCATGAAAACCATATCGGTTGGGCCTACGCTGACCTCGGAACATTTATGATACTCAAACGCATTGAGCAAAGAGCCATTTCCATTGCAGTATCCCACCTGCACCGGCATGCCGGCATAAATGTAATGCTCCACTTCTTTGGTCAGGGGCATCCGCTCCATTTCCGGAATCGACGCCACATACTGATTGCCGGACTCCGGCACAGCGGTATGCTCTTTCAAATACGCCACGTAAGGGGCAAAATCGTATCCTTCGATCACGCGACCGTATTTTTGAAACGCCGGATCGGTAACCAGATACATTTTTACACCCGGATTTTTCGCTTTTACCGATTCAAAACTCATCGAAATCCCTCTTTCTCTTTGTTCTGCTTATTGGTAGTATAACATTATAATACCGGATAAGCAATCTTTTTTCCCAAAAATCTTGCAAACCGTTTGGAAAATTGATACAATGTCAGAAAATGTTGTTCAAAGGAGAGTCGCAGTATGACCTGGGGAATCATCGGTGCAATGACGTCGGAAATCGCTTTGCTGGAATCACAGATGTCCAACGTGAAAAAAGAAGTGGTTTCCGGCCTGACATATCAAATCGGAAAAATCCGCGGAAAAGACGTTGTTCTGTGCTGCAGCGAAATCGGAAAGGTAAACGCTGCCATGTGCGCGCAAACGCTGGCGCTGCGCTACCGGGTGGATTTCATGATCAATACCGGTGTCGCCGGCTGCACCTGCGACGATTTGGGCGTATTGGATATCGTCCTGTCGCAGGATCTGGTTTTCCACGATTTTGATTGGGCATTGCAGGAAAAATATCACCCCCATACCAGCAAATTCCCCGGTGATCCTGGTCTGATCGCTCTGGCGCAGCGGGCGCTGGAGCAGATGCCGCAGCGCAAATTCCAGTACAAGCTGGGCCGCATCGCCACCGGAGACATTTTTGTAGATGATGAGGCGCTGCGCAACTCCATCATCGAGCGGACCCACCCCGATTGTGTGGAAATGGAAGGCGCCGCCATCGCTCTGGTGGCTTATTCCAACCAGATCCCCTGCCTGGTCGTCCGCAGTATGTCAGACAACGCCAACGGCGATGCGGGCATGTCCTTTGACACCTTTGAAAAAATCGCCGCCGACCACTCTGCCAAATTGCTTCTTTCCATGCTGGAACTGGCATAATAAAACCGGGCATTCAAAAAGCCGTGGGACGAAAAAGTCCCGCGGCTTTTTTTACAGGACACCCTATCGCGCGGCTGATCGGATGCGCTTTGCGGTCAAGGTGGCTTTTGGCAAAGCGCATCGCCCCGCTTCCTCTCAATCGTCCGGCTAGTTGGAAGTAAAGCCGTCCGCGATCCAGGGAGTGCTGGGGTCCTCCTGGTATTTCATTTTCATCACGCCGTCCGCCAACAGACGTGACCGTTCTTGATCTGCATAAACCTTCACCGGCACCAACGCCGTATCTTCATCCTGATAGGACACCTGGTCGTAAACGCACCAGTATTGCCTGCTGTAATCCAGTGCGCCAATGACGCCTTCCACGCCCTGAACCCGGTAAGCTTGCGCTTCTTCATCGTAATACTGGGATTGGCGCAGGATCTCCGGATTTTGGGGATGGTATCCGGTATAAGCGTAAAAATATCGTTCCGCGACATTGGCGCTGACCTGTTCGTCATTGACGCCGGGGCTGTATCCGGCTACAAACCAGCGATACAATTGATCGGGCGTCAGATTTTGCGCGCCGTCCCAGTCGAAGAAAGCCAATCCGCCGCAGATGGCCGTATAAGCATAATACGAGGGTGCGCGGGAAACCATATCCCGTTGGGTATCTACCGCGTGATAGCCGGTAATGCGGTAGCCATCGGCCGTTTTCTGCAGCGTAAACCGGTGCCGCTGCTCGCGGTTTCGGATCGACTGTTCCTCATCCATATCGGTCAGCGTCTTCATGCCGTTGCCCGCGCTGCCAAACAACCGCCCATAGGCAACAAAGGCCTCTACCGTATCCCCCTGCTCGGTGCAGTCCAGCAAAAAAATATCCGGGTACCATCCACCCATATGGTAAGGCGTGTAGGCCATAGCGTATTCCCTGTAGTAGCCATATCTCGGATTTTGGGGAACAATCTGCACGGTATCGCCAAACATCCGCCGTGCTGTTTCGTCCACAATCCGCTGAGGGATACACTGGAAATCGTGTACCATCGGGGTCAACACCGCAAAATCCGCAATGGTGTTGGGTTCGGTTGTGTCCTGATACCAGTAAATATACGGCGCCTGGTTGTATGCGGCATTGAGCAAAAAGGAATTGGGTGCGTCTTCGATGGAATCAAAGTCCCGTTCCGGCACATTGTTCCAGATGGTTGCGTCATAGATCGTATCCAGAATCTCTTTGGCCTTGACATCGCCTTTCAAATCCCACCGGTCGATGGGGTTTGCGGTTCGGTCTGTGGCTGTTTCCAGATTCTTCTGCAGCTGTTCCAACGTCACCGTATCATACAATGCCAAAATCTGCTCCCGGCTCATCGGGGGCGCAATCAGCTGCGCCGGTGTATATTCGCCGTCTGTGCCTCCAAAAAGCGGTTCTCCTCCCGCAAGAAAGTGCACTGCGTCAAGCTCGCAGTTTTGCAAAAGCGTCATTGCGACCGAGGACAGGTACAAATCGACGCTTTCATTTTCTTTCGCGATCTCCAGCTTTTCATCCGCCAGCAGGGATACCGTTGCCACTCCGTTTTCCGCTTCCAGGCCTTCCAAGGTCAAAAGCACCATGCTTGACCCCGCCGATTGCCGGCTCAGCTGCTCCTGCAGCCAGGAAGCAGTGATCTGGCTTACACCCGGACGGGGCAGAGGAAAGTAAAACGATTCCGGATCTTCATTTGCCGCTTGAATCGTATCGGAAGAAAGAAGATACAGTGTCGTCTTTTCCGGATCTTTCACCGCAATCCCCGGTTCCTGCTGCTCTTCCGGCTCCGATTTTCCTTCGCTTTGGGAGATATCCTGTCCATCATCACCGGCAGATGAAACGGCCGGAGCCGACGGGTTGGTCAACAGCGAACATCCTACCAGCAGAACCGCCAGAAAAACCGCCGTCACCGATAGCAGCGTTTTCCTATGGTATTTCAAAATATTTCCTACCCGCTGTTTCAAATTGCTCTCGCCAAAAGCCAAAAAGGGCATAACACCTATCCTGCGGTTCTGCGATTGGGCCATGGACAAAAGGCTCCGCGCATAATCTTTGCGGCTGTCTTCGCCCAGAATTTTCAGCACCCGCTCGTCGCAGGAGGCCTCCATGTCGTCAGAACTCAGCCGAAAGCACAGCCAGACCAGAGGATTAAACCAGTGGATACAAACCGCTGCCGTAGCGGCAATTTTCACCAGATTGTCCCACCGGCTGATGTGTACCCTCTCATGCAGCAGAATATGCTGCGCCGCCGAATCCTCCCAGTCAAACCCCCAAGGCAGGACGATGCGCGGCCGAAACAGGCCAAACACCACCGGTGTGGCAAACATGCGGCTTTTGGAAATCCGCACCTTGCGCCGCAGCGGAAGAATCTGGCCGGCCCTGCGAATTTTATCGTTTTCCGGCAGTACGCGAAGCCGGCACAGGCGGGCGGCCGAAAAAAGGTAGTGCAGTGTTAAAAAGGCGCCCAACGCCGAGGCGCCGCAAATCCAGACAACGGCCGCGGCCGTCCGCCAACCGGACCCTCTTTCCGCGGCAGATGGCGTACTTGGTTCTTCTGCGGCTTTTTCCTCATCATACTGGCCAAAAAACTGCCCTTCGTCCCCTTTTGTCTCTCCCGAACCGTCCTGCCCTGCCCGATCGGAAACCGGGATTCGTGCCGGTGCGCCGCCGGTAACATCCAACCGGGACAGCCGGCCGCTTTGCCCTACCGTATCCGTGCTCTGGGAGGGAACCAGGGAAAACAGGCTCACCGGGGAAGAAACAGATACCGGCACCAGCAGCCGGATCAGCACGACCGCCCACAGCGCATAGCTGATCCAGCGGGGCGCGCGCCCTTTCAAGCACCAGCGAATCAAAAGGACCACCAAAGCGGTTAAAGACGCTATCAGGCTCATATTCAAAACCGTGACAAACAGGCCGGTCATTTCTCATCCTCCTCGATCATTCGGCGAATTTCTTCCAGCTCTTTTGCGGAAATTTTTTCGCTTTTTAAAAACGATGCCAAAAACATCTGCCGGGACCCTTCATACAGCTTCTCGATCAGCGTGTGGGTCTGCCCTGCGCGCACCTGTTCTTTGCTGATCAACGCCGTGCAGCAAAACCCCGGTTCATCCCGCCGGATGATCCCTTTTTCCACCATGCGGGTCAGCAGCGTGTAGGTCGTGTTCCGGCTCCAGCCCATCTCTTCTTTCTCCAGCTGGACCAGCTGCGCCGCCCGGATGCCCTCCTTGGCCCATATGCGCTCCATCAATACCAATTCCGCATCGGAAATTTTTACCTGTTTCATACCATCCCTCCATGTTGACTACATTTGTAGTTTAAATTCAGTCTACACCTGTAGTCATTATTTGTCAAGTTTTCCGTTCCTCCACACGGCATTCTGCGCCCACCGCCGCCCACACGCGGAGAGGGCGCGCAAAAAAAGCCGCCTTTGGCAATGGCCAAAGGCGGCTTTTGGGTCTTTCCTTTTCCGAACTATTTAATCGGTTCCAGATACTGCGATTCGTAATAATGGCACAGCGCTTTGTATTCGTCCGGCACCCCGTCGTGGGAATTGCGCAGATGGGCATGGGCGTCAAAGCTGTCGCTGCTCAGCCGCTGGGTCAAATGCAAAGCGATGTTGGCGCAATGGCTGGCGATCCGGTCCATAGCATTGAGCACTTCCACAAAGGAAATGCCGCTTTTTGTGCTGCAGGTACCGCTTTGCAGCCGCTCGATATGCTTGTTTTTCAAGGTTTCTTCCATCAGATCCACCGTTTCCTCCAACGGTTCCACCCGCGCGGCGATCACCGCATTCTCCTCCGCGTAAGCCTGCACGGTCATACCGATAATCGCCCGCACCGCTTCTGCCGCGTAGGTAAATTCCCGCTGGCCGTCAGCGGAAAAGGTCACGTTTTGCTCGCTGTGCCGTTCCGCTTCCTCCGCCAGATGGCCGCAATAGTCGCCGATTTTCTCAAAGTCGCTGACCGAGTGCATAATTTCGGTGGCCAAACGGCTGTCCGGAATGCTGATATCCTTGGCGGTGATTTTTAAAAGGTACTCTACCATGACCGATTCTGTCCGGTCCAAAAACTTTTCGTTTTCCTCCAGCTTCTGCACTTTCTTCTCGTCGTACTTTTCAAACAATCCCACTGCGATTTCGAAATTCTCCTGCACGGTCTCGCCCATGCTCAGAATTGCCTTTTTACATTGCTCCAAGGCCACAGAAGGTGTGTTGAGGAAAATATCGTTGAGCGCTGCCAGCCCCTCCTCGATTTTGGAGGCTTCTCCGTCTTTTACCAACCGCCGGGAGAATTTGATCAGCTGGTTGGTAAAGGGGAACACCAAAATACAGGTGACAATATTGAAAAGGGAATGGAAATCCGCGATATTTCCGCGGTTCACAACATTATCCCAAAAGGGGAATCCCACCAGGGCCTGGTACCCGTATACCACGACCAAAAAGAATGCCGCGCCCAGCATGTTGACGATCAGGTCAATATAAACCGCGCGTTTGGCTTTTTTGCTGGTGCCGATGCTGGCGATCAATACGGTTACACATTTGCCGATATTCTGCCCCATGATGATCGGGGCCGCCATGGAGAAGGTAACCGTACCGGTGGAAGAAATCGCCTGCAGAACGCCTACCGACGCGGAAGAGCTCTGCAGGATCGCCGTGATCAGCGCACCCACCGCCACACCCAGCAGCGGGTTCTTAAACAAAAAGAAGATCCGCTGAAACGACTCGGAATCTTTTAACGGGGCAAGGGTGCTCTCCATTGTGGTCATTCCTACAAATAAAATGCCGAAGCCAATCAAAATCGAGGCGATATCCTTGGTCCGTTTTTTCTTGGACATCAGAAGAATCGTCGCACCCACCGCAATACATAACGGCGCGAAAGAAGCCGGCTTCAGCAACATTAAAAAAATATTATCATTGGAAATATCGCCCAATCGCAAAATCTGACCGGTTACCGTGGTACCGATATTGGCGCCCAGGATGACAGGTACTGCCTGGACCAATTTCATGATTCCAGCATTAACAAACCCCACAGCCATGATCGCTGTAGCAGCGGAACTTTGGATTGCCGCTGTGACAACCGCGCCCAACGCGACCCCTTTTAAGCGATTGCTGGTGAGCTTTTCCAGGGTTTTTTCCAGCCCCGCACCGGCAATGCGCTCCAAAGATGAACTCAACAGCTTCATCCCATACAAAAACAGCCCGATCCCTCCGCAGAGGGTAATGACAGACATCACTGTCAAACGAATCACTCCTATACTTTTCTTATTCGTTTTTCTTCTTTATTCAACAATTATTTTACATGAATTTTACACGGCGCGCAAGTAAAAAGTAGTTGATTGCGCCATTTCCTGCAAATTATCTTTTTTATTTTTGCAATCAAAAAGCGGACCGTTTCCGATCCGCCTGCCATGTTTTGACCCTATTTTATTCTCCGGTCGATTCTTCCTGTGCTTTTTCCGGCCCGCGCGTGACAAGATACACGCCGCTTTCCGTATCCCCCTCCAGCGCCAACTGAAAGATTCGCGCCAGATTTCCGCCTTTGATCTGCGCCGGCGTCACCTGCGCGGCCGTGACCGACGCCCCATCGTTTTCCAGCTGAACTCCGTAGAAAGAGAACCCGTATCCCGCCGTGTCCATCCGGGCATAAACTTCTTCCAAAAGCCGGGCCGCCGCCTCCGGCGAAGGATCATCGGCTGTGCCCTCCAGCATCAGGTTGTATTGCAGCGCATTTTCCATGGAAAACGCCATTCCAAGCCGCACCGCTCCGACGCTTGCGCTGTCCAGATGGACGGATGCCTGCACCGGGGCAGACAATGCCGCTTCTTCCAGCTGTTTTCGTACCAATTCGGTATAGGTCTCTTCCAGCCGGCGGACGGTATTTCCCTTTTGCTCTACGTCCGCTTCATAGCTGTCTGAGAGGATTTCACCGTCTTTCGCCGATACGATAAAAAACACATCTTCCCTTGTTTCACTTTCCACCCGCGCCTGATACCCACGGGTAGCAAGGTTATAAGACACCCGGTCCACCTTCAGGTTTTGGCCGGAATAAGTCTGCTCCACATACGCCTGGATGTCTTTCTGCGCGCCGGACGCTCCCCACGGACTGCCAAAACGCCACAGCAGTACGCCGGCAATACCTGCCGCCAATACCAAAAGCAGCAGCAATCCAACGGTTCGCTTTACGATTTGTACGGTATCCTGCTCCATTTGCCGCCGCCCTTTCGATTGCTTCTTTTTTCAGTATAATATACCCTTTCTCCGCTGTAAAGCCAAAAGCCGCGAAAAATGGACAAAGAAAACCCGCAGGAGCGGCAAAGTCTCCTGCGGGCACCGGCTGCCGTTTGATATTTCGGCCGACTGTCAAAGGGTGCACAGCCGAGGTTTTTTACAGAAAATCCGGCGGTTCTTCCGGCCTCATCACTGCCGGCAGTTAACCGACGATCTGGAAATCTTTGGTGTAATGATTGAGCACTTCGCAGCCGTTTTCGGTTACGATGACCAGGTCCTCGATCCGCACACCAACCGAATCCGGCAGATAAATACCGGGCTCAATGGAAAAGCACATGCCGGGAACCAGCGGCATGTCGTTGGTGGAACTGATGTCCGGCCACTCATGAACCTCAATGCCGATATTATGGCCGGTGCGGTGGGTAAAATACTCGCCGTAACCCGCTTTGGTAATGACATTCCGCGCCGCCGCATCCACATCGCAGGCCCGCACGCCGGGTTTCACCGCCGCGATGGCCGCCATATTGGCCTCCAGCACCAGATCATAGACCTTCTTCTGCAAATCTGTAGCCGATTTGTAGCAAACGGTACGGGTCATATCGCTGTAATATCCGTCCAGGTTTTTGCCAATGTCAAACAGCACGTTGTCGCCGGGCTGCAGGAATACTTCCTTGGACGGCCCATGATGCGGAATCGCGCAGTATTTTCCGTAAGCGACGATGCACAGGTTCTTAACCGCCGCGCCCTCTGCCGCGAAGAATTCGTTGACCTTTTCCGCCAGATCCACTTCGGACAATCCTTCTCGAATCGCCTCGATGGATTTTGCCACCACCCGGTCGTTCATCGCAGAGGATCTGCGCAGTTTCTCCTGCTCCTCAGCGTCCTTGATCATGCGGGTCATGTCCACAAAAATCGAGCCGTTCATTACCGGCGCGTCGGGCCGCAATTCCATCATATGGATGAGAAAACGGGCCGGCCATTCCTTATCCACGCCCAGCTTGCCGGGCTTGACTTCCTTGGCCAGGATCGCAACCGGGTCCTCGGTATCGTGGAAAAAGACCACCTTGGCCCCGTCGAGCTTAATATAGTTGTGCAGCTGGTTGACCACCAGCGTTACGTTGCCGTCGGTATTCAAATACAGCGCCAGGCAGCGCTCCCCGGGATGGACCATCTCCCCAGTCAGATAAAAAATGGAAACGGGGGAGGTGACGATCATCTGCTCGACGCCTGCTTCCGTCATCCTCTTCAGCACATTGTTAATACGGGTACGGTTCAACTGGCTCATTTTGCTCTCTCCTAACATTCTTTCAGATTCCGGTTTTCCATAAACCGGAAAAACTGCTTTTTCCCCTTTATTATAGGATTCGACCGGCCAAAAGTCAATGGAAATGTCTTAGGTCGTCCTCTGCCAGCCAGCACAGCAGCGCGGTGTCCCGGCCGCCTACTTCCACAACCCGGCAGCCGTGAACCATCACGCCCAAACCGTCTTCGTCCCAGCGGCAGCCAAAGACATAGCCCATATAGCAAAGTCCGTCCTTTTCCACCGGCAGAACATGGATTTCTTCCAACTGCAGTTCGCCCAGCAAATCGCCCGTTTCCTGTGCCCGGGGCAGCCCGGGCATGCTGAAATCATCTTCCAGACAGCCGCCCAGCAAGTCCGCTTCCTCGTCGGCCAAGTGCTGCAAAATTCCATTCAGAAGCGCGTCTTTCACCTGCTCCTGCGCCGCGAACAGATAGGTCAGCGCTTTTCGGTAGCTTTCGGTCAGTTCCTGTCCCTCATCCACCCGGTCCCCGCCAAAATCCAGCCGGATGGGACGCACTTCCTCCTCTATCTGCCAGTTTTCCCAGGCAGGCAGATGTACTTCTCCTTCCAGTCCGTATTCGCCTCTTATTAGTTCCAACTGTGCCATCTTTTTACTTCTCCCACGGGTTTTCCCGGTCGCACAAATCAAACAGTTCCATACACAAAAGCGTATCCCGGTGGGGGATCACGTCGCTTTCCAGTTTTTGCTCCCGCACACCCCGGATAAATTCTTCGATTTCATACACAAAACCGTTTTCTTCCGGCTGCTCAAACCGCTCAATCTCCTGCCGGTCCGGTCCATACAACACCGCGCCGCCGCCTTTGTGTCCGCCCAAAAGCTGAATGCTTCCCCGATCGCCGCAGAACCATGCGGTCTCCGGCGCAATGGCGCGAAAACTCACCTGTGTCGAAGCAATGGCATGTTCAAACCGCAGAAGCATCCCGTCGGTACAATCGGAACCATAGGGGAAGCGGCTGGCCATGGTCTTTGCCTCCAACAGGGGCTGATTCACCAGGTAGGACAGGATCTCAAACGCGTAGACACCGATATCCCGATTGGCTCCGCCTCCCAATTCCGGTGCGTTCAGCCGGTGCGAAGCATCGTTTCCGGATACAAAGCAGAACTGATAGTTGGCCAAATTGATCTGTCCGATTCGGCCGCTGTCGATCCACTCTTTTGCTTTCTGAACGGCGGGGGTAAAGCGGCTCCACATGGCCTCCATGGAAAACAGGCCCTTTTCCTCCGCTTTGGCAAACACCTCCTGCGCCTGCTCTTTGGTGATGGTAAAGGCTTTTTCGCACAAAAACGGCTTTCCGTATTCCAAACACAGCAGCATATTCTCATAGTGAAAATTGTTGGTGGTATCAATATACACCCCGTCGATGTCCGGACGCGCCAACATCTGGCGGTAGTCGCCGTAAGCCTCCGGCACGCCGTTGGCCCTAGCAAACGCATCTGCCCTCTCCTGGCTCTTGCTGGACACCGCCGCCACCTGCGCGCCAGGTATTTTTCGTACCGCATCGCAGAACTTGGCGCCTATTTTCGCCGCTCCCATGATTCCGAACCGAAACATTTCCATACCTTCTCCTTTCGCCGCCCTACCCGGCGGAGACGCTTCTTTTATTGTTAGATTACTCTATTTCACATCTGTTTGCAAGCCGCCGCAGGGACCTTCCTTTTTTCTTCCGCATAAAATAGGCAAAGAGCTCCAAGCCGCCCTGTCAAAAAGCGCGCGGCTGGTTTGGAAGGGAGGATTTTGGAATGAAAGCGGTTTTACTCTCTTTTTTCCGCATCTTTTTTCTCTGCGCCGCCGTCTGCGCCGACACCTTTGCCGCCGCTTTCGGATTCGGCGCCGGTCAGATCCGCATTCCCACCGGTTCGGCGCTGGTGCTGTCGGCGGTATCCGCAGCCGCGCTGGCTTTCTCCATTCTGGCGGCGGGATGGTTTGCGCCCTTTCTGCCCAAGGCGCTGGTATCCTGTCTGCCCTGCCTCATTTTGTGCGGATCGGGACTTTTTAAGCTGTTCGACAGCGCCCTCAAGCGGCTGATACGCCGTTTGCCGCAGCCGGGACGGGAGATTTCGTTCTCCTTTTTGCAAATGCGCTTTTTGCTGCGGGTGTGGGCCGATCCCGCTGCCGCGGACACTGATCGTTCCCTCATCCTTTCCACCGGTGAATCGGTGGCGCTGGCTTTGGCCCTTTCCGCCGATGGGGTGGCTGTCGGGCTGGGCGGCGGTTTTTCCGGGCTCTCTCCCTGGGCCGTTTTTTTCTGCTGCACCGCCCTGAATCTGTTTTGTATTCTGGCAGGCGGGGCCGCCGGCCGAAAAGCAGCCGGCCGCGCCTGCTTTGATTTGTCATGGCTGAGCGGCATCACCCTTTTGATCATGGGGCTGCTGACACTGCTGTAACAGGAGAATCTCCTGGAAATTGTGCAAAGTGACAAAGTTTGAGCGAAGTATCCAAAATCTTGTCTTCCTATTGACTTTTCATCTCCCTCGCTATACAATAAAAACTGTTCGCGCACCACAATATATTGTGGTGTTGATTTATGAATAACCGCATGCGTAGTATACAGTGAGTAGTTTTCGTCCATCGGGTATATGCCGGTGGTCTCCTTTGATTCACTTTGTAAAAACAGAAAGGACGTTGTAACATGATTGAAATGATTATCAAGCGAGACGGACGGCAGGTCCCTTTTGATTCCACCAAAATAACCGACGCTATTTATAAGGCCGCACAGGTTTTGGGCGGCAACGACAGGGAAATGGCGGAAGAGTTGACCCAAAAGGTCATCGCTTACCTGACCGACGAGTTGCATGAAACCCGCCCCGCGGTGGAGCAGGTGCAGGATGCGGTAGAGAAGATCCTCATCGAAAACGGACATGCCCGCACCGCAAAGGAATTCATTCTCTATCGGGCGGAGCGCACCCGTGTCCGTGACATGAACACCAAGTTGATGCGCATTTATGAGGATCTTACTTTCAAACCGGCGGCAGACAACGACATTAAACGGGAAAACGCCAACATCGACGGCGATACCCCCATGGGCACCATGCTGAAATACGGCTCCGAGGGTTCCAAGCAGTTCTGCGAAATGTATGTGCTGGATCCGGTGTTCTCCAAAGCCCACGCGGAGGGAGATATCCACATCCACGATCTGGATTTCTACACGCTGACCACCACCTGCTGCCAAATCGATATTGTCAAACTGTTTAAAGACGGCTTCTGCACCGGTCACGGCTTTTTGCGGGAACCCAATGATATCGCCAGCTATTCAGCTCTGGCCTGTATCGCCATCCAGTCCAACCAGAACGACCAGCACGGCGGCCAAAGCATCCCCAACTTCGATTACGGCATGGCTCCCGGCGTGCGCAAAACCTATCGCCGGATCTATTCCCGCAACGTAGGACGGGCGCTGGAATTGCTGGGCGGCCTGGAAGACGGCGAAGCGGTTGCCAAGCAAATCGCGGCCGATGTGGAAAAACAAAGCGGCCTTTATCCCGTCTTGGCCGACGACAACGGCTATCATGAATATGAGGCGCCGGAGCTGGCCAAATACGTTCCGGAAGAGCTGGTGGAAAAAATCCAGCGGTTCGCAGTGAAAAACGCCAAAAAAGAGACCCATCGTTCTACCTATCAGGCAATGGAGGCGCTGGTCCACAACCTGAATACCATGCACTCCCGCGCCGGTGCGCAGGTTCCTTTTTCCTCTATCAACTACGGCACCGATACTTCTCCCGAGGGCCGAATGGTGATCGAGTGCATTCTCAAAGCGGAGGATGCAGGCCTGGGCAACGGTGAAACGCCGATCTTCCCCATTCACATCTTCAAAGTGAAAGAGGGGGTCAACTACAATCCGGGCGATCCCAACTATGATTTGTTTAAGCTGGCTTGCCGGGTATCGGCCAAACGGCTGTTCCCCAACTTCTCTTTCCTCGACGCACCGTTCAACCTCCAGTATTACAAAGAGGGCGACTACAATACCGAAGTGGCCTATATGGGCTGCCGGACCCGTGTTATGGCCAATAACTACGACCGCACCCGTGAAGTAACCTGCGGCCGCGGCAACTTAAGTTTTACCTCCATCAACCTGCCCCGTCTGGCGATCAAAGCCAACGGCAATGTGGACTTTTTCTTCGAGCAGCTGGATCGTATGCTGGATTTGGTTTCCAATCAGCTGATGGCCCGCTATAAAATCCAGGCAGCCAAAAAAGTCCGCAATTACCCCTTCCTCATGGGCCAGGGCGTTTGGCTGGATTCGGATAAACTGGGCCCGAATGATGAGGTGGGCGAGGTGCTCAAGCACGGCACCCTTACGGTGGGCTTCATCGGCTTGGCCGAATGCCTGAAAGCGCTGATTGGCAAACACCATGGGGAATCGCAGGAAGCGCAGAATCTGGGACTGGATATTGTAGGCTACATGCGCAAACGCATGGATGAAATGAGCGAAAAAACCGGATTTAACTATTCGTTGATTGCCACTCCCGCAGAAGGACTTTCCGGCCGGTTCGTCCGCATCGATAAACAAAAATACGGCATTATCCCCGGCGTGACCGATCGGGATTATTACACCAACTCGTTCCACGTTCCGGTGTACTACAATATCTCCGCATTTGATAAAATCCGCCTGGAGGCGCCGTATCACAATCTGACCAACGGCGGCCATATCTCCTATATTGAAATGGACGGCGATCCGCTGAAGAACCTGGACGCTTTTGAAAAGGTCGTTCGCTGCATGAAAGAAGCGGGTATTGGCTACGGTTCCATCAACCATCCGGTCGACCGGGACCCCTGCTGCGGCTATACCGGCATCATCGACAATGAATGTCCCGGCTGCGGGCGCCATGAGGGGGACGGAAGCGAGGCGTTCGAGAGAATCCGCCGCATCACCGGTTATCTGGTGGGAACGATGGATCATTGGAACAACGCTAAGCGCGCCGAAGAGCACGATCGTGTGAAACACGGCGTATCCGACGTGGAACAGATTTAACCCAAAAGAATAAAAGGCGGGCAATCGTCCGCCTTTTTCTTTGAAAAAAGAGCCAAAATCATCTGTTTTTCGCTCAAAATCAGATGATTTCTACCTTTTTACGAGAGGATGTTTGTTATGTCAAAACCGATCCGGCTGGCGGGAGTGGTCCGGGAGTCCATCGTGGATGGCCCGGGCATCCGCTTCACCGTTTTTGTACAGGGCTGCCCTCATCATTGTGAGGGCTGCCACAACCCCGAAACCCATGATTTTTCCGGCGGCTATGATTGCGCACCGGAAAAAATTCTGGCGGAAATCAAAAAAAATCCCTTGCTGGATGGCGTTACCTTTTCCGGCGGAGAGCCTCTTTGCCAGGCGAAAGCACTGCTGCCGCTGGCGCAGGAAATCAAAAAATTGGGATTAAACTTGTTTATTTATACAGGTAGTATATTTGAAAAGCTGATAGAGGAACAGGACCCCGATGTGATGGCCCTTCTGCAGGAAGGGGATTTCCTGGTGGACGGTCCTTTTGTTCTGGCCCAGCGGGATTTGACGCTGCTGTTCCGCGGCAGCCAAAATCAACGAATTTTGGATCTGCCCCAGTCTTTGGCGCAGGGAAAAGCGGTTTTGGCGCCAATTGGACAGTGATCGGCTTCTGGAAAGCGCCCCTGTTGTATCGAAATCCTGCCGGCAGGCTGCGATATGGGAAGAGGTACACAAACAGAAAACAGCGTCTGGCGTTGGCTAAGTCGCACATGAAAAATCATTTGAATCCAGCAAAATAAAAACGAAAAAGTCGATACAAAAAAGACGGTGCAAAAATGCTTTTTGCGCCGTCTTTTTTTGCCGAAAACAAGTTTCTCGCCGGTTTTCCGCAGACCACTCTTTTCCTCCGGATGGTCGACGGAAAGGAGCTTACAAAATTCCGGTCATCGTCATCGCCGAAACCATCTCCGCCGCTTCTCGCTCATTTTCTTCTTCGGGTTTGCATATCGGCACCCAGATCCCACATTCGTAGTCGGGACTTTGCATATCGCCGTGGGTGTAGACTTCCAGCATTACCTTTCCGTTTCCCCGATATTTTGCCCCTCGTTTGGGTACCACTCTTTCCAGACCTGGGTGTTTAGGCTTTGCAGGGTGCCAGACAGGGGACCTTTCGCAGAGAACATCGTCCACTCGCTTTCCGGGAAGGTGTGGAGCTTCAGTCCCTCCGGATCCTGTATTCATTTTTTACATGCGCGCCTATTTACCGTGCCCTGTTCTTATTGCGTCTATTCCCCTTTTCGGGCCATCACGAAAGCGCTGGCCAACATGGCGATAACAAAAGAAACGGTTCCCGCCGCGGCCATGGTCAGGGCCACAATTCCTCTCCAGCGGGTATTCTTTCC
Organism: Ruminococcaceae bacterium UBA3818; assembly: GCA_002369315.1. Taxonomy (GTDB): domain Bacteria; phylum Bacillota; class Clostridia; order Oscillospirales; family Ruminococcaceae; genus UBA3818. Next base: position 145,585 of record DFDW01000030.1, on the reverse strand, counting down.
GACAGCGGGCTGTACCGGATGGTGAAGCATAAAAGTTCCTCCTTTGGAAAGTGGAAAATAACAGGAAAGCCCTGGCTTCCCAGGGCTTTCCAAAGGACAGGCGTCGGCCGCTTAGTCCAGATTCTTTTTCAGAGTCTCCAGTTCAGCTTTCAGTTCTTTGGGGAGCTTGTCGCCAAATTTCTGGTAGAATTCCTCGATGCCGGCAGCATCTTCTTTCCAGAGCTCTTTGTCCACATCCAGCAAGCCTTTGAGGGTCTCGATATCGATATTCAAGCCCTCCAGGTTGATGTCTTCGGGTTTGGGCTCGTAGCCAATGGGAGTCTCTACCGCGTCGGCTTTGCCTTCGCAGCGGTCCAGAATCCACATCAGAACGCGCATGTTATCGCCAAAGCCCGGCCAGATGAAGTGTCCTTCGTCATCAGTCCGGAACCAGTTGACATTGAAGATTTTCGGCGCTTTGTCTCCCAGCTTTTTGCCCATATCGAGCCAATGCTGGAAGTAATCGCCCATATGGTAGCCGCAGAAAGGCAGCATCGCCATCGGGTCGCGGCGAACAACGCCGACAGCACCGGCAGCGGCAGCAGTCGTCTCAGAAGCCATGATGGAGCCTACGAACACGCCATGCTCCCAATCTCTTGCCTGGTAAACCAGCGGAGCGGTTTTCGCGCGACGACCGCCAAAGATGATCGCGGAGATCGGCACGCCCTGCGGATCGTTGAATTTATCGCTGATGCAAGGGCAGTTGATCGCCGGAGCGGTAAACCGGGAGTTGGGGTGCGCGCCCTTCTCGGTGGAAGTGGTGCCGTCCCACGGCTGGCCTTTCCAGTCAATGGCGTTTTTCGGCGGGTTTTTGTCCAGACCTTCCCACCAAACAGTGTTGTCATCCATATTGTGGCACACGTTGGTAAAGATGGTGTTCTTGCGGGTGGAAGCCAGCGCGTTGGGGTTGGATTTCGCATTGGTGCCGGGCGCTACGCCGAAGAAGCCGTTCTCCGGGTTGATGGCCCAAAGTCTTCCGTCGGGACCAATCCGCATCCAGGCGATATCGTCGCCGACTGTCCATACCTTATAACCTTTTTCTTTATAAATCTCCGGCGGGATCAACATAGCCAGGTTGGTTTTGCCGCAGGCAGACGGGAATGCAGCGGTGACGTATTTCACTTCGCCCTGCGGATTCTCGATGCCCAAAATCAGCATATGCTCGGCCATCCAGCCTTCGTTCTTGCCCTGGTAAGAAGCAATCCGGAGCGCAAAGCACTTTTTGCCCAGCAGCACGTTGCCGCCGTAAGCGGAGTTAATGGACCAAATGGTGTTATCCTCCGGGAAGTGGACAATATATCTTTCGTTCTCGTCAATATTGGCTTTGGAATGGAGACCTCTTACAAAGTCATTGGACTCGTCGCCCAGGTTCTCAAAAGCCTGCGCGCCCATTCTGGTCATGATGTCCATGTTCAGAACAACATAAATCGAGTCGGTCAGCTCAACGCCGACTTTGGAGAAGGGAGAGCCGATCGGACCCATGGAGTAAGGAATGACGTACATGGTACGGCCTTTCATTACACCGTTAAAGAGTTTTCCCAGTTTCTCATACATTACCTTGGGATCTTCCCAGTTATTGGTGGGACCTGCATCCTCTTTTTTCCGGGAGCAGATAAAGGTTCTGTTCTCCACGCGGGCAACGTCGCTGGGACGGGTTCTGTGCAGCAGACAGCCGGGAAGCTTTTCCTGGTTGAGTTCCTCCATTTCGCCGGTGGCGATTGCTTCGGCTCTCAGGGCTTTGAGCTGCTCCTCGCTGCCATCGATCCAGACAACCTGGTCCGGGGTAGTCAGCGCAACCATCTCATCCAGCCATTTTAATACATTTGGATTCTTCGTCAGTGCCATACTTTTTGCTCTCCTTTCAAAACCGATGTTTCCATCGGTTTTCGTTTCATTCATTTGGATTTTTTGTTTGCAAAATCCAAATTTTCCACGTATATCATTATATCGAACTTTGCAACGCTTTTCAAGAGGAAGAATGTTAAATTCATAGCAATTTCATAAATGACCTCTGCCAGGAAAAGAGGAAAACGTTTTTCTCACCGGCGCCGCACGCCAGTAAAAAAGGCGAAGGGAATCCCTTCGCCTTTACCGCAGATCGTCCATGGAAAAAAATTTCGCCTCCAGGCTTTGCACCGGCGTCAACTGATGGCTGACCAGAATCGTCAGGGTCCGGTTGGGCAGGCTGCGGATCATTTGGCATACCCTCTGTGCCGCTGCCGCATCCAGGCCGTTGAACGGCTCATCCAAAAGCAGGATCCCATCCGGCGTATCCCCTAAAAAGCCAATGCCTCGCAAAAAAGCGATCCTGCGGCACTGTCCCCCGGACAACTGCTCAGGGCGCTTTTGCCCGTCTGCCGGTTCCAGCCCGGCCTGTGCCAACAGGTCGCGAACCTCGCATTTTGCGCCGTGCGGCTGTGCCAGATGGATATTTTGCTCCGCCGTAATCCAAGGCAGCAACCGGTCCTCCTGGAAGACAAAAGCGATTTTCCGGCCTCCCAGGCCGGTAATACTGCCGCCATCCGCCGGTTCCAATCCGGCTAAAATCCGCAGCAGGGTCGTTTTGCCTCGTCCGGAAGCGCCGGTCAGGCAGACGATCCCGCTGTCCGGCAGGGTCAGAGAAAAATGATCCAGCACCGGCTTTCCGTCATATGATTTTTGCAAATTTTCGATTCGGATCATCGCTGCGCCTCCTTCTCCGCCGCCAGCCGGCTGGTAAGGGCCCGCAGTATCCATGCCGCCAGTTTTTCAAACAACAGACTCAGCAGGATGATCACTGCCGTCCAGCAAAACAGGTCCGGCATTTCCAGATAAATCTTGGCGTTGTAAAGGGCTTTCCCGATGGAGTTTTTGGGCAGCCCCAGAACTTCGGCGGCAATGCCCGCCTTCCATCCAATGCCGATACCGGTGCCGCAGGCCGCGGCAAAATAGGGCATCAGACTGGGCAAATACAGATACCGCAGCTTTTTGCCGAAGGAGAACCGATAGGCTTTTGCCATCTCCAGCAGATTTTTATCCACCGCGGCGATACCCTCATATAAGTTGGCCCAAACCATCGGGAGAACCATTAAAAAAGCCGCAAACGCGCCCAGCGCATAGGATTTGATCCAGACAAGCGCCAAAATGATAAAGGAGGCTACCGGCGTGGCCTTGATCACCTGCAGGGCCGGGCGGAAAAAAGCGTATAGAAATGAAAAACGGCTCATCAGCGCCGCCAGTAGCGTGCCAATGGCAAGCGCCAGCAAAACGCCCGTCATAATCCGCCCGCATGAGGAAAAGACAGCCTGCCAGAAAACAGGCTGTCTTACCAATTGAACCAACCGGCGCAGCATGGTCATCGGAGACACCAGCAAAAGCTCCTGTCCCACCGCCATCGCCGCGGCCTGCCACAGCAAAAGCCACAGCAGCGCTACCATGACGCTCCTTGCAATTTTTTTCCCGATTCTATTTTTGATAATAGAGTCCTTCATCCGGCAGTTTTCCTCCGACAGACTTGGGGTTCGCGTTATACAATACGGTCAAAAAGCCCTCAGCGGCTTTTTTCATCTCTTCGCCCTCCCAGAATACGATGTTGCACTCTGGAATGGCTTTTACCGCTACCGCTTCCGCAATAACATCGAACTTTCCGGACAGGGCAGCCGCCTCTTCCACATTGCCGTTGACAAATTCCACCGACGCGGCGTACTCTTCCAGGAAGCGGTCCACCGCCTCTTTGTTCTCTTCTACAAATTCGGCACGAGCCACTACGCAGCCCATCGTCAGCTGGCTACCGTCGGTTACGCATTGATTCCATTCCTCGGTCATATCCAGCGCGACCTTGATCTGATCGTCTTTGGAAAGGGCCTGCGTTACAAACGGCTGAGGGAGCAGCGCTACGGTAGCTTCTCCGCTGATCATCAAAGGCAGGATCTCCGAATGCTCGGCTTTATACACGATGTTCACATCGGTTTGCGGATCCAGACCGTTCTGCGTCAGGATATATTCCAGCGCGTATTGGGGGGTGGATCCTTCGCCGGTGGCATAAATGGTTTTGCCTTTTAAGTCGGCGATGGAGGCAACCTCTTCGTTTTTGGTCACTATATACAGTACACCCAGCGTGTTGAGCGCCAGCAGCTTAACGCCGCCTTCGGTCTTATTGTACAAAACAGAGGCCAGATTGGTGGGAACGGCAGCGATATCCACCTCGCCGTTTATCAGCTTGCTGGTGATTTCATCCGGCGCGCCGACCAACGTAAAATTGTAGTTGTTGTTGGCCTGACCCGCCTCATTGTTCTCCATGATCTGGAGCATACCCAGCGCGGTGGGGCCTTTCAGTCCGACGATGTTGATATCTGCTTTCTCCACTTCCTCTTCGGAGGATTCTTCCGGCAGAGAGGATTCCGGCTGGCTGTCGGCCTGGGAGGATTCCTCACTGGTCACGGCCGAGGAGACAGTGCTGCTGCATCCGGCCAAAGGAAGGGCCAGCATCAGCACCGCCAGGAATAAGGACAATGCTTTCGTCATTCTTTTCATGATTTTCTTCTCCTTTTGTTTTACCATATCTAAAAAGGGAAACCCCTTTTTTTACTGTTGCTCCGGTTCCCGCCAATCCAGCAGGCCCCGTGCGTTCAAAATGCAAAGCTGCGCGCCATCCCGGCGGATATACCCCAACTGGCAGAACCGGTCCAGTGCACGGTAGACTGTGGCGCGGCTGACGCCCAACTCCCGGGAAAGACGGGTGGGTGAGCAGGTAATGGAAAAATGCCCTGTCCGCCCAACGCACTGGTCATGCAGATACAGCGCCATCTTTTCCTCTGCCGAGCCTTTGGTGAAGCTGTCGATCTTTCGGTTTAAAAAAGCAATGCGCTCAGACAGGAAAGAAATATAATTGCGGGCCGCATCGAAATCTTCCCGGAAAATGGCATCCAGCTCTTCATCGGTCAAAAACAACACACGGCATCTGGTTTTGGCCGTTACCTGCGTAACGTATTCCTGCGCCTGCCGAAACACTGCCGCGGCGCCGAACATCATGGGCGGCTGGAATCGGTTGAGCACTACGATCCGCCCCTCGGCAGCCGTTTCCGCCTGGGCTTTCCCCTGCAGGAAAATGCCTACCGCCCGTTTAAAGCTGTGGGGAGAAAAAATCGTCTGCCCCGCGTTAAAAGCTACAATTTCCCCCCGGCCGGACAAGGCGAGAGCCAGCCGTTCCGCGCTAAAGCCGCTGAATAAAAAGCACTGCAGCAGCACATCTTCATATTTGGGCAGCAACATTTCTTTTTTCACAAGCAACCTCTTTTTGTCTCAAATGATACAATTTTCGTTTCTATTTTACTGTATAGCCTTCTATTTGTCAAGAAAAAAACGATCTTTTCCTCTGATTCCACAAAATTTTTTGCCGGAAAATTGGCAGACGCCCGGTTTTGTATTATACTGTAAGAGAGGGCGAATGGGCCGGCACATAGGTCCGCTCCCCATTTCCCGCCATACGACACTCTATCTGTTTTTCAGGATATCATCAGGAGGCAATCCATGAAACTTTCTTTTTTCGGTGCGGACAAAACCGTTACCGGCAGCTGCCATTGCCTGGAGGTGGGCGGCAAGCGCATCCTTATCGACTGCGGACTGCAGCAGGGCGCGGGGGATAAAGACAACAGCATTCTGCCCTTTGCGCCGGGTTCCATCGATTATGTTCTGGTAACACACGCTCACATCGACCACTCCGGCCGCCTTCCTCTGCTGGTCAAGCAAGGATATTCCGGGCCGATCATCACAACCCGGCTGACAGCGCAGCTTTTGTCTGTCATGCTGCGGGACAGCGCCCACATCCAGGAAAGCGACGCCGCCTGGGAAAACCAGAAAGGCCGCCGGGCCGGGCGGGAGTTGGTAGAGCCGCTGTACACACTGCCGGACGCCGAAAGCGCCCTGGCGCTGTTAAAGACATATGATTACGGCCAGCCTTTTGAGGTCTGCCCCGGTGTAAGCGCCGAATTTTTCGACGCGGGGCATCTTTTGGGCTCCGCCATGATCCGGCTTACGCTGCGGGAAGCAGGTGTGGAAAAAACCATCGTTTTCTCCGGCGACATCGGGAACGTTGCCCATCCCATTATCCGGGACCCCACCTATTTGAAATCCGCCGATTATGTGGTGATGGAGACCACCTACGGCGACCGGGATCATGAGCCGGAACATGCGTACACCGGGGAGCTGGCCAAAATCATCGACACCACCCTGGGTCAGGGCGGAAATGTTGTGATTCCCGCCTTTGCGGTGGGACGCACCCAGGAACTTCTATATTACATCCGGGAAATAAAAGAGAAAAAAATGGTTCAATCGGTGCCGGATTTCCCTGTTTATGTCGACAGCCCTCTGGCGCGGGAAGCCACCCATATTTTCAGCGGCGACCTGAGCGGATACACCGACGACGAGACCACCGCGCTGGCGCAGCAGGGCATTAATATTCTGGCGTTCGACGGCCTGCGTCTGACCCAGACCACGGAGGAATCCAAACTGCTGAACCAGGACCCGATTCCCAAGGTGATCCTCTCGGCCAGCGGCATGTGCGATGCGGGCCGCATCCGCCATCATCTGAAACACAACCTCTGGCGCCCGGAATCCACCGTTGTATTTGTCGGATTTCAGGCGGTGGGAAGTCTTGGCCGTATTCTGACCGACGGAGCCGACCGGGTCAAGCTGTTCGGGGAAGAAATCGCCGTCCGGGCAAAAATTGTCTCGCTGCACGGCCTATCCTCCCACGCAGACCGCACCGCGCTTCTGCGCTGGATCAACACCTATTCCCCCAGACCTCAGCATGTATTTTTGGTCCATGGCGAGGAATCGGTCGCAACGGCGTTTGGCGAGACGCTTCGGCAGGCGGGATTTTCCGCCCATGCGCCGGATTACACCGAAGTGTACGACCTGGCGGCCAACGCGCTGGTACAGGCGGGCGTTCCGTGGGTCGAAAAGAAAAAAGCGTCCTCCGGCAAGGAATCTTCCGTCTACCAGCGGCTGTGGGCCATGGGGCAGCAGCTTTTGGAAGTTATCAAACGCAACCGGGGCGGCGCCAACAAGGATTTGGCCAAATTTGCCGATCAGATCAAATCGCTGATCGACAAATGGGACCGCTGAGTTCAAAGGATTTTCCCTCTTTTTTAAATACGGCGGCAAGCCAAAGGCCTGCCGCCGTATTTTTTTTGCGCTGCAAAAGAGGTCCCTGCGCATAGTGCAATTTTTACGTCCGTTTGCGCACCGCAAGGCAATAATTGACATGGTCGAACGCGGTCATGGTGTGGTCCGGATTCGCTCGGTTGTAATCCGAAAAATACTGCCTGGTCATTTCCTCCGGCGTAAGATGCTCGTAAATCAAAAACCCGCAGTCGCCAAGCAACCGTTCCATTTTTTCATAGGAATACCCTGCCGTCATGGTTTCATTGGCGCCGTCGGCCAGCGCCGCCTGCTTTTGGGAGCGGTTGGACGCCTGCGCCGTATGGCTGGTTTCGTCGGGATAGTCGAACACAACAGAGCTCCCTTCGGGCAAAAGGTCTCTAAGCGCCAGAAGCAGGCCTTTCCACGCATTTTCGGAAAGGTAATAGGAAACGCCAAGCACGCTGCAGAAGCTGGTTTGATCCGCGTGAAAATCCGCATGCGCTTTCAGCGGCGTCTGCCAGCCATCCTGTGCGAAGTCGGCGGTGAGAAAGCGGACATTGTCAGGGACGGAGATTTCGGACGCCGCCAACCGGTCTCTTTTGTCCTTTGCCGCGGCAGGATGATCGATCTCGAAAATCCGCAGCGATTTTGCCCACTGCGGCTGCCGGTACGCAAACGTGTCATATCCCGCTCCCAAAATCAGATATTGCCGCGCGCCGAGAAAGACGGCGCATTCCAGCGACTTTTCGGCAAAAGCTGCTCTGCCCAGAGGACTGGGAGACAGCTGGGAATCCACAATCCACCTCAGAGCCTCTTCTTTCGTTCCGGTAAACGAGGGGTTAAAAAATGAGATCCCCTCTTCCATGCTTTTTGCAATCCCGGCGTATTGCTCTTCGCCCAGCAGCTGTCTTGCCAAGCTGTCGTTAAAAATCGTGACCGTATTGTTTTGAGAATGATACGCTCTTGCAAATGCGCTGACCAGCGCTGTCATGCTTTTTTGCTCCATGAAAACACCTCCTATTTATTCCTTACCTCTTTTGGGAGAAAAGTACAAGACTTGAAAAATTTCCCATTTTGTGGTATAGTAAGGGCAGAAAAAGAAAAAAATTTATCCTTTTCAGATTTTTTGAGGCTGTTTTCTTCATTCTTTTTTCTTTGGAATTTTCAGCAAAAAAGAAGCGCCCTTTTCGGACTTATGCCGGATGGGACGCTTTTTTTGTATCCCGCGCATGCTGCGCGGTATTTTTGCGGAAAAGACGTTTTATATCCACGCGGAAAATCCATCCGCGCAGGAAAGCGATTCCAGTTCCCGGGCCACCCGGGCCACCGGAAAACCCACTACGTTGAAATAGTCCCCGCGGATTTCCTTTACAAACAGGCTTCCCTTTCCCTGGATGCCGTACGCGCCTGCTTTATCAAAAGGTTCTCCGGTTTTTAGGTACCGCCGGATCTGCTCCTCGGTCAGCGGGTAAAAATCCACTTCGGTGCACTGGACGAAAGAGGACAGCTCTTTTTTATCCCGGCAGAATGCCACGCCGGTATAGACCCGGTGAGTGCGGCTGGATAACATCCGCAGCATATCCGCCGCGTGCGCTTCGTCCCGGGGTTTGCCCAGCACCACACCGTCCAACGACACAATGGTATCCGCGCCGATGACCAAATCCGACGCGCTGCGGCTTGATACATCCAGCGCCTTTTGCAGCGCCAGCTGTCTGGGCAGCTCCTCCGCCGTCCAGGCCGGGTCCCGCCGCTCCTCTATCCGGGAAACTTCGACTGAAAAATTCCCGGTGATCTGTCCCAGAAGTTCCTTTCGGCGGGGGGACTGGGAAGCTAGGATCAATCTCATGCAACCGCCTCCTTACAGCCGCGACGCTACGCCTTTATAGGCCAAAATGGCAATGAGCACGCAGATGATCTGGGCGATATTGACCCCCAGTTCAAAGCCGAACGCAACCTGGATCACCGCAAGATCCAAAATCATCGGATTGTCGACAGCGATTCCCACCGTCTGCCCGTAAGACAACCAACCAAGCCACGAGACGCCCCGGGTAGCGGCTGCCAGCAAAGAGCCAAACATCACGCCGGCCAAGAGCAAAAATATAAGAATCAGATTCTTCTTCATCCGCAAAGCGTTTCCCTCCTATCGGCTGCCGGTGGAGCCGAGCCCGCCGGCACCCCGGTCGGTATCGTCCAGAGAGCGAACCTCCTGCGCCTCCCACGCCGGGGCGGCCAGCACCACCAGCTGGGCGATCCTATCCCCAGGCTGAATCGTATAAGGCGCATCCGAGTGGTTATGAAGCCCTACCAGCACCTCGCCCCGATAGTCGGCATCGATCACGCCCACACAGTTGCCGGGGACGATGCCGTGACGGATGCCAAGACCGCTGCGGGCAAAAATGAATCCTCCGTATCCCTGCGGCAGCGCCATGGCGAGTCCGGTGGGGATCGATACCGTCTGCCCCGGTTCCACCGTTACCGGCTGGCGAACACAGGCGCACAGGTCATACCCGGCGCTGGACGCCGTTGCCCTTCGCGGCAGCTGGGCGGACGGGTCCAGCTTTTGAAATAAAACCGTCATTGTTATTCATCCTCTTTTATTTGGTCAAATGCCAGATCCGTTCGGCGTATTCCTCCACCGCCCGGTCAGCGCAGAAAATACCGGAACCTGCGATATTCATCAGGCTCATCCGGTTCCAGACATCCGGCTGGCGGTACAGCTGCTGAATTTTTTCCTGCGCCTGCACATAGGCACGAAAATCAGCCAGCACCATGTACGGGTCGATGTTTTTCAAGGAATCGGCCACCTCCGGGAATTTGTTGCCGCCGATTCCCTCATACAGCGTATCGATCAGATCCCGAATCAGCGGATCATTTTGATAATACTCACCCGGCGCGTAGCCACGCTGGCGCAGCTCTTCCACTTCTTCTGTCCGCATACCGAAAATCACGATGTTTTCATCGCCGACCTGCTCATGGATTTCCACATTGGCGCCGTCGTAGGTCCCCAGGGTAATGGCGCCGCCCAGCATCAGCTTCATGTTGCCGGTGCCAGAAGCCTCCGTTCCCGCCAGGGAAATCTGTTCGGATACGTCGCAGGCAGGCGTCAGCAGTTCCGACAAGGTGACACGGTAATCTTCCAGATAGACGATCCGCAGCTTTTCACGCAGCACCGGGTCGTTTTCAATCTCTTTTTGCAGCACGCAAATCAGGCGGATGATCTGTTTGGCCAGATAGTATCCCGGCGCGGCTTTGGCGCCGAAAATAAAGGTGCGGGGAACCATATCCATATTCGGGTCTTCCCGCAGTTTCTTGATCAGATACAGGATGTGCAGCGCGTTCAGGTGCTGGCGCTTATATTCATGCAGGCGCTTGACCTGTGCGTCAAAAATAGAGTCGGGGTCCAGCTCGATCCCGTATTTTTTCTGCACAAATTTGGCAAACGAAATTTTATTCTCCCGTTTGACCCGGGCCAGCTCTTTCAAAGAATCCGGATCATCCGCAAACGCTTTCAGCCGGGACAGCTTGGAAAAATCTTTCAGATAACCTTCGCCGATCCGGCTGGAAATGAATTTCGTCAGCCGCGGATTTGCCTGTAAAAGCCAGCGGCGGGAGGCAATTCCGTTGGTCACGTTGGTAAATTTCTCCGGCCAAACCTGATAGAACGGGTGGAACAAATCGTCCTTGATAATCTGCGAATGGAGCCTGGAAACACCGTTCACGCTGTGAGAACCAACCACGCACAGGTTTGCCATTTTGATGCTTCGGTTCTGGACAATGGACATGGTGGATACCGCATAGGGCGGCTGATGGTACTTCTGCTCCAGTTCCAGGCAGAAACGGCGGTTGATCTCGCAGATAATCTGATGGATACGGGGCAGCAGGTTTTTAAACAGATCTTCGTTCCACACCTCCAGCGCTTCGGACATGACAGTGTGGTTCGTATAGGCAAATACGCCCTGGGTCAGCTCCCAGGCCCTCTCCCAGGTATAGCCGCACTCATCCAGCAGGATGCGCATCAGTTCCGGGATGGCCAGCGTGGGATGGGTATCGTTAATATGGATGGCGATTTTATCCGCCAGGTTGTCCAACGTTCCGTAGGTGGACATATGGCGGTTGACGATATCTCCCACCGAGGCAGCCACCAGGAAATACTGCTGGCGCAGGCGCAGCAGCTTGCCCTCCATATGGCTGTCGTTGGGGTAAAGCACTTTGCTGATGACCTCGGTCATAGAGTTCTGGCGCAGAGCCGATAAATAGTCTCCCCGGTTGAAAGAATCCATATCGATACCGGCAGAAACCGCTTTCCACAGCCTTAAATTGCTGACTCCCTCGCTTTGATAACCGGAAACCGGCATATCATAGGGAACCGCTTTGACCGTATTGTAATTTTTGTAGTTGATATGGTGGTAGCCGTAATCCCAAAACTCCTCCACTTCGCCGCCAAAATGGACGTCGATGGCCTGATCGGGATTGGGAACCAGCCAAATCTCGCCGCCGGGCAGCCAATAATCGGGCAGCTCTGTCTGCCAGCCGTCGATAATCTTTTGCTTGAAAATGCCGTACTCATACAAAATACAGTAGCCGGTGGCATTATAGTCCTGAGAGGCCAGGCCGTCCAGATAACAGGCGGCAAGCCGGCCAAGGCCGCCATTGCCCAAACCCGGGTCTGGTTCGTATTCGTACAGATTTTCCAGTTTGACGCCCATTTCCTCCAGAGCGGCGCCGACCAGCCCCACAATCTCCAGATTGTACAGGCTGTTTTTTAACGAACGGCCCATGAGAAATTCCATGGAAAGATAGTAGACCTCTTTGTGGCCGTTGGAATGATTGTAGGCGGAAAAATTCTTTTGCTTCTCCGTCAGAATATTGCGCACCATCAAAGAAGTGGCTTTGTAAAACTGGTCATCCGACGCCTGCTCCGGCTCTACCGAAAACAGCAGCATCAAATTTTTTTCGATTTCGGCTTTCAATTCCGCTTTGGAAAAGCGATCCATAAAAACTCCCCTTTCAGGTCGTGGACAGTTGTTTTCAGATTCTTTTTTATTATACCGGGCCAATTTAAAAAACGCAACAAAGAAGCCTCCGATTTTGTTTTTTCAGGAAGAGATTGCCTGGAAAAGCCGTTTTTTATTCCTGCAGCCCGGCCCTTTCGGCAAAGCCACAGGGAAAATCCGATTTTTCGCCGAACGCCTTGACATGTTTTTGGTTTATCCCCCTTTTCGAACCGTACAAAAAGTATTATAATATGAATATCTATATGCCGCGCTCTTTTTGAATGGGCGTTTAAATAAAGTCCGCGGGGCTTTCTTCCCGCAGAAAGGCGGAATACCCATGAATCCAACCAGTCGGGTAAAAATTGAAGTTTGCGGCGCGAAATATTATATTGCCAGCAGCGAGCCGGAAGCGTATGTCAAAGAACTCGGCGCACAGCTGAACGCGCAGATTTCCGATATGCTGGCCCAGAACAAGTCCCTTTCGGTGACCGACGCGCTGATTTTGTGCCTGCTGAACTATATGGACAACTACCACAAGGCAGAAGAAAATACCGATCATATGCGCAGCCAGCTGACCGGATATCTGGAGGATGCGGCCAAATACCGCATTGAAGCCGACGAAGCCAAACGGGAAATCGAGCGGCTGCGCCGGGAACTGGAACAAACGAAACAGGAGCTTGCCGATGTTAAACAAACCCGGGCACAATAAAAAAAACGAGTTGCTGGCCCCTGCGGGAGGTCCGGAACAGCTGACCGCGGCGGTGCTTTGCGGCGCCGACGCGGTTTATTTTGGCGCGGGAAATTTTAATGCCCGAAGAAGCGCCAAAAATTTTGACTTGGATTCTTTGAAAGAAGCGGTCGCTTTCTGCCATCTGCACGGTACTGCCGTCCACTTAACCGTCAACACGCTGGTATTTGACCGGGAACTTTCCGCCGCCATGGAAACCGTTCGTGCCGCCTGCGACGCAGGGGTGGACGCCCTGATTGTTCAGGATCTGGGTCTGGCCCGGCTGATTGCGCAGGCCGCGCCTAATATGCCGATCCACGCTTCCACCCAGATGAGCCTGCACACTCTGTCCGGCGTGCAGCTTCTGGAGAAATTCGGATATACCCGCGCCGTGCTGGCCCGGGAGATGAATGCCGAAGAAATCGCGCAGGTCTGCCGCGGAACAACAATGGAGATCGAAGCCTTTGTCCACGGCGCCCTTTGCATGTGCCTGTCCGGGCAATGCTATTTAAGCGCGGTCGCGGGGGAGCGGTCCGGCAACCGGGGCCTGTGCGCGCAACCCTGCCGGCTGCCTTTTTACGAAAAAAATCCGCAGCGATGCGGGCTTTCCCTTAAGGACATGAGCTTGTTTTCCCATATTGACCAGCTACGGCAGGCCGGGGTCACCTCTTTTAAAATCGAGGGTCGAATGAAGCGCCCGGAATACGTAGCGGCGGCCGTGACCGCAGGGCGCGCGGCTCTCGCCGGCAAAAAGCCAGATTTGGAAACCCTGCAGGCCGTTTTTTCCCGCTCCGGGTTTACCGATGGATACTTCACCGGCAAGTTGGGCCCGGAGATGTTCGGCACACGCCAAAAGGAGGATGTGACCGCCGCCTCTCCCGCACTGTTAAAAGATCTTTCCCGTCTCTATGCCAAGGAGACCGGCCTGGTGGGCATCCGCGCGAAACTGGAGAGCCGGGCCGGCAAGCCGGTTCTCCTGGCTTTGTCCGATGGCGACGGAAACTGTGTTTCGGTGACCGGAAATGTCCCGGAAGCGGCGATTTCCAAGGAGACCACCGAAGAGATGGTCCGCCAGAGCCTTGGCAAGTTGGGTGGAACCCCCTATCATCTGGAACAGGCAGAAGTTTGTCTGGAGCACGGGCTGGCAATACCGGTATCGGAGCTGAACCGTCTTCGCAGAGACGCCGTGGAGAAGCTGTCGGCAGAAAGGAGCTTGCCTTCCGCGGTTCCTTTTTGTCTGCCGCAAGAAGAGTCTCTCCCCCTGCCCAATACCGCTCAGACACCGCAGATCTGGGTGCGGCTGCAGTATCCCGGTCAGTTGAGCCGGGATTTGTGGGATCAAGTCCAGCGCATTATCCTTCCCCTGGACCAGCTCGCGGTGCTCCCTGTGACCGGACAGGAAGAAAAGCTGGTCGCTCAGCTGCCCGCCATGCTGTTTGATGAACAAACCATCATGCAGCAGCTTACCCTTTGCCACGACAAAGGCGTCCGCCGGGTCGTGACCGGCAATCTGGGCGGGATTCTGATGGCGCAGCAGCTGGGGATGCAGGTGATCGGTGATTTTGGCCTGAACGTAACCAATGCGCAGTCTCTTCTTCGCTTAAAGGAAATGGGTCTTTCGGCGGCGACTTTGTCCATCGAAATGCCTTTGTCCGACTGTATTGCCATGCCACCGGTTCTTCCCCGGGGCATTTTCGCCTATGGGCGCCTGCCGCTGATGACGGTGCGCAACTGCCCCGCCGCTGCGGAAAACAGCTGTCGGGGCTGCAGGGGATTCCGCAGGATGTACGACCGCCGGAAAGCTCCTTTTGTGGTGGATTGCGGCGGAAAAAAAGACGGCGGCAAAAGTTGCGGCGCACAAATTTACAATCATCTGCCGCTGTATCTGGCCGACCGGCTGCGGGAGTGCAGAGGTCTGGATTTTCTCACATTATATTTTACCGACGAATCTTCCGCTCAGGCGGCGGACATTTTAAGGGAATATCAACGGGGCGGACGGCGGGAAAATATGACCCGCGGGCTGTATTACCGCCATGTCAAATAAGCCATCGATTGGAGGAAGTCTGACGTGGAGCTGATTTTTCACGCGCAGGACAATACTTATAAATCCCCTTTTGGGGCTGTTGCGGCCGGAACACAGATTCAATTCCACGCCGATCTGCCGAAAGACGGCGGATATGAAGACCCGCATCTTTTGGTCTGCCGCGACGGCCAGTGGGACAGCCCCCAAGTCGTTTCGCTGACGTTGGAAAACGTTCTGCCGCGATATAACCGTTTCGGCGCCGTGTACACGCCGGAGTCTCCTGCGCTGTTATTTTACCGTTTTTCCTGCTCGCAAAACGGTGAAACCATCGATTTCTACCGTGACGTCAACGGTTCTGCCACCCGCCAGGGAGACTGCTGGTGGCAATTGACCGTTTATCGCCCGGACTATCAGACGCCGGATTTTATCAAAGGCGGACTGTATTATCAAATCTTCCCCGATCGATTCTTCCGCAGCGGGACGCCGAAGCAAAACGTCCCGGCTGACCGCGTCATGCATCCGGGCTTCTCCGGCCTGCCGGAATTTCGCCCCGACGCGCAGGGAAAGATCCTCAACAACGACTATTTTGGCGGGGATCTGGCAGGGATCATCGAAAAAATCCCCTATCTGCAAGGCCTGGGGGTTACCTGCCTATATCTCAATCCGATTTTCGAGGCCCATTCCAATCACCGCTACAATACGGCCGACTATCAAAAAATCGACCCGCTGCTGGGCACGCAGGAGGATTTCAAGCGTCTGTGCGATACCGCGCACGAGGCGGGGATCGCCATTGTTTTGGACGGGGTTTTTTCCCATACCGGCAGCGACAGCATTTATTTTAACCGGGAGGGCCGTTACGGAAATGGCGGCGCTTTTCGCGATCCCCAAAGCCCATACCGCAAATGGTATCAGTTTGAGGAATATCCCCAAAAATATCATAGCTGGTGGGGAATCGACACCCTTCCCAATGTGATAGAGGATGAACCTTCCTATTTGGATTTTATCTGCGGGGATGACGGCGTGCTGGAGTTTTGGATGAAGCTGGGCGCCGACGGGTTCCGGCTGGACGTGGCCGACGAACTGCCCGACTGCTTTTTAGACGCGATACGCCGGCGTTTGAAAAAGCACGGCGCGCATCTTTTGATTGGCGAAGTCTGGGAGGATGCCTCCAACAAAATCGCATACGGCCAGCGGCGCCGGTATTTCCTGGGAGAGCAGCTGGACGGCGTGATGAACTATCCGCTGGGCAACGCGATCCTTTCCTTTATCCGGTGCGGTGGGGGCGAAAACCTGTCCCGCACCGTCTGGACCCTTTTGGAAAACTATCCGCTCCAGACGGTGGCGGTGCTGATGAGCTCTTTGTCCACCCACGACATTCCCCGGGCGATTACGGCGCTGGCGGGAGAGCCTTACCAAAATCAGGACCGGGAGTGGCAGGCGGCGCATCACTTCCTGCCGTTGGACCGCTACCAGTGTGGAAAGAAGCGGCTGAAACTTGCCTCTTTGCTGCAGTATTTCCTGCCGGGTGTTCCCTGCCTGTACTATGGGGATGAGGCAGGACTTTCCGGCTACCGGGACCCCTTTAACCGCTGCCCCTACCCCTGGGGGCAGGAAGATCATGAACTGCTGGACTGGTTCCGAAAACTAGGCTCGCTGCGCCGGGAATTTTCTTCTTTGCTGGCAAACGGTGAATATCTGCCGGTACAATGGGATCGGGATTTGTTTTGTTTTCTCCGCCGGCAAAGCGGTCTTGCGCTTTTGATCGCCGTCAACCGGGGGGAGGAGCCGCATGCGCTTACGCTTCCGCAGAAAGCCGGCCGAATCCTGCTGGGGCAGGCAGACGGCGGCGGGCTTGCCGCTGGAGAAAGTCTGGTCATTTTATACGAAAATTAAAACGGACAGGAGGAAAATCCAATGTCTTTTATTCCGCACCGGCACATGGTCCAATACTACGAAACAGACCAGATGGGGATCGCGCACCATTCCAACTATATTCGCTGGTTTGAGGAGGCGCGGGTCGCCTTTATGGACCAGATGGGTTTCGGCTACGACAAAATGGAAAAAAGCGGCGTATCCAGCCCGGTGATCGAGGCAAAATGCGCCTACCGTTCCAGCGCGCGCTTCCACGACGAAGTGCTGATTTTCGTCCGCATTGACCAATTTACCGGCACCCGGATGACCGTATCTTACCAAGTGATCGACGCGCGGGATTATACGCTGCGGGCCGAGGGTGAGACCCGTCACTGCTTTTTGAACCGGCAGGGACGGCCTGTATCGTTAAAAAAAGAGAATCCGGAGGCGTTTCGTCTGTTTCTTTCTCTGGCGGAGAAGGACCTTTATGATTCTCCGCCCGCGGAATAACTTTTCATCAAACTGTTTGTTGAGCGGCGGTCCAGGGCTTTTGCCGCGTTTTCCATAAAAAAGGCGAAAGGAGTTTTCCTTTCGCCTTTTTTATGGAACCATGTAAAAATCGGGACCCGCCTGAGGGTATCCTCTCATTTTTGGTGAAGCGCCAGATGTTCCTTTTCCAATTCGCCCAGCAGCGCGCCAAAGGGCCACTTCTGATTGTGGGCCGTCATCACCGCCTTAAGTTCTACCTGCAGGCTCTGCTGTGTCATTTGGCTCAACAGCTGCCGGACTGTTTTTTCTTCCAGTCCGCAAAACACCATCGCTTCCCGGGCGGGCGTCTCTTTTTCCCAGGGCGCCGCAGACGGGGAAAAGCCGGACAAGCCCGCCAACAGGCCCAGCGGGTCGCCCAGACGATGAGAGGGGACTTCTTCCCAGAGGATGTTTTGCGCCCGACACAGTTCAGCCAGCTCCTGCCCTTTCGGAGAACCGGGCTCTATGCCGTAAAACAGAATCTTCGGGGTGACGATTGTTCGAATATGCGATTTCATGTTCCATCTTCCTTTATCTCATTTTCATAGCCGCTTCGGTCCGCAGGATTTCTTCTCCGCTGGCCAGACGTCCGGCAAATGCGGTAGCACTGCCGGCAGCAACACTCAGGTGAAACGCGCCGAACCAATCCCGTCCCTGCGCGCGCCCCGCCAGAAAACCGGCCAGCAAGCTGTCTCCCGCGCCGGTGGTGCCCCGCACCCTGCCCTGCGGCGCGGCCAAACGATAAAATTCGCCTTCTTGTGTCAACAGCGCCGCTCCATCGCCTCCCATGGATAAAAGGACGTTTTTCGCGCCCATTTTTTGAATCCGCCGGGCCGCTTCCTCGGCAAAACCCGGACGATCCGGCGCTATCTTTAACAGCTGCGCCGCTTCAGACAGGTTTGGTTTTACCAGTGAGGGGGCTCCCTCCAGACTTTGCCGCAGAAGATCTCCGTCAGCATCCACCGCGGTAAAAACGCCGCGCCCTTCCACGCTTTTTAAAATGTCCCGCACGATGGACAAAGGCACGCCCCGCGGCACGCTGCCGCCAAAGGAGAGGACATCTCCCGATCGCAGCAAATCTATCCGGTCCAGCAGGCGTTGCAGTTCCTGTGGGGAAACGAATGGTCCCGGCGCGTTGATCTCCGTTTCCCGATCCGCGCGCAGCTTTACGTTGATTCGGGTCTCGCCCGCGATTTCGGTCAATTCTTCCTGCACGCCCCGTTCTTTTAAAAGCGCCCGCAGCCGGGCACCGGTATAGCCGCCAGCCAAACCAAGTGCCAGATTGGGTACGCCTAATCCGGTGAGTATCACCGATTGGCTGATCCCTTTGCCGCCAAAGACCATTTCGGCGCCGCTGATGCGGTTTACCTGCCCCAGCCGGACAGCAGGGCCCTCCAGAATATAATCCAGAGAAGGGTTAAAGGTAACAGTGTAAATCACAGGCAGTCCCCCTTGCTATTCGGGAATATTCTATCCAATTTTCCGCAAAAAGTCAAAACAGAACGGACGTCATAAAAAATTTTGCCCTCGCCCGCCGTTTTATGCTACAGTTGTTTTAGAAAGGATCGGCAAGAAACAGCGCGCTTTCTTAGCGGGATCTTAACATGGGGTACCTCCGTTTTATGATATGATGATAGCGGAAAGGATGATGGTTTTGAAAAAAAGGCTGCTTTTTCGGCTGCAGCCCGACCGGCGCAGTTTATGGAAGGATGCGGCAAAAACGTTGCTGATCCTCCTGGTCGTCACGGCGGTCAATTTTGTAATGGACCGGTCTGTGGGGGATGCCCAAAACGTTTCGGAACTGTACCTTTTGTCAGTACTCCTGATTTCTCTGAGTACTTCCGGCTATTTCTGGGGCCTTTTGGGCGCCGCAGCCGGCGTGATCTGCACCAATTACCTGTTTACCTATCCATACTACACGTTTAACTTTTCTCTGCAGGGATATCCGGGAAGACGCGGACTGGCTTTTGCGCATGGTAGAAAATGTTCTGTCGATCACACGCATCGGTCCACAGGCATCCGAACTTCGGAAAGTACCGGAAGCGGTGGAGGAAGTCGTGGCCCAAACGGTCAACCGGTGCCGGAAGCGGCTGTCCGGAACAGTATGTCTCCGGCGGCCTGACGGTAGACTTTGATAAAAGGCTGGTACGGGTGGACGGCAAGGACATCCATCTGACCCAGATCGAGTATAAAATCGTTGCGTTTTTAGCCCGCAACCCCGGAAGGGTGATGACCTACGATGCCATTATGATCCATGTCTGGGGCCCTTATCTCACCGCGGACAACAAAATTCTACGGGTCAATATGGCGAATATCCGCCGGAAGCTGGAAAAAAATCCGGCGGAGCCGCAGTATATCCAGACAGAGATCGGCGTTGGGTACCGCATCGCGGAGGAGGATATTTGATTTTTCCCGCCGGCTTCGATTGCGGGTCTTCCATGCGAGAAGACCCCGCCGGTTTTGCGGGACCTGTTTACGCTTCCGGCTCCAGCCAGCTTTGGTTCTGAAGCGTTTGGATGTTCAAGGGAACCCCCTGGAAAACCGCCTGCACTCCGAACCAAGCGTCCTCTTCCTGTGCCCAGACAGACCCCAGAACTTCTCCCTTGAACACAACGTCCCCCTGCTCCAGCCAGGTTTCAGAAAGCCCATAGTACCAGGTATAAAGCCCCATTCCGTGATGAACCACCACCGTAAGGCCGCCCTGGTCCAGATTTCCGACAAAAACAACGCCCCCGCTGTTGGCCGCTTTGATCTGCGTATCTTCCTGCAGAATCCACCAGACAGCTCCTTCCATCTGCGCAGGTTGTCCTTCAAAATTCTGATGATAGCCGAGGTCCGGTTCTTCCTCCACAGGCGATTGGAAAACGCCTCTCCAGTATTTCCCCGTTCCGGTGGACCCGGGTAAATTCTGCCAGGCCTGCTCGAAAGATTCTGCCAAATCCGGATCCTCTGTGCGCAGCGGGAAATCGGCCTGCCAAGTCTCAAATGCGGATGCGGTCACCTCGATCTGGTGTTCCCCGCTGACGCCTGTGCCGGATACCGAAATTAAATGCATGCCCGCATTCCGGGCCGCTACCAAACAGGTGTACACGCCCTCTTGCTGCTTGACAAAAGGCCCCGCCTTTCCCGCATCTGTGTTCACCTGCAAGCTGCCGGGATCCTCGGGATTGGTGACAGTGATCATAAACAGTCCGCCCTGCGGCACGGTATGTTCGGAAATCAAGACTTCCGCCTCTTTTTTTACCTGCAAATCCAATTCGTATACACACTGGCCCGAATAACGCCGGGACGCCGTTTCCTCCCATTGGGCGGTGACCCGCATTTTATAGCGGCCGCTGATCGGGGGGCTGAATTGGTCAAGCCTGTCCGGGGTCCCCTCAAACACGGTTTCTGTGGGGCCAGAGAGCAGAATGGTTACCTGTACCGACTGCGGCTCGGTGGAAAAGGCAAGGGACAGATTCTGGTAATCCTCCAAAGCCAGTAGGGTCTGGGAATCCCGGACCAGAACGCCGTCCATAAAAATACTATTGTCAATTTTTTTGTACTGCCAACCGTTTTCCACACAGTGGACCGTCAGCTCCCGCTCTCCCTCTGTCACAGTCATGGTGGGCGCGTCTTCAATATAATCAAACAGGTTGTCCAGCGTATGACTGGTCAAAAGCTGAAGCACCGAGCGGGTATCCAGCGAGTAACAGCTGCCATCGGGATATTTCATAACAAATTCGTTGGTGCCGTCGGTCAGACGGTACAAAGACGGCTGCAGCATTTCTTTACCGTTTCGATAGGCGGTAAACGCCAGCACAAAATCCCCATACCGCTCGGAGGTCTCCGTCTTTTTTTGATGGGAGAGAATATCGGCCAACAGATTTTTTTCGCTGTCTGACAATCGATGCAGGATATTCTGGTCCTGGCGGCTGACCCAAACATCCATATTCTCCTGGATTGCGGGAACTTTCTCCTGCCCGAACAGAATCCCAAATAAAATCGCCAGCACCGACAGCAGGACTGCCACGGTGATCAATTTTCCGTTTTGGCTCATAGCGATTCCCTCCTTTCCTTTTATCTTATCATTCCGCTGCCTGCTTCTCAACTTTTTTTGGCCGATCCCGGCCTCTTTTTTTACGGTTAAAATTCATAAGATGTTTCTGGACTTTTTATATGCTATTGTGTATAATAAAAAAAGTTATAGCCTTGTCCTTTCAAAAGGCTGGCTGTTCAAAACATGGTTTAGGAGTAATGTATATGAAGCGATTAAAATCGGCCCTTGCGCTTGTAATGGCTTTTGCGATGGTACTTACGCTTGGCGGCTGCACCTTGAACAAAGGCACAACCTGGATCGCCAAATCCGAAGATGTGACTCTTCCGGCCGGCGTGTATATTTTGAACCTTTCCAACAGCTATACGTCTGCTGTTTCCGTTTTACAGCAGATGCATACGGAAGACGCGGAATCCATTAACGTGAAAAATCTCTGGAAAAATACGCTGGACGGAAAATCCCTGAACGATTGGATCACGGATGAGACCAAAGACAGCGTTCGGGATTATTTCGCGGTTCTGCAAAAATTCAACGAACTGGGATTTTCTTTCGACGAAGCGGACGAGGCTCTCATCAATCAGGAAGTGGAGAATTACTGGTCGGAAAACAAAGCTTCTTATGAAGAGACCGGTGTTTCCAAAGAGTCTATCCGGCTGCAGGTGGAGTCCCGCTACCGGTCCCGCATCATCTTTGACTCGATTTACGGAAAAGGCGGGGAAAAAGAAGTCAGCGACGCTGATTTGAAAGCCCACTACGCGGAAAATTACCAGCATGTGCAGTATCTCTCCGTCTCTATAAAGGACTTGGAGGGCGACGATTTGCAGAAACGCAAAGACCTGGTCAGCGACGCCATCGACCGCGCCCGCAGTGGGGAAGATTTTGTCTCCTTGCTGAAAGAAACCGAAAAGACGCTTTTGAAAGAAAGCGGTACGGCGGAAGCGGATCTGCCCAATCGCGCGGACGATTATTTTGATTATACGATTTCCGCTTCGACCGAATCGTATTATCCAGAGGCGATGATCACGGCGGCGAAAGAAATGAAAGCCAATGATGTGAAGGTCGTTACCACCGATGACGCGCTGATCCTGGTGAAAAAGCTTGACCCCATGGCAGATGCGGAAAACTTTGAGGAGAATCGGGAATCGATCCTCTCTTCCATGAAAAACGACGAATTTTTGGAGCTGGTCAGCCAGTGGTCGGAAGCGACAGAAGTTTCTTTTAACGATGCTGCTGTAAAACGCTACTCTGCCAAAAAGATGCTTGGATAAGCAAAAAATTGAACTCCTTCCGGCTTATGCCGGAGGGAGTTTTTTTATTCGCAAAAACTGCTTCCCTCTTTCTAACATCTGTTTTCGATCATCGCCTCTGCGTGCGGCGGCGACTTGGGGCAAAGGCTGAAATTCTTTGGTTAGCAAACAAAAAGCTCCCGCAGCTTTTGCTGCGGGAGCTTTCATTTGCGCAGGGCCACGCCCCGGACAAATTATTCTACATCGTAGAGCTTCGCCATTCTCAGCAGGTGCTCATACTTCGCCTTGGCATTCTCGGCCGCTTTGTCGAACAGAACGTCCGCACGATCCGGGAAAGCACGGGTCAGGCTGCTGTAACGAACTTCGCCGCTGATGAACTGTTTGTAATCCGCGGTAGGAGCCTTGGAATCCAGCTGGAAGGGATTCTTGCCTTCCGCAGCCAGTCTCGGGTCGAACCGCAGGTTGTTCCAGTAGCCAGCCGCAACCGCGTTCTTGATCTCGGTCTGAGCCTGGCTCATGCCAGCGCGGATACCGTGGTTGATACAAGGCGCGTAAGCGATGACGATGGACGGGCCATGGTAGCTCTCCGCCTCGGTAAAGGCTTTGATGCACTGGTTGTAGTCAGCGCCCATAGCAACCTGCGCTACATATACATAACCGTAGCTCATAGCGATTGCCGCCAGGTCTTTCTTCTTCACTTCTTTACCAGCAGCCGCAAACTGCGCAACCGCACCGGTAGGAGTGGATTTAGAAGACTGACCGCCGGTGTTGGAGTAAACCTC
>DFDW01000030.1:56847-122196 GCA_002369315.1 Ruminococcaceae bacterium UBA3818 | reverse complement strand
TGGAGTAAACCTCGGTATCGAAGACCAGGATGTTGACGTCTTCGCCGGAAGCGATAACGTGATCCAGACCGCCGAAGCCAATGTCATAAGCCCAACCGTCGCCGCCGAAGATCCAGACAGATTTCTTGTTGAGGAAATCTTTGTACTGGAGGATCTCCTGACAGTAAGGACAATCCGGGGTGGACTCCAAAGCTTTAATCAGCTCTTCGGTTGCTGCCTTGTTGGCGGCACCATCGTTCACAGTCGCCAGATATTTCTCGCAAGCAGCTCTCTTCTCGTCGGACTTGGTGATCTTCGCCAGTTCCTCTACCTTAGCGATAGCAGCTTTGCGCATATGATCCTGTGCCAGATACATACCGTAACCGTACTCTGCGTTGTCTTCAAACAGGGAGTTCGCCCAAGCGGGACCTTTGCCCTCTTTGTTGACAGTGTAAGGAGTAGACGGTGCGGAACCGCCCCAAATGGAGGAGCATCCAGTCGCGTTGGCGATGTACATTCTGTCGCCAAACAGCTGGGTAACAAGCTTCGCGTAAGGAGTCTCGCCGCAGCCCGCGCAGGCGCCGGAGAATTCAAGCAACGGCTGTTTGAACTGGCTGCCCTTGACGGTGTTCTCTTTGAATTTTTCCGCAACTTCCGGCTTGGTATCGAGTTCCTGGCCGTAAGCGAAAACATTCTGCTGCTCTCTCTGAGAATCCAGGCTCTCCATGGTGAGGGCTTTGTTGCCTTTCTTGCCGGGGCATACATTCGCGCAGGAGCCGCAGCCGGTACAGTCGAGTACGGAAACGGTCATGGCAAACTTCATGCCGGGCATACCAGTCATATCGGTGACTTTGGTGCCGGCCGGCGCTTTGGCAGCCTCTTCCTCGGTCATGACAACCGGACGGATAACGGCGTGCGGGCAAACATAAGAGCAGAAGTTACACTGGATACAATTTTCAGGATTCCAAACCGGTACGTCAACCGCAACGCCGCGTTTTTCGTAAGCAGCGGAACCCTGCGGGAAGGTGCCGTCCTCAGCGCCTTTGAAAGCGGATACAGGCAGTTCGTTACCATGCTGATGAGTGGACGGGATGAGGATCTTATTTACAAAATCCACAACCTCTTTGCGTCCGCCTTCGGCAACCGGCAGTTTGTGCTCGCCGGTAGCGTTCTTCCAGGAAGCGGGAACATCGATCTTGACCAGGCCATTGGCGCCGCGGTCGATCGCGTCGTAGTTCATCTGAACAACTTTGTCACCCTTCTTGCCATAGGAAGCTTTCGCAGCGGCTTTCATGTAATCCGCAGCCTGATCGGCGGGGATGATGTTGGCCAGTTTGAAGAACGCAGACTGCAGAACGGTGTTGATTCTGCCGCCCAAACCGATCTCACGGCCAATCTTGATACCGTCGATGGTGTAGAACTGGATGTTGTGATCCGCAATGTATTTTTTGTCTTTGTCAGGCAGTCTGTTCTCGATCTCGGCCATATCCCAGCCGCAGTTGAGCAGGAACGTGCCGCCGTCTACCAAGTCCTCAACCATATCGTACTTACCGATGTAAGCCGGGTTGTGGCAGGCAACAAAGTTTGCTTTGTTGATCAGGTAGGTGGATTTGATCGGATGATCGCCGAAACGCAGATGCGAACAGGTCAGACCGCCGGACTTCTTGGAGTCATAGTCGAAGTAAGCCTGTACATATTTGTCGGTATGGTCACCGATGATTTTGATGGAGTTTTTGTTCGCGCCAACGGTACCGTCGGAGCCCAGACCCCAGAATTTGCAGGCGGTAGTGCCTTTCGCCTGGGTATCGGGAGCTTCTTCTCTCTCCAGAGACAGGCCAGTAACATCGTCGTGGATCGCAATGGTGAAGCGCTCTTTCGCACCGGTCTGGGCATTTTTGTAAACCGCGAAGATGTCAGCAGGAACAGTATCCTTGGAACCCAGACCGTAACGGCCGGAGTAGATCGGCAGCGCGCCGTAAGGAGTACCTTTCAGCGCCATGACAACATCCAGGAACAGAGGCTCGCCGATGGAGCCGGGCTCTTTGGTTCTGTCCAGAACGGTCAGGGTCTTGGCGGAAGCCGGGATCGCTTTGATCAGGTGCTCTTTGGAGAACGGACGATACAGGCGGACTTTGATCAAGCCGACTTTACCGCCATTCGCGTTGATGTAATCGATGGTCTCTTCAATGGTGTCGCAGACAGAGCCCATGGCAATGATGACATGCTCCGCGTCCTCTGCGCCATAGTAGTTGAACAGCTGGTAGTTGGTGCCGATTTTGGCATTTACTTTGCCCATATACTCCTCAACGATAGCGGGCAGCGCATCGTAGTAGGGGTTGCAGGCCTCACGAGCCTGGAAGAAGATGTCGGGGTTCTGGGCGGTACCGCGGAGAACCGGATGGTTCGGGTTCAGCGCACGGTTTTTGAATTCTTTTACCGCATCCATGTCCAGCATGTCGCGCAGGTCTTCGTCATCCCAGATCTCAATCTTCTGGATCTCATGAGAGGTACGGAAACCGTCGAAGAAATGCAGGAAAGGTACGCGGCCTTTGATCGCGGACAGATGCGCTACAGCGCCCAGGTCCATAACCTCCTGCGGGTTCTGCGAGCAGAGCATCGCGAAACCGGTCTGACGGCAGGCGTATACGTCGGAATGATCACCGTAAATGTTCAGCGCGTGGGAAGCTACGCAGCGAGCGGATACGTTGATCACGCAGGGCAGCAGCTCACCGGCGATTTTATACATGTTGGGGATCATCAGCAAAAGGCCCTGAGAAGCGGTAAAGGTAGTGGTCAAAGCGCCGCCCTGCAAAGAGCCGTGCACCGTACCCGCAGCGCCGGCCTCGGACTGCATCTCCACAACTTTTACCTGCTGGCCAAACAGGTTTTTCTTGCCCTCGGCAGACCATTTGTCCGTCACTTCCGCCATGACGGAAGAAGGCGTGATGGGGTAAATCGCAGCGACATCGGTAAACGCATATGATACATGCGCCGCAGCGTTGTTACCATCCATGGTCTTCATTTTTCTTGCCATAGTGTTATTCCTCCCTTGAATTTCTGCATCTTAGCAGGAGCCGTCTTTGGGTTTGATCTGCTTGCAAACCAGATCAAACGCAGAAAAGACTTCACCTAATCGATTTTATCACTTTCCCGGCCTTGTGTAAATAACAAAACCGGGAATTTTGCGGATTGTTTCCAGTTTCACAAGGAAAAAAGCCGTTTTTCGTCTGTTTTTCCTTCGTTTCCCGCGAAATCGGATTATCCCTTAAGGCCCCGGGCCTGCCGGTCCATATCTTCCACCACGATATCGTGGATCTCTCCCAGGGAAGCGCAGTATTCCAGCACTTTCCAGGGTTCGTTGGTGTGAAAGTGAATCTTGATCAAATCCTCATCGCCTACCGCCAGCAAACAATCCCCTTTCAAATGTTCGATGAAATAATCGTTGATGGCGTCTTCGTCCAGATTTTCTCCTTCGATCAAAAGCTGGGTGTCATACCGAAAGTCAATCATATTTTTCTCCTTTCCTTTCGTTTTTTCTATTGTACACCGCCTGTCTCCTGTTTTTCAATAACAGAACACACAATATTTGACGAACATCGGGATATGTAGTATACTAATTTGTAATTATGGACATTGCCTGGCCGCAGACGAGCGGCAATCTGATTGATATTAAGGAGGACAATTTGACAATGGACCCGGACGGCAGTTTATTTACCCACAGTATTTTGGCGGTGCAAGCCGCCTCGCCGGCTGCTTTGGCGGTTAGTATCGGCTTATTTCTTTTGTTTTTGGCCCTATGCGCTTTTTTTGCCCTGTGTGAGACCGCATTGGCGGAATATTCGGAAAGCAGGCTGGAAAAGCAAGCAGAGGATTCGGACCGGCGCGCCGCGCTTTTTCTGCATATGGCGGAGCAATATTCTTCGCTGACCACCAAAGTCCGCACCGGTTTTGTTCTTTCGGTTATGGCCTGCGAGGGTCTGCTGGTGTTCGGTCCGGCAGGGAACCTGTCCGCCGCTCTGGCCAACACCTGGATGCGCCCGTGTGCAGACGCCTTGTCTTTGATGCTGACCATCCTGATTGGTTCCGCGCTGGTTTTGATTGCCGGCTACCTGATTCCGCGGCATCTGGCCTGGCGTGATCCGAACCGTGCCGCCTGCGGCGCCGCTGCGGCCCTGCAGTTTTTCGCCGTGTTGGTCACACCGCTAAGCGCATTGTGCAGCCTGATTTCCAACGGTCTGCTCCGTATGATGGGGATCGACCCCAACGCCGACCCGGAGGAAGGCACCGAAGAGGATATTCGGGAAATGGTAGATGTGGGAAATGAAAAAGGCCTGATCCCGCAAAGCGAGCGGGAAATGATCTACAATATCTTTGAGTTTGACGACCGCACGGCGGAGGATGTGATGACCCACCGCACCGAAATTGAGGCGGTTGAAGTGGACGACGATATTGACGACGCGCTGAAAATTGCGATTGAAAAAGGATTTTCCCGCATCCCGGTATATGAGGACACGCTGGACAATGTGGTGGGCGTTTTGTACGCCAAGGATCTTTTACTGCTCATCGGCCAGGGATCAGACCAGTCCCACATCATACGGTCGCTGATGCGCCCCGCTTTATACGTGCCGGAAAGCACCCGCTGTCGGGATCTGTTTCGCCAGTTCCAACAGAAAAAAGTGCAGATCGCCATTGTTGTGGATGAATACGGCGGCACCTCCGGCATGGTCACGATGGAAGACCTGCTGGAATCCATCGTAGGTGAAATTCAGGATGAATACGACGAGGAGGAAGACGCGATCACCCAGGTTTCGGAATCGGTTTATACCATTGACGGTTCCGCCGATCTGGAAGAGGTGCAGCGCTTTTTGCCCCTGGAGGTTCCGGAAGAGGCGGATTACGACACGCTCAGCGGTCTTTTGACCGACGCGCTGGGACGAATCCCGGAGCAGGGAGAACATCCGGAAATCATTCTGTCCGGCATTCGCTTCACCGTTATGGAGATGGATGAACGGCGGATCGGCCGGGTCAAGGCAGAGATTTTGCCCGAGCCGGAAGAGGAATCTGAAAAATAAGAATAAAAGGCGCCGCAGGTATCTGCGGCGCCTTTTTAAAACACTTTTTTCTTTCGCAAAGCCTCATATTCTTCCCGCAGGAGAGAATAGCTGACATTGTCCAAAACCTGCCCGTCAAACCGCGCCGTGCCCCGGCGCAGCGTTCCTTCGTATTGGAAGCCGCACTTTTCGATGACACGCTTGGAGCGTGTGTTGGATGGATAGTGATAGACCGTTACCATTTCCAGACACAGCGTCTCAAACGCGTAGCGCAAAACCGCCTGTACCGCCTCGGTCATCAGGCCTTTTCCCCAGTGCTCTTTGCCCAACGCATAGCCCAGCATCCGGCAGTTGGCATTGTCCCGGCGCTTCTCCTCATGCAATCCCACGGAGCCAATCACCCGGCGGGAACAGCGGTCCACCACCGCCCATACATCCCCGGCTTCCATAAACTGATGCAGCACCCCGAGGGAAACACTTTTGTCCGCATGCGGCTGCCATCCGGCGGCAGGCCCTACCTCAGGGTCCTTGCAATAGGCAAACAGATCCTCCAGATCCGAATCCCGCCAGCCACGCAGAATCAGCCGCGGTGTCTCCAGCTCACTGTATTTCAAAGCTGTTTCCTCCTTCTGTTACCGGCATCAGGATTTCTTTTCCGCATCGACCAGATGGACATTCAAATGCTGATAGGTCATCTCCACGCCGTTTTGCGCAAATGACTGGCGAACTTTTTCCGTCAGCGCAAAGTAAACATCCCAATAATCGACATTTTTCACCCATACCCGCATGGTATACTGAATGCTGCTATCCAGATAATCGGAGATTCCGATAAACGGCGCCGGATCATCCAGCGGGCCGGGCACCGACTCTATTGCCTGCCGCAGCGCTTTTTTGACCTTTTCGGTATCATCGTCATAAGAGGCACAGACCGTTATATCCACCCGGCGGGTATCCTGGGTCGAATAATTGGTGATACGCGCGCCAGCAATGTCATTGTTGGGCAGATAAACCTTTTTGTTGTCCGGCGTCGTCAAGCAGGTGTAAATCAGGCCGATTTCCTGGACGGTACCGCTGACGGAACCCGCATCGATAAAATCGCCCACCACAAACGGTCTGGCCGCGAGCACCATTAGCCCGCCGGCCAGCTTCGACAGCGCGTCCTGCACCGCCAGGGAAAAGGCCAGCCCCACAACGCCCAACAGCGTTACCAAAGAAGCAACCGGTATTCCGATGCTGTCGGCCACGATCAGAACCGTTAAAAACAAAAGGCCGAACTTGACGGCGGAACGAATGAAATGGTGCAGGCTCTTTTCCACTTTCAGCCGCAGGATCATCCGGTCTGCCACCTTCATCAAAAGCTTGGCAACCGCCAAGCAGATGCAGAGCAGCAGCAATGCGGAAAGGATGCTCCCCACAGAAAATTGACCAATCCGATAATTCATCCACTCTTCCAAATGCATCGGTATTCCTCCCTTTTATCCACAGATGCAGAATTTTTTTCATCATATCATAAACCTCGGGGTATCGCAATCGATTATCAGCGGATTTTCCAGATAATTGAAAAACTTCATCTTGATTTTAGGTATAAATTCTCTAGCCAAACAGGCTTTCAATTGCTATAATAAAAGTATACTTTTGGTTTCATCGATTCCAATAAAAGGAGGGAGCCCACGATGGCAAAAAACGATCGGTATGACATTGAGCCCGGCAGCATGTGGCTCCCGGATCCGCATCTTTCTCCCAAACAGCAGCATTTCCAGACAACAGCCATGATGGCTTTTATCAATAATGTCCCCACCGGCGTTCTCAAATGCAGAAACGACGAAAAGTTTACGATTTTGCGTATCAACGATGGTTTTCTCAAATGGATCGGATATACAAGACAGGAGCTCTCCTCCCTTTTTTCTGACTGTTATCTGAATCTGATCCATCCGGACGACCAAAAGAATGTCCTCGATTCAACCCGGCAGCAGTTGGCATCAGGAGGTTCTGTTTCCAATGAGTATCGAATTTTATGCAAAAATGGCTCTTCCCGTTGGATTACGGAAACCGGATATTGTACGCAGGAAGAGGATGGGCCTGTTTTTTTCTGTACGCTGACCGATATTACGGATTTATATGAAACCCGGGAAAACCTCCGTTTAAGCTTGGACCGGCATGATATTATTATGCGGCAGTCCAAAAACATTGTTTTTGAATGGGATAAAAAGACCAATTCTCTTTTGTTTTCCACCAACTGGGCAGAAGTGTTCGGCTATCCCCCTCTTTCCGCGCTGGACTTTGGCCAGATGACGCAGCGCGGCCATATCGCGGCGGAATACATTGATATTTTGCACCAAATGTTGGATGAGATTGTTCAGGGAGCCTCCTTTTTGTCCCGAGAGTGCCAAATCAAAACGAGGAAAGGCATTTCGATCTGGTGCCGGATTCAGGTCACCAGCCAGCTGGACCTGAATGGAAATTTAATAAAAGCGATCGGCGTTATTGTCAATGTGGATACAGAAAAGCGAATCATTGATTCGCTCCGCCAAAAAGCAGAACGGGATCCGCTGACCGGCCTGTATGACAAAGCGGCCATTCAAAGCCTGATTGAAAAGTATTTGAGTGCTGCGCCGAAAAGCGAACAGTGCGCGCTTTTCATGATTGATATTGATGACTTCAAAGTAGTCAACGATACTATGGGTCATCTGTTTGGAGACGCGGTTCTGGCGGATTTTTCCGCGTCTATCTGTAGGGTTACCCGCTCCTCTGACCTGGTCGGACGGGTTGGCGGAGATGAGTTTTTGGTTTTCCTCAAAGCCATTCCTTCTGAACGGACCGCTTTGCAAAAAGCGCAGCGGTTTTTGTCGGTGATTCAAAACCTGTTCCGGGAAAAGAAAAACAACATCTCTATTTCCTGCAGTATCGGCATTTCTCTGTTCCCCTCCCACGGGCACGATTTCCGCAGCCTGTACCAATGCGCGGATATCGCTTTGTATCAGGCGAAAAGGAAAGGCAAGAACACCAGCTGCTTATATGCCGACCAGATGCGGCAGCCTGCACTGGAGGTATACCGGCCCAATTCCCCCATCGATTTCGACCAACCGGCGGTTTCCAAATCTTCATTGTCCGAATCTCTTTTCCGGATCTTGTATACGACAAAAGACATTGAAAAAGCCATTCCATTGATGTTGGAAATGGTAGGACGCCAGTTTGATGTCAGCAGGGTCTATGTTTTCGAAAATTCCGAAGATAATTCTTCCTGCAGCAATACGTTTGAGTGGTGCAACGACGGAATTTCCTCAGAAAAAGAAAATCTGCAGAATCTTTCCTATGACTCTTTGGACCACTATTTCGACAATTTTAATGAAGACGGCATCTTTTTCTGCCAGGATCGGGACAGTACGCCGGATGCACAGCGAAAGCTGCTGCAAAAACAGGGGGTCTATTCCCTGCTACAATGCGCGATTCGCCACAACGGTCAGATCGTTGGGTTTGTGGGGGTCGATGAATGTACCGGCACGCGCTTTTGGTCTGAGGAAGAAATCCGCACCTTAGCGCAGCTTTCGGAATTGTTGGGTACTTTCCTTTTGCAAAACCGCGCCCTATGCCGGGCAAAAAAGGCACAAAACCAGATGCGTCAGCTGCTGGACGTCCAAAACGCATTTTTATATGTTGTGGATCAAGAAAACTTCCAGCTTTTTTACCTGAACAAAAAAATGCAGCAGCAGTATCCGCAGGCCGCCGTTGGCCAGCATTGCTACAAGGCGTTTTTCGATAGGACGTCTCCTTGCAGCGGCTGTCCTGTCCAATCCGGAGGGTGTCAGATCATCTCCCTGCCGGCCGGCGGCTCTTATAAAATCAGCGCCGCCCCGGTGGAATGGGATGAGCAAAGCGCATCTCTTCTCACCTGGTATGATGTCAGTGAGCGGCAAAAATAAAAAGCTATGAAAAGTACCCCTTTTCCATAAGGCGGTGCTTTTTCATAACCTTTTTCGGTACGGGAGATGTCTGCTGAAACGGTGGGACAACTCACACTGGCCGATGCGCTCCATGTTGACGCGATGACTTGACACATACAATCGTCTCAGTTATAATGCCATTACAATGAAAGACTGCTAAGACACCACGCAGATACTTGACAGGTATCTGCGTTTTTCCATCTCGAAGACGCCTAAGACACCTTCGGAATCAACCAACGGCGTACGAAGGAGGACTATCTTGGGTAGACGCAAAAAGTTCATCAACAACTCCGGCATCCCGCAGCGCGAGATCGAGAAGATCGCCCGCTGCATCTTCCCGGACATTCTTGCCTTTTACGAAAGCAAGGAAGGCCAGCGGGAATTTACAGAATGGAAGCGGAAGCGGGAACACAAAGACAATCAAGACAGCAGTGGCAACGAGGTTGCCTGATGATAGCAAAGCCCGGAATAACGGCAGCGGCTGTCGATATTCAAAATACGCAGAAAGGGACGGCGTTTTGCCGTCCCTTTCTGCGTATTATCAGCGCTCCAAAGATCTGTAATCCGTCACATTCCTGAGATACACTTCCAGATCACCGATCAGCACCAAGTCTGCATACCCGACCGGGTCATTGTAGATGAGATCATCCAGCTCCGGCCGCTCGTACATATTCCGAGCAACTTCATTCTCCACAGCGGTGCAATCCATGGAGTACATACCCCCATCTGTGTACCGCAACTCCACGCACCCGGTATCCATGTTATACGCACAACTGACTAACTTTTTCATGACTACACACTCCTGTTTCAATTTGGCTTTTTCTTTCTTGGGCCTCTTGGTTTGGAGGTGGGGCGCTTGATGACACCGTTCCGGAAGTGTGTATCCTCGAACTTCTCGAAAGAAACAAATAATCCGAACCCGTCTCCAATTAAGAAGATCTGGTTCGGATTATTTTGGTTTGGTGCGGGAGATGGGGCTTGAACCCACACACCGAAGTACTGGCTCCTAAGACCAGCGCGTCTGCCATTCCGCCACTCCCGCAAATCAAACGGAAAGACTCATAAAAAGTCTTTCCGTTATTTGATTGTAATAAAAAGGATATCACGGCTGTACCCCTTTTGTCAATTCTCAAGGTTCAAAGCCCCGTCCTCCAGCATGGTCTGCGCCGCCAGGAGCATTCCCATTTTACCGGTAAAATAGGTAAGCCCACCCTGCATCCAAACGGCATAGGGTTCCCGGATCGGTCCGTCGGCAGAAAGCTCGATTGACGCGCCCAGATGGAACGCGCCCGCCGCCATCACTACCTTGCTTTCGTAACCGGGCATGTCCCAGGGTTCCGGCGCCACAAAAGAATCGACCGGAGCGCCGCGCTGCACCCCTTTGCAGAAAGCAACCATCCCCTTTTCGCTGCCAAGTTCAATGGATTGGATGATATCCGTACGTCTGTCATGGCAGGACGGATTGACCCGGTATCCCAGGCGTTCAAACAGCGCCGCGGCAAAAATTGCCGTTTTGATTGCGCTGCACACCACGTTAGGGGACAAAAACAGCCCCAAAAACATATTTCGCAGTTCGCCCAGCGTACAACCGATCTCCTTGCCCTGCCCCGGGGTGGTCAACCGGTAGGCGCATTGCTCGACCAAATCCCGCCGGCCCGCGATATAACCGCCGGTACGGGCGATGCCGCCGCCCGCGTTTTTGATCAACGACCCAACGATTAAATCAGCGCCAAGCTGGGTCGGTTCCACTTTTTCGGTAAAAATACCGTAGCAGTTGTCCACCATGAAAATCGCGTTTGGGTTGTTCTGCCGCACCGTCCGGATCAGCTGTTCCATTACCGTCATGTTGATGGACGGCCGCAGCGAATAGCCGCGGGAGCGCTGGACATACGCGACCTTGACCCGGGGATCCTTTACCGCCTCGGCGATGGCGGCCAAATCCGGCGTGCCATCCTCCCGTAGCTCCACCTGCCGATACTCAATGCCAAATTCTTTGAGCGAGCCGCAGTTTTCTCCGGTGATGCCAATAACCGGCTGGATCGTATCATAGGGCAGGCCGGTGATGGAAAGCATTACGTCACCCGGCCGCAAAACGCCGAACAGCGCCGTTGTCAGCGTGTGGGTGCCGGAGACAAAATTATGCCGCATCAGGGCATCCTCGCTGCCGGTGATCTCTGCCATCACTGCCTCCAGTGTCTCCCGGCCCCGGTCGTCATATCCATAGCCGGTACTCCCGGCAAAATGAGACTCGCTGACTCCGTTGTGGATGAAAGCCGCCAATACTTTGCGGCTGTTATATTCGCCGATCTCCTCTGCCCGGGCAAATGCCTGCGCGCAATCCTGCTGTGCCTGTTCTCCCAGTTTTTCCAATCTTGGGTCAATTTCAAAAAATTTCTGTTCCATTGGGGTGGATTCTCCTTATCTGACAGGCGCCGTCTGCCGCGGAGCCGCCTTTATTCTGATAAAATTCGGTTTTTGCCGGGTGAACAAACGGATTCTTCCTCCCGGTTCCGGCAGCAAAGCCATTCTTCCTCCCACGGCGTAAATCCCACCTGCTCATATACCCGCAGAGCCTGCGGATTCTGGCAAATGACAAATGGGACCCGACCTTCCTGCCGGGCCCTTTCGGCCAGCGAAAAAACCAGCGCCGCAGCATATCCTTTCCGCCGGAAAGCCGGGTCAGTGGCCACCGACCCAATGAGCGCCGCTTTTTTGTTTTGATGATAAATTCCGGCGGTAGCGGCGATTTTCCCTTCTGCCCGCACGCCCAGCAAAAATCCCTGCCGGTGGCGCAGCTTATGAGAAACCTCGCAGTACCAGGGGGCGAAATCCTCTTCCGGTAGGCCGAACACCTCCTGCAGCAGCGGATAAACCTCCCGGGGGGACGGTTCGCAAAATCCCGGCGGCATGGCGCAGGGCCGCAAATCGCCGGCGGCATGCAGGATCTGCCGGGACTGGACCGGCCAGCCCAATTGCTTCGCGGCTGCTTCCAGCGTTTTGGCCGGGCCCCGCAGCTTTTGCGCACCGCAAATAGCGCAGAACGCCGCCAACTCGTCCGTCTCTAAAAAACGGCCGGATGCAACCAGCGTATCGCCGGACAGGGACAAAAGGCCCCCAGCATCCGGTGTGCGCCAAAAACGGGGCGGGCCGTCCTGTTCACCGTACAAATCCCATCTTGCGGTATGAATCGCCCCGTAAGGGTCCGGGACAGATGCCGCTTTTACAAAACGGTCGTCGCCGGGCAGTGCTACCTTAATCACAGATCGCGTACACCTCGCCCAGTTTCATCAAGAGGTCATAGGTTGCGGTGATGTCCTCTCCCTGCAACACACAGGACGGGGTATGCAGATAGCGGCAGGGCATGGAAATACCCACCGGGCGGACGCCGCCTGCCGCGCGGTGCATGGAGCCCGCGTTGTTGCCGCCGAATACGCCCAGCTTGGGCTGCGCCTTGATTCCATTCGCCTTGGCCGTATCCAGCGCCAGCTGATACAGCCGTTTATCATAGATGGTCCCGCGGTCCATGAAAGAGACTACCGGTCCTTTTCCCAAAAAGCAAACCCGCTTTTCCGGCGCCACACCGCCGATATCCGCGGCGGTAGTGGTCTCAATGGCTACCGCGATATCCGGCTTAACCGTATAAGCCGCTGTCTGGGCGCCCATACCGCCCACTTCTTCCCGGGTGGTGAAAGAAAAATAGGTGTCGTATTCCAGGTCGGACTGAATCATCTTGATCAGTACTGCACAGCCCGCCCGGTCGTCCAACGCTTTGGATTTGATAAATCCGTCGCCGAACCGGACAAACGGAGAATCAAAGTACACCCTGTCGCCGACACTGACAAGCTCTTCGGCCTCCTGGCGGCTGCGGCAGCCGATATCGATCAGAAGGTCTGCCGCTTTGATGGGATCGTCCCGTTTATCCCTGTCAATCAGATGGATTGGTTTGGAACTTAAAATGCCGTAAACTTTATTTTTCCCCACTACCACCGGTTTGCCCTGGATGACCCGGTTGTCGATGCCGCCGACCGTGGCAAAACGCAGAAATCCCTCTTCGGTGATATAGGTGACGATAAAGCCCACTTCATCCATATGCGCGTCGAACAACACGCGGTTGCGGGGGCGCTTTGCTCCTTTTTTAAAGGCGATGACATCGCCCAGAGGCGTTACTTCATATTCACAGTAGTCCTTGATCTGCTCGATGATGGCGGCGGCCACATCCTGCTCATCGCCGGAAACGCCGTTGATGGCGCAAAGATTTTCAATCAAACGAATCATTTACGGTTCCCCTCCTTTGTCACATAGGCAGCCAGCAGCCGGGCGGTATTTTCAATATCCTCTACCAGGATTTTTTCCACCGGTGTATGCATATAGCCCTGTGGGATGGAAAGGATTCCGGTTTTTACACCGCCCCGGGCCGTGAGAATATGGTCGGCATTGGTACCGGTGCCGCCGCCCATCGCTTCGGTTTGATGGGGAATCCCCGCTTCCTGCGCGGTTTTGACCAGCGCGCGGGACATTTCGCCATCTAAAAGCGAACCAAAGGCGATGATTGGTCCGCCGCCGAACGTTCCACACTGCTCTTTTTTGCAGTCGGGCGTCCATCCAAAGCCCACGTCCACCGTTATCGCATGGGTGGGATTTACCGTATAGGCTGCCGCCTGCGCGCCCATACCGCCCACTTCTTCCCGGGTAGTCAGCGTAACGGTCAAACCATAAGGCTGATTCTCATCTTTGAGAAGCTGTGCCGCATACATCACCGCCACACAGCTGGAGCGGTTATCGATTGCTTTTCCGCAGATGAAGCCGCCATGCATTTCCCGGGTGGGGGTGACAAACGTTACCACGTCGCCGGGCTGCACCCGCTTTTCGGCTTCTTCTTTTG
The DNA here is from genome assembly GCA_002369315.1 of Ruminococcaceae bacterium UBA3818. Taxonomy (GTDB): domain Bacteria; phylum Bacillota; class Clostridia; order Oscillospirales; family Ruminococcaceae; genus UBA3818. The sequence continues at coordinate 108,343 of DFDW01000030.1, read as the reverse complement.
TGTAGCCGATATCGATATAAATATCCTCAAACTGGGGGTTTTTCGCCTCTCCGCTCTGCAGGTGGGGCGGGATTGAGCAGATAAAGCCTGGCAGATCGCCCTGCTGGGTATGTACCGACACCTGAGAAGCCAAAAGCAGGCTGCGGTCGAATCCGCCCACCGGCGAAACCTTCAAAAAACCTTCGTCGTCGATCCAGTTGACGATCATGCCGATCTCATCCACATGGGCGTCCAGCATAAAGTTTTTCTGTCCTTCTTCCGGCCTTCGGATGGTGCAGATCAAATCCCCCAGCGGGCTGATCGAAACTTCTCCCAGTGCCCGCATCTCTTCGGCGGCCAGCGCCACAACCGAGTTCTCCCGGCCGGAAACACCTACCGCGCTGGACAGCCGCATCAATAAATCCTTGCAGTTCATGGTTTTCATCCTTTCTCTTCACCGGCTTCCGGCGGCACATTTGTCACGACCGGTTTGCCTTTCTTTTTCATTTTAACCCCGTCACGAGCGTTTTAAAGTGCTCGCCCCGCTTTTCAAAATTGGGGTACAGGTCGAAACTGGCGCTGGCAGGGGATAACGCCACAATATCGCCGGATGCCGCCAGGGCGTCCGCCGCCTGCACCGCCTCTTCCATGGACCGGGCCCAATGCACCTCCGGATGCTGCCCATCATAGCCCGGGAAAGCTTCCAGCGCCTGCTGGATCTTGGGGCCGGTGGCGCCCATCAGGATCAGGTGCGATACCTTTTCGCACAAATACGGCGCCAGCGGCTCATAAGGGATTTTTTTGTCATATCCTCCGGCAATCAAGATGATTTTCTGCCGGAACGCTTTGAGCCCCGCGATGGTTCGGGTAGGACTGGTCCCGATGGAATCGTTGTACCATTTCACACCGCCGCGCTCCCGCACCAGTTCCATCCGGTGCTCCACGCCGCCGAATTCCCGGGCTGTCCGTACCATTGTCTCTACCGGCACCTCGCCCCAAACGGCGCTGTAAGCCGCCAAAAAGTTTTCCACATTATGAAGCCCCGGCAGCTTAATTTCATCCATATGGACGATCTGCGTCTCTTTTCCCCGGTACCGCGCGCAAAGCATGCCGTCCTGCCGTAAATAAGCGCCCGCTTCCGGCTCCTCCTGCCGGGAAAATTCCAGCAGCTGGCCGCGGACAAGCGTCTCCATATCCCGGGTGATCTTGTTGTCCCGGTTGAGCACCGTGCGGGAAAAGCCGTCCTGATGCAGAATCAGATTTTTTTTGCTGTCGATATATTCCTGCATGTCCCGATGTACATCCAGATGGTTGGGCGCCACGTTGGTAATCACCGCCACATCCGGACTTTGGCGCATCGAAATCAGTTGGAAACTGGAAAGCTCCACCACCGCCGCGTCATCGGGAGAAATTTCTTCGATGACCGGCAGCAGGGCGCGACCGATATTACCACCTTTATATACCTTTTTGCCAGAAGCGGCCAGCATCTCGGCAATCAGCGTCGTCGTGGTGGTTTTTCCGTCGGAGCCGGTGACCGCGTAAGTCTTGCAGGGGCACAGTCGGAAAAACAGCTCCATTTCGGAGGTGATGACCGCCCCTTCCCGCCGGGCCGCCGCCAGCGCCGGATGATTAAAATACATGCCCGGCGCGCGGAATACCGCGTCGTATCCGGTCAGGCTGTCCAGATATCCATCTCCCAAAATCAGCCGTACGCCGCTTTGCTCGAATTCGTCCGCCAAATCGCCCAGCTGCTGGCGGCTTTTCCGGTCCAGTACCGACACTTCCGCTCCCTTTTTGGCAAACAGGCGGATACAGTCGGTATTGGTTACCCCAACGCCGATAAACGCGATTTTTTTTCCTTTCACCCATTGGAAAAATTCTTTTGCAGTCCAACCGTTCATGGCTCTATCCCCTTTTTCGTCTTCTACCGCCTATTATACCCATCCGCATAAAAAATAGCAATCATTGGAAACGCCCGCCGCGCAAACTTTTCCCCCACTAAAACCCCGCTTTATGAAAGGCAAAGGGGTACACGCCAAAAGCGAAAAAGGCCAGCAAAGCATATTTTGCCGCGTCGCACCACAGGTAGTGGGGGAAGAGCATCTTCAAAAAATACTGCACCCCTCCCAACAAGACCAGGCCCAACAGAAAACGCAGGGCCTTTTTTCCGCCGGATACCTGGGTGGAAAAATTTACATATCGCCGCTCAAAGGCTATCCCCGCTCCGAAACCGAGCAAGAGTCCAAAAACTTTATACAAATCCCGCTGACCCAGCAAAAGGGTCAGAATGAGGCAGATCGCCGCTGTGATGCCAACGCATTTTTCGTGATCGACCCGGTTCCATATAACCGGGCAGAGAAACGCGAAAGCAGCGCCCAGCACCAGGCCGACCGCCGCGTCTTTGGGGTAATGCACGCCCAGATACAGCCGGGATAGTCCTACCAGTAGACAGACTGCCGATGCCAGCGCATACCGAAGCCAGCCCCCTTTTCGCCGGGCCATCGAAAAATACAATGTCGATGCGTTTTGGCTGTGGCCGCTGGGAAAAGAATACCCGGTTGCCGTATGGGCCCGCAGGGTGCGGATCCCCTCCTGCCCGATCGGGCGCTCGAAACGGAATATCCCTTTCAAAATATTATTGCAAAGCCCACTGATTAACAGGGTAAACGCCAATTGCTCTCCGGCTTTTTTATCATACAGCCAGTATGCCGCGGCCAGCACCAGAATCACCGTCCACTGCTCCGCAAGCATGGTAATCAACTGGAAGAATACATCCAGGAATGGGGAAGAAAAGGACTGGATCCATTTTAATACCGCAAGTTCCATACGCGTTCCTCCTTGGCCAATCTGCGGATAGCATGCCTATCCGGGTTTAAAAAACGAAAACAAATGCAGGGATTGCTCCCTGCATGAGTGTATGTATCAACCCGCCGCTTTACAACTACAGCTGCGGAGCTTTTACGCTGGCGTTTTTCTCCAGACCTACGGTGGGCTTTAATTCCGCATCCGGCTCGACCAGCCGCGCCATAACCACAAAACGGGCCCGGGCTTCTCCGCCGACATAGCCGTATTTGGCGGTACAGGTGGACAACGTCAGTATCTTGTCGTTGATCGGATCCACTTCCACATCGTATTGAAATTCCGAACGGGCTTTTCCCTCGCTGACAAGCGTATCGATTTTTTGGTCGATCATGTCAATGTAGCGAAATTTGGTATCGGTGTACATCGCCGCGAAAACTTCCCAAACCATATCCTCCTCGCCGGTCGAAAAGAAGATATACGGGTGGGACGCGGCAAATTCTTCATCGGCAAAGCGCAGCAGCTGGGCAAAATCCAAGCCGTTGGGGTCGTCCTGGCTGACGGCGGTGTTGTGCCCGTAAATGATGGTGTTGCGGCTTTCCGTCTCCCGGGTCCCCACGGTGCACTCATAGTCCACCCAGTAGCATCCCTGGAAGCTGTATTTTCCCTCGTAGTTCAAACGCATATATTTGGTGTTGTTATACGTCTGCACCACCGGCTGGTCGATGTCCGTTCCCGGCACCTGCAGCCAGCCGACGATTTCCGGATTGACTTGCTCCGCCTTTTGTTTTACCTGTTCGGTCAAAGCCGGCGCTTCCACCTCAATCATAGCATTGTCTTCCGGCTCTTTCAGGGTGTTGACAAATGGATAAACCGAAGGTTTCTCCTCCGGCATGGAAGTGGCGTTGTTGTTGCCGCATCCGGTGATAGACAAGGCCATCACTGCCGCCAAAATCAGCGCGATGATTTTTGTATCAGAACGTTTCATATTCATTCTCCTTTAAAGGTCAATCGCTAAGCTACCTTTAAATATATATGAAATCTGCTGCCAAATCAACTGAAAAAGAGCGAATCGACATTTTTGCCGCATTTCTTTTTTCTTTTTCTAAACCATCCTTGCGCGGCAAATATTACATCAGCGGCGCAAAAGCCTTGAGGATCGCCCGTCCCAGACGGCGCAGCAGCGGAATCCGCTCGTCGGGATTGGGGTGGATTTCCTGGGAAATTTCCATTGTTTTTAGGATATCCTGTTTTACGGTTTCAATCACCGAGCTGCGGAAAAAGGCCACGCCGCACTCGAAATGCAGATAGAAGCTGCGGTAATCCATATTGGCGGTTCCCACCACGCCTACTTCGTCATCCGCCACAAACATTTTTGCGTGGATAAAACCCGGCGTATATTCGTAGATGCGCACCCCTGCCTCGATCAGCTGCCGGTAAGAGGAGCGGGTCACCGCGTGGACATACCATTTGTCCGGAATATGAGGGGTGATGATCCGCACATCCACGCCGCTTTCCGCGGCAATGATCAGTGCGGTGGTCATCTCATTGTCCAAAACCAGGTAGGGCGTTGTGATATACACATATTTTTTCGCGCAGTTGATGATCTGCAGGTAAATATTTTCCGCCACATTGAATTCGTCAATAGGGGCGTCGCCGTAAGGCTGAACATAGCCGTCGTTCCCATACACTTTTCCGGACGGCCTGTATTCGTGATAGTCCGCATTTTTGCCGTCCCGGTAGCTCCACAGCTGCAAAAACATCATGGTCAGATTCCAGGTCCCGTCGCCCCGAAGCATCACCGCCGTATCTTTCCAATGGCCGTATTTCTCATAGGCGTTGATGTATTCGTCCGCCAGATTCAGCCCGCCGCAAAAGCCCACATCGCCGTCTATTACAGTGATTTTCCGGTGGTCGCGGTAATTGAACATGGAATTGAGCCGCGGACGGAACGGATTGAAGACGGCGCATTGAATGCCTGCCTCTTCGATCTGCCGATAATAATGGGGCGGCAAGGTCTGGATGGTACCCAGATCGTCATACATCAGCCGTACGTCCACCCCGGCAGCCGCTTTCTCTTTTAAGATATCCAGCACGGCATTCCACATCTTGCCTTCCTGGATGATAAAATACTCCATAAAGATAAACTTTTCCGCTTTGCGCAGTTCCCGCAGCAGCGCTTCCCAGAAATCTTCTCCCAACGGGAAATATTCCACCTGGGTATTTTCCCAAGCCGGAAACATCCCCACGTTGCTGATGTAATCGCTCTGCCGCTTCAAATGCGGCGCATCCCCGCCCAGAGTCGCACCGATATCCGCGCCGGTCAGCCGGCAGCTCTCTTCCGCCTGTTTGTAGGCGTAATCCCGGATGCGCTGCGCCTGTTTTTTATCCATGGATTTATTACCGAATACCAGATAAAAGATTCCCCCAAACAGCGGGAAGATCATAATCGCGATAATCCACGCAATTTTATAGGAAGGGTTATCCCGCTTGGTAACAATCCACAGGACCACGATCAGGCTCAGCAGCTGCAGCGCCACATAAGCGTACAGCCCATATGTAGAAAGCTTGAGTACAATAAACAGCAAAAAACAAAACTGCACCAAAATCGCCAGGGAAATAACGACCAGGCGGCTGCATAAAAATTTTAGAAGCTTTTTCATTTTTCGTCCCTTCCTGCGGAAAGATGTACCGGTTTCCCCGCGCTATTTTACGCTGACAGCCGCGCTGCCTTTCTGCAGCGCGATGGTCCCCGTCCGCATAACTTCCTGGATATTATAAGCTTTTAAGAGTTCCTCCAGCAGATCCAGCCGCTCCGGCAGATCGCATATTTCCAGGGTCATGGTGGTTTTGGTCAGGTCCACAATGTTGGCGTCCATTATTTTGGCGATGTCCAAAATCTCACTCCGGGTGCGGCCGGTAGCGGTGCATTTGATGAGCATCAGCTCCCGGCTGATCAGATCCTGCTGGGGGATGGTCCGCACCTTGATGACGTCCACCACTTTGTTCAGCTGTTTTTCCAGCTGCTCCACCGTATAGGCGTCTCCCTCCACCACGATGGTCATGCGGGACACGGTTTTATCTTCTGTCACCCCCACCGCCAGCGAATCAATATTGAAGCCCCGGCGGGAAAAAAGGCCGGTGATCCGCGACAGGACGCCTGCGTGGTTTTCCACCAAGACCGAAATGGTATGCTTCATCCTTTTTCCTCCTTACACGGCAGGCTCGTCCGGCGAAACCAGACACTGGAGCAGAAAGCTTTTCTCGTCTGACAGCAGAGCCTGCACCGCGTTATCGATCTCGTCGTTCTCCGAAATGGTCATGGTCCGAATGCCATACACCTGCGCCAGCGCCGCAAAATCCGGGCTGCCGGCAAGGTCTACCGCCTCATAGCGTTCGCCGTAATCCTGTTTCTGGATCTGGCGGACCAATCCCAGGCAATCGTTGCGGAACACAACCATTTTGACCGGGATATCGTGCTGGCATAAAGTGGCCAGTTCCTGCATGGACATTTGGAACCCGCCGTCTCCCATGACCGCTACCACCTGCCGGGTCGTTGTGGCAAGCCGGGCGCCCATGGCGGCCGGCAGGGCATATCCCATCGTCCCCATGCCGCCGCTGGTGAGAAAACGCCCTTCTTTGATCCGGGCCCAGCGGGCAGACCAGATCTGGTTCAGTCCCACGTCCGCCACATATACCGCATCGCTGTCCAGCCGTTCAGTCAAAGAAGTGATCAACCGATAAGGGCTGACGAACCCCGGCCGGTCAAAAAAGACGGCGCCGGCACCCTGTTTTTCTTTCAGTTCCGCCAGCCACATGCCGGTGTCCGCCGCTTCGCAGCTTTGACAAAGCTGCTCCAGCACCAATCCGGCATCCGCCACCAGCGGAATATTCGCCTCCATGTTCTTTCGGATCTCCGCCGGGTCAATATCGATATGGATGATCCGGGTACGCCGCTCCAGAACGCCGGGTTGGCGCATGGCCCGGTCCCCGGCCCGGGCGCCGATCAGAATCAAAAGGTCCGAATGATGGATGGCGTAATTGGCGGCGCTGCAGCCAAAAGACCCCAACATTCCCAGATACAGCGGGTGAGATGAGGGCATCAGTCCCAGGCCCATCATGGTAGTGACCACCGGTATCCGGCATTGTTCGGCAAATGCCTGCATTTTCTCCCGCGCGCCCGCGCTGAACACGCCTCCTCCCGCGCAGATCACCGGGCGGCGCGCAGCTGCAACAGCCTCGGTGACCCGCCGCAGCTGCAAAGGATTGGCCCGGGTGCTGGGATGGTATCCACGGATGGAGACCCCATCCGGATAAGCGAAATCCAGCTCCCGGTTCTGCACATCCAGCGGCACATCGATCAATACAGGGCCCGGCCGGCCGGTTCCCGCCAGATAAAACGCTTCTTTCATGATCCGCGGAATATCCGCCGCATCCTTGACCAGGAAACTGTGTTTGGTAAACGGTTCCGCCGCGCCGGTGATATCCGCCTCCTGGAACACGTCGCGGCCCAGCTGGTCGCTTGGGACCTGTCCGGTGATCGCCACCAGCGGGATCGAATCCATATAGGCAGTGGCCAAAGCGGTCAAAAGGTTCAGCGCGCCGGGACCGGAGGTGGTAATGCAGACGCCGGGACGGCCGCTGATCCGGCCGTAAGCGGCAGCCGCATGCCCCGCGTTCTGCTCCTGCCGCACCAGGATATGGCAGATCGGACTTTCAGACAAACAGTCGTATACCGGGCAAATGGCAGCCCCAGGATAACCGAATACCGTGGTCACGCCCTCCTGTTCCAACGATGTCACGATGGCTTTTGCACCGGTCATGTCCAGTCCTCCCTCTGGCCTTTTTACAGGCAGTATCATATCTTTTTATTATAAAATGACATCTCTTTTCCGTCAATAGAAATCGGCTTTCGCCGCAGGGAAAGAAGCGCCGGGCCTGCCATTAAAGCCGGATCTCAAATCCATATTCCCGCAGCGAAAAATCCTCGTCAATTTCTTCCAGATAAACGCCGTCTGCCCGGACAAACCCACTTTTTTGATACAGCCCGATGGCCGGATGGTTGCAGTCCACTACAAACAGCCGCAAATAGTCCGCACTCTTTTGCCTGGCAAGGGACATTGCGTAAGAAAGCATTTTGCCGCCAATGCCCTGTCCGGCGTGCAAAGGGCTGACTCCCAGCCGGTCCAGATAGCAGGCGCGGGCCGACGGCTGTTCCCAGGAAAGGGCCTCTTGCCCGTCGTTGGAATCGCACAGAGCAAAGGCTGCCAGAATAGTGTCTCCTTCCGACGCTACGAACAGACGATTCCTTTCGATATCCTCCGACAAAAACGCGCAGGGATACACCTCGTCCCAGATTTGGATGCCGTCTTCATCCATCTTTCGGATGATGCTTTGATACATTTGCAGAAGCTTCGGAAGATCGTCCTGTTTTGCGCTGCGAAATTCCATCCTTTTCCCCTCTTTTTTCCTTAAAAATGGTATTATTATAGCTTTCCATTTCCCATTTGACAAGGATTCCCTGCCGCGATACAATGAAAAAAACAAACATGGATGGGGGATTTTATGAAACAAAAACGAATTTTGCCCTTTTTGCTGGCAGCGGCGCTGCTTCTGGGGCTGAGCGGCTGCGGCGGCGACCCCTCCGTCAGTTCGTCTTTGCCGGAAGAGCCGGAAGATACAGAATATCCGGTTTCGATTGGCGGCGAGACCATCCCCGCCAAACCGGAAAAGGTGGTTTCCCTGTCGCCGACGCTGACCGAGCTTTGTTTTGACATGGGATACGGAGATCAGCTGACCGGCGTCAGCGACTATTGCGACTGGCCGCAATCGGCTCAGAACCTGCCGCGGATGGGCACAGCCCAGCAGCCCGACTTGGATGACATCCGCGCGGAAAAACCGGATGTTGTTATCACCCATACCGCCCTTTCGGAACCCGATTTGATCGCGCTGCAGCAGGCCGACATCCCGGTGGTCGTCCTTTCTCGGGCGCGGCTGCCGGAGGATCTGAAAGATCTGTATGTGGATCTGGGCCGGCTGTTTGAAGGCGAACAGGCAGGTGCCGAAACGGGCAAGGCTTTTTATAATGAACAGATGGGCCGGGTCGAAAGCGTCCGGGAAAAAGTGGATTCCTATGTCCGGGGCGGCGGCAAAAAGCTGTCGGCAGTTTACCTGCGGATGCTGGATTTCACCGTTGCCACCGGCGATACTTTCGAAGGCGCGATGCTGGAGGCCATCGGGTTGGAAAACGCTGCCGGCGCTTACGGCGGTTGGACCTATCCGTTGGATTTCATCGGCCAATACGACCCGGATGTCATCTTCTGCAACGAGGATATCACCATTCCCATGTTGGAGCAGAACGCCAATTACAAAGGCCTGCAGGCGACGATCCACGATATTGTCTATTCTTATCCCTTCACCGCTTTTGAACGCCAGGGCAAGCGCATGTTCGATATGCTGGAGGATATGGCCCAAAAAGCATATCCGGACGCGTTTACCGAAACAGCCGGGGAAACACAATCCTCTGCCGAAGCGGGTCAATAACCTGAAAAACAAAATTCCCTTTTTACAAAATCAAATCCGCCGGGCCTTATGCCCGGCGGATTTTTATCGCCATATAACAGCCTGTTCTGAAAATGGAGCGTTCCCGACCCGTCAAAACCGCAGGCGGACGGTTCTTGGATCTGTTTCGAAGCATCGATAGGAAAATTCCCATCGTCCAACAGGCGAAAAACGCCGCCCTCAACCCTAATTTGGTAAAATCGTACAAAAAGATTTGCGAAAAAAGCTCCGGGAAGGAGTTTTCTGAAATTTTTTGGTCTTTTTTTCAGGTAAACGTTTTTATTGAAACTTTCGCCTTGCCCCTGCGGTTTTCGTGTGCTAAAATGATGGTACTTTTGGCATGCCATTTGGTTTTTTAACCGCGCAGATTTTCGCCGTGCCGGTGAAAGCTGCCGAATATCATCAACCGCCGCAAAAGGCGGCAGAAGAGGCTATCGCAACATGTATAACAAAAAAGATGTATCCCGTCAGATTTACCGGATGCTGATCCCAATGATCCTGGAAAACGTCCTGACCACTTCCGCTTCACTGGTCACCACTGCCATGGTGGGCCGTTTGACCGCGCTGGAAATTTCGGCGCAGGGCGTGGGCGGGCGAATCACCAACACATACTTATCCCTGTTCAAGGGCCTGGCCATTGGCGTGACCGTTGTAGCCGCGCTGTATTTCGGAGAAGGGCGGCGTGACAAATGCCGCCGTACCGTGGAGCAGGCTTTCGCGACCGCGGTTCCGCTGGGCTTGGTCATCACCGGGCTGATCGCGGCCTTTCCCCGCTGGTTCATCCGCCTTTTTACCTCTGATGCGGATATTATGTCCTATGCCGTCGGCTACCTGCAGATTTTGTCCGTCGGGCTGCCGTTCGTGGCCATTACCTGCTTTGTCACTGCCGCGTTCCAATCCCAGGGCAATACCAAAACCCCTATGATGATCGCCGGAATCGTCAATATCATCAACATCGTGCTGGGCTGGCTTCTGATCTTCGGCAACCTGGGATGCCCCGCCCTGGGCTTATCCGGCGCGGGACTGGCGCTGGTCAGCGCCCAGATCTGCGGCGCGCTGATCGGCCTGGCGCTTTTGTATCATAAGCGCATTGGCCTGTTCCATGGTGCGAATCACGGAAAACGATTTTTCTCCCTGGATGGGAATTACCTGCGGGATATTTACACCACCGGCTTGCCCGCCTCCTGTGAAAATCTGCTGTGGCAATTTGCCACCATCATCATCAGCCGCGTCATTCTTTCCTACGGCACCAACAGCTATGCCGCCTATCAGCTGGGACTTCAGGCGGAAGGGGTGTGCGATATGCTGTCGGTCGGTTTCATCACCGCTTCCACGACCCTCGCGGCCCGAGCCATCGGCCAGCGAAACGATGCGCTTTATAAAATGTATTTTAAGCAGCTGATCCGCATCTCCATGACCATCAGCGTCTTTACCTGCGCGGTACTGTTTTTCTGCCCCCGCCTGCTCATGAGCCTTTTGACCGATAAACAGGAACTGATCGAAATCGGCATGAAATATGTTTTCATCATGGGATTTGCCCAAATCCCTCAAAACCTGTCTAAGATTTTTAACGGTACCATCCGTTCGGCAGGTCATAAATACACCCCGATGGTCATTTCGTTTACCGGCATCTGGCTGGTTCGGGTGGTGCTGTGCTGCCTGTCCGGCTGGGTATTCCACTGGGATATCGTCGCTCTGTGGTGGGCCATCGCGCTGGATCAGATCGTGCGTATCCTGTTCAGCGTTATTTTCTTTTGGAAAAAGAGGGTATACCACGCCGTCGAGACGCTTCCCCCTCTTCCGGAAGAAAGCGCGGCTTCCCAAGCCTGAATCAAACTGTAAAAGAGCCCGGCCTGGCGGCGGGCTCTTTTTTTCGGATATAAAACGCACGTCCAAAGACTGCTTTTTTGTGATTTGCAGTGAATATTACCAAAAATAAATACGAAAACGTTTAAGTGAAAAAGTCCTTTTAAAACCATATTGACAAGGTTCTTTTCCCCCGGTATATTGAGATTTGCCCGTCCTCGGGCCTATTTTTTCACACAGAAAGGCAGGTCCTCCCCATGGCGCGGAAAAATCAGAAAAAAACGGTGCTGCAATCCCTGCGGGAACTGCGGGGCAACGCCCGGGTAGCGGTCTTCCATGAACCATTCTGGTCGATCCCTTATGGGTTTTACAGCTTTTATCTGAGCCTTTATATGAAAAGCCAGGGCGTTACCGACGTACAAATCGGCTTTTTGATTTCCTTAAACTTTATCGTAGGCACTGTTTTGGCGCTGTTTGCCGGGGTGATGGTGGATAAATTGGGCCGCCGCCGGACAACGATCCTCTTTGGCCTGATCAGCTGGCCGGGATCGGCGCTGTTGAACTTTTTCGCCCACAGCTTCTGGATGTTTGCCGTCGCACAAATTGTCTGTGCTTTCAGCAAGATCAGCGACATCGGCTGGCAGCTGATCTTGATTGAAGACGCCGACGACGAACAGCGGCTGACCTCCTTTAATATGTTCGGTATTATCGATATTCTGGCGGGCTTTTTCACCCCCATCGCGGGCATTATCGTAGGCAATCTGGGATTGGTAAAAGCCGAACGGGGATTTTTGCTGTTTGGCGCTATCTGCATGTTCATCATGATCATCCACCGGCACTTTCAATTTCATGAAACGGATATGGGGCGCGCGGCAGTGGAACGCTCCCGCTCCATCAGCTACTGGGGTACGCTGAAAAACAGCCTGGCGCAGATGAAGAGCGTCGTCTCCAGCGGCAATCATAAGCTGAGCTGCGTGCTGACGATTGTTGTGCTTTTCAGCGCCTATCAGCCCATCGGTGCTTACTCCAGCCTTTACTTTGCCCCTTATCTTACTGATGTCGTCGGGTTGGACGCCGCGGTGATCTCCGTGCTGGGCATCGTCAACTCCCTTTTTATGCTGACGGTTTATTTGTTCGCCATTCCGGCCATGAGCCACTTCAATAAATTGTTCTCTCTGACCGTAGGCCTCGGCATCCAGATTCTTTCCATGGTTTCCCGCATTTTCATCCCCTCGGGCAGCATCGTCTGGACCATTCTCTCGGTTGCGCTGTTCTCCGTTGGGTTTGGCTTGTGCCGCCCCTTTTTAGACGCATTGATGGCAGAGGCCTCTCCGGAAGAAGAGCGGTCCGGCATCTACGCTTTGAAAAACGTGCTGATCTCTTTGACTTCGGCGCTGGCAGGCAGTTTGTCCGGTTTTCTGTACCGGCTCAACCCCAAAAGCATTTATCTGGCGTCGATGGCGCTGCTGGCCATTTGTATTCTTCTGATTTTTCGCTATTTTAGGCAGAAGCAGCGCGAGGAACGGCGGGCGTTATCCGGCAGCCTTCGGTAAAACAGAATCTCTTTTCTTCCCGGGACAGTCGTTCCGCGGCAGAGCAGCGCTCTTTTTCACGATTTTATCCGGCGGGATTTCCCGCTGGATTTTTTTGTCGGACCCACCAAAAGAAAACAGGAAAAATCAGGCAAAAGCCTGATTTTCGTTATAAACGTCCTATGAGGTCTTTACAGAAAAATTTTTGTATGATAGCATAGAAAAAGGAAGGGCCCCTGCGCCGTTTTCGTTTTGGCGCCGGGCGGTACATCTGAAAGAAAGGATGGAATAAAATGGTTCGGATCATCGGCATCGGAGATGCCAAAATGGACAAAAACATCACGGATATGATCGCCTATCCCGGCGGCCAGGCAATGAATATTGCCGTAAACGCCAAGCTGCAGGGAGCACAGGCCGGCTTTATCGGCTGCATCGGTGACGACGTTTTGGGCCAGCACCTGGCAAAAACCCTGGACGAGTTGGGCGTAGACCGCAGCCACAGCCATATCGTACACGCGGACAACGCCGCTACCAAATATCAGGTCATCGATGGCGAACGCGTTTGGGGCGGAACCAATCCCCGGCCGATTTCCCCACTGCAGATGGCGATCCGCTTTATGCTGCCGTTTTACGGCCTGTCCGAGGAGGACATGGCCTATATCAAAACGTTTGACGCGGCCCATCTTTGCAATACCGCCCATATGGATGAATACCTGCCTCAGTTGAAAGCAGCGGGCATGGTGCTGTCCTATGATTATTCCAACGACCATCTGAAGCCCGGATTTATGGAAAACGTGGCCCCGTATGTGGATATCAGCCTGTTTTCCGCCAGCAAAATGACCGAAACCCAAATGATGGAGGGCCTTGTCAAGGCTCATACGCTGGGCACCCGCATTGCCATTGCAACCAAAGGCGACGAAGGCGCGACTTTGTATGACGGCAACCGTTTCTACACGCAAAAACCCGATTTATGCGACGCGGTGGACACCATGGGGGCCGGCGATGCATTTATCTCCGCTTTTCTGGTGGACTTTGTTGGTTCCCAGGGGCTTCAGGCCCGCACCGAGCAGCAGAGGGAAGAAAAAATCCGCCATGCGCTGGCTTATGCGTCATCCTGGGCGGCCAAAGCCTGCATGACCCCCGGCGCGTTCGGCCACGGTTGCAAAATTGATAAAGAGGATTAGTTCCATACGGCTTTCGCTGTTTGGCTAAAATAGATCAAACAATATCAACGAAATGAGGTATCATTATGGTAAGAGTCATCGGTATCGGAGACAGCATGGTCGATAAGAACTTGACCTCCGGCATTATGTATCCCGGCGGACAGTCTTTGAACATCCCGGTCAACATGCATTTTCTGGGCGCAGAATCCGCATTCATCGGCTGCTTCGGCAACGACTATGTGGCGGAACACATGAAAAAAACCTTGGATGAAATCGGCATTGACTACTCCCATTCCCACACCTATCCGGTTCCCAACTGCGCCGCCCACTACCGGGTCATCGACAATGACCGGGTGTTTGTTCGTCCTCCCAAAAAAATCAACCCCATGACCCGCGCGCTGTTCCTGATGCTGGATTATGAAGGCTTTTCCGAGGAGGACATGGCTTACATTAAAACGTTTGATGTGGTCCATTGTTCCAATGATAGCGGCATTGAAGCGTATTATCCGGATTTTAAAGCGCAGGGCATCAAGATCTCTTTCGACTTCTCTTTGGAGCATGAAAAAGAGGGGTATATGGAGCAGATCTGCCCCAACGTTTATTTTGTTCTGCTCTCCTGCAGCCATTTGAACGAGACCGAGACCCAGGAACGGTTGATCAAAGCCCACACGCTCGGCGCAAAAATCTGCATCGGCACCCGGGGCAGCAAGGGCTCCATCTGCTATGACGGCAACCGCTTCTATCATCAGCCGCCTCATTGGCTGGAGACCGTCGTAGATACCATGGGCGCTGGCGACGCATTCATCTCCGCGTTTTTGTATCAGTTCATCGACAACGGCGGTTACGACGCAGAGGATAAATCCGAGATCATTTCCAAAGCGCTGGAATTCGCGGCGGATTATTCTGCCAAATCCTGCATGATCGAGGGTTCTTTCGGCCATGGCGCTCCTTTTAAAGACTAATCAGCCTTTTAACGGCCTGGTTTTTCCAGGCCGTTTTTTCATGCGGCAAAAGATGTACTATCATCTGACAAAAGCGCATTGGGGGATTGAAAAATGGGACATTGGGGATTTTCTTATATTGGCTGTATCTGGCTTTTGATGCTGATCCTTCCCAATCTGGCCTGGACCCGCTGCAAACCGCAGGGGTATTCCGCCGAAGGGGAAAGCCGCGTGCTTTTAGCCATGGAGCGTTCTGGGGAGGTTTGTGTCAGCCTTTTTTCCGTGTGCTTCTCCGATTACGATCTTCGTCCATTTTCTCCGTGGTTTTTTTGGCTGACCGGCTCCTTTTTGCTGATGCTGATGTACGAAGCCTGGTGGATTCGTTATTTTTGCAGCGGCCGGACATTGGCAGATTTTTATGGAAGCTTTTGGGGGATTCCGGTGGCCGGAGCCTCTCTGCTGGTGCTGGCATTTCTTCTGCTTGCTATATATGGGCGCGTTTTGTGGCTGGGATTGTCTGCCATTTTGCTGGGGATCGGCCATATCGGCATCCATCTGCGGCACCGTCGTTCTCTTTCGTCCTGACCGGCGCTGTTCACGCCGGGCGGAAAGGGACCTTCTCTCCGGTAATGCTTTTTCCCACGAGCAAAAGGCGCAAACTGCCTAAAATTCTCCCTTCAAAATTGTTATTTCCCCAAAAAGAAACCACGCTTTGTGAGTTTACATCTTTGCTTTTTTCTGATAAGATAATGACAGGCTCAATCTATGAAAGAGGTGGAAATTATGGTAAAAGTAATTGGTGTCGGCGATTGCATGGTCGATAAAAACCTGTCCAACGGTATGATGTATCCCGGCGGCCAGGCTTTGAATATTGCGGTCAATACCAAGCTGTGCGGTGCGCAGTCCGCGTTTATCGGTGCATTCGGCGACGACTACATTGCAGATCACATGAAGAAAACCATGGACGAGATCGGTCTGGACTACTCCCACTCCCATTTCTACCATGCGCCCAACGCCTTTGCCCGCTACAAAGTAATCGACAACGACCGGGTGTTCCAGCGTTCCCCCAACGGCAGATATAACCCCATGCAGGGTGCAATCCGCCGGATGCTGGCCTATGAAGGATTTTCCAAAGAGGATATCGAGTACATCAAAGGCTTTGACGTCATGCACACCAGCAATGGCGCGTTCATTGAAGATTACCTGCCGGAGTTGGCGGGCGAGGGCATCAAAATTTCTTACGACTTTTCTTTGGATCATACGAAAGAAGGCGTCATGGAAAAAGTTTGCCCCAGCTGCTATTTTGTTCTGCTCTCCTGCAGCCACATGACCACAACGGAAATGCAGGAACAGCTGATCAAAGCGCATACCCTGGGCGCAAAGATCTGCATTGGAACCCGCGGCAGCGAAGGCTCTACCTGCTATGACGGCGATCGTTTTTACACCCAGCCACCCCATTGGAAAGAGCATGTAGTGGATACCATGGGTGCTGGCGATGCGTTCATTTCCGCATTTTTGTATGATTTCATCGGCCATGACGGCTATAACGCCGCAGACAAATCTGAAATCATCAAGCACGCGCTGGATTTTGCCGCAGAATACTCGGCCAATTCCTGCATGATCGAGGGTTCTTTCGGCCATGGCGCTCCCTATCTGAGTGAAGAATAATCCGTTTCTTTTTTAACGCAATCAGGCTGTTCCGGCGAAATCTTCGCCGGACGCCTCCTTTTGCGCTTATCACGCAGCCAGACGGCATACGCGTCCCACCGTTGCCCTACCGCGTGATACCGCAGACAAGCCCGCAAAATCACCAAAAGGTGCCGGCTCCGTGGTTCGGTATCGAACCCGCCGGGGAATTGACGTCCGTTTGATGTTTCTCCGTTCTGTTTTGAGAAGTCATAAGGGCTGCTCTGCTGCTTTTTCGTATTTTCCTCTTTTCGCAATATGCGCCCGTAGCTCAGCAGGATAGAGCGTTCGCCTCCTAAGGTAGCGTTACAACGCTCACCTTGGAAAAACCTTAGGAGGGAGCTGAGTCCGATAACTACGGGGGCTGACAAAAAAATTTAATACGTCCCAATAGCTCAGTTGGATAGAGCACACGCCTCCTAAGCGTGGGGTCGGAGGTTCAAGTCCTCTTTGGGACGCCAGCTAACAACGCCGAAAGCCTTTGTTTTCAAGGGTTTTCGGCTTTTTTCATCCCAACAGCTTCCCCTTACTGTGTCTAAATCATGGTTCTGAATTTTACTCCAAATTCTGATTTTTGAGAAGCTCTAAAAAATCGAACTACTGTTATAAGACAAAAATTTCTGCTAATGATTAGCAGAAAAAAGGCTGTTTTTGCTAATGGAAATGCCCTTCCTGCTAATCAGCCCCAAAATCGTGCTAAAATTCTTGCTAATTGCAAAAGGCGGATGTTTTAAGTATCACCCAGTTATAGCAGATAAAATTGAATATTACCATGTACATAGAGCGTCTATTTGCCCCGCATTGGGGATGGATAGACGCTCTTTTTTTATGCCCAAAATTCATGGGTAAATCTGAAAGATTGGAGGTTTGATTTTTGAGTAAGATCGTCTATTCCCCAGACAAGCCAAACGACTGCCGCTACTGTCATTTTTGGAAAAACAATAAAACGGGCTGCTGTCTGGGTGAAGATAAATGCTACTACTTAATCTCTGTACCCCAAAAACCGAAGTTAGAATGTGATGGTTGCCCTTATGGTAGAGATCATCCCTGCATCGGTTGGTGTACCAAGAAGATTTTGAAGGAATTGGGGGTGCGTTGATATGTATGAGCGTGTCCGTTGCCAAAAGCCCAAAGGCTGTCGATATTGTGAGTATCATCAACCTCGTTGGAGGTATCGTTCCTGCTATTTCGTCCGTTGTCCGTTTGGATTAAGAGGCAAGACATTCCGTAGCTCCCCTCTGGAAAAAGAAAATTTCCCGCAGAAAGAGGTGGTGAAAATGAGTGACGTATGATTACTTCTACGGTCAGCAATCAGAACTGTTCACATTCTATCGAGTTCCGAAGGTGTTATTCACCAACGAGAGATTTTGGAACATCTCTGCCGATGCCAAGATGCTGTACGGTATATTGCTTGATCGCATGAGCCTGTCTGCAAAGAACGGTTGGATAGATGAAAACGGTCGTGTGTATATCATCTTCACAATCGACGAAGCAAAGTCGGCTTTGAACTGTGCTGAACAAAAGGCTATAAAGCTACTCAGCGAACTTGAGAAGAAAGCAGGATTGATCGAGCGAAAGCGTCAGGGCTTGGGAAAACCCAATCTGATCTATGTGAAGAACTTTATTTCTGCTGTGGATTCACAACTCTTGAATTGTGAAAATCACAATTCTGGAACAATGAAAATCACAACTCAAGAACTTCCAAAATCACAATGTAATAATACTGATATTAAAGATACTGAATTTAGTGATACTGATCCTTTCCTTTCTTCCGTTTTTCACGGACAGGAAGACGATGGGACCGGAGAGTTCACCCGGTATTATGAGTATTTTTACGATAAGCTTGAAATGGAATATCTGAAGCAGGACTTCCGGCATGATGGAGAAATCCTTGAACTGATTCTCAGACTTATCGTTGAAGTGATGTGCAGCAACCGTAAACAGATACGAATAGCCAGTGATGATAAGCCGGTAGAAATCGTCCGAAGCACCTTTATGAAACTGGATTCAGAGCATATCAGGTTTGTTATTGACCGTTTCAAAGAAAACACAACTGAAGTACGCAATATCAAGCAGTATCTACTTGCTTCGATATACAATGCCCCATATACCATTGATGCCCATTACGATGCCCAAGTAAGGCATGATATGGCTTCGGGAAAACTTGGAGGGAGGTGGTAAAAATTGAAGCAAATCAAAAGAAGAAAGCGAGGTGACAAGAATTGTCGAAGAAAGCAACCGTCATCGCAGTAGTCAATCAGAAAGGCGGCACGGGTAAGACAACAACCTGTGAAAACTTAGGGGTCGGACTGGCTATGGAAGGTAAAAGGGTTCTGTTGGTAGACACAGATCCCCAGGCGTCTTTAACCGTCAGTCTTGGAAACCCATATCCTGATGAGTTGTCACCCACTCTTTCGGATATGATGGGAAAGATTATCACAGAAAAACCCATTGCTCCGGGCGAAGGTATCCTGAGACATCCCGAAGGTGTGGACTATATGCCCGCCAATATCGAACTGTCAGGTTTGGAAGTTTCTCTGGTAAATGCTATGAGCCGAGAAACTATTCTTCGTCAGTACCTGGATACGGTCAAACAGAATTATGACTTTATTCTTCTGGATTGTATGCCCTCTCTGGGTATGCTGACTGTCAATGCGTTGGCAGCTGCCGACAATGTGCTGATACCTGTTCAGGCGGCGTATCTTCCCGCAAAAGGCTTGGAACAGTTGCTTGAAACCGTCAACAAGGTTAAAAGGCAAATCAATCCCAAGCTGAAAATCGAGGGCGTTCTCCTGACGATGGTGGACAGCAGAACAAATTATTCCAAAGACATTAGCAACCTTATCCGTGAAAGCTACGGTGGCAAGCTGAAAGTCTACAAGACAGACATACCACGTTCTGTCCGTGCAGAGGAAATCAGCGCCGAGGGAACCAGTATTTTTAAGCACGATCCCAAAGGCAAAGTTGCCGAAGCGTATAAAGTTCTGACGAAGGAGGTGTTAAACAATGCAGAAAAAAGGCGCAAACATCAGCTTGAAGGGGTACGATGATATTTTCTCTACCGATCAGTCACGAGCTGAAGCCCAGCTGGAACGAGTACAGGAAATTCCGCTTTCTGAGTTACACCCCTTTGAGGGACATCCGTTCCGAGTGGTAGACGATGAGGACATGATGAAAACGGCCGAGAGCGTCCGAGACTTCGGCGTTCTCACCCCCGCTATTGTTCGTCCCGACCCTTACGGTGGTTATGAGATCATTTCCGGTCACAGGAGACATCGTGCATCTGAACTCGCTGGGAAAGAAACTATGCCGGTTATCGTCCGTGAAATGGACGATGATGCCGCTATAATTTTGATGGTCGATGCTAACTTACAGAGAGAAACCATTCTTCCGAGTGAGCGAGCCTATGCGTACAAGATGAAATTGGACGCTCTAAAACATCAAGGTGCAAGGAGTGATTTAACTTCTGCCCAAGTTGGGCAGAAGTTGTGGGCTGTCAATCAGGTGGCTGAACAAAGCGGTGACAGTCGAATGCAGGTTCAGCGATATATCCGCCTGACAGAGCTTATTCCTGAACTGTTGGATATGGTGGATAATGGTCAACTCAAATTCAATCCTGCGGTGGAACTCTCCTATCTGGCGAGAGAGGAACAGAAGGATTTTCTGTCTGCTATGGACTATGCCCAGACTACTCCTTCTCTCTCGCAGGCACAGCGAATTAAAAAGCTCGCACAGGAGGGCGAGTGTACTCTGGACGCTATGTGCGACATTATGAATGAAATCAAAAAGGAGGAACAAGACAAGGTGACTTTCAAAACGGATTCCTTGAGAAAGTATTTCCCAAAGTCCTACACCAACAAGCAGATGGAGGATAAAATCATTCAGCTGCTTGAACAATGGCAAAAGAAAAGAGAAAAATCTATGGAAAGGTAAGGTAACAAACAATGTTTACACCAAAAAACATTCAGGTCGCATTAGAAGAACTCTACGATCTGTGTGACCCAGATTATATGATGGATATGCTCGAAAACTACGGTGAGGAGTTCGACGATATTTCTCCCACACTTCTGGCACAGGCATTCCAGAAAAGAGCCGAAATGGTTTCTGAGTATCGAATGCTGTCTACTATTGGTGAGGGGTTCAGCTATCAGGGAACTGCACTTCTGCAAAATAGAGCTGTAAGACTTTTATCTTTTTCGGAAGACGGAACCGACGATGAAAGAGTGCACACGATTCAGCGTAAGGAACTGTGGCTTGAAGAAGATATGACATTTTCGGTGGTTTCTTGCATAACTACATTCGTTATAGAGAATGAAGAGGCAATCTGCATGACTGAATACCGTAGTTTAGTTACTGCGGTAGAATGTGAAAGGGACATCTCCTTCGACATGGGTTCTCTAATCTGTGAACTGGATGATATATGTATGTTTGAGCATTTGCTCAATGATGATGCGACTGTTTGTGAACTGTAATATGTTTATAGATGGTCGTTTCTTTATATCTCAAAGAAATGGAGGTAACAACACTTGAAAGAGTATGACGTAAAAATCACCGAGACTTTGGAAAAGACGGTCACGGTGCAGGCTGAAAACCGTGATGCTGCGGAGGAACAGGTCAGAACGGCCTATTACAATTCCGAGTATATTCTGGACTCTGAGAATTTTACCGGCGTGGTGTTTGGAACTCAGGCCGAGCGTGAGATTCAGCAGGAACAGGCTCCCATGATGGATGTTCTCCTAATTCGCCCCAATATGTATCCGCAGGCAGTACAGGTCGGCTGTGAGCTGGAGGACTTGCAGAAAGCCGTAGGCGGTTATATTCAGGCGGTTTACCCTTACGAAGATCCCGTTGCTCTTGTAATGGACGAGGAAGCAAAGCTGACAGGAAAAGACCTGAACCGTGCCTTGCGTGACCAGGATGGCGACATCTACGACATCATTGCCGGTGACTTCCTTGTAGTCGGTCTGGGCGAGGAAGATTTTTCTTCCCTTTCTCCTGAGCTGATGGAGAAGTTTGAAAAGAAGTTCCACCAGCCCGAAATGTTCGTCCGTATGGGTCGCAGTATCATGGCTTTGCCTTTACCTGATGATAAGGTGAAGAAAGCTGGTGCACCAGTAATGGATGCACCTATTACGCACAAAAGCTGTCACGATAGGGATTCTCTGTAAACCATTCACTCTACTGCTTGCAGGAGGTGATGATCTATGCAGGAAGAAGTTGAAAACAGGACGATAAATCTCGCTATCAGCACAACAAAGCTGACTGGACGAACTATCGTCGCCGGTATTCGCAAGTATTTGCAACATCGAGAAAAAGTTAAGGCGGGTAAAGGCAGAGATACAGCTGTTCATGGTAAACAATCCGTAAAACAGCTTCTTGGACAGAATCAGGGTGCTACTAATGTCGAAATCGACAAAAGCGGCATCAAAGATTTTGAACGACTTGCCAAGAAATACGGCGTGGACTTTGCCGTAAGAAAAGATAAGTCCGTAGATCCTCCCCGTTATCTTGTCTTTGTTCGTTCCAAAGATGCAGATGCACTGGATGCCATCTGCAAGGAACATCAGGCAAGAGCATTAACGAAGGATAAAAAGCCGAGCGTTCTGGAACAGCTGAAGAATTTCAAAGAAATTGTTGCTGCCATTCCTAAGAAGGTTCGTGAAAAGAAACAGGAGCGTGATTTGTAATGGATAAGACAAAAATCAAAAAGCTCCTGATCCTGAACTTCCCGTATATCATTTTGGGATTGTTCGCAACCAACTTAGGTGAAGCGTGGCGATTAGCCGAGGGTGCAGATATGTCTGCGAAACTCCTCGGCTTTTTTAGTACCTTCACGGTGGCTCTGAGAAATCCTTTGCCGAGCTTTCACCCAATGGATTTGATGGTAGGCATCATCTGTGGAGTTGCGCTTCGCCTTGCAGTCTATCTGAAAGGCAAGAACGCCAAGAAGTACCGTCACAACGAAGAATATGGTTCTGCCCGTTGGGGTACTGCCAAGGACATTGAGCCGTTCATGGCTCCTAAGTTCGAGGACAATATCATTCTTACTAAGACAGAGCGATTGATGATGTCCAACAGGCCAAAGAATCCTGCAAATGCCAGAAATAAGAACGTACTGATAATCGGCGGTTCTGGTTCAGGTAAAACAAGGTTCTGGCTGAAACCTAATCTGCTCCAGATGCACAGCAGTTATGTGGTGACAGACCCCAAGGGCAGTATCGTCATTGAGTGTGGTAATGCCCTGTTGAAACATGGCTATGACATCAAGATTTTCAACACAATCAATTTCCGAAAGAGTATGATGTTTATGAGTATGTTCATGCAGAACATGGACACTGATGCAAGTGAGCCTGCCCTTACTCCTGACGGCAATCTGACTCTGGTTGATGACATCGGTTCTCCTGATAAAGATGGAAAACAATTTATCACGGTGGTCACAAAGAACGGCAACTACTTTTATATCATCATCGACCGTGACGATGAGGGAAATGAAACTGTCCACTTCTTGAATCAGGTGGATGAAGCTGACCTGCTCAAGCTCATGGATGAGGAAGAAGCTGCACAGTATATCGACCAGACTGAGGAACCAGATGTAACCGAACATACTCCCGATGTAACCGAGCCTGAGCCTGATGTGGTCGAGCCTGAACCTGAGAAGCCTAAGACCAACATGATGCCCGCTGTTCTGGTAATGGTAGCTCTGATCGGCGGCGGTGGCTTCTTTGTATTCAAGAAGATGCAGGAAAAGAAAAAGGAAAAAGAAGCTGCGAAGCCTGACCCGGATGCAGACTATGTAGACGATGATGAGGACTACGGCTACAGTGAGGAATACGAGGACGATGATGTGGACTTCATCGCTGACGACGAGGACAACGAACCCGTATAACAATGGACAGGCATGATGCCTGGGGCAATCTTCGGATTGCCTTTACATAGTCACCACTTTCAAAAAATAAAATATTTTGTGTTTTTGAAAGCGACCTCTTGCATATACTATTATCAGACAGTATAATAAGTACATCGAGACAGTTTCAAGAAATGAAAAATCTTCAACTTTTGAAAGCGGGTGACTATATGAAAACAATTACGAGAGCAAAGTATCTCGACAGAATCATTGAACTGAATGGCACTCCTGACATCAAGATCATCACGGGCATTCGTCGATCCGGTAAGTCTAAACTGATGCAGGCATATATTGATTACCTGAAAAGCCATTTTGAAAACATCAATATCATCTTCATTGACTTTATGGACTTGGCTTATGAAGAAATAAAGGAATATCATGCGTTACACAGCTATGTAGAGGAGCATTATAAGCCTGGAAAAACAAACTATCTGTTTGTGGATGAGGTTCAGATGTGTCCCAAGTTTGAATTGGCAATCAACAGCCTTTACTCCAAGGGTAAGTACGACATCTATGTAACCGGCTCCAATGCTTTCCTGTTGAGTGCAGATCTGGCAACGCTGTTTACTGGACGCTATATTGAAATTCATGTATTCCCTTTTAGTTTCCAGGAATATTGCCAGTATTATGATGATATTGGTGATAAAGATAAGCTCTTTGATGATTATTCTATCAAGGGCGGTTTAGCAGGTTCTTACGCTTACAGAACTGAAAAAGACAGAACAAACTATATCAAAGAAGTCTATGAAACCATCGTTACAAGAGATTTGGTACAGAAGTACGCTCTGCCAGACACTTTGGTTTTACAACGCCTGAGTGAGTTCCTTATGGATAACATTAGCAACCTGACTTCTCCTAATAAGGTCAGTCAGCTGCTGACAGCGAATGATACCCCAACCAATCATGTAACCGTTGGCAAGTATATTAAGTATTTGTGCAATGCTTTCGTATTTTATGATATTAAGAGATACGACATCCGTGGCAAGAAATATCTTGAAAGCTCTGAGAAGTTCTATTTGTGCGATAGTGGTATTCGATATGCAATACTTGGAAGCAGAAATATGGACTATGGCAGAGTATATGAAAACATTGTTTGTATCGAACTTCTTCGCCGTGGGTACGATGTTTATGTTGGCAAGCTCTATCAAAAAGAAATAGACTTTGTTGCTCAAAGGGGCAGCGAGAAAATTTATATTCAGGTATGTGACAACATTTCCGGACAGGAAACATTTGAGAGAGAATGTTCCCCTCTGCTTCAGATTAGAGATGCTTATCCGAAAATGATTATTGCCCGAACCAAACATCCCAAATATAGCTATGAAGGAATTGAGATCCACGACATAACTGACTGGCTGTTACAGGAGTAAAAACAACACTTACAACCCGAAAGAATTTGAGCCATAGCAGAAAGAACAGGTAATGTAACATCTTGTTGCGGATATGTAAAGTTGGTGCGGTGGTGAAATATAGTGGATTTGTGTACAATGAAATCACCAAAGCAAAGGA
Organism: Ruminococcaceae bacterium UBA3818; assembly: GCA_002369315.1. Classification (GTDB taxonomy): domain Bacteria; phylum Bacillota; class Clostridia; order Oscillospirales; family Ruminococcaceae; genus UBA3818. The sequence continues at coordinate 83,466 of DFDW01000030.1, read as the reverse complement.
GGATTTCATATGAAACTTTCAGATAAGATTATCGGACTGAGAAAGTCCAATGGAATGTCGCAAGAAGATTTAGCTGAAAAGTTGGATGTTTCAAGACAAGCTATATCTCGTTGGGAGTCAGGAACTGCGATGCCTGATGCAAATAACATTCTTCAACTCAGCAAGCTGTTTGGCGTTACAACAGATTATTTACTAAACGATGATTACCAGAGTGACAATGACCTGCCAAAAGTAAAAGAAGTACAAAATGATAATTTGGGGCAGATTATGATCTATTTGGTAACTCTCGAAGTCATGGTGCTTTTGATGCAGTTTATGACAACAGTTATTCTGCAAAATGTGTTCTTTGGATTTTTAAGTTTTATTCCATTTGTTGTAGCTATTGGTGGTTTTGAATATTCCTATCAAAAGAAAGCATCCAGTGCAACAGAAAAAACAAAGAACTTCCGCAGAAAGTTTTACAAGATTTCTGCTTGGTTGGGACTTTATTTCCCGATTAGATTTATCATAAGCGTTGCGGCAAGATTCTATCCTCGCCCGTACAATACCTTGGTGTTAGAGGTTATTATTTTAGTAATCTATATTGCGGCGGCAACTTGCGTTAATCTTTCAATCGACAAGAGTTATTTACTAAAAGAACAATAATAAAGGTTCAATACATAGCAGTCATGCACTCCGGTGTGTGGCTGCTTATTTTTTTGGAAAGGAGTAGATACAAATGAAATTAGTATTGGCTGAGAAACCCTCAGTCGCCCAGAGCATTGCCAAGGTCTTAGGTGCTACCAAGCGTGAAGATGGCTACCTGGAAGGCAACGGCTACATCGTCAGTTGGTGTGTCGGTCATCTGGTGGAGCTGGCACAGCCCGAAGCCTACGATGCAAAATACAGCAAATGGGCATATGCTGACCTGCCGATCTTCCCGGCGGACTGGCAGTATGAAGTGTCCTCCGGTACAAAGAAGCAGTTCGGTATCCTGAAAAGGCTCATGGCCAGAGAAGATGTTGCAAGTCTTGTGTGCGCAACAGATGCCGGTCGTGAGGGAGAACTGATCTTCCGTCTGGTGTACCACAAAGCCGGGTGCAGAAAGCCGTTTGAGCGACTTTGGATTTCGTCCATGGAAGATGTGGCTATCAAGGAGGGCTTTGAAAATCTCAGGTCTGGAACTGAATATGATGCTTTGTATGAAGCAGCACTGTGTCGAGAGCGAGCCGACTGGATTGTTGGTATTAACGCTACTCGACTTTTTTCGACCCTTTATGGGCAGACCCTGAATGTCGGTCGTGTAATGACCCCTACCCTTGCGATGGCGGTGATGCGTGAAGCTGCCATTGCTGCATTCAAGCCCGAACCTTTCTACACGGTTCAGATCGGACTGGACGGATTTACTGCATCAAGCGAACGCTACAAGAAAAAGGCTGAAGCTGAAGCAGCCAGCAAAGGATGTTCTGTGGTGACTGTCACAAAGGCGGAGCGTAATGAGAAATCAGAAAAGCCGCCTTCGCTTTATGATCTCACCAGTTTACAGAGGGATGCCAACCGTGTGCTGGGCTACACGGCACAGCAGACTCTGGACTACACCCAGAACCTCTATGAGAAGAAACTGGTCACTTACCCCCGAACGGACAGCAGATTTTTGACTGACGATATGGCACGCAGCCTGCCTGACATCGTAAAGCTGGCTTTCCACACATTCCCCATGGAGGGCGTGGATAATGTACCCGTCCATGCAGAGCAGGTTGTGAATAACAAAAAGGTCACAGACCACCATGCCATCATTCCTACCAGAGAATTGCAGAAATGCAATCTGGGGGAACTTCCCAAGGGAGAGCTTGCAATTTTGCAACTCATTAGACAGTCCCCTTACTATCGCTGTCACTGTTTCACTGTCTATTCCTGATAACAGATTTAATGATATCCCATTAATTGATACTGTGGCTATGATACCTTTGTCTGCTGTCGTCTTTGCTAGCTTCTCCGTAGGGGAAGGTAACTCTGCGAATTCTACCGAAGTATCAACTGCTACATCAAATATCCTTTTCTGCCAGTAAAAGTATGATTTAATGTTGATGCCATTTTGTTTGCACCATTCTTGCTTTGACAATCCACTATTGACACAGTTGTTTATGATTGGTATCCATTTTTGAAGATGCTGTTCGTGTTTTAGTTCCTTTAAACTTAAATTGTTATTGCTCATACTACGACCTCCGTTTTAACTCAACACCTCTATCGAATTCCATTAGTGTCGTTGAGTTTCTTTAAGTTTCGTAGTTATTCTATTGGATTGATGCCTTACATTCAAGCCGCTGGTTTGTTTGACGGTTACAGAATAAAGCTGGCAGTTTCAAAACTGCCAGCTTTATTTTTGTCAATTTTTAGATTATTTCCAGGATAGGATTATCAGCGTTCGTTCCACGTTATTCGTGGCTCACAGAAAGGCAAACCATATTCCGTCTGGTAAGTTACTTTGTTTCCTACATATTGGAACCTCCCATTCTCTAATGGACGTACAGTAACTTCATGCGCAAATAGACAGTCCGTCTTCAGATCTGTTGACAACATGGCAACTGTTAAGGTAAGAGTTCCATCAGAATTGATTTTATATTCAGTTATAACTCACCAAAATCTAAAATAAAATTACAAACAATTTTCTATTCAAAAGTGTTTGAATTTATCCCAACAAATTCACGGTTTTTAAAATACCCGATTTCTAATTCTAGAGGCAGGTTTTTTCTAATACAATCGTATCCATTGCCTAAAAACGAACAATTATGTGCATCTGACCCTAACACAACTTTTTTTCCGCCTAACTCAATATATTTTTTTATAATATTATATGATGGCAATGGTTCTGTACAGTCATTAGAAATTGAAGAGGTATTAATCTCTAATAAAATCTCTTTCTTTATCATTAGCTCAAGGATTGAATTAATTGTTTTTTCAGGAATTTCCCAACTATCAAAATACCTTCGAGGAAAATCTAAGTGGGCCATGGCTTGAAAAGAGTACGAAGAGATACTTTGAAGCATTAAATCGTAATATTCAAAAATTGCTTGATTCTCTGGTAAGTTTTTTGCACCAGGAAAAACGGAGTTATTACAATGATGTAGCAATCAGTTGAACCATATAAAGAAAGCAGAACAAAAAAAGGTTGATGATCACTTTGGATGGTTGTAGGGGTTACTTCAATGTTTAAGCCTTTGATATCGCCCTTTTTTTGTATATGTAAATTGTTTCTTTCCCATTTTATAGATACTCCCATTGCCAATAGAATATCTATCTCAGGTTTTAAAGTTAGCGAAATTGTTTTCTTGTTTAAATCTAAAAATGTCAAATTTGTATTATTTATTAAAGCTAACGTGGAATATGTTATAATTTCACTTATGCATTGAGTTAGATTAAATTCAATATACTGATTGGAAGAAGCCATAACATTTCCACTGCAGACAATAGAATTATCAGAGATGTCAATTTTTTTACCTATTAAGCGCAAAAAATCAATCATATCATAGACATCCGTTTTTAAATATGGATTTTTTATGATAAATTTTTGTTTGTTAACAGATAAAAGTAATGCCGTTTTAGTGGCCCCTCCTACAAGCGGTCCACTCAAATCTTCGCTAGAGTATGAAAAATTTTTTATATCTAACTCGGTTATATCGCTATTGTCACCAAAATTACCTATTATTCTATTAGATTCTATACTTATTTTGTGATTAAAACATTCAATCACTGAAGCAATATGAGAAAATGGTCTATTATGTGAATCTATCGAATCACCAATTTGACAACCTCCAGAACCATAATATTCAAATTTTCCTAATGCAATTAATAGCGCCGGGCACAAATACATAGAACCATGAATACACTTTCCTAAAGTCTCTGTCCGAGATAAGTGTTGGTATGCATAACTGACCTGTTTATTCATTTTCTATGAATGCCCTGGGTAAACGAAAAGGAACAAGGTATATTTCATCCTTGTTCCTATCGGTCAGTATGTGCTATTCAGTTCAACAAATTGGAATTTGTTGCTCCGTCAAACTGAAAGTTTCAAGCGTTATAGACTTCCCACAAATATCTCTGCATCAATCGTCAAAGTTTTTAGCTTTTTGAAATCAATCTCAGTTTTATCTACATGGAAGAGCAGTGGGGTCATGTCTGCAAAAATTTTAATATCCTCTAACGGCATTTCATATGATTCTGAAACTCTTTTTTGGTAAATAACAGAATACTGCTTCTTGAATAAGTTAATCACATTCTCATTGGAATACTCTTGATTTTTCAAATGTTCTTTTGCAATGTTTCTGAACTCCATCAGATGTTTATTCCCAGGAATAACCTTTACAATATAGCCGCTATCCGTCAGAACTCTATTGAACTCCAAATAATTAGCTGGTGTAAATATGTCCAGTATACAGTCTACTGAGTGGTCTCTAATTGGCATATTTTCCAAATCACCCACAAACCACTTTATAGACTTACTACCGTCTCTTTTTGAAGCAAGGGAAATGGCATCTTTTGAAATATCAAAAGCAACTATATCTGCTTGAAATAGTTCTTTGATTTTTCTAGAATAATATCCTTCACCACATCCGACATCAAGAATAGTTGTTATGTTTTCAAGCTTGCTCAATATATGTGTTATCTCCGTAAGAATATGTGAATAGTATCCCTTTTCTAAAATATCCATTCTGCTTTCAAAAGAAGTTCTGCTATAATGCTTAGATTGCTTTTGATTTAATGCAAAATTCACATATCCTAATTTAGAAATATCGAAACAATGCTTATTACTACACAGCAAACTATTGCCTACCATCTTTAACTTTCGTTTACATATTGGACAACGAAAAAGCTTTTCGCTGTCATTAAATCTAATAATTTTATTCATGACATCCTCCATTATTACATTCTTGCCCGAAAGCGAGTTATGTAATACGGATGTACCGCAACACAACTCGCGGTATTATCTTAATCTCATATATGCTGTCATCTTATCACCTCCTCAAATTCAAGTTTGTATAACTATTTTATTGCATTATAGCATACTTTGGTCTGCTTTTCCCACTCCAGAGAAAATTTCTTTGTCGATAATTATCCTACCTATAGGAATATTTTTATTCACCAATACTTATCTCGGACAGAGATTTCCTAAAAAGAAAGGAATGTTGGCATTACATATGGTACTTGCGTCAATAAACAAACGTTTGTTATATATTTTTGCAGTACCACCTAGTTCATTTATTATTGCGATAAAAACATATGTATCACTTACTATAGGTGGATTAACAATAACAGTCTTCATTTTGAGTGCAATAGTTAATGCTATTATTTGAACCATTGAATGTTTGTATCCATCCAAACTTAAGGAGGCATTAACTGGACTATTTTTGCTCACACTTATATTAATATTTTTATTTTCTCCTTTAAACAAAAAATCGGATAAACATTTATATTCCATAATAGATTCCTTGTAACTCTAATTGTTGATAGACAAAAAAACAGATCGCCTATGCATCACAAACAAAATACGGTTAATTTAGTGTTTTGTTTTGTAATTAATTTTAGAAAATGTATTTTTGTGCTTGCTTTTAGGATTCTCTTTCTTGCTTTTTGAACGATTGTGAAAACCTAAATCCTTCCCCATTGAATTGTGTTGCTTATTCTTCTCGTTTGTGTTACTAACCAACTGACCGCAGGCAGCTTTGATGTTATTACCTCGTGATTCTCTCATTTTTACTTCTAAACCAGCCGCTTCAAGTCGCAATTTAAATGCAACTAATTGTTGTTTGTTTGGCCTGTTAATATTGCAATTTGCGGTATCATTATATTGCAAAAGATTTATCAAAACATTTTTCTCACGAAACCATCTTCCTAATTGACGTACATCAGTTGCTTTATCATTTAGACCAGGAATCAATAAATAAGCAATTGTTACTTTTCTGTTATGTCTTTCCGAATATGATAAAACAGATTCAACAATCTTATTTATGTCATAACCTTTCATGTGAGGTATAATTATATCTCTTGTTCTTTGATTTGTTGCATGAAGAGAGAGGGTGAGTTGTATCTTCAGATGTTCTTCTCTTATTTTTTTTAATTGTTCTAAAGGACCTACTGTCGAAATATTAATTCCATCTGTGGGGAAATTAAGCCCATTTCTATCTCTTAGTATATGAATTGACTTAATTACATTATCATAATTAAAAAATGGTTCACCCATTCCCATATATACAATTCTGTTGACTTTTTCCTTCAGTAATGTTACTTGTTGCACAATTTCGGAAGGAGTTAAATTTCTTATAAATCCATTACTTCCAGATGCACAAAAAATACAACCGACAGGACATCCTACCATTGTACTAACACATACAGTTACACCTGTTTTTCTCTTTATGCAAACAGTTTCAACGCAGTAACCATCCTTTAATTTGAAAGAGTATTTTCTTGTGTCACCGCCATTATAAATATCATTAATGCTCATTGTTTGATATTTCTTTTGGGGCTTTTCCTTATAAAGGGCATGCATAAGCGATCGAGCTTTTTTTTCTCCAACGCAATCACAAATTTCTTTATATGTATAACCGTATGGGTCCGAATTTATCATTTCTTCAGTGATAATTATTGTGTTTTTATTTTTCATATCATCAATACCTTTCGAGAAATATAATTACAAAATACGATAAACTACCATTATTATAATAATATTTCTAAAACAAAAAATCAATAATCTACATATGTATATAATGACTGATCAAAAATCTTGACGAAATCTTGACGTTTTTCTTGACCACTTTCTTGACTTTTGTTTTGTAAACTTGGGTCATCAAAGGAGGTAACACACTATGAACTATATTTTGCAAACAAACAGCCTGACAAAAAAGTATAAAAACTTTCAGGCTCTGAACGGTCTTACCATGAACGTTCCCAAAGGCTCTATCTATGGCTTCGTGGGAAAGAACGGCGCTGGTAAGACAACCCTGATCCGACTGATCTGCGGATTGCAGGAGCCGACTTCTGGCGATTTCACGCTGTATGGCATTAGTTTGGCTATGGAGCAGCTTAAAAAGCAAACCGGCTCCGCAGCATATAAATACAGAAAGAATCCCAAGGAGTGAACATAAATGTTTGAAGAAAGAATCGCTGCTATGAATCAGCGTACAGAAGAAACTCTGGCTGCATCCGCAGGCCAGTTTGATAAAAGAACCTATACGGTTGATGAAATCCAAGACATCCTGGGTATCAGCAGAACCAGCGCATACAACCTCGTAAAGAAGAATGCCTTTCACAGTGTCCGCATCGGCGGCAGCATCAGAATCTCCAAAAAGAGCTTTGATGAGTGGTTGGATCACCAAAATTGAGATTTGTCAAGGATGTCGTGCTACCCAGCGACAAACTTCAAAATAAATCAGGAGTTCGATAAAATGTAGCCATGACAAGAAAACACATGGCTACATTTTTACATAGGAGGTTATTTGGATGGAAAATGCGAGAAAACGCACGAGTATGTCTGTTCCTGAAATGGGTAGATTACTTGGTCTCTGCAAAACTGAGTCGTACTGGCTCATCAAGAAAAACTATTTCAAGACCATTACTGTCGGCGGCAACATGAGGGTGATGATCGACAGCTTCGAGAGTTGGTATGCCAATCAGTTCAAATATCAAAAGGTTGATGGAACCCCTCCCGGAGAGGAATTGAAGAAAACTACATATTCTGTTGAGGAGCTTGGTCAGCGCCTTGGTCTAAAGGAAGCGACTGCTTATGAGCTGATTGCCAAAGGTCACTTTGAAATCGTAGAGGTGCTGGGCAAGCGAAGAATTACTAAGGACAGCTTTGAACGCTGGTATGCTTCACAAAGTGATTACCGTACAATCGAGGATCAGGAAAAGGATGCGGAGATTGTGGCTGTAACCTACGGGCTACCGGAGATTGCAAGAATGCTCGGAGTTCATCGGCAGAATGTATATGGCATAGCCGCCAAGGGCTGCTTTGAGCTTATCCGAGTTGGCAGACACAACCGAGCCACAAAAGAGAGCTTTATGAAGTGGTATCAGAACCAAAACCGTTACCGGCTGGTAGCGGAGGATGGATTGGAAAGGAGTTGATTTTATGGCATCCATCGTTAAGAGAAAAAAGAAGTATTCCGTAGTTTATACATACACCGATGAGAACGGCAACAAGCGTCAGAAGTGGGAAACCTTTGAAACGAATGCCGAAGCAAAGAAAAGGAAGTTGCAGGTTGAATATGAGCAGGAGTCCGGAACCTTTATTCCCCCTTCTGCTAAAACCGTCAATGATCTTTTGGATGAGTATATGTCAATCTATGGTGTGAACACCTGGGCGATGTCTACCTATGAAAGCAGAAAGAGCCTGATTGCAAACTATATTCGTCCCCTCATCGGTGATATGAAGCTGGAGGATGTCACGCCGAGAATCATGGACAAGTATTACCGAGATTTGCTTTCTGTCAAAGCGGTTTCTTCTAAGTATGTAAAAGCCCGTACAGAATATCTGACTCCGCATACTGTCCGAGAGGTTCACAAGACATTGCGAAATGCTTTCAATCAAGCGGTCAAGTGGGAATTGATGACCAGAAACCCTGTGGAGCACGCTACGCTGCCGAAAGAAGAACACAAGACCAGGGATATCTGGACAGCAGAAGTGCTCCAGAAGGCTCTGGAAGCCTGTGACGATGATATTCTTCGTCTGGCTATTAACCTTGCCTTCTCCTGTTCCCTGCGAATGGGCGAGCTTCTGGGGCTTACCTGGGACTGTATTGACATTTCCCCCACCAGTATTGAACTTGGTCAGGCAAGCATCTTCGTTGAAAAGGAGTTGCAGAGAGTAAATCGTGAAGCGATGGCAGATCTGGACGGTAAGGACATCATGTTCAAGTTCCCACCGACCTTCGCCAGTACGCATACCGCATTGGTTCTCAAAACTCCTAAGACCAAAACAAGTGTCCGCAAGGTGTTCTTACCGAAAACCGTAGCGGAAATGTTGGTACAGCGAAAGGCTGACATCGAAGAACTGAAAGACCTTTTCGGTGACGAGTTCGTAGACTTCAATCTGGTTTTCTGTTCTTCCAATGGCAAGCCGATTGAGGGGCAGGTTATCAACCGTGCTTTCAATAAGCTGATTGAGGAGAAGGGACTGCCGAAAGTGGTTTTCCATAGTCTCCGACATTCCAGTATCACTTACAAGCTGAAGCTGAACGGCGGCGATATGAAATCCGTTCAAGGCGATTCCGGTCATGCACAGGTCAAGATGGTAGCGGATGTTTACTCCCATATCATCGACGATGACCGCAGACTGAACGCTGAAAGAATGGAAGCTGCGTTCTACTCAGGCAGACAGGCAACGCCTGAGCCGGTTCAACCAGCCGCAACGGAAAGCTCCGCTGATGATAAAGAACTTCTTCTGAAGCTTCTGCAAAATCCGGAAATGGCAGCACTCCTGAAGTCGCTGGCAAAAACATTATAGTAACTGCAAGGGCAGATCCTTTTACATAGCTACAATAGCTGTAAAAGGGTCTGCCCTTATTTTTTTGTTATGGAGGTCAACGAGTATGGATAGAATCTTTATGGACGAGTATTACGAGCATCTGAGAGCTGACAATATCGAGGCATTTTCCAAGGAAAGGAACGACGAATATGTTGGCAGAGCTGAGGAATACAAAGCAGCAAAGTCGGCATTGCTTGAAGGATTGGGACTTGAGCATTTGTTTGACCATAGCCATGAACTGACTCCGAAAGAGAAAGAAATATGGATGCTGTTCGATAGGGTTGATGTAGCAGAGCTTCTTGCAAGGGATGCTTTTGCCAAGGGTGCTTATATGCTCGGCGCTGAGGATAGAGAGATTATGCTGAAATAAAAAAAGACCTGCTTCGGCGGGTCTAAATTACATAGAATCATTGAGTCTGAAAAACCTTTGAAATTCTTAATAATTCTGGTTGAAAAATTCATTTTGAAATGATATATAAAACAGACTGAAATCTGTGTCTAAGGACACCCGCACCCTCACACGAGAATGAATAGGATTTCCTATCATTTCGCATCACGAGAAGTTACATAGTGACATTTACTTGCACTTGCAACGTCCACCAAAAATCGAAAGACTTGCTAATTTCGAGCCAATCGGACGGTGTAAAATCCCTCTGAATTAGCTATCACAGCGTAGTATCAGATGGGATTTGAAATGCTGAAAAACCTTGTATTTCCAAGCATTTTTAAGCATTAGATGCCACTTCCCGATGTCGTATCGGGTCTACTCCTAAGCGAAAGGCCGCGCGTTCGAATCGCGCCGGGCGCGCCAGTCAAGGACCTCGACGCGCAATCTGCGTTCGGGGTTTTTGCTTTCTTTATGTCTTTTCTGTCCTCATCCATAGCGGAAATCTTTTTATCGCGTAAACTCAAAAGCCGCGGCAAACTTCTGTGTCGTTTGCCGCGGCTTTTCTTTTGGATACCGCATCCCGCTGACGCTTCCTGGCCGGGAAGCGCCGGCGTGTTTGTTATTGGAATCCTTTTATTCCCCCATCTGTTTTATCCGCACCAGCGCGTTTTACCGAAAAAACAGGATCAGGAAAAATGTCCGACCCTGTGTATCCGCCATTTGAAAAGGCAAATCAATCCGTTTTCAAACGCTGCTTATACGCTTTTTCTATTCTTCCCACAGGAAGCACCTTCCTTTGCCCGTCTGTTTGGCCTTGTACAAAGCCTTATCTGCCTGCTCGATCAATCTTGCCGACGGTTTATCGATCGCATTTTCAGAGCTGATACGGCGGAGAATTACGACAAATTCGTCTCCACCGTAACGGCGCAGGATGTCCCCGTCCCGGGTGTGATGACGAAGCAGATTACCGAAAGAACGGATCATTTCGTCGCCTTTTTCGTGTCCATACTGGTCGTTGACCTTTTTCAAATTATCCAGATCAAACAGGTACATCGCCAATGGCAGATCTTCCTGGTGCAGCGTATCGATTGCGGTGTAAAATCCCCGCCGGTTCAGCAGCCCGGTCAGATAGTCCTGGCACGCTTCATTTTTCAGTGTTCTCTCTCGTTCCTGAGATAACGCCAGGCTTAAAAGCTGGCGCACCCTCCTTTTTAAATCAACCAACGGATACCGCTTGCAGAGGAAATCATCCGTATCCAACTGCATCCATACCTCCGCTGCTTCTTCTGCCTGCGGCAATGTCGCAAGAACGGGGATACGCCAGAGCATGGGGTCTCTGCGCATAAAGGACAACAGCGACAATGCTCCCTGGTCCGGAAGGGCCGCGCTCACAATGACCGCTGAAATCGGGTCTTGCCCGTCTGTTTTGATGCAGTCAATCGCCTGTGCCGCATCGCAGGCCTCTATCACCTGATACTCATTCTTGAAAAGCCCGCAAACCCTTTTGCGGTATTCCGCATCCTCATCCGCGATCAGTATTTTGCGCATACCCACTTTATCCTGCCATTGTTTCTGGGAAAAAACCGGCTGCTCCGAAACAGGTGCTTTCATCAGATTCTCAAATTCGCCGCTGAGCATGGGCTTGGAGAAGAAATATCCCTGCGCATAATCGCAGCCGACCTCCCGCAAACGTTCCAGCTGTTCTCTCGTTTCCACGCCTTCCGCGACTACAATCAGATTCAGCCAATGGCCAAGCCCAACGACAAAGCGCAGGATTCCCTGTTCCATCGGCTTCGCGGTTTCGCTTTGAATGAACTTCATGTCCAGCTTTAAAACATCCAACTTCATCCGATTGAGCATATTCAAAGAAGAATACCCGCTTCCGAAATCATCCATTTCAATGATAAAGCCCAGTTTTCGCAGATGGTCAACCGTTCCGACAATCTGGTTGGGATTCTCCGTATATACGCTTTCGGTCAATTCCAGATGAAGCTGTTTTGGCTCCAAACCATATTTATGGACGATTTTTAAAAGGGTCTGCGCCAAATCGGACTGATAAATGTCTGACCGGGATACGTTGACTGACACCGGCAGCGCCGGATATCCCTTTTCGTTCCAGGTTTTCATCAGGGCGCAAACCTGCTCCCAGACATACTGATCCAGCTGGGTGATAAATCCGTTTTTCTCAAACAGGGGAATAAACTCCCCCGGAGAAAGAAATCCCCAAGCCGGATGTTTCCAGCGCACCAGCGTTTCCGCGCCCGCCAAACGGTCATCATGCAGATTGTACTTTGGCTGCAGGTAAACGACGAACTGCCCTTCATCCAGAGCCGTTTCCATGGCCTCCGTGATCGCCTGTTCCCGCAAAAGCTTGCCGCGCAAAGCATCGTCGTATACCGCGAAATACCGGTTATACTGCCCTTTTATGCTATCCACCGCCAACAGCGCCCGGTCGCACATCTTCTCCACCGGGCGCATGAAAGTATATTATTATCCCCGTCTTCGCGGAAACCTGTACCGCCACTCCATTATCGTTGTTCCGGGGCATTGTGTCCAATACGCGGCGGCTGTTGGGGCAGGAAGTTCCAGTGATATCACCATGTTCTCCACCGATTTACAGCTGGTAAACGCTTTTGAAAAGCAGTTTCAGGAACACTTTTCTCTCTGCCGGCCTTCCTTGAACGTTCATAAAGATCCTGCAGACTTTTCCCCTTACTTTTTCGAATACCTGTCTCATTCCGGAGATTCTGTTCAAGCCTCCAACGCCCTGTCTCTCAGCAGTATGCCGCGGGAACTTCTGGAGCAGTGCATACAAAAAGAGTGTCCATCCGTCTTTGCACCGTTTTTCCGCTGCTATCTGGAAGAACTGCCCCGATTTGAAAAACGCCTTCTTCAATATCCATATATCGACATGTGCCCTCTGGCTTCAGCCGAAGCCATTCGCTCTGGGAAAGTTTCCATTGCGTCAATCCATGATGACCAACTTTGTTATACCCCCAAAACTTACGTTCTTCATCTGAAAAACATTCTTCGGCTAATGGACCAATATGAAAATTATGCTTTCGTACCATTGCACGAGAAAGAGTATCCGGATTATGATCTGTTTGCCGGAGAAGGGGAGCTCGCGCTGATCATTCGCACCGCCGCACCTTATATCATATTGGAGATTCGCCGGCCTGCCATGGTTATCGCTTTCCGGGAATACCTGATGCGCAAGGCCGATTCGGTTGGGTACAGCGGCATTAACCGCGAAAAAATCCGTATGGAACTGCGCTCTTTGATTCAAGAACTTGAGAGCTAAGGGAAAATGCCGCTGTCAAACCCGTCACATGCCTGTGCAAATCATTTCGGCTTTCCGCGGGAATCTGTCCTTCCCTTTACTGCGCTCTCTTGCCACGAATTTGCCAGCGAGGCTGCTCTTTTCTTTCCGAAAAGAGCAGAAAAAAGCAGGAATTGTCCGTTTTTTTCCGGTATCCTAGAAATACCGAAAGGAGCAAAAACATATGGATTGGATATACAGTATTCAGCGAGGAATCGATTATATGGAAGCGCACCTCACCGAAAAACTGGACTATCAGGATATTGCCCGGCAGGCTTATTCCTCTGTTTTCCAGTTTCAGCGGGTATTCAGCCTTCTGTGCGGATATACCGTTGGCGAATATATTCGGGCAAGGCGGCTCACTCTGGCCGGCTGTGATCTTGCCGCCAAAGGTGTAAAGGTCATCGACATCGCGCTGAAATACGGGTACGACAGTCCAGAAAGTTTCACCCGCGCTTTTGTCCGCTTTCACGGAATCACGCCGTCTCAGGCGAAAAAAAGCGGCGCGAAGCTCAAAAGTTTTTCGCGCCTGACGGTAAAACTACAATTGGAGGGCGGCAGTATGATGGATTATAAACTGGAAAAGCACCCCGCTTTTAAAATTGTGGGGAAAAAGAAAATGATTCCCACCACAGATCAGGAACAGCAAAACGCCATCCCGGCGTTTTGGGATCAGGTCCAAGCCGACGGTACATTGCAATATTTGCACAGCGCAGGCAACGGTACGCTTTTGGGCATCTGCCAGGACACGCTTACGGATGAAAAAACGTTCGCCTATGTCATCGGTACATGGTACGACGGGAAAAATGCCGTGCCCGGAACGATGCTGATCGATGAAATTCCCGCCCGAACCTGGGTGCGATTTCGCTGCAAGGGCGCGATGCCGCAGGCGATCCAGCAATTGTGGAGCAAAATCTACACCGAATTTTTCCCGGCGTCAGAGTATGAACCGGACGGCAGTTTCGACATGGAGGTCTATCCGGACGGAAACATGGATTCTCCGGACTATGAAAGCGAAATATGGGTACCGGTTAAAAAAAGAGGGGATGTTGACGCAGTCAAATAACCCCCAGCGGCAAAAAAGCCACAGTCTTTTCAAGCTGTGGCTTTTTTGATTCTTTTTTCTGCAGAGGCCTGCCATCCGCCGCTAAATCCGCCGCTGTACCCAGGAAGCGATTCCGTCGAACACTTCTTTGTGGTTGGTTTCATTTAAAATCTCATGCCTTCCGCCAGGGTACAACCGCAGCGTTACATCAATATGCCCGGTTTGCTTGAACAATTCCTCCACCTTGCGGGGCCCTTCTCCATAATTGCCCACCGGATCCTCTTCTCCGGAAAGGATCAGCAGTGGAAACGCCTTTGGAACCGCGCGGAACGTCTGCAATTCATTGGCCAGGCCGTACAGTGTAAACAGGTCACGAAATCCCGCCGCTGTAAACAAGAACGTACAATATGGATCCGCGGCATACTGATCCACAATCTGTGTACTGCGAGTCAGCCAGTCATAAGGGGTCCTGCCTTCGAATCCTCTATTGTATCCACCAAACGCCAGCTTTTGCAGAAAATGGCTGGGTTCTTTTCCTTTTCCCATCCGGCACAAGCCATCCGCCAGCGTCTTTCCTATCTTGGCGCCGGGGTTCGGCCCGCCGGTCCCCACGATAATCCCGCCGTCCAGCAGATCGCTGTACCGGGCCAAATAGCAGCGGGCGATAAACGACCCCATGGAATGTCCCAGCAGGAAAACCGGCGTGCCGGGATACTGTTTTTTCAACGCCAGCGTATGGGTACGCAGATCCTCAATCACCAGTTTCCATCCGTCTTTTTCTGCAAAATACCCCAGTTCGCTGTCGCTGTTTACGCTGGTCTTATGTCCCAGATGATCGTGTCCGAAAACAGCGAATCCGTTCTGTGTCATGGCGTGTGCGAACGCTTCATAGCGTCCGAAATACTCGGTCATGCCGTGGGACACCTGGATGATTGCCCGGCAGGGTTGTTCCGTGGGATACCATCCCACTGCCTGGATGGTATGAACGCGATCGGCGCTGGGGAAAGAAAAGGTCCTTTTTTCATCATACATATTCGGCCATCTCCTTTTTGAAACCATAATTAACCGGATACAGAAAAGGCGGCAAGTCTCTTGCACCTGCCGCCGAACATTTTATGCGATATGGAAAGACTGGTCGCTCTCCCGTTCCGAGAAAGAGCCATCCTCCATCACCGTGAAAAAGTGCGCGCTGGTAAATTTTCGCCACAGGTCCGGCAGGGGGGAATTCTGTTGGGCGGCCATACCAGTCACCACATTGACCGCTTTGCTTTCTTTGATGAATTTTGTCAGCTGGCGCATAGGCTCGTCAGAATACAGCACGGTCATTTCCGCGCCGTTTTCTTTGGATACCTGGAACAGATATTCCAGCGCCTTGGCATCGTTCTCGCTTAAATCAGGGCTGGAAACGTTGATCACCAGCAGCGATGTTTTGGAAAGTTCGGCAATTAGCCGTCCGGCACGGATCAGCCTCTCGCAATGGAATTGGTTGGTAACGCACACCACGGTATGCCGCCTGGTGGGGTGCTGCGTCTGCTCTGACAATGTCAGACGGTTCATAGGATCCCTCCGTTTCGAAACGCCGGGGACACTGCTTCCCGGTCCAATCTCCCACAGCAGCCTGACGGCTGCACTCCGGCCGGCGGTTGGGCCGCCTTTGCCGGATATTCTCTCTGTACTTTCAGCATACCATATAAATATGAACAAATTATGCCTAAACCGGCTGGTGGTTTTAAACTTTTTGGCCAAAAATTTCTTCGAAAACCTGTTCTGTCAACCGGCAGAAATCTTCCAATGTCAGTTCCTCCGCCCGCGCGGCAGGCCGGATCTGCGCCCGTTCCAGCGCACAGGCCGTCTTCTCTTTGGTCAAAGGCAGCCCGGCTGACAGGGAATTGAGCAGCGTTTTTCTTCTCTGGGAAAACCCCGCCCGGATAATTTGGAAAAACAGCTTTTCGTCCCTTGGTACTACGGCGGGTTCCGGACGCACATCCAGCCGGATCACGGCGGAGTCTACTTCCGGCGCGGGCATAAAGCTGCCGCGGGATACCGAAAACAGAACCTGGGGTTTGGCATAATAGCTGACCGCTGCGCTGAGCGCTCCCGCGTTCCGGCTTCCCGGCTCGGCACAGATACGCGCAGCCGCTTCTTTTTGTACCATTACGGTGATCGCCTGTACCGGCAAGCGCGCTTCCAACAGGCTCATCACGATAGGCGACGTAATATAATAGGGAAGATTGGCGCAGACTACCACTTCCATACCGGCAAATTCCCGTTCCATCAGTTCTTTCAGATCCAGCTTCAGCACATCGCCCTGTATCACGGTGACGTTATGAAATTCCGCCAGCGTTTCCGCCAGCACCGGCAGCAGGCGTTCATCCAGCTCCACAGCCACCACTTTTTTTGCCCGGGAAGCCAGTTCCCAGGTAAGAACCCCCAAGCCCGGCCCGATCTCCAGCACACCCACATCCGGACCGGCGCCGCCCAGTTCTGCAATGCGGGGACACACGGAAGGATTGATGATAAAATTCTGACCGAGTTTTTTGGAAAAAGTAAACCCGTGCCGGGAAAGAATTTCCCGCACCGTTTTGATATTCGACAACTGGGACATAAAACGCCTCCTTTGTTGAGCGCCGCTTCCGGCACAGACCCGGCGCCTCTCCTTTTTCATTTTACCACATCCGCCGGTCGTTTACAAAATGTCCATTGCAAAAAAGGGGAAAATCTTTTATGATAAGGATAACCGCTGGCGACAAGGAGGCGAGCCGAAAATGACACGAAGAGATAAAATCAACTATTATTTGGATATCGCGGAGACGGTGCTGAGCCGGGGAACCTGTCTGCGCCGCCTGTATGGGGCGATTATCGTAAAAAACGACCAGATCATCTCCACCGGCTATGTGGGGGCGCCCCGCGGCCGGGCCAACTGCACCGATCTGGGATATTGCACGCGGGAGAAACTGCAGATTCCGCGGGGGCAGCGGTATGAATTGTGCCGTTCCGTTCATGCGGAAGCAAACGCGATCATCCACGCTTCCCGCGCAGACATGATCGGCGCCACCATGTATCTGGTCGGCCGGGAATGCGCTACCGGAGAATATGTTGCAAGCGCCAATTCCTGCGCCATGTGCAAGCGCATGATCATCAACGCCGGGATCGATACCGTGATTGTCCGGAATGACAAAGAACACTTCCGGGTGATTTCGGTCAAGGATGAATGGGTG
Source organism: Ruminococcaceae bacterium UBA3818 (assembly GCA_002369315.1). Lineage (GTDB taxonomy): Bacteria > Bacillota > Clostridia > Oscillospirales > Ruminococcaceae > UBA3818. Next base: position 65,997 of record DFDW01000030.1, on the reverse strand, counting down.
GAAAAAGACGAGTCGTTGGAGGGGTCTTTGGGGTATTGACCTGTTGAGATTTCCCCCTTAACATGATATACTGATAAAATAGGCTGCGTTTTGTGGCTGATGAAACGATTTTTGATGAAGGATGATGCTTTTTGCCGAACTGGAACCTTTCAAATGAAGCCACGCTGGCGGTGGGGCTCACCGCAACGGCGCTGGTGCTTTTGCTGATTTTGTGGTTGATTCGCCGCAGCACCAACCCCAAGGTCTGCCGCCGGAAAGTAACCGCGCTGCTGAAGCGCTATGCCGGCATCCGGCAATTTAAGGTGTTGGCCGATTTGGATCTGGAATACGAGGGGAAAAAGGCCCATTTCGATCAGGTGCTGATTGGATTTTACGGCATTTCCTTTATTACCTGCCTGAGCGAATCCGTTGCCTATTACGGGCAGGAGCAGGATGAAAAATGGAGCCGGGTAGACGGCAGCAAAAAAGAATATTTCCCCAACCCCCTGATTGCGGGAGAAAAGGGGATCGATACGGTGCGTCAGATTTTTTCCAAAAACCAGGTTTACAACATTCAGATGGAACATCTGGTGGTTTTTGCGGGCGCCCGCAAAAAAACAGAGGTATATGTCAAAGCTTCGGCCCCGGTACTGAAGCGAAAGGAACTGCAGCAGCTGCTTGGCCGGGTTAAATATCAAAAAGACAACAGCGTCGACGTGGACCAGCTGGCCGCCCTTTTGGAAAAATACGCGAAAAAGGCTTGAGCCGCGTCTGTCTTAGCTTGACAAATTTTTTGTGTCCTTTTATAATGCAATGTGTAAAAGGGAGTAGCAAACAGCGGTTTCGCTGTAGTATTCTGCGTCAGTCCGAATCGAAATTCCGCAGATGCTCTAAGTTGCAAGACTTTTATTATGGTGTAAAAGCCATAATAAAAGTCTTTTTTTGTTGCCCCAAACACCTGTTTTTCATTCTGGCGTATCAGTTTTCCGTCCAAAAAGTTTCTATTGCCGTAACCGGCAGGAAAGGAGTTTTCACAAATGGCAGATCTGTTCAGCAATGTGACCCAGATCCAATGGCAAATGGTCGTGATGTGGGCTATCGGCGGTCTTTTGATCTGGCTGGCAATCAAGAAGGAAATGGAGCCGACGCTTCTTTTACCCATGGGCTTTGGTGCGATCCTGGTAAACCTGCCCTGGTCCGGCGCGGTGGACCAGGCCTATCCCACCGGCGTGGAGCATGGGCCGATTGACGTATTGTTTAGCGCGGGCATCGCCAACGAGCTGTTCCCGCTTTTGCTGTTCATCGGCATCGGCGCCATGATCGATTTTGGGCCTTTGCTGGCCAATCCCAAAATGATGCTCTTTGGCGCGGCGGCCCAATTCGGCATCTTTTTCACCCTGAGCCTGGCGCGCTTTTTGGGATTCTCCCTGGAAGATGCGGCTTCCATCGCCATTATCGGTGCGGCAGACGGCCCTACCTCCATCTTTGTTTCCCAATATTTCCACTCCAACTATATCGGCGCGATTATCGTTGCCGCTTATTCCTACATGGCGCTGGTTCCCATCGTGCAGCCGGCGGTCATCAAGCTGATCACCACCAAAAAAGAACGGCAGATCAAGATGGATTACGCGGCGTCAGCAGTATCCAAGCCGGTACGCATTCTGTTTCCCATCCTGATTACCGCGATCGCCGGTATCCTGGCGCCCCGCTCGGTTGCGCTGGTTGGCTTTTTGATGTTCGGCAACCTGATTCGGGAATGCGGCGTTCTGGACAGCCTGTCCCAATCCGCCCAGAAAGAACTGGCTAATTTGATCACTCTGCTGTTGGGACTCACGGTCTCCACCAAAATGCAATGGCAGGCTTTTTTGAATCCCCAGACGCTTATGATCATGGGGCTTGGCCTGGTCGCCTTTATTTTTGACACAGCGGGCGGTGTGCTGTTCGCGAAATTCCTCAATCTGTTCTCCAAAAAGAAGATCAACCCCATGATCGGCGCGGCAGGCATTTCCGCGTTTCCCATGTCCTCCCGGGTCGTTCACAAAATGGGATTGGCGGAAGATCCCAGCAATTTTTTGCTGATGCATGCGGCGGCAGCCAATGTTTCCGGTCAAATCGCCTCGGTCATCGCCGGGGGACTCATCATCACCCTTGTTTCCAACGCGCTGTAAAAGGAGGATTTTACTATGTTTAACCTACAGGCCCTGCTGGAAAGCTTACCCATGATGGGGTATGGCATGCTGGGGATTTTTATCGCTGTCGCGGTTATTATTCTGGCAGTTATTATTCTGGGAAAAATCTTTCCCGCGAAAAAATAACGGCAAACCCACAGCAAAAAGCCGTTGGCCTGATAGCCAACGGCTTTTTTATTTTGCTTTGTCCCTACCGATTTTCCAGTTTGCGGCGGACAAAAACACGTTTAAAATCCCGGGCGTTAAACGGGATGAGCGGATACAGGTAGCTTTTGCCCGACAGCGTTCGGGTACTGCACAGAATGATGAGGAATAAGACGGTTCCTCCCAAAAAGCCCCACAAGCCAAAACAGCCGGTCAGAATCAATAGCCCCAACCTGGCAAATTTAAAGGCGAACCCCAGTTCCAGACTTGGCTGGGCATAATTGGCGATGGCGGTAAAGGCGGCATACAAAATCGTTTCCGGCACAAACCACCCGGACTGAACCGCAAAATCCCCCAGCAGCAAAGCCCCGATGATACTCAAAGAGTTGCTCATAATGCTCGGCGTATTGGTCGAAGCCATTCGAAGGCCGTCCACCGCGAATTCCAGCACCAAAAGCTGCGCTAAAATCGGCACACCGTTGGGCTCTGACACGCCGATAAACGCCAGCCAAGGCGGTATCCATTGGGGATGTTCTACCAACAAAAACCACAGCGGTGTTAAAAATAAGGTTAGCAGAAAGATAACGATGCGGGTGATCCGCAGATAGGTGCCGGTAATCGGCGGAAAATAATAATCATCCGCCTCCCGAAAAAAATCAAAGATGCCCGACGGTAAAATCATGGCGGAAGGGGAGTTGTCCACCAGGACGACAATACGTCCCTCCAACAGAGCGGCAGAGGCAGTGTCCGGCCTCTCCGTATAGCGTGTCTTTGGGAAAGGATTATGCCATTTGGTGGAAATCAGCGCTTCGGCCAGGCTTTCCTGGCTCATCGTCAGCCCCTGTACCTGAATGTGGCTGATCCGCTCTTTTATCCGCCCAACCAGCTCCAAATCCGCCCGGTCCTCCATATAGCAGACCACGATATCCGTGTGGGAGCTTTCCCCCGCGGACTGGATAGACATGACAAGCTTAGGGTCCCGGATCCGGCGGCGAATCAGTGCGGTGTTAAAAACCACCGTCTCTACGAATCCGTCCCGGCTGCCCCGCAGCACTTTATCTTTTTCCGGCTCCTCCACGCCGCGGACCGGATAGGTCCGGACGTCAACAAGCGCGCAAGCGGAAAACCCCTCGATAAACAGACCCAGGTTTCCCGACAGGATGGCGGTGCAGGCCGCTTCCAGCCTGTCCTCATCCGCAACTTCAACATAAGGGATGATTCTGCGGGCAAAGCTTTGCATATCCGGTACATCCTCCCAAACGGAAGGGGCCAGTTTGAGAAAATACTCCAGCATTTTCTCCATCACCTCGTCTTTGATCATCCCGTCCACAAACAGGAGGGCGCAGCGGCGCCCCGCGATTTCTGTGTTCCGGTAAACAAGATCAAAGGATTTTTCCGGCTGAAGAATCCCCAAAATTTTTCCCAGCACCCCAAAGCCCCCTTTCGGCGATTTTATTGTTCGCCAACTGGGTTCTTTTTATGCAAGTCTCTTCAATACCGCCGGACAAGTCTGTCCTCAACGGCACGTTTATCAAAAAAAGAGCCCCTTCTGATGATCAGAGGCTCTTTTCCTGCCGCATCTACCAGCCGCCTTTTGATTCCAAATCCAGAAGATATCGGATTACGCCGTCTTCCGTATTGGCCGGAATCACTTGATCAGCGCAGTTGAGCACATCGGCCGTGGCATTTGCCACCGCGCAGAACACATCCGCTTCGCCGGCCATCGCCAGATCATTGTGGTTGTCTCCGAAAGCGACCACCCGGTCTGCGCCTGCCATCTGGCGCAGGACCCGGATGGACAGCCGCTTGTCCACCCCGCCTGCCTGGATTTCCAAATACCACAGAGGTTCATAAGTATCCAAATAGTATGAAAGCGTAAGGTTTGGGATTTTGGCCATTTCTTCATAAATCCGGTCCATCTTTTCCTTTGTCCCCGGCATGGAGAAAAAAACGACCCTCTCTTCCCGCGCTGTTTCGGACAAAGACCGCACCTGCCGCCACTTTTTTTGCGGGAACTTTGACCGCTCGGCTGCAAACTGCCTTTCCCGCTCGGTCTTTAAGCTGGTGTAACAGGCAAACAGCTGCTGATCCCGATAGGTATACATGGTATTGTTCAGCCCGTATTTTTCCATTATGCAGGCTGCCTGCGCCGCCGCTTCCGGGTCAATATCCATCACCCGAACAAATTTGGCCGCATTATAATCATAATAAATGACCCCATTGAACAGGGCGATCGGTACATTCAGCCTCAGGCCCTCCAGAATTCCGATCACCGTTCCGGTGCTGCGGGCGCTGGAGATGGAAAAGCACAGCCCTTTTTCGATCATGCGGTTCAGCTCACGCACCGCGTAGGGTGATAACGTTGCATCGTTTTGCAGCAAAGTCCCATCCAAATCGGAAAGATACAGGGTTTTGGAACGCATACAAACCTCCATCGCAAAAAACAGCCGGTTCCAGCACAGCGCCGAAACCGGGCCGCTATCTTATTTGGAAATTTCGTTTAACGTTAATTTCAAAGCCAATTCTTCCGCGGTGGTATTCCAATCGCAGAAATCTTCGCCCACCAGCCGCCGGAGCAGCTCCTTTAAGATCACAGGATTCTTGACCAACAGCGGTCCCAGCTGCCAGGTCCCGAAAAAGTTCCGGTATAGGTTCCCCTCATGGGTCTCGCCCTCTGTCTCGCCGTCCCCGGCGCCTTTGGCTACCGTGAACAGCGGGTCGCGGTCATTCCCATGGATATGGGCAGTGCGGTTGATAAAACCGTAGGACATGGTTTCCGGCGCAAACACCGGACTAGCCAGCACGTCGGAAATAAACACATTGCCGGTTTCCTCGCCGGTATAATCAAACAAGCCGATACCGGGAATCGTTTCGCCCGATGGGCCGGTAAAGCTTTTTCCGAACAGCAGCCGGCTGTTCCCCGTCACCAGAAAAACAGTGTCCCGCTCCACCGCAGCCAGGATTTCCTCTTTGCGCCCGATAAAATCTTTCGCCGCTTCTTCCAGGTTCCGCGCTTTGCCGGGCCCTATATAAACCATTTGATACTCGGAAAGGTCCGCCGGATCTCCAAGACTTTTGTGGTCGATCTCCCACGCAGCTCCCATGGCGTCCAATCCCTTGGTCAACGCCAGCAGATTGGCCCAGTCGCCATACAGATCCAGCAGATCGTCATACAGCCAGAGAATACGCACCTTGCTCATTTGCTGATCACCTCCAGGATGGACTTGGCATCATACAGTTCCGTGAGGATGCAGATATCCCCGCGGGTTTTGTCTATTACCGGTTTCAACTGGGACAGATCCCTCTCAATGCGGACTTTTTCCGACGGAAATCCCGCCAGTTTCAGCCGAACCGCCAAGTCATAGGCCCGCGGGCCGGTGCCCACAATCGCGTCAACCTTTCCCAGCAGCCGCTCAAATCCGATGTCATACAGCCAGGTGGTGTCTTTATGACCGGTGTGGTTGATATTGTTGATAAATACCACCACGGTTTTTTCTCCTTCCCGCTCCAGCACATGGGTGATGGACTGGTCAAAGGAAACGGGGTTCTGGTTTTTGGAGAGGATCATCACCGCTTTGCGGTCGCCGACCCGGAATTCATCATATCGCTGCTTGAGCGCCACAAAAGTGGAGATCGCCTCGCAGCAGGCTTCCAGCGGCAGGCCCAACTCGGTGCAGGCCGCGACAGCCGCGGTGGTATTGAGAATATTGAACAGATCTTTGTAATCCGTGTGTACCCGGCAGCCGTTGATGGTAAAATCCCCTGTGGCGAAATCGACCTGGTCGGCGGTATACGCCCATTCCGGGTTGGTGTATCCGCATTTGGCGCACGCATATCCGCCGATGTGGTTGTAGTGGTAATAGGTATAGTTCATCCGCCCAAAGCAGCGGGGGCAAACTTTGGCATCGTGGGTAATATTACGGCATTTTTCCGACGATTGGGCCGTTTTGCCAAGCCCGTAATAAACCCGCTTATTGCCGGGCGCCAGATCGCCGCTGATTGGATCGTTTCCGTTTAAAATCAGCTTGACCGAGGGTTTGATCGCCTCGTGCAGCTTTTCGATAATCACGTCCACATTGCCGTTGCGGGTCAGCTGATCACGGAACAGGTTGGTGCACAAGAGGTAGTCCGGCGAGAAATCACGGAAAATCAAGCGGGAAAAGCGCTCGTCCACTTCGAGCACCACAAAATCCTGCTTCACGCGCCCGCCCATGGTCGAGGCCACCAACAAGGTAGTGGCAACGCCGCCGGTCAGGTTGGACCCTTTGGCATTATGGGCTACCGCATGCCCCTGCTTTTTCAGGATGTGCGCAACCATGTTGGCGGTGGACGTCTTCCCGTTGGAACCGGTAACCGCCAGGACCTTTCCGTCGAACCGGAAACGGCCCATCATATCCGGGCAAATTTTCAATGCCAGTTCGCCGGGCAGGTTGGTGGACTTGCCAAACGGCTTGCCCAGCAGATACAAAATCTTGCCCAGCAAAAGGGCCAGTTTCATTTTCATAAAAGCCACCTCGATCGCGATAAAGTCCGCCCGCAGGCGGCACAAAACCAGAATGCATACAAATTTATTTTATCACAAATACCACATAAAAAAAAGAGGGAAAAGCGCATCTGTTTTTCTCTTTCGCTTTTCGTGATTATCGCTAAAAACGTCCTGATTTTTTCAGCATGGAAAAAATCACGGTTTGCTTGAACATTCCATTTTTTTCCGATATAATGCTACTAAGATGTTATATCCTGTCCTATCAATAAGAGAGTGGGTGAATGATATGGCAAACGCTCTTTCCCGGCTGCTGCGAAAAAATTCTCTGATCAATCAGCTGATGCAGCTGGAGGGAAACGCCAAATGGTGCGTACTGTGTGAGCCGTTCTGGGCAATCACCAATGCGCTGTATGTCGCTTACGCAGTAGAATACCGAAAGGCAATCATCGGGCTGGATAATGCCAATTTGGGGACCCTTCTGGGCACGTTGGTCACCATCCAGCTGTCATCGCAGTTTATCAGTTCTTTTTTGGGAGGCGTCATTACAGACAAACTGGGCCGCAGAAAAACCTGTTACTATTTTGACCTTTTATCCGGCGCACTGTCTGTTCTGCTTTTGGCCTGCGCGCGGAATTTTTGGTGGTTTGCGGTTTCCATGGCTTTTTCCGGCTGCTGGCAAATCAATACCAACGCCTGGAATGGTCTTTTGACCGAAGACTGCCCACCCAAAAAAATCCCTTACGCCTTTTCCGGCATTACAATGGTGCAATTGGCCGCTACTTTTCTCACCCCCATTTCCATCATTTTGGTACGGACATTTGACATCATCCCCGCATTGCGCGGCGTCTATTGCTTCGCGTTCTTATCCCAAGCGTTCAAATGCACGCTTTTGTTTTTAAAATCCAAGGAGACCCAGCAGGGGAAAAAGCGTATAGAAGAAACAAAGAATGTTCCGCTTTCCCGCATGTTATCCGGCTATGGACGGGTTTTCAAGCTGATTTTTACTACACCGGCGACCCGCCTTTTGCTGATACTGGTCATTACCATCGGCATCAACAATATCATCATCAATACCTTTTTCTACGACTTTGCCACCGAGCGGCTGGGGCTCTCTACCTCCTCGCTGGGGTACATCCCCATGATCCGGGCAGCCGTCTGCCTGCTGTTCATGTTCACCGCTCAAAGCAAAATCAACGAGAAAAGCCATCGGGCCGTTCTGTCCATCGGGCTCGTTTTATACGCGGTCGCTTTTGCCTGCCCGTTGCTTTTCCAGGGGGCTTCCTGGCTTGGGGCGGTGCTTTACATTTTCTTCGAGGCCATCGCCAACGCCTTTGTCATCCCGCGGAAAGAATCCCTGCTATTCCTTTATGTGGATAAGCAGGAACGGTCCCGGGTGTATGCCATGCTGCATGTGATCGCCTTGGCCATCACCTCGCCCTTTGGAACGGTAATGGGCGCTATGAGCGATATCAGCCGGCTCTACCCGTTTTTGTTTGCCATCCTCGTCTCCTTAGGCTGCGGCGCTTTGATGTTTTTCTCCCGTACCGAATCCGAAAACGGGAAAGCCACATCGGTCAAATAAAAATCGTATCTTTCTTTTTCTTGCCAGCGCGGAGCATTTGTGATAAAATGCAGGATAGAACTGATAAAATTGCAAACCGCTTGGAGGATGAGGGGAATGTCTTTACAAAAACTGATTTTACCGGACCATTATACATCGAAGCTGGATATCCTCAACACGGAAATCGCCATCAAGTTGGCGAAAGACACTTTCGAAAAGGAGCTGGCCGACGCCCTGCGGCTGGTGCGCGTTTCCGCGCCGCTGTTTGTCCGGCCGGAATCGGGGTTGAACGATGACCTCAACGGCGTTGAGCGTCCGGTCCAGTTCGATGTGCTGGAAATGCACAGCGACGTACAGGTGGTACACAGTCTTGCCAAATGGAAACGTCTGGCACTGAAACGATATGGATTTGGGCCTGGCAGCGGCATTTATACCGATATGAACGCCATCCGCCGGGACGAGGATCTGGATAACCTTCATTCTGTTTATGTGGATCAGTGGGACTGGGAGAAAGTCATTACCCCCCAGCTGCGGAATGTATCCTATCTGAAAGATACGGTAAAAGCAATTGTCAGCGCCTTGCTGCGCACGCAGGACCAGGTCTGCCGGCAGTTTCCCATTTTAAGCCGCGTCATTCCAGAAAAGATCACTTTCCTCACCACCCAGGAACTGGAAGACCGGTATCCGGATCTGACCCCCAAGCAAAGGGAAGACGCGGCCTGCAAGGAATATGGGCTGGTCTTTTTAATGCAGATTGGAGACAAGCTGCGCTCCGGCAAGCCCCACGACGG
>DFDW01000030.1:39642-56801 GCA_002369315.1 Ruminococcaceae bacterium UBA3818 | reverse complement strand
CCCACGACGGCCGCGCGCCCGACTATGACGACTGGGCCCTCAACGGCGATATCCTGGTATGGTACCCGCTTTTGAACCGGGCGGTGGAAATTTCCTCCATGGGAATCCGGGTAGACGAAAAATCGCTAAAAGAGCAGCTGTCCAAAGCGAACTGTGAATCCCGCGCCCAGCTGCCGTTTCATAAGATGCTCCTGGAAGGGCAGCTTCCCCTGACGATGGGCGGCGGTATCGGGCAATCCCGCATCTGCATGCTGATGCTCAATAAAGTACACATCGGTGAAGTGCAGGCGGCAGTTTGGTCCAATGAGATGATCGATGCCTGCGAAGCCAGAGGCGTCCATCTGCTGTAAAAAGGCCGGGAGAGATATGGCTTTTCACAGAAAACGCCCTCGCAAAACGACCGGCTCATCTGTAAAAATATGTCCCTAACCCTTGGTTTTCAAAAGCGGCGCGACTTTGGTCGCGCCGCTTTTGACTTGTGCATCCACTTCTTTTGCGATTTTCTGAACCTGATACATTTCCTTGTTGCTGCAAGCACACATGACAATCTGCTTTTGCGTTCCCTGATATCCGCCCGCACCCCTATTATCGTAGTTCCGCGCTGACAAACGGCATCGATTTTCCGGCAGATTTGTTCTGCGCAATTCGTGACGATCAGCGCCATTTTCCCTGCATTTACGCCGTACATTACCTTATCGACCACAATTGCAAAAATGTAATTCACAATCATCCCGTAGATAATGCCGTCTATATCCCGAAAAAGAATGCCTCCTGCCAAAATGATTCCTACATCGGACAAAAATGCGATATTTCCCAAAGACAAATGGGGGTTAACCGCCTTGATCGCCATTATGATAAAATCGGACCCTCCGGTGGATGAATTTCGAATATAAATGACGGCATATCCTAGTCCGCCAAAAATACCGGTACAAAGCGCTGCCAGAAGGCGGCTTCCCCCGTAAACAGGGAACAAAGGGGCCACATAGTCAATGATTAATGAAGAAATAATCATGCAGCGAAGCGAGCTCACAAAAAATTTTCTTCCGAGGAGGCGATAGCAAAGGATCGCGACCGGAATATTGAGCAGGATGGTTGAAAGCCCAATGGGAATATTCAAAAGGCGGTACAAAATAATGGAAATCCCCGAAAAACCCGTCATGGGGAATTCCGCTTGAACCGCAAAATTATAAATCCCAACGGCGATCAGTATGCTCCCCATACATTCCCACAATATCTGTTTTGTCGTCTGCAATACCCGTAAATAAAAGAACGATGCTTTTTGGGCCATAAAAAGACCTCCTGTCGTTTGTTTTATCTTTTTGCAGATAAAAAAGAGCGACAGCGTATCATAAAAATATGATACGCTGTCGCTCTTTTTCTTCTGTAATTATATCTTTATCTTTTTATTATTGTCAAGCGCGGCAGCTTCCGGCGTTTTTATTGTCATTGGCTTGCTTTCCCGCCGGTAATCACTCCCGTATGCATCCTCCGGCTATACGCAGGCAGAATGTTTTTCCCGAATTATGTTTGGTTACGGCAAAAGGGTGTCGGTAGCGGTGGGCAGCTGGTCGTTGATTTTCCCAAAGAAATACTCGTCAAAAATCGCCTTTGCCACCGCCGCGCCCCAATAGCCATGGTAACCGTTTTCAATAACCACCGCAACCGCGATTTCCGGGTCGTCGGCCGGCGCATAGCAGATATAGGTGCCGTTCGGATAACCAGTGGTTTCCGGCGTGCCGGTTTTAGACGCTACCGAAATCGGGTAACGGCCAAAATACGCACCGGAAGTTCCGCTGTATCCATTTTGGCCGGACGCACGGATCATGCCGTCCCGGATGGCGCTGACCGCCGTTTCCGACAATCCCATATCGACCACTACTTCCGGTTCAATCTCTTCCACCGTTTCATCCAGGCTATAGCTTTTGATGCTCTTGACCAGATGGGATTTCATCCGCACGCCTCCGTTTGCCAGCGTTGCGGTATAGGTAGCCAGCTGCAGCGGCGTAAACAGGCTTTTGCCCTGGCCGATAGAGGTCTGCAGTACATCGCCGGGGTTCCAGATTTCCCCCAACGACTCACTGTACGCCGGGCTGGACATATGGCCGGTCGCCTCCGGCAATTCGACCCCGGTTGATTCTCCCAGTCCGAATTGTCTGGCGTAATCCACCAGAGTATCAATTCCCAAACGACGTCCCAAATCATAAAAGAAGATGTTGCAGGAAACCCGCAGCGCATCCATGACCGTAAAATTGGGGTGCCATCCCAGACATTTGGGCTGATAGTCCTCATAGTACGTATAAACATGATTGCAGGTGTAGGTAAAAGAAGGGGTGATCAGCCCTTCCTGCAGGCCGGCGGTCCCCACCAGAGGCTTGAAAATCGAGCCAGGCGCATAGGTCCCCTGCAAGGCCCGGTTGAAAAGCGGATTGTCCGGATTGGCCAAAAGGTCGTTGTAATCCTGATTATAGGTGGCCAGATTGTAGGTCGGATAGCTGGCCATCGCCAGGATCTCGCCGGTTTTGCAGTCAATGGCCACCACTGAGCCCGCAGTGGCTTCCTTTCCTTCGCCTTCTTCTCCGTTGGCCTGCAGCCAGAGGATCTCTTGTTCCAGCGAATCCTGCGCCACCCGCTGCAGATCGATGTCAATGGTGAGCATAATCGAATGGCCGGGAACCGGTGGTTCGGTCACCGAGGCATCGATCACCTCGCCGTTGGAATTGAGCGTGATGGTCCGCTTGCCGTTCTGGCCCCTCAGCTGGGATTCAAACGCCTCCTCAATACCGCTTTTTCCGATGATATCGTTCATCGCATAGCCTTTGTTTTTCAGTTCGGCATATTCTTCCGCGTAAATCGGGCCGATCTGTCCCACCAGGTGCGGCGCGATATCTCCCGCCACATATTCCCGGATGGTGCTTTCCACCACCATAACGCCGGAAAGCTCATAGGAGCGCTCCTTGATTTGGATGACGGTGGAAACCGCCACATCCGCCGCCAGCGTATAAGGCGTTGTAATGGAAAAACCCTGCCGCTCCATCTCGTAGCGGATACCGGCCAGCTGCCTTTGCTGCAAAGGAGTATATTCCTCCAGATGATACCGCTCCACCAGCCAGCTCATCACATCATCCACGCCAGTGTAAGACCCGACGTTCAAAAAATCCTTCAGCTTGGCAACCTGTGATTCCTGCCCTTCCCGGAACGCAAACGGCTCCGTATCGGTAATCGGCAGCTTGTCAATCCACGGATCGCCCGCAGCAGTCAGCAGTTCCAGCAGCCGGAGGATGATTTCATTTTCTTCCCCTTTGGCCAGATAGGCCCTGTCCAACGTGATATTATAGCCTACTTTATTCTGGACCAGCGGTCGCCCATACCGGTCGGTGATTTCCCCGCGGACAGCCTGGATGATTTGTGATCGGGTGGCACCTTTTGTGGCCAGCTCAGAGTAAGACTGGCCGTGTACAATTTGGATTTCAATCAGTACCAGACCGAAAATCAGACAGATCGCCAGCACAATACCGAATAATATCCAAATGCGCTTGGAATTTATCTTTCTTTCCATATTCTTTCCCCGACCGGATAGTCTGTTCGTCTACCCGGTAATTTCGCACCGGCAAAAAGACCATCCTTTCATTCTTTCCACCGGCTATCGCATTTCTCTTTGATTTTTTGGACCAACAGCAAAAACAATGGCATCAATAAAATGGTATAAACAAGCATCGGCAATACAGATTGGATAAAAATCAGCTGGATGTTTTCATATCCCCAGATGAAATAAAAGAAGAAAAACTCCAGCAACGCGCGGACCGACGCCAACGCACCGCCAAAAAGGAAAGCGCTCTTCCAATTGACTTTAATCAGAAAAAAGCTTAATAAACTGATGGCTACACAGCCGCAAAGCAGCAGCAAGCCATTAAAGCCAAATAGCGACCGGCTTCCCAAGTCGCAGAGCAACCCGCTGAGCAAACCGAAAATAGCGGCGGAAACGACATCTTCACACATGGAAACCGCTACCGCAAACGGAATCACCCAAATGGGCCGGATCCCGAACAAAGAAAAAAAGCCGGCGGTCGTTTGCATTGCATAAAGGATAAATAATATCAAGATATACAAAAAGTATTTTATTGTAGTCCAAATCTGCTTTTTTCGAATCATTGGCCAGCCTCCACCGAAGAGGAATCTTCCTCAGCAGCATTGCTGTCTGCACTGGATTCCGATTGCTTTTCTCCCGTTTGGCCCAAATCTTCTCCGATCAGAATGCCCTGCCCTTCAAAAGATGTGATTACGAAAACATCCTTTGCATCGTTCACAGAAGCAAACGGTTCCACCACTGCATAAAGGGAAACCCCGTGGTCCTCTTGCCGGATCTCTTTTATTGTACCGATTTTCAATCCTTTGGGAAAAATATTTCCGCCGGAAGTAAGAATCATATCACCAATGGCCGCGCCACTGTCTCTGGGCAGATAGGTCATTTTGCATTGCCCTTCCTGTGCCAGATCCACTGCGCCGACCACAATGCCGGTATCCCGCGTACGGGATATATAGGCGCCTATATTCAGGCTCGGGTCGTAAATGGTAATGACCCTGGAGTAGGTCAATCCCACCTCTTCGATTACACCGATCAGGCCGTCTGAGGTAATGACCGGATCCCGCTTGTCAACGCCTTGAAGGGATCCCTTATCGATGATAAAACTTCCAAACTGGCTGTTGGCATCGCGGCCAATCACCATAGCCGGGCAAAATTCGAAATCGGAATTTTGCTCTTTGATATCCAAAAATTTCTGGTACAACTGGTTTTCGTTTTTGATTGACTCATAATCGACCATTTGATCCCGCAGCTGCCGGACCTCTTCTTTCAGCTGTTCGTTTTCCTCCCGCAGCTGCTCGGTGCGCAAATGGCCCTGAAGCATATTGTTCACACCGGAGGAGATTTCCGCTGCGACCTTTTGGAATGGGTACGCGATCGCCCCAATCGCCCTCTGCGTGAAAATGGCAATGCCTTCTGTATAGGCCGCCCGCAGCATAAAAGCGCACATCAGCACGGCAAGCCCTAAAATGACCTTGAATGTCTTTGTTTTAAAAAAATCTTTTATGACCCATCCCTCCTTTGCTGTCTTTTTCCATTCCGCTGCAAATCAAAGAAAAAGCGGCCATGGGCCGCTTTTTCCCCTGCCCCGCCCAACGGGAAAAATTCCATGCCAAGCCGGCATAAAATAGGAGAAACACGGCTGCCACCGCCGCAAAATACACCATCCAAACAAAAAGATTAACCGCGCCGGTCGTCCTCCGCCAAGACATCGCGCAGCTTTTCCAGATTCTCCAGCACCGTGCCGGCGCCATCCGCAACACAGTCCAGCGGACGCTCCGCAACATATACCGGCATGCCGGTCTCTTTGGTGATCAGCTGGTCCAAGCCTTTGAGTAGCGCGCCGCCGCCGGTCAGCGTAATGCCGTGATCGATGATATCCGCCGACAGCTCCGGAGGGGTCCGCTCCAATGTGGTCTTAATCGCATCCATGACCAGCTCCAGCGGGTCAGCCAGCGCTTCCCGGATCTCATGCGGCTCGACCATAATATTTTTCGGAAGGCCGTCCACCAGGTTGCGGCCTTTGATCTCCATCGGCGCCTCGCCCTCATAGGGAAAAGCCGATCCGATCTGAATTTTTACATCCTCTGCGGTGCGCTCGCCGATCAGCAGATTGTATTTCTTTTTGATGTATTGAATAATGGAAGAATCGAACTCGTCGCCGCCGACGCGCACCGAACGGGCCGCTACGATGCCGCCCAGAGAAATGACCGCCACTTCGCTGGTGCCGCCGCCGATGTCCACGACCATGCTGCCGGTTGCTTCCGCCACAGGCAGGCCTGCACCGATGGCCGCCGCCATTGGCTCTTCAATAATGGAAACATATTTCGCGCCCGCTTTCTGGGTTGCCTCTTTTACCGCACGGCGCTCCACCTCGGTAACGCCGGACGGGATGCAGATGACCACCCGGGGACGTACAAAAATCGAACTGCCCAACGCTTTTTTGATAAAAAGCTGCAGCATGCTGGTCGTGATGTCAAAGTCAGCGATCACGCCGTCTTTCAGCGGACGAACCGCAACGATGGAACCAGGCGTTCTGCCGATGACGTCTTTGGCTTCCTGCCCGACAAATTTAACCGAGTCGCTGCGCACATCCACCGCCACGACTGACGGCTCCCGCATGATGATGCCTTTCCCTTTCATAAAAATCAAGGTGTTTGCCGTGCCCAGGTCAATGCCGATGTCTTTTGTAAAAAACACGATTGCGTCCCCCTTTGATATTCCTCGTTTATTCTAAATCCGCGCATACACATGGATAAAAATCCTGTTCTGCCCGTATCCTCTTATCTGAAACCACGGCAATACCGCTTTGCGCGATGAAACGCCGCATATCAAAAATATTATACCCGCTCGCATTCGATTTCTCAACCTGTCGCGCGGAAATTTTTTCTGAATTTTCGGGATTTTTCTGTAAGGTGCTGACTGTAGAAAAATGGTCCCTTTCCAAGAGAACATCCTGCTGTAAAACCGATGTTTGAATGAATGATTGTTTTATGCTTTGCAAGATTGCAAAAATCTTATAAAAAGAACCGGCGTACCGCTTCAAACGTTACAGAGAATCGGTGTGCCGGGTCAAATTTTTTTAGAAAAAAGGATCCGAAAAGGAATGCGGCCAAAAGAATTTTTAATAAAGGGATTCCTTGCTTACCATTTCTCCAAGTGGATTTTTTTCAACGGATCAATCGGCTCCTGCTTTGGCAAGGCAGCGTCATCAGCAGGATAACCCAACGCAAGATAACATGGCATAATGTAGCCTTCCGGCGCACCGATCTGGCTGGCTGCAAACTTCTATTCTTCTCCCGTGGGAATCCGGATTGCACATCCAAGCCCTTCTGCCGCTGCAGCCAGCAGAATGTTTTCAATACAGCACCACACAGCGGCAAACCCATTCAGCGACTGAAGAGCGCTTGGCCGCAGCAGATCGCCATTTTGTTTATAAAACGGCAAAATGAGGCAGCCGCTTTGAGATAGCATATGATATTGCTTTGGAACGGCGTCCAGATACATGCTGCGCTGGCAGTCATCCAGCCGGCGAGAGGCCAGAGCCTGCATTTGCTGCTGTGCTTTTTCCCGAACCTGCCCCAGTGCAGCTTCGATTGACTGCCTGTTGCGGAGCACTACAAACTCCCATTCGCGAAGATGATTGTTGGTAGGGGCTTTAAGGCCTGCTTGTAAAATCCGATTTACCGTTTCAGCCGGTACGTCTTTTTCAGCAAAATCCCGGATGGTCCGCCGCCGGTAGACCGCTTCGTAAAAATCCATGACATATGCCTCCTTTGGCAAGCTCAAAAGTTCTACCGATTATTTTTCTGGCTCTATAGATTTAATCAATCCGGAAAATTTTGCTGAGTATTGGTTTTCAATCCGCGCCAAGAGGTCATTTTTACCCGATCTGAATACAGTAATTTTCCTGGAATATCTGTCCGGGAGATATGCAGTTGCCGTATTCCCGCTGGGTCAGATCGCCGGAAAAATCTTCTGCATCGCAGCGGCCATACCAGGGCTCGATGCAGACAAAAGGTGCATTTTTGCCTGCCGGTGACCAGATGCCGAACAGCGGAGCGTTGAATTCTACCGTCACGAATGGTTTTTTCTCGCCATCGGCCAGCCAGACCCGACCAGTCTGCTTGCCTTCGACGATGAGCGCGTCCCGGTCAAACAGACCGGGATACAGGCGGAAAAGGCCGTTTTGCAGCGGGAGGGTATGGGTCTGCGGCGTTACCAGCCCCTGACTGTTCAGCAAACGGTAAGAAAGATCTCCGGGCAAATCAAAGCCCAGATAGCATCCGTCCATCCCGCCGCCGCAAGGCGGACAAAGGAATGCCGGATGCGCACCGATGGAAAAGTACAGATCCTTTTCTTCCGACGGGTTACGCACCTCCCACAGCACACGGACCGTGTTCTTCTCCAGCCGGTAACCGATGTCCAGTACGAAGGCGAACGGGTATTTGGCAAGGGTCTCTGCGTCCGACTCCAGCCGGAACCAGATTTCATCCTCTTTCTGTTTCAGCAGGCAAAACGTCATATCCCGGGCAAAGCCATGCTGCCCCATCGGATAGGTTTTTCCTTCATAAACAAAAGCTTTCTCTTTTAAACTTCCCACAAAAGGGAACAGAACCGGTGCGCTGCGCCCCCAGTAAGCGGGATTCGCGTCGAACAGGTATTCAGTCCCCGCCGCGTCCTTGATTGAGCAAAGCTCTGCGCCGGCATCTTTCACCCCTACCGTCAGACAACTATTTTGTATGGTGTAAATCATCGGATCAGTCCTTTCTCTCTTCGGGCATAACCGGGCCGTGCCGCAGCGGCAGCCATCCACTGATGGCCTTGCGCAGGCTCAGATCCCAAAAGTCCCATTCATGCCGGTAGCCCGGCACCTCTTCATAAAAAACATCACAGCCCAAATCGGTCAAAAAATCGACCGCTTTTCGCGTACGTTCCAGCGCCAAAGCATCCTCGCCGCCGCAGGTGAAAAACATTCGGGGCAGGGCGATCCCGTTTTCCGTGTGACGTTTGGCCTGGGCATACGCGTCGAACCGGGAACCGGAAAAAGCGCGCAGATCGCCGTAAAAATCAGAAATATCCGGGAGCGCCGGACTTGTCTTTATCCTCCGGCGGGCAAATTCCTCCAGATTTTCTCCGCTTCGCGCGGCGCCGGACATCATCAGCGCAGCTGCAAACCGCTGCGGATAGGTCAGGGCAATTTTCATCGCGCCGTTGGCCCCCATGGACAGCCCCGCCACAAAAGTATCTTCCCGCCGGTCGGAAATAGGGAACAGGGTCTTCAGTACCAGCGGCAGCTCCTCTGTGATCCAGGTAAAATATTTGGGCCCCTGCCGGTAGTCCGCATAGTCCGAGTTGGCCGCGGCGGGCATGACCACCGCCAGCTTGTGCTCATCCGCGTACCGGACAATATTGGTAAAGTGCAGATAGTCCGTTTCATCTCCGTAGGTACCGTGCAGCAGATACATCAGCTGATAGGTCATCCCAGGCCGATAGACTTCTTGGCCCGATACCATTTCGTCATAGGTCATGGTAGGCAGGATCACCGTAATATTGGTCTGCCGCCCCAGGCTTTTGGAAAGCAGGTTCATCCGAATAACCGCCATAAAATCCCTCCCGTCGTTTTTTCCATTGTACCATATTTATCGCCCCGTGTAAGCAAAAAACGGGGACAAAGCCCCGTTTTTTCGCTATACCACCTGGAACAGGTAAAATTTCAGATAATTGGTTTCCGGTACGTTCCACAAAATCGGATGGTCCGGGGCCTGCTGGCGCGCCTCGATCTGCCGCAGAGAAACTTTTGCGTCGAACGCCGCGGCCCTCAGCATCTTGCAGAAAAGTTCCTCGGTCATAAAGTGGGAGCAGGAACAGGTAGCCAGATACCCGCCGCGGGGCAAAAGCTTCATCGCCCGCAGATTGATCTCCTTATAGCCCCGCATCGCCGCGTCCACTGTCTGATGGGACTTGGTAAAAGCCGGCGGGTCCAGAATAATATAGTCGTAAGGATGCCCGGACAAAGAGGGAAGCAGGTCGAATACATTGGCCGTTTCAAAACTCATATTCGCCTCCAGCCCATTCATGCGGGCATTGTGCCGGGCCATTTCCACCGCCTCTTTGGAAATGTCCACCGCGTGTACATGCGCGGCCCCGGCCTTTGCCGCATTGAGCGCAAAAGAACCGGTGTGGGTAAAGCAATCCAGCACCCGCTTTCCCGGGGCCAGAGCGGCCGCCGCCCGGCGGTTGTATTTCTGATCCAGAAAGAACCCGGTTTTTTGGCCGTTTTCAAAGTCCACCGTATACCGGATCCCGTTTTCGGTGATTTGCGTTTCGGTGCTGTCCGGAACCGGGAGCCCTTCCAACGGGAAAAAGCCCTTGTTTTCCTCCATTCCCTCCAGTTTCCGGATGGCCACATCGTTTCGTTCGTAAATCCCCCGGATCGTCTGGCCGTCCTCTGTCAGCAGGCGGTAAAGCTCTTCAAACAGCACCGGCTTTTGCTTTTCCATCCCCAACGACAAGGTTTGCGTCACCAAAATGTCTCCAAACCGGTCCACGGTAAGGCCGGGGAACAGGTCCGCTTCGCCAAAAATCAGGCGGCAGCAGCCGATATCCTCACCCATGACTGTTTTGCGATACTCCCAGGCGTGCTGCAGCCGTCGACGGAAAAAGTCCCGGTCGAAGCGGTCGTTGGCATTGGTGGAGATCACGCGGATGCGGATTTTGGAGTGGCTGTTATAGAACCCCGCGCCAAGGTACCGTCCTTTTGGGCTGGTCACTTCCACCAGGCTGCCGTCCTCGCAGGGAGCATCCAGCGAAACGACCTCTGTATCGTACACCCAGGGGTGCCCTTCCCGCAGATGGGCCTCTCCTTTTTTGGTAATCTGCGCTTTTATGAGATTTCTGGCATCAGACACCATGGAACTCCTCCTTTTTTCTTTGTTTTCTCACGGCTTTTCCCGGTGCTGGTCCAGCCAAATTCTGCTGGCGCTGTCCGGCGGGATATGCTTTTTCAGATAATCGCAGGGGTATGATTCGCAGGCGCCGCAATGAGGCAGCCCCTTTTTTACGGCGCATGCCCGAATCACGCATCCCCGGCAGAATACTGCCAGACGATCCGGCTGCGCTTTGCACCCCTCACAGAAAATATCCTCAGCCGAAAGGGGCTGCGCAAAGGTGGTATAACGCCGGGCGAGCGCCTCTTTCGCAGCCTCGTCCGCATGGGTGCCTGCCTGATAGACCGGGCAGCCGTCACAGAAATATCCGCAGTACGCAGGGCTTTCCATTCAGACACCTCTTTCCCGGAAAAATTCTTCCGCGTTATCATAGCACATTTTGGAGGGAAAATGAAGCGGCAGTTGAGGAAAAAGAAGAAGCTCAAAACAATAAAAGAACAGAAACCTTTTTATCTTTGTGGTCATAAAACGGGGCCTTTTTTATCCGGAAATGAGCCTGGAAACAATATATACGGCCGGCGGCATCAGATAAATAACGGTAAAAACACCGACTGTCAGGCAGAAAAGCAGGACATGCGCCGGTTTTTCCAGCGGCCGGATCCACCGCCCTTTCCAGGAAAGGAACCATCCGGCGGCCAGCGTAAATACGATTCCCGCCGCGCCCATCGCCGCCCCGGCGGCAAAACCCTGCGGTCGGTAGCGAAGAGTGATAGCGTTTTCCCCCTCCGTCAGCGGGATCGCCATCCAGGCGTCAAACACGCGCTGGATGGGAACGGTTTGTCCGTTTACCGTTGCGGTGTAGCCTTTATCATAGGGCAGAGACAAAAACAGATATTCTCCATCCGCCTGTGCCGTAGCTGTCCCGGATACGGTATCCCGCCCGGTTTCCAGCTGGGCAGAGCGCATCGACGCGAGCGTTTGGGACAGCGATTCATGTGAAACGCTGAACACGCCCAGCGACCGGACTGACACGTCTTTGTGGACTGTTACCGTAATACGCACCGGCTGATTGGCGCACACGGCCAGCTCGAATATGCCGTTATTGCTTTGGGTCGGATATTCTTTGCAAACCAGTTCGCCGTCCACATAAATGGAAAAGGCTTTGTAATATGGCTCGTTGAGATTGTTTTGCAGCGAGTCAAAGCAGTCGAAATAATAGGTGCGGGTCTCATCCGCCGCAGGGATCTGATACTCTATCATGGAGTCGCCGCCGCCCTCCCGGGACAGGTTGTAATATGCGCCGTTCCTTGTCAAAGACAGATTATACAGATCGGTCGGCGCATGCTCCCTCACAATGGACTGTCCGCTTTGAGCCAGCGTGCGCAGCAGGTGCTCGCCGGCATACGGGCGGGCGGTCAGCTCCAATTCTTCCTCTTTCGCCAGATCCGCGCCGGTGACGACGCCCAGCCCAAGGACAAAATCATTTTGCCGGATCGAATATTCCCCATCCGAATAAACCGTATTTCCTTCCAGCGGGGCCTGCCGGTAAATGGTGTATTTATGGTTGAGCAGCGCGTCGCTCAGCAGCGTTCCGCCCACTGAGCTGACCTCCATCCAATAGGAAGAATAGCCCAGTTTCCGAATTCCGTGCATATAGTCTTCTCCGGTCAAAGAAGTATAATGGTTCAGGGTGTTGTATCCTATGGCTCCCGTCAGATTGACGTCGTAATTTTTTTCGTTGTTCTTGACCCGGTAAAAACTGTCGTCATCGATCCGGTCCTCCAGACGGATGACATTGACAAAATTCTGATCTGATTTGGCGGCGAAAAAGCAGGTCCCGTAAAAAAGGGATTCCGCCGCGGTCAGAACACACAGGCAAACCGCCAGCAAGCGCCGGCTGAGCAGGCGGTGCCGGTATAAAAACAGGCCCAACCCACAGCATCCTGCCGACAACAGGAAAAAAATCAAAAAGATGCGAAGGGACTGATCGTTCCCCCAAAGCGTTCGGGTGTATGTCGTGAGAGTTTTGGGGTAATGATTCCAGAGGAAAAACGCAGCGAAAATCACAGCGCCCAACAATAAGAACAACACGGATGCCCATAAAGCGGAAGACCGGCAGCACAGTGGCCGCCCCGGCCGCTGCAAAATCCAGGCCGCCAGGCAAAGCCCCAACAGGACCAGAATGTACCCATACCGGCCGGGGAAAGCCTGATAGCTTCCGGTGTGCCAAATTTTATTGATCGGCTCCACGATGACGGGAATGAGCATGAAAACAAAAAGGAGCAGCGTATAGGTTTCCCAGGGATCTGTCATTTCCCCGCGGGCGCAGCGCAGCGCCTGAAACAAAAACGAGGGGAGGATTACGGCGGTGCACAGCAGCAGCATCCCGATGGTGGATAACGGGGCGATAAAATTGCCGCTGCTAAGGCTTTGAAGCAGGCTGCCGCCCCGGGCGGAGTTCAGGTACTGTAAAAGGGACGGCAGCCAGGCCACCGCGGAAAGCAGAGCCGCTCCCAGGGTGCCGGCCGCCAGCTGGACGGTCCTCTGGCCCCGAATTTCCCGCGGGGAGAAAAATAAAATCCAGGTACCGGCCGCCAAAATCAGAAACAAAACCAGCATGTATCCTAAATAGAAATTGACAACGATCATCGCCGCGAGGCAAAATGCGTATGGTACGATAGAACCGGTCTGTGCCAGGCGCTGCAGGGTCAGTAAAAAAAGAGGGAACAGGTACATCATATCCAGCCAGACCATGTTTTGATAAAATAGCATGGTATACCCGCAAAGCCCATAGCTGACCGACAGCATAACGGCAAACACCGGCCGCAGTTTGGGAAAGGAACGGTCAAAAAACACCGACGCGCATCCAGCGCAGAGCATCACTTTTAAAAGCACCAGGAGATTGGCAAACCGCATCATCTGCCATTTTTCCACAAACGCAACCAGAAAAGTAAACGGACTGGAAAGGAAAAACAGGAAAACCCCCCAGAAATTCATGCCGCCCGCGTTTTGCAGATTGAGGAAAAGGCTTTCTTTTCCCTCCAGAATATCCTTAAACTCACACAAAAGCGGAACCACCTGCTGGTTCATATCGCACCAGGAAACGGTGAATTCGCCAAAAGGGAACAGCCCCTTCATCGCGTAAAGAATGAGCAGAAGCCCGCCGGCGGAAAACGCCGACGCCATATATTTCAAACCTTTTCTCATGAAAGCAATTCTCTCCTATCACCATATGCCCAATAGTGTAAGGGCTTTTCCCACGAAAAACAAGGCGGAAACCCTTAATTCGTCACAATTTTTCAGATCTTTGGCAACCTGTCAAAAATACCAGGAAATCATCGAAAAAAATGCATGATTTTTTTAAGAAAACAAGATCCGTGTGATATAAAAACTCCTTGACAAACAAAATTGTTTCCGATAATATAATTTGTTGGATTTGCACGATATAAATTCATAATTGGATGAATGTTTCTACCAGCTACCGGAAATAGTTGACTATATGCGAATCCCTCAAAAAAGGGAGAGGTGCATGTTTTTTCCGCATGCTGGTTTTTTGCTGCGCAAAAATAAAAATCCATCCTGCCGCGCCCGCAAAAAACACCTGTTTTCCAAAAACGGAGGCGACGCCAAAATGAAATGTGATATCGTAATTATCGGAGCAGGTCCTGCCGGGATTTTTACCGCGCTGGAGCTGGTAAGAGGAAATAGCCGCAAAAAAATCGTGATGGTGGAAAAGGGAAACCCGATGCAAAAGCGCCGCTGTCCCAAAAATATAACCGGGCAGTGTGTAAACTGCAGGCCGTACTGCCATATCACCACCGGCTTCTCCGGTGCCGGCGCTTTTTCCGACGGCAAGCTTTCCTTAAGCTGTGAAGTAGGCGGAGATCTGCCGGAGCTGATCGGAGAAGAATTGGCCCAAAAAACCATTGAATATACCGACGGCATCTATCTGGAATTTGGGGCTGACAGCCATGTTGAGGGGGTCGGCGCATCGGATAAGGTAAAGCAGATCCGATCCCGCGCCATTCAGGCGGGGCTCAGGCTGGTGGACTGCCCGATCCGCCACCTGGGAACCGAAAAAGCCCAGGAGATTTATCTGGCGATTCAGGAGTATCTTCTGGCCAACGGAGTGGAAATTCTGTTTGGATGGAACTGCGCCGATGTGGTGCTGGACGGGAAAATCTGCCGGGGTGTTGTACTGAACAAGGCTGCCGATCCATCCAAGTCCATGGAAATTTCTGCTGACACTACGGTAATTGCCACCGGGCGGCGGGGTGCTGACTGGCTGGAAAAACTCTGCGCTGAGCACGGCATTTCCCATGAACCTGGGACGGTCGATATCGGTGTGCGGGTGGAAGTCCGAAACGAAATTCTGGAGGACGTCAACAACGTCCTGTACGAATCCAAATTGATTGGCTATCCCCAGCCGTTCAAAAATAAAGTCCGCACTTTCTGCCAAAACCCCGGCGGCTTTGTCAGCCAGGAGAATTACGACAACGACCTCGCAGTGGTCAACGGCCACTCCTACAAATCGCAGAAATCCAGCAACACCAATCTAGCGATTTTATGCTCCCACAACTTTACGGAACCGTTTAACCAGCCTATCGCATATGCCCAGAAGGTCGGGGAACTGACCAATATGCTCGGGGATGGTCATATTCTGGTCCAGCGGTTTGGCGATATTCTGGACGGCAAGCGCACCTGGCAGAAAGAACTGACTCGTTCCAATGTGCGACCCACCCTGCCGGATGCGGTAGCAGGGGATATCACCGCCGCCATGCCCTACCGGGCCATGATCAATATCATTGGCTTCATTCAGGCGGTGGACCACGTCGTGCCGGGATTTGCCTCGGCGGAAACACTGCTGTATTCACCGGAACTGAAGTTTTACAGTAACCGGGTCAAAATGGACCGGGATTTTGGCACCAGCATCCAAGGGCTTCACTGCCTGGGAGATTCCAGCGGTTGGACCCGAGGATTGATGATGGCCTCTGTCATGGGGGTTTTAATGGGGCGGCGCCTGTTGGACGGCAAAAAATAGAAAGCAGGGAGGAAGACGTCTTCCTCCCTGCTTTCTATTCGGGGCCAAAAAACTGCGCGCCTTTTTTAATCTGCTGCCGTTTTTGGGGGATAAAACCGGTCAGACAAAGAAAAAGTTTCCGCAGGTCTGGACATTTGCGGAGAAGCGTGATAGAATCAGATATAAATTGTATACAATAATACATTTCGTATTTTATCATTTAGGAGGAATCTGCATGTCCGTTCCGAAAATCCGCCACACAATGGAAAAAATGGCCTTTACGCCCCGCGGCCAGCGGAAAAGCTCCGCCACCTGCGATCCCGTCATCCGGATGTGCTGGAATGAAAACCAGCTTGGTATGTCCGAAAAAGCCAAGGCGGCCATGGCAGCTGCTTTGGAAAAAAGCAACTATTATCCGGATTTCTACGCCGTGGCACTGAAAGACCGAATCGGGGAGGTATACGGTCTGACCCGGGACAATGTATTTACCGCAGGCGGCTCCAGCGCGGTGATTGATGCCATCGGCGCCGTTTACCTGGAGGAAGGGGACGAGGTTTTATACTGCTCGCCGACCTTCGGCGCTTACTGGGATATGGCAACGGCCAACGGCGCCGTCCCGGTAGAAGTACCGCTGACAAAAGAGATGCGTTACGACCTGGACGGATTGTATCAAGCCATCACCGACCGCACGAAGATTATCGTCATCTGCAACCCCAACAACCCCACCGGAACGGCAGTAGGCGCGGATCAGCTGGCCGCTTTTGTTAAAAAGGTGCCGAAAGAAATTTTAATCATGGTCGACGAAGCGTATATCGAATATGCGGACGACCCGGACGTTCACTCGGCGGTACCGCTGATCTTAGAGGGATATCATGTTCTTGTGCTGAAAACCTTTTCCAAAATTCACGGCATGGCGGGCATCCGTGTGGGCTACGGCCTGGCCTGTCCTGAAATCATTGACGATTTAATGCGCTCTCCCGGCGCGTTCAACACCAGTACCGTGGCGATCGCCGGGGCAATTGCCTCGCTGGGTGACCGCGATTTTCTCTCCCGCTCCTACCAAATGGTAAAGAATGGGCGGGACTATCTGACCCGGGAGCTGGAACAGCTGGGGTGCAAAGTCTATCCTTCCCAGACGAGTTTTTTGTATTTCGACGCGCATATGGATCCGCAGGACCTGCAAGCCGAATGCGCCAAACGGAATATCCTCATCGGCGCGTTTGCGCTGTCCCGGGTCTCTGTTGGGAACAAAGCGCAAAACGCCGCTTTCATTTCCTGTCTGCGGGAAATTCTGCCGGCCGCACGGTAACGCTGTTTTCCAAACAAAAAGCCTTGCTTTTGTGATAAAAAGCAAGGCTTTTTTCTTTTGATTCACGCAATTCTCAGATTTTGATCACGCCGAGGCTGTTGAGCACGGAGCTTACCAGAATCAGTATGATGCAGACCGGCGCGATATACCGGATCATGACACAAAACATCTTCTCCTGTTTAAACCGGGAAGATAACTTTACTTCATCCACAATGCTCTGCAGCCCTACAAACCAAACGACAAAAATACAGGTCAAAAAAGCGACGAGCGGCATTAAAACGGAATTGCTGACAAAGTCGAAAAAGTCCAAAATGGACATGCCCAGCGGACGGATCCCGGACCAGAGTCCAAATCCCAGCG
>DFDW01000030.1:15179-39542 GCA_002369315.1 Ruminococcaceae bacterium UBA3818 | reverse complement strand
AAGCGCCGCTTTGCGCCGCGACAGGCTGGTTTTGTCCCGAATGATGGATACCACCGTTTCCATCAGCGAAATGGAGGAAGTCAGCGCCGCAAACAGCACCAGCAGGAAAAAGACCGCACCGATCACCGTTCCAAGCGGCATGCCGGCGAACACTTTCGGCAAGGTGATAAACATCAGTCCCGATCCGGCTTTCATCGCAGATTCATCTCCGCCGGAAAAGAGGTATACGGCCGGAACGATCATCAATCCGGAAACGAACGCGATACCGGTATCAAAAATCTCAATTTGCCGGACCGCATGATCCAAATTCACCTCTTTTTTCATATAAGAGCCATAGGTGACCATAATCCCCATCGCCAGCGACATGGAATAAAACAGCTGTCCCATGGCGGCCAGCACCGTCATTGGCGTGAACTTTGAAAAATCCGGTTTCAGGTAATAGGCCACCCCCTCCATGGCGCCGGGCTGGCAGACTACAAAAATCGCCACAACAATAGACAGCAGCACCAAAAAGGGCATCATGATCTTGCTGCATTTTTCGATTCCCTTTTCCACGCCAAACAAAACCACGGCAAACGTGATTCCGATGAACAGCAAAAACCACAGCATCGGCTGATAGGGCTGCGCTACATATCCCAGAAAATAGCCATCCTGCGCCGCGGCAGACCCGCTGCCGGATACAAAAACAGCCAGATATTTTAACACCCATCCGCCAATTACCGAATAATAAGGCAGGATCATCACCGGGATCACCGCCGTCAGCGTGCCGAGAAAGGAGAATTTGCGGTTCAGCGCGCCGTAAGCGCTGATCGCTGAAAGGCCCGTTTTGCGACCGATCGCGATTTCCGCTGTCATCAGGGCAAAGCCCAGCGTTACCGCCAAATATTCCCCTGTCCCACCGCTGAACCTGCCGCCGCAAGGACAAAGCCCAGCTTTCCACTAAAGGAACCACGGTTCGTCTTTTCCATATGCTCCACCTTTTTTGTTTTATTTCCGCCGTCGAAAGGCATTCCGGCTTTCGGCAAAGCAGCGATTGCCCGCAAAGGGCAGTGTTACTATCATGCCATAAAACAGTCAAAGATGCAACCATCCCAAAACACCCGCCTGCCTGGCATCGAAAATTCGGTGAAAGCACTCTGCGCTTACACGGCTTCACCGGCCCGGGACAAAGATTTCATGCTTTCACAGCCAAGCCGCAAATTGGCGCAAAACGGCATGAAAAAACAAGCGGACAGCCGCGATGACAAAGCAGCCGCCCACTTGCGAAAAACAAAAGCCTGGCATCAAATAACACATGCGTCGGTTTTATTGTACAAAAAGCAGATGACAAAAATAAGCGCCGTCTTTTTTCATCTTCAGCTGTTATGGTCCGACTGGTGCTGTTTTTTCAGATTTCCGATTTTTTGGCTGCGTTCTTCCAAAATCGCAAAGATGTCCTCCAGCGGAATTTGCTGCTGCACCATCAGCACTGTCAAATGGTACAACAAATCGCAAATCTCATTTTCCGTATCGACCCGAACGCCGTTTTTGGCGGCGATGATGGTTTCGGCGCATTCCTCACCGCATTTTTTTAAAATCTTATCCAGCCCCTGGGAAAACAAATAGCAGGTATAAGAACCTTCTGCCGGATTTTTTTGTCGGTCCTGCACGACCTGATATAAGCTTTGCAATGGATTTTGTTCCATGTTTTTCTCTCCTTTTATTTTTCATACCCCGGAAACGCCCGGTAAAAACAGCTGTGCGCTCCCGTGTGGCAGGCAGGCCCTGTCTGTTCCACCACGGCCAGAATGGTATCCGCATCGCAGTCGTAATACATTTCCAGCACCTTTTGCCGATGGCCGGATGTCTCTCCTTTGTTCCAAAGCGCTTTGCGTGACCGGCTGTAAAACCAGGTGTAACCTGTCGCGAGCGTTTTTTCCAGACTTTCCCGGTTCATATAGGCCAGCATCAGCACCTGGCCGGTAGACTTCTCCTGCACAATGGCGGGAATCAAATCCCCTTTTTTGAAAAATTGACCCAGCTCCATGCGTTTTCCTCCCTATTTTCTCACCGGGATCCCGGATTTTTGCAGATGGTCCTTCACCTGTCCTACCGTCAGCTCCCGATAATGGAACAGGCTGGCAGCCAGCGCCGCGTCGGCGCCGGTTTTTTCAAACACTTCGGAAAAATCCGATAATTTGCCGCATCCGCCGGAAGCAATGACCGGGATCTTTACCGCCCGGCACACCGCGTCGGTCAAGGGCAGGTCAAATCCCTGTTTGGTGCCGTCCGCATCCATGGAGGTCAGCAAGATCTCTCCAGCGCCCAGCTGTTCGCAGCGGCAAACCCACTCCAATACATCCAAGCCGGTGTCGATGCGGCCGCCATTGATAAACACGCCCCATCCGCCGTCGGGCCGGCGTTTTGCGTCCACCGCCACCACCACGCACTGGCTGCCGAATTTGGCCGCTACCTGCCGGATCAGTTCCGGATCTCGGATCGCCGCCGAATTCACCGATACCTTATCCGCTCCGGCCCGCAGAATATCGCGGTAATCTTCTACCGTGCGGACGCCGCCGCCAACCGTCAACGGCACAAAAACCTTCTTGGCGGTCCTTCGAACAACGTCAGCCATGGTTTTGCGCCCCTCGTGGGTCGCGGTAATGTCCAAAAA
This sequence comes from Ruminococcaceae bacterium UBA3818, assembly GCA_002369315.1. Taxonomy (GTDB): domain Bacteria; phylum Bacillota; class Clostridia; order Oscillospirales; family Ruminococcaceae; genus UBA3818. The sequence continues at coordinate 36,889 of DFDW01000030.1, read as the reverse complement.
GCAGATCTCATCCGCTCCCTGCCGGTCATAGGCCACCGCACATTCCACCGGGTCGCCCACCTCTTTGATTCCCTCAAAGTTGATTCCCTTTACTACCATTCCGTTTCGCACGTCCAGGCAGGGAATGATCCGTTTTGCCAGCATCTGCCGTATCCTCCGTTCAGTTGTTTGAGCCGCCATCCTGCGGTCCTGCCCAGCGGATGGCTTCCGCCAGGTCGACCGCGCCGGTGTACAGAGCCTTGCCTAAAATGGACGCCTCCACATGGATGGCCTTCAATGCCTTCAAATCCTCCAGCGAGCAAATTCCGCCGCTGGCCACGATCCCGCAGGAAACGCGTTCCCGCAGCCGGGAAAGCTGTGAAAGATTCGGCCCCTCCAGCATCCCGTCTTTGGCAATATCAGTGAAAATCATCCAGGATACCCCTGCTGCCTCCATACGGACGGCAAGATCTAAATAGTCCATATCCGAATCAGCCAGCCAGCCGCGGGCGGAAACCTTGCCGTTTTTCGCGTCGATTCCCACAGCCACGCGATCCCCATAGTTTTTCACTGCGTCCTGAACAAGCTGTGGGTTTTCCAAGGCCGCCGATCCCAATATCACCCGGGATACGCCGTTTTCCAAATAAAACGCAATGGTATCCATATCCCGGATTCCGCCGCCGGCTTCAACCCGCAGGGAAGTTTCCCGGGCAATACGCAAAATCGTCTCCCGGTTCGGCGTACCGCCGACCTTTGCCCCGTCCAGATCCACCAGATGGATCCAGGCCGCGCCGTCCTTTTGAAAACCGCGTGCGGTTTCCAGCGGATCTTTTGCCACCTGATGAGCGGTGCCGAAATCGCCTCGCTGCAGGCGGACGCACTGTCCGCCCAACAAATCGATAGCGGGAAGCAGTATCATGATAAAATCCCCCTTATTCCTTTTTGCGCCGTGCCGCATCCTGGCAAAGATCTGCAAAATTTCGTAAGATCATCAGCCCGGTTTCCCCGCTTTTTTCCGGGTGGAACTGGGCGCCGTAGCAACAAGCCCCATCCCAGACCAGCGCGGGGACCTGCCCGCCGTATTCCGCCCATGCAACCAGGTTCTCCTGCCTGGGAACTGCGGCGTAAGAATGAACAAAATAAACATACGCGTCCTGCGGCAGGCCCCGGGTCAGCAGACAATCATCCCGCGCCAATTCCAGCCGGTTCCAGCCCATATGGGGGATTTTAAGCCCCGGCGCCTTCAGTTTTTCCACCCTTCCGGGCAAAAGGTCCAACCCGTCGGTCAGGCGAAATTCTTCTCCCTGGGAAAACAGCACCTGCATCCCCAGGCAAACGCCCAAAAACGGCTTTTCTTTTGCCATTTTCCGCAAAATCTCAACAAGCTGGCGTTTTTGCAGCATTTCCATCGCATCGGGAAAAGCCCCTACGCCCGGCAGCAAAATACCGTCTGATGCGGCAAGCGCTCCCGGATCCTGAGTAATCTGATAGGGAATCGCCAAATGCTCCAGCGCGTTGGCAACGCTGAACAGGTTGCCCGCCCCGTAATCCACAACCGCGATCATACTTTTTCTCCTTTATAAAATCCCTTTGGAGGATAAAATTTTTCCTTTTTCCATCGGCGCTGCCGCCTGGCGCAAACTGTGGGCGAACGCCTTGAACGCCGCCTCGATCATATGATGGTCATTGGCTCCGTAAAGCACCTGAAGGTGCAGAGTGATGCCCGCGTTCATACACAGGGCCCGGAAAAACTCCTCGGTCATACAGGTGTCAAACGCTCCTACCCGCTCGTTTTTTAGCGGGGCCGAAAACACCAGATACGGCCGCCCGCTGATATCCAGTACCGAAAAAGCCAGCGCCTCATCCATCGGGATGTGGGCGCTGCCGTACCGGGCAATACCGCCTTTATCACCCAACGCCTGGGCAAGCGCTTTTCCCAACACGATGCCTACATCCTCCACCGTGTGATGGCAGTCCACCTCCAGGTCTCCCTTTGCCCGGACGGTCAAATCCATGCCGGAATGGACCGCCAGCGCGGTGAGCATATGGTCAAAAAATCCGATGCCGGTATCAATTTCCGCGGTTTTGCCGCCGTCCAGATCCAATCGGACCAAAATGTCGGTTTCTTTCGTCGTCCGGGAGATTTCCGCTTGTCTCATCGTTTATCGCACCGCCTTTCGAAGCGCCTGCAGCAGCGCCTGATTTTCCGATTCGAGTCCAGCAGTCAGCCGCAGATAGCCGTCCATTTTTCGGATGGCGATCCCTTCTTCTCTCAGGGAACGGTCAATTTCGTCCGCCTGAGGGGTTTTCACAAAAATAAAGTTGGTCTGGCTGGGCCAGATTTTTTCAATCTGCTTTTTTCCCGACAGGAACTGCTCCAGATCTTTGTACAGGGAATCACGGGAAGCAATCAGCGCTTTCGTGCAGAAATCGCACAAATCGCCGCTCTCCAGCACCGCTTTTCCCACCGCCTGGGTCAGGCTGTTGACGTTATACGGTGATTTGACCGCTTGCAGCGCCCGGGTAATGGTCTCTCCCGCCACCGCGAATCCCAAGCGGATCCCCGCCAGGCCCAGCGCCTTGGAACAGGTCTTCAACACGATCAGATTGTCATACTGTCCCACAAGTCCCAACACCGACTCGTCGCGGGAAAATTCCATATAGGCCTCGTCCACTATCACAAGGGTATCGGGAAGCGCCTCGATCAATGCCTGCACCTGCTTTTTCGGCAGGGTAAGGGAAGTGGGGTTGCAGGGGTTGGAAAAAATCAGCGCGCCGGCGTTTTGCGATTTGGCGTATGCCGCCAGTGCGGCGGGGTCGATGACAAGATCCTCCGGCTTTTGCCAGGGCCGGTTTTCCAGTTCGTAAAGGGAACCGTAAAACCGGTACATGGAAAAATCCGGTTCCGCCGTAACCAGCCGGTCGCCTTTTTCCAACAGGCACCCGCAAATCAGCGAGATCAGCTCGTCCGACCCGTTTCCCGCCGTCACCTGCTTTGGCGATACGCCAAACCGCACGGCGAACGCCTGCCGCACCCCGGTACAGAACGGGTCCGGATACCGGTTATAGGCTGCCGCGGCAAGATTTTCCTGCACTCGCTGCATCGCCCGCTCCCGCAGAGGCTTAGCTTCTGGCAAAAAGCTGTCCGCGCGATTCAGGTCAAAGCAGCTCTCATTTGCGTCCAGCCGGATGGGGAACACCCCTTCCACCGGCTGATACGGGGTCAGATCTCGTACTTTTTCGCATAAAGTATAAGCCATGGTCAAAACCTCACTGTAATCGCGTTGGCGTGGGCAGTCAATCCCTCTTTTTCCGCGATGGTCACAATATCTTTCGCAGCGTCACGCAAAGCGTCTTCGGTGTAGTAAATAAAACTGGAGCGCTTGACAAAACTGTCTACCGACAACGGAGAGAAAAAACGGGCTGTACCGCTGGTCGGCAGCACATGATTGGGACCTGCGAAATAATCGCCCAAAGGCTCCGGGGAAAACCGACCTAAAAATACCGATCCCGCGTTGTCAAAACGCCCGACGGACTCCAGCGGCTTTTGGGTCATGACCTCCAGATGTTCCGGGGCAATCTCATTGGCGAGTGATACCATCTGCTCAAAGTCCCGGCAGACGATGACCGCTCCAAAATTCTCCAGCGATTCCAAAATAATATCCCGCCGGGAAAGAGACTGTGCCTGACGCTCAATTTCCTCAATCGTTCTGCGGGCCACGTCTTCATCGGTGCAAAGCAGAATGGCCGACGCCAGCCGGTCGTGTTCCGCCTGGCTCATCAGGTCCGCCGCCAGATAAGACGGATCCGCCGTCTCATCCGCGACTACCAAAATCTCGCTGGGTCCGGCGATCATATCGATATCCACCTGGCCATACAAAAGCTTCTTGGCGGTGGCCACATAGATATTTCCCGGTCCTACGATTTTATCCACTTTGGGGATGCTCTCGGTCCCATAAGCCAACGCCGCAATCGCCTGGGCCCCACCGGTCAAAAAGACCCGGTCCACCCCCGCAATCGCCGCGGCGGCCAGGATATCCGGGTTGGCTTCACCGTTTTTACCCGGCGGCGTCACCATGATCAGTTCCCCTACGCCGGCGATTTTGGCAGGCACCGCGTTCATCAGAACCGAAGAAGGGTAAGCCGCCGTACCACCGGGGACATAAAGGCCCACCCGGTGTAGCCCCCGGACCCGCTGACCCAAAATCACGCCGTTGGGCTGGGCATCCAAAAAGCTTTGCTGCTTTTGCCGCTCATGGAAAGCGGCGATGTTCTCTTTTGCCCGGCGCAGCGCGCGGACAAAATCGTCATCGGCGGCGAGAAGCGCCTTTTGGATTTCCTCCCGAGATACTTCCAATTTTTGAGGAGCGGCGCTGTCAAACTTCTGCGCATACCGCTTCAACGCCTCGTCTTTGTCCTGCCGTACATCTGCAATGATTTTCGTGACAACAGCAGTTACTTCCCGGTCCACCTCGCCGCTGCGGGAGCGAAGTTGCGTCAGCGCCTGCTGTTCAGCGGTACCGTCTGCCCTTATGATAGAAAGCATGCTCATTTCCTCCTTTATTCCGTCCGGTTCAGCCCCTGCTCCAATCGGGCAACCAGCGACTCGATTTCTTCTTTGCGCAGTTTTAAGCTGGCGATATTCACCACCAGCCGGGCGGAAATATCGCAGATCCAGCGGGAGACCTCCAGGCCGTTTTCCCGCAAGGTCTCGCCGGTCTCCACAATGTCCACGATGCCGTCCGCCAATCCCAACAGGGGCGCCAGTTCCACCGATCCCTCTATTTTGACGACCGACACATCCATCGATTGCTTTTCAAAATAGCTGCGGGCAATTTTCGGATACTTGGTAGCGATGGTTTTATGGCCGTAGCCCGCAAAAAAATCCTCGCCCCGCTTGACGGCCAAAGCAAACCGGCACCGCCCAAAGCCCAGGTCCAAAAGCTCATACAGGCTGCTGGCGTTTTCCAGAATCGTGTCCTTTCCTACGACGCCTATATCGCAGACGCCGCTCTCCACATAGGTGATCACGTCCGCCGCTTTGGCCAGTACCGCTTCCGCGTGAATCTCCGGCAGGGGAAGGATCAGCCGCCGGCCTTTGTCGTGCAGGCTCCGGCAATCCAGGCCCGCGCGCTCCATCAGCGCAACCGTTTCCTTTTCCAGCCGCCCTTTGGTCAAGGCGATCCGCAAGGGCTTGTTCATTCTTCCGCTTCCTTTCCAATCTCGATCTTTTCCCATTCGCTCCCGGCCACATACAGCCACGGAATCCCTTTGGCTTTTGCATAAGCGGCTGCTTCCTCCCGGGAATCGGCCAAGCTGCTTTCGCAGACCGTTCCCTCCTCGCACAGCCGACGCAGCAGGGCAAATCCCTGAACACTTTGCTGCGGCTCCCAATAAACCAGTACCTCTGGGGTCAGAGGCGCGCGCGGACTGGTCTGCTGCAGATATCCGGCAACGGCATCCAGGTGGATTGCAAAGCCGATAGCCGGTTTGCGCAGCCCAAAATCGTCCAGCAGCCGGTCGTACCGTCCGCCGGACAGCACCGGCTGGCCAACTCCAGGCAAATATCCCCGAAACACCACTCCCGTGTAATACTCCGCCTGATTGACCAGTCCCAGATCCACCAGGACCTGCGCCTTTGTATCTCCCTGGGTCAAATGGAGGTACAGCCGCTCCAGTTCTGCCAGCGCTGCCTGGAATGCGGGGCTTGGGGAAAGCCTCTCCGCCTGGGAAAAAACCTCCGCTCCGCCGAACAACCGCGGCAGTTTCCTGAGCAGATCGGCAGCGGGCGAAGCCGGTAGCGCATCCAAAAGGTCTCCCAACGCAGCGTAATTCTTCGCCTCGATCAGCTGCCGCATTTCTTCTTTTTGCGCCCCCGGCGCATCCAATTCGTCCATCAGCGCTTTAAACAACCCGATATGGCCGATTTCCAGCGTAAACGGCTGGGCGCCGCATGCTTGTAAACAATCTTCCGCCGTCCGCAGCATCTCCAGATCGGCTTTTGCGCCGGCGGCGCCTATCAATTCCGCGCCGCATTGAAACACCTCATCCATTCTGCCCCGCAGGGAAGGGTTCGCCCGGTATGCCGGCTGGCAATAGCAAAGACGTACCGGGTCGGTTTCGTTCTGCAGCTTGGTCGCGGTCAGCCTGGCGATGGGGATGGTGGAATCAGGCCGCAGCACCAGAATCCGTCCCTGCGCGTCGACCAGTTTATACATGCTCTCCTGGGCGAAATAGCGGTTCGCGCCAAACAGATCGTAAAATTCCATGGCCGGCGTCATAACCGGGCGGAACCCCCGGCGGTATAACAGGCTCAGAATCGCGTTCCGGACCTCCTGCCGGACAATGCAGTCCTGAAACAATACATCCTGTGTTCCCTCCGGCGTAATCTTATCATAAATATTCAAGATAAATTCCTCTTTCGATTTAGTGTGCTACTATGATAGCATGATAAAATACCACTGTCAACTGGATCAAACAGAAATATTTTTCCTGTTCCACACCAGCTTTTTAGAAAGATTGCCGGGAGCCGCCGTTGACAAATCCAGTGCCGGATGGGATAATCGAAACGGAGGCTGGTGCTTTTGAAACGCTACGAATTTCTGCTGTTCGATGCAGATGGGACATTACTGGATTTTGACCGCTGCGAGGAAAAAGCGCTGCGGGACACGCTTCGGCATTACAAAATTCCCGCTGACGCAAAGACGGTTCACCTGTACCATCAAATCAACGCTGCCCTATGGGAGCAATTCAACTGCGGGGAAATCGACCGCCCCTATCTTTTGCACCGCCGATTTGAGCAGCTGTGTGAACAGCTCGGCCGGCAGGATGACCCGGCGCAAATGAACCATTATTATATGCAGCAGTTAAGCTGTCATGCCGATTTGCTGGAAGACGCCGCGGATGTCTGTAATGTTCTTTTTAAAAAATACAAATTGTATATTATAACCAACGGCGCCAGCCTGACACAGCACGGGCGTTTTTCGGTCTGCCCGCTGACGCCTCTGTTTCAAAATCTTTTCATCTCCGAAGACATGGGGGTCCAAAAGCCGCAAAAAGCCTATTTCGACGCGGTGGCCGCTGCCATCCCCGGTTTCGCGCCTGACCGGGCCCTGGTGATCGGCGATTCCCTGTCCTCTGACATATTAGGCGCCAACCAAGCCGGGCTGGATTGCTGCTGGTACAACCCTCAGGCTGCAGAGAAACCGGCTTCGATTTCCTGTACATATGAGATTCGCCGATTGCGTCAATTGCTGGAAATTTTGCGTTAACTCTGACAAACTCCCCGCGAAAAGACTCTGTTTTTGCAAAAGATGTGATTTTTTCCGAAATAGATTCTGTGGTTTTTTGTAAAAAAAGCTTTTTTTAAAAAAATTACGGAAGAAAAGGATATTTTTATGTTGACATGGAAACCTAATCCTGTTATAATAAACAAGCGCTAAAAAAAAATATGAACCACTAGCTCAGTTGGCAGAGCATTTGACTTTTAATCAAAGGGTCCGGGGTTCGAATCCCCGGTGGTTCACCAACAAAAAGCCACGACAGATTGTCGTGGCTTTTTTGTTGGTTTTCGCTCTTGCCGGTCTTTTATTTTCCCGACCAGCAGGATTCAAAGGCAAATGCGATCTTTTTCCAAGGTTTTGCCCACAGCCGTCCGGCAGTTCCGATAGATCTCTGCACCCTGGGCGTGCTGCTGGATAACAGATAAAAAGCGCAGCGTCTTTACCGTCACATGATTGATCGCCGCAAACATACCAATTTTATAAAGCGTGCCGCTGTCCTTCCCTTCGCAGGGTTTATGTTCTTGCTTCATCCGCATAACCTCACTCCCATCTGAATGTTCTGACAGCGACGGTGCCGCAAATCACCGCAATGGTGGCCAGGACAATCACCGGCACGATGATTTTATCATAGCATCCCATAGAAACGGATTTCAATACATCGATTCCCACACCGAGGGGCATCCACCCGGCAACAGCCCTGAGTCCGGCCGGGAACACCTCCGCCGGAATGGCGGCCCCGGAAAACAGCAGCATAGGGAAATAAAGCAGGCTTGTGGCCACATTCATGGATTTTGTTGTCCGGCACAGGCTGGCGACCATGAGGCCGATGGAGAACATGGAGATCATGGTCAGCAGCCATACGGCGATGTACGCAAACACATTGCCCGGCATCCGGTAACCGAAAACCGCTACCGCGGCGACGGTCAAAATCAGGGTGGACAGTGCCGCGATCACACCGCTGCAAATGGTATCACAGGCCAGCAGTCTCGCGGGGGAACAGGGACTGCAGTACATCCGCCGCAAGATTCCCTGGGAACGCAGCTCTACGACGGTAATGGGGATACTCATAAACGCGCTGCAACAAATCCCCACGGTAGACAGGGCTACATAGGAGCTCTGCAGATAGGTAAGACCCGAATCCGCGGCATTTCTCCCTCCGGTGATCGCTGCACGCCCACCCGTTCGTACACTCTTTTTCTGTTTTGAGCGGCGTTCATGCCCAAAATCCTCGCGCTTCCCCCGTCCGGCATCTTCAAGCCCAGAATCAAATCGATGGTAGTGCTTTTGCCCGCTCCGTTGTGCCCCAGCAGCGCAAAAACTTCGCCCGGCCGCACATCGAAAAACAAATCATCAACCACCTTGCGGTTTCCAAAGGATTTTGCCAGGTTTCTCGCGCTGACAGATGACTCGTTCACAGTAAAAATCCTCCTTAAAATCAGTGGTTCCGTTCATCCTTTCAATATCCAGCAGCAGGCATCCGGGTTTTGACACGGCTGCCTGTGAAGCCCTCCTGATGGGAGCAGAACAGACATGCGCAATCCCCGCAAGAAACAGCGGGGATTGCGCGATCAATATTTCTTTTTCTCCGGTCAACACAGACGCAATACGGCATCTTATCTTTCTCTCTTTTGATTTTTACAGGGAAGCAAAGCGACGGCAGCCCTTATTCCGCAGCCAAAGCCAGAGCAAAGCGCACAAGGCCAGCGTAACCCCGCCGAAGAGAGCCATATATCCGGCAAATCCCATTTTCCATCCTCCCAGCAGCATGAATCCGGCACAGAGCACAACGGAGCAGACAAAGCCGCTCAGCATGGCAAACAGGACACCGACGTTCTGTTTGATCGGAGTCACCTCATTGGTCCATGTCAAGTTCGCCGTGGTTACCCCTAAAAACAGGCCAAACAGCGCGGAAAACAGCACATAGGACAGTAAAACGAAAGCCGTCAAAAACAGATCAACCGCAGAATAAGGATAGATGACAGCCATGCAGGCAAGGCAGAACAGAACCGGAATTCCGGTCAAAAGGAGATGCATGGCCAGCTTGGCCCGCAGCACCTGCCAGGGTTTTATCGGAAGAGACTGGGCAATCCAGAGGCTTTTCCCCTCCAACGAGACAGAGGGCGCCGCCATATCGTTCATAGATGCCAGCATACAGACCGCCGCGCAGAGCAACACCGGGACACAGCCTGCCCGCGCGCCGAATACTTCATTCAGCGTCGAGATAATAGCGCCGCCTTTCCAAAGGAGCAGGATACCGCTGACCGGCAATAAAAAAATCCCCAGCCCACAATTCAGCATATAAGTGGGACTGGATGTAAAACGTCCCATTTCCTTTGACAGGAGCACCCCAAAGATACTTCTTTGTTTCGCAGCGGTTTCTTTATAAACTCTCCTGGCCGTATGGCCGGAGGAGGTGGCTATTTTCAGAAAGCTGCGGGAAATCATCGCCCAAACAATGGCAAACAGCGCAAAAACCACTGCCGAAACAGCCAGCATGGCGGCAGTGTCTCCGGTGCCGACTCTGCCGAACAGATACAGCGGATAGGCGTCGCCCTTGATCTTTGCGCCGTAGGCGGCGGCATTGGCGAGGAGGTCCTGGAGCAGCGTCTGGGCTTTGAAATAGAAAAAATAGTACCCGCCGATAAAGAGCAAAGAAACGACGGCGGTGATGAAGCTCTTATTTTTAAGTTTCAGGCTGATTTTTGCTACCACCCAGCCCAGCGCACAGGAAAGCGTCAGGACAAAAACGGAGATCAGCAGTACCAGCAGCAGGCATCCGAAAATCACGCCCGCGGATACGCCGACTGTGAGCCAGTAGACGATGATCGCCGGACCTATCACGGCCAGCGAATACATAAGCCCCATGAGATAAACGGTCAAAAGCCGGGAGGTCATGAGTACCCGCACCGGGATGGGCAGTGACAGCATCAGATCGTTGTCTTTTGCCAGATACAGGCTGGAATAGGTGTTGAACACGCTGCCGAAGGCGCCCAGCAACACGGCCAGCAGCCCCATCAGCGCAAAGTAAAGCCAATCCATGCCCACAGCCGCCAGCGCGTCGCATATCGACAGGGAAAGAAAGGTAAACATACCACCCAGAAAACCGGCCATGATCACCACAAACAAAATGAAATAGGCAACGATTCCCGCTTTGGAACGGGCGCGGTTCTTTTTGGGATCATAAAAATAGCTGCGAAAAATCTCTGTCAACTGCTTTTTCAGAAGAACATTCAGCATACTTCTCCCTCCAGTTCCAGGAATACCTCCTCCAGAGAATCGTCGCCCTTGACTTCCTCCATGGCGCCGGAACGAATCAGCTTTCCGCCTTTGATGATGGCTACCTTGTCGCAGAGTTTCTCGGCCACTTCAAGCACATGGGTGGAGAAGAAGATAGCGCCTCCTTCGTCGCAGACATCCCGCATCATGCCTTTGAGCTGGTGGGAAGCCTTGGGGTCAAGGCCCACAAAGGGTTCGTCCATGATGATGAGTTTCGGCCGGTGCAGCCACGCCGCAATAATCGCCAGCTTCTGCTTCATGCCGTGGGAATAGGCGGCAATCGGCTGCGCCAGATCCTCGGTCAACTCGAAAAGGCCAGCGTATTGACGGATACGCGCCTGCCGGTCGGCGGCACTGATGCCGAAAATATCCGCAATAAAATTCAGATATTTGATTCCGCTCATGTAGTCATACAAATCGGGGTTGTCGGGGATATAGGCAATCTCCCGTTTGCAGGCGAGAGGATCGGTTCGGATGGACTTGCCGTCAATCAGAATCTCTCCTTGGTCAAACTGCAAAATCCCCGCAACGGATTTCAATGTAGTGGTTTTTCCCGCGCCGTTATGGCCAATAAAGCCATAGATTTCGCCGGGCTTGATATGCAAGTTTAAATCATCTACGGCTTTTTTCTCGCCGTATGCTTTCGTCAAATGGTCGATTTTCAGCATTTTTATCTCCTCCTGGCCGCTTTTTCTCTCTTTCCACCCTATTTCGCCAGCATGGCGGCGCCCGCACAGGCCAGGCCGATCCCAAGCAGGAGAACGGCGGTTTGCGGTTCCAGGCTGCCTATGCAGGACAGTACCGCAACGGCAACGCCCATGGCCAGGGTCACGGCCTTGAAAATGATGGAGATCATCTCATGAACGGTCTTCTTTTCCATATTTTTTCTCCTTGTATCATTGCGTATTTAATTTTATTCCCGGCTTACACCCTATATTCTACAAGAGGATTCCGGCTGTATATAGGCACTTTTTGTATGTGTATGTGTCCGTTTTATAGATGATTGGTTTGTTTTTTTGCCCGTATGTACAGTATCGCAGCCACCGCCCAGGCACAGAGAATCGTCAGAACGCCGGTCTCGCTGACAAAGTACATTTTGCTGGCGCCTGCAGTGACGATTTGGAACACCGACTGGTCGTAGTTATTATGCGCTGCATGGAGGAACGCCGCGGGCCACACACTGCCGCTTTCCAGCGTCAGCAGCCCCACTATCACGCCTACCGGAAAAATGCAAAGCACAAAAGCGGGCAGCTGATACCACAGGGGCGTGCCGGGCATATATTCGCCGCCAATCAGCAAAGGCAGGTGCCAGCAGCACCAGAACAGGCTGGAAATCAGCAGCGTTTTGTCTCGTCCCAGCCTCTCATACAGCGCCGGAACCATGAAGCCCCGCCAGCCGATTTCTTCGCCCAGAGCGGACATCAGGGAAATAAAGGTGCCGATCACCAGAACGGGTAGGACATCCTTGAGAATGACCCAGATAGGGACGCCGTGATAGGCGAAATCCGCCGGGGAGAATATCCAGTATACAACATAAGGGATCAGCAGATACACAAGGGGCAGCAGGCATCCAAGCAGCACATAGCGCAGTCTGCACTTTCGAAAGCCGCCCTTTTCAAACAGCTTCTTCACCGAAAAAGGCTCGCCGTTTTCCCAAAAGGAAACGCAGTTTGCCGCGGTGGCTGCCGCGGCGGGGATCCACATCAAAACAGCGTAGAGCCATTGGGGACCGCCGCGGCAAATCAGAGTTTCTACCACCGCCGAAAGGAGGATCACAATCACAAAAAATATCATAAGGGCTTTTTTGCCAACGCTTTTATTCGTCTTTGTCTGTTCCATTTTCAGATTCCTCCCGGTCGCCATAAACCCAGTAGATCGTCATATCCTTATAATCCATTTCCAGCTGCGCCGTTTCCTTCTCTGCGACGATCCGAAAATCCCAGAGCCGGGTGGATTGCTCTAAATCGGAAGTCAGCCGGGCGTGAATCACCCCATCCTCTGTGGTATAGGTTCCGTGCCAGCTTTCCGCTCCGATATACCAATTGATCTGGCCGTCGCTTTGAATCTCCATGGCGGCGCCCCACTCTCCATAGCCTGGGAACAGGTCCAGAGAATCCGCAAATGCGGCAAGGTCATTCTTTTCCTTGTCCAAATGCCACGGCCCGACCAATTCGACGCTTTGCTGTACCGGTTTTTCTGCTTTTTCTGCCTTGTTTGCGCCCGAAGCACAACTGTCGCTTTGCTGCTGCATCTGTGCGGAGCCTTCTGCATCGGTCGTTGACGCAGAGGTTTCCTGCAGGCCTTGTTCGGCCTCGGGCGCTTTTCCGCAGGCTGTCAAAGACAGACATAAAATCACCGCAATCAGCAGTACCATTCCTCTTTTCATGTGAAATCATTCTCCTTTTTGCATTATCCGGTATCCGGACTTTATTCGCTTCATTATGTCTATGTGATTTTGGAAAAGGTGTTCTGTTTTTTGCATCAATCTGTATCATCTTTTGTTCTTGCGTGTCTTTATCGCCCTTTCAGCACAGGCCAGATAAAAGTCAGCTTGAGGCTGTCCGCGTCGTTTTCGCTGATCCAATCCCACAAAGCATTGTATTTACTCATAAAATCACCCAACCTCAGGCTGATAGTGCCTGAAAAACTGCCGGATGTGCTTTTCTACCAGCTCCATGACCTCCTGTTCACGATCCGGCTCCCGGTCACAAAGCTCCAGCCACACGGAGATGGGAAGACAGAATTGAGCCGCCATGATTTCCGGGTCATCTTCTGCCAAAACACCTTGCCGGATCAGCTGTTTCATCAGCCCGGTAAAGTACCCAAGCACATCGGAATAATTCTGCTTGGTCTGCAGTTTCGCCAATTCCGGATTCTGGAATTGTTCGATGACCAGCATTTTCCGCGCCCTGCTGATAGTCGGGTCGTGGAGGATATAGCGAATCTGTCCCTGAATCATTTGAACGGCAGCATCGGGAGTCTGTGGAGCGCTGCCAGCATCTTTCTCCCAATCGGTCCTTGCAAAAAGAGAATGTTTCCCATACTGCTCCAGCACTTCCTGCACCAGCGCATCCAAAATGGCCTGTTTATTTTCAAAATGGCTGTAAAGGGATGCTTTACGGATGCCGACCGCGCTCGCAATTTGAGAAATAGAGGTCGCTTCAAATCCCTGTACAGAGAACAGCTCCAACGCTGCTGCCTGAATTTCCTGCTTTTTGTTTCCACGATCCATAACGAATTCTCCTTTACTCCGTCCAAAACATTCTTTTCCGATAGCAGAAAGATCCTGCATTACTATTATAGCTGCCTATCGTTCGGTAGTCAATGGGAAACAAGAAATCGCTTGCAAAACACCCTTCCTATTTTGAATGGGTTGGTATTTTGGGCCGCGGTATCGCGCCGCCCTCCTGTTTCAACGTGTTCCTGCCCGCATTTGGGGCAAGAAGCCGGCCGGAATGTCCATCATCTTTTCAAAAGCTTTTCTTTCTCATTCCGGCCGGTGGATACGCTATTACTCTTTTTCCAAAAAATCCCGCCGGTATTGCGAAGGTGTGATACCCTCCGATTTCTTGAACACTTTGGTAAATACCCGGTAATCCCCATATCCGGACTGCTCCGACACCTGCGCGATGGGTAAAGAGGTGGTCAGAAGGAGCTTCTTCGCCCGCTCCATACGGATGTTGGTCAGATAGGCCAAAAAATTCACGCCGATCTCGCTTTTGAAAAGCTGGCTGATATACTGGGCGCTGAGATGGAACTGCTCCGCCAGCACGGACAAACTGATCTCCTCGGCCAAATGCTCCTGCAGATACCGGGTGAGTCCATGGATGGCCCTCTCCTCCTGAAAAAGATCCTGCTGGGATGCCTGTCGCTGGAACAGGGCAATTTTCAGATTGTCAATACAAGTGCCAAACTCCTCATAGTTTACGGGCTTGAGGATATAATCGGTGATCTGAAGCCGCAACGCTTCCCGGCAATAGGAGAAATCATCGTAACCGGACACGATGACAAACGCGGTATCCGGATGCTTGAGCCGGGACATCTGGATGACCTTCAGTCCGTTCATGATGGGGATGTTGATGTCCATGATGGCAATGTCCGGCTGGAGACTGTCGATTTTTGCCAGCGCTTCCATCCCGTCGGCGGCTTCGCCCACCACTTCACAATCATGGGCGTCCCAGTCAAAAAGCCGCTTGAAGCCCTCGCGGATCATGATCTCATCATCTACCAAAAGAACGCGCAGTTTCTTCATTTTGTCTCCTCCTTCAGCGGCAGCAGAATGTGGGCCGTTACACCGCCTGCCTCATTTTCCGTATAGGACAGGCCGTATTCCCGTCCGCAGAGCAGCTTGACCCGCTTTTGCACATTCAAAATGCCAATGCTGTTGCCGCTGAGCTTCGGCGGCTGCTTGGCGTAGCTGTGCAGCATTTCATCGATGCCGGCTTTTACGTCGGAGGAAAAACCGCCGCCCGTATCCCGGACACAAATCTCCATCTCGCCGTCTCCGACCCGCTGGGCGGAAATGGTCACTCTGCCTCGATACCCCTTGTTTTTCAGGCCGTGGAGCAAACTGTTTTCCACAATGGGCTGCAGGATAAAATTCGGCACCTGGGCGCCGCCCAGGTCAGGGTCAATATCATATTCACAGCAAAGTTCCGGATAACGGTAGCACATCAGCTCCGTATAGGCCTCCAGCAGCTCCATTTCGTCGTCCAGCGTGACCATGGGCCGGTCCACTTTAACGCTGAGCCGGAAGAAATCCACCAGACGCATCAGAAGGTCCGCCACTTTCGTATCGCCATTCAGCTGGGCTTGGATTCGGATGGTGTCCAGAGTATTGTATAAAAAATGGGGGTTTACCTGGCTTTTCAGGTAAAGCATGGACATCTTCTGCTCCATCAGCTCCGAGCGCAGCGCTTCCGGATTTTCCAGCGTCAGGTAAAACGAAAGCGTCATCAGGGTGATCCCCATACCACTGATAAGCCAGGTGTGACGCAGGCCCTGCAAAACGCATACAATAAATTCAATCGCCAAAGCGATCCCAATGACAGATTTTTTCTTTTTGTCGATCTGTTTTCGATTCACGGCCAGAAGTCCGGCGCACAGCAGCAGATAAAAGGCCACCGCGCCGTACGGAACCAGCATATAAGGCCCGGAAGAATAGTTTCCCTCTGGCGTCACCGTGTAGGAAATGGGCAAAAGGAAATTGCCCATTTCCGCTATGACCAGAAAAATCCTGGCCGGCCAATCCAGCCGCCGGGACTTTCCGGTTTCTTCCTCGACCAAGATGGCGATATACTGATAGAACAGATAGATCACCAGTACCATGCTGCCCAAAAACAGCCGGTGAACGGCATCGTTTAAAAACCGCGGGACGGTTTCCAAATGATGCACTGTATAGACGGTGATGCCGTCCAGAACCATATGCGCCAGTGCGGTTACCAGCAGACCGGCAAAGGTTCTATGCAGCACCGCCTGTTCTTTTTCGGCCGAGAAATAAATATAGGCTACAAAAGCAAGCACCAAAAACAAGGCAATTTCCATCCGCAGCATGAATGTTCCCCCTTTATGTCTATTGTAAGTCTTCTCCCTTTGTTTGAACAGTCAAAAAATGCAGGGAAATGTGCCTATTTTATAGGTGCCCGACGCACCGCGCAAAACGAAAAAACTCTCCGGCGGGGCCTTTGGATGATTTCTCAAATCGAAACGGGCTTCGCCTGTCAACCGGCGAAGCCCGTTTTTATCTTTCTGCGCGAATCAGAAATCATCAGACCAGATTATTTTCATAACCGGCCGCGTCAATGATAATTTTTTTGCAGTTTGGGCAGCAATCGCTTTCAATCTGATGCGGAAACAAAAGCGGCTTCTCCAAATGCAGCGCATATTTTTCTTTCCCCTCGGGAAGGACGATGCGCTTATGCTTTTGCTCGCTCCAAAGGGTCGATCCGCAATTCAAGTATCCATGCAACATTTCGGTGCCGCAGAAAGGACATTTCATACCATTACGCTCCTTTGCCAACTTTTGATTTTCCTCTTTCGTTTCTATCGCCAGCACAAAACCCGCCTTTGAAAAAACAACCCCATATCCGCCCGACTGTTTTTACTGCGGTGTGCCGGCATCCGCCATATTGCCGCGCTGCGAAAGATCTTCGCCTTTGCCGGCAATACGGGCAAGCATATCGGCGGCGAACCGGCGCAGTTGGGCCGGGTCAAACGAAAAAATCTTTTCGCTTTCGTAGCAAAGAAGCGCCTCTTGCACCAGCGGATGCTCCCGGACCGGCAGAGCCTTTTGTCCCCATGCCCCTCCGCCTTTTTTGGACAGGATCAGCCCCTCTTTTCGGTACGCCAATACCCGGCAAAGGTTTAAAACGGTATACACCGGATTTTTTATAATATCCTCCGCCGCGTTTTCCACATCCATCCGAATGCTTTCCCAATAATATTCGGACGGCACAGGGCCAAACAAGTCCTCTTTCGCTTCGCCGCACAAGGCGATTCCCACCGCGCGGGTCACGGTAAAATGGGCGGCCAGATCCGCATCGGTCCCATTCATCTGCCGGCAAAACGTTTTTACATCCGCGCGGCAGCGTTCTTTGTAAAAGTTGGAATAGTGCAGCACATACGGCGTGGGATAGACAAATGCCTCGCAGTACCGGCGCAGGACAACGCTCATCTCAAATCCCTTGGGCGGACCGCTTTTTTCCAGCGCCAACAGCGTTTGAATCATCGCTTCTTTTTGAGGTAAGGCCGGCTCTTCATGAACCACCACCAGGAAATCGATATCGCTTTTTTCCCAGTTAAAACAGCCGAAAGCGATGGAACCGTGAACGTAAATTCCCACCAGATTTTCTTTTAAGAGATTCGTGTAGTCCCGCGCGATTTTTCTCAGCAGTTCCCGCTCGTTCATAGCGACTCCTTTTCCAAACATAAGCATGCCGGATTTTTGCCGGCATTTCGCAACAGATTCTCTTTCTGCTCCAAACGCAGTTTTTTAATGTGCCACTCCCGGCTCATTGCCTCATTTTTGCTCTCGAAGCGCTCCGCATACACCAACGTTACCGGCCGGCGGGATCGCGTGTATTTTGCGCCCTGCCCACTGTTGTGCGCCTGAAGGCGCCGGTTTAAATCGGTTGTCCAGCCGGTATAAAGGGTTTTATCCGCGCAGCGGACGATATAAGTATAGTACATCACCAAAACTCTCCGCAAAAGAGACCCCCATTCGTTTATCACAGACGGCCTGCGTCTCTTTCTTTTACAAATTTCGCAAATTTTCTGACTTCTTCCAACTGCTCGTCCGTCGCTTCCCCGCCAAACAGTGCGAATTTCAGCTTTTCTTCCTCGGAATTGCCGCCATTGGACTGCTCTTCCTGTCCCAACAGATAATCCACCGTTACACCAAAATAATTTGCAAGCCTTGCCGCCGTTTCCGCCTTTACCGTGTGCCGCCGGCCCATCTTCAAATCGGTCATCACACTGGGCTGAATCCCTGTGTCTTTGCACATGCGGTAAGGGGTTATTTTCTTGTTTTCGCATAACTGAACCAGAATGTGATATAAACTCGACATAAAAGGCCTCTCCTTTTACAAGGTAAATATACAAACGCGTATATTTTTCTCTTGAATATTACGCAATAAAGTATTATTATAAAAACACGGGAACGCAAACGCGTATGAATTGTTCCAATCTTTCTTTCACTATATTACACAATCGTATAAAAGTCAAGAAAGAACCTTACTGCCTGGACCGCAAAGGCCGGGCGGATTGCAGAACAAAAAGGAAGGGGGTGAAGCATGCAGGAAAACAAAACGGTCCATATCGATCCCGCGCCGAATCGCTTTTTTGCGCCGGTGCATAACCCGGATACGTGCAAAGAGAAAATCCTGCAATCGCAAATCCGGCACGATCCTTTCCGGCTAATTGCATCCGACAGGCATCTGCGGGAACAGTAATACGCCACAGGCGTTTTCTGCGTATCCGATCAGGATACCAAACAGACAAAATATCAAAACAGGAGGGAAAAGGATGATAAAAGTATACGCAAAGGCAGACGTATCCGGACGGGTAGACCAGATGGGAAGCAGTGTCTTTTTGACCGATCTCACCGGCTGGGTGCAAATCGACGAAGGGGAAGGCGACCGATACGCCCACGCCCAGGGGAACTATCTAAAAAAGCCTCTGATGGACGCGGACGGAACACACAACTACATCTTGGACGGCAGTACCATCCGGGAAGCGACAGAAGAGGAAAAGGCGGCGGAAAAAGCGTCTTTTCCGGGCCCGGAGCCCAGCCGGGAGGAACAGCTGGAAGCGCAGGTCGCAGCTTTGCAATCACAGGTGGACGCATTATTGGGGGTGAGTGAATAGTGAACAAGGTAGAACGGGCAAAGCAGATTTATAAGGCGATGCAGTTTCAGTCCGATGCTTTGCCGGACGAACAGGCGGCGCAGGTTCCGGCAGTGTTCCCGGCATGGGACGCGGCATGTGCTTACGAAGCCGGAAACCGGGCGCGGTACGCGGATGCTTTGTATAAATGTCTGACAGGGCACACGGCGCAGGAAAGCTGGACGCCGGATGTATCGCCGTCCTTGTGGGCAAAAGTGCTGATTCCAGACCCGTCGGTTATCCCGGAATGGGAACAGCCTGGCAGTACCAACGGATATTCCAAAGGGGATAAGGTCACGCACAACGGAAAAACCTGGGAAAGCCTGGTGGATAACAACGTATGGGAGCCGGGAGCAATCGGTACCGAAAGCCTGTGGAAAGAGGTGGCGTAAATGGAAAACTGTATCGCGCGGGCGGAGCATGAGGAATTCGCCAAGCGCATCGATGCGGAAAACACCCGCCAGAACAGGCGCATTGAAGCGTTGGAACAGAACGTTGACCGGTTTGGCCGCATCGCGTCCTCGGTGGAACGGCTGGCTACCAATATGGAGGGAATGCTCAGGGAGCAGGAACGGCAGGGGGAGCGGCTGGACAAGCTGGAAAAAAAGCCCGGCGAAAACTGGAATACGGTAGTCAAAACAGTATTGACCGCTATCGGTTCAGCAATCGGCGGCGGAATTATAACCGCGATTGCAACAGGTCTGTTAAAATGAGCCGGCGCAGATGGTACCCAAGAAATGTACCGAAGCCGTGGGAGTTTTCCAAGAAGCTGGCCGTATGGGCGGCGGTTATGGCTACAGCCAGCGCCGCCGCTTCTTACGTCCTGGCGATATTCGACAAACAGACCGCCAGCGACGTCACGACGACCATTTTCACCGCCTGCATCGGGTATTTGATTACCTACGCGGGGAAATCCCTTGGCGAAAAAGTGAGCAGAAACAGGCACGGACTGGACGAAAACGGACAGCCATATGATTATCAGGAGGAAAACGAGAATGTTTGACATTACGCCTATTATAGAAGCTATTTTGGGCCTTTTGGCCGCCATTATTACCGCAATCATTGTCCCGTATATTAAAAGCCGCACCACAGCCGAACAGCAGGCACAAATCGACGATTGGGTAAAAATCGGCGTGACGGCTGCGGAGCAGGTTTTCACAGGGGCGGGGCGCGGCGATGAAAAGAAAGCCTATGTTATTGACTTTCTGAAAAAGCACGGTTATATCCTGGATGATGAAAGAATCGATGCGCTCATCGAATCCGCTGTCTTTGAAATGAAAAACGGAATATTGGAGTGATAGCAATGCCACAAAAATTGATTTTGCCGATGAACAGCGTAAACGTAAACGCAGGATACAAAATGCCGGCATATACTAAGACGTGGGGGTTTCGGCATTATGGAATTGACCTTGGAAACCCAGAAAAGAAAAGAACGATTTACAGCCCCGGAGACGGAACCGTCATTGCGTGCGGACTGGATGGGGAAACAGCAACGCAAAGACTTGGAAGATGTATCGTGATCGTTTATCCGGATGTGATTTGCAACAGCGGAAAACGTACAGACCTTGCGTGCAGGATGTTCCATCTGGATTCCATCGCGGTCAAGGTTGGTCAAACGGTTAAACAGGGGGACATCCTGGGCGTATACGGCAATACCGGCGCCAACACATCGGGGCCGCACCTGCATGTTGAGTTTGATACTGACGTAAAATATCCGCAGTATGCCGTAGGAATTAAGTCCAGCGGACATGTAATCAAAAAAGGGACCATCGATTCGACGGTAGACCCCGCAAAGGTATGGTATTTAGGACAGGGCCAAACGATCCGGGATGGATGGGACGGCGACGGCGTGACGTCCGGATGGGTCGCGCAGAACGATCTAAGTCTGCCGCGGCTGCCGGAGAATACGCCTGTCCCGGACTACCAGGCACTGTATGAAGCGCAAAGAAAGAAAACAGCGGCGATGACATTGGGTATCCGGGAAATTCTCGAAAAAATAGAACAGCTGGTGCAATAGAAAAAGCCCGCCGGATATTACGTCCGGCGGGCTTTTTCATGACCGTCCAACTGCGCTTCGTATTTTTTCCCAACCGCTATGCCGGAACCGAGAACGGCGCCGCGGGAGATGGTGCCGGAGCCGAATTTGCCCCGGATGCTGTCCACTGCGTGATCCAGTTTTTTGCCCCGCTCTTTCTCCTTGTCGGCAAAAAGCGACTGCTGAACATATTCGTCCCGGGTCAATTCCGTCAGAGAAATTCCCAGCAGGCGAAGCGGCGTATGTCCGTCCCACAGATGCGTGAACAGGCTTTTGGAAATGCGAAAGATCTCGTTGGTAATATCAGTGGGCTCCGGAAGCGTCCGCTGGTGGGACTTATCCTTAAAATCATTCGCCCGGATGGTAACGCAAACACAGTAGGCCCGTACACCGTCCGCGCGCATACGGGAAGCCACGCTGTCTGCCAGCGCCAATAAAACCCGGTTCGCCTCTTCCGCAGAACAGATGTCCTGAGCCAGCGTGGTAGAATTGCTGTATCCCTTGGCTTCTCCCTGCTGGGAGAGGACCGGTGTTTGGTCGATTCCGTTGGCATATTCATGCAGCTGCCGGCCAAGCTTTTGCCCGATCAGCGCCTGGATAAAGGAAAGGTTTGCCCGGGCCAAATCGCCGATGGTTCCAATTCCTCCTTTTTGAAGCCGCTGCGCCGTGGCGCGGCCCACCGTAAAAAGCGCTCCAACCGGAAGCGGCCAAAGTTTTTTTGGAACCTCCTGCAAAAAAAGGGTATGGACTTTATC
>DFDW01000030.1:691-15058 GCA_002369315.1 Ruminococcaceae bacterium UBA3818 | reverse complement strand
CCGATGTTGACAGTAAATCCCAATGTATCCCGAATCTCATTTTTGATTTGGCCGGCGATGGCTACCGGGTCTGGATACAGTTGCCCGGTGCCGCTCATATCCAAAAAACATTCATCGATGGAAAATTTTTCGACCGTCGGCGCATATTTGCGGCAAATGTCCATGAACGCTTTGGAACTTTGCTCGTACAAACGAAAATCCGGTTTGGCAAGATAAAGCTGCGGACATTTTCGCAGCGCCATGGCGACCGGTTCTCCCGTCTGCACCTGATATTGTTTCGCCGGAATCGATTTGGCCAGGATTACACCGGTCCGTTTTTCCCGGTCGCCGCCGATGGCCGAGGGAATCAGCCGGATATCCGCTTCCCCATTGGCCACGCGACGGGCTGCTTCCCAGGAAAGGTACGCGCTGTTGACATCCACGTGAAAAATAAGCGGTTCCATCCGATCCTCCCTTTTCTTTCAAACAATCCGTACCAGGAAAAGGAACCCGCTTGCCCTTTATTTCCCGGCAGGAGGCAATGACCAGCCCCTAAAAATGTCCAGCTTTTCTTTCATTTCTTTTTTATTTTACCCCAATCAAATGTTCGATGCAAGGCAGGCCCCTCGTTTTCAAAGGCCTGTTTTAGGGCGTTTGCCGTCTACAGTCCATGGGGCAAATCTTTTGCGAAACACTTTCGAAGAATGCCGACCGCCTTTTTTTCAATGCGGGATACATAAGAACGGGAAATGCCCAAAATCGCCGCGACTTCCCGCTGGGCCATAGGTGTTTTTCCATCCAGTCCGTAGCGCAGGCGGATCACCTGCTGTTCCCGTGGGTCCAGCTCCTGGCTGATGTAATGGTGCAATCGGTCGCTTTTCAGCTTGCGGTCCACATCCTCCAGGATATCGGTGTCCTGCGCCATGATATCCATCAGGGTCAGCGCGTTTCCGTCTGTGTCCACGTCGATCGGGTCTTGTATGTACAGATCCTGCGCGTATTTTTTCCGCCCTCGAAAATACATCAGGATCTCATTTTCAATACATCTGGAGGCATAGGTCGCAAAACGAATTCCTTTCTCTGCATCAAAAGTCCCCACCGCTTTGATCAATCCGATGGTACCGATGGAAATCAAATCTTCCTGCTCTTTATAAGAAGCGTAATACTTTTTTATAATGTGCGCCACCAGCCGAAGATTATGCTCGATAAAATAATCCCTTGCCTGCCGGTCACCCGCTTTGATCTTTTTTAAACATTCCCGCTCCTGAGCGGCAGTCAGGGGGCGGGGAAAGGACCCGGACGCAGTCAGATGCAGCGCAAAATACAAAAAGCCGCCCGCAAGGGCGGATAGCCAAACGGATAACATAACTCCTCCTTATCTGACCTGCCGAAAGCAAAATCAATGCCGCCTGTTCCTGCCGGCGGCCTGCCGAAAATAGCCTTTTTGAAAACAAAAAGCCTTATTTCAGCTTATGCGCGGTCCTAGGTTTCGTGCGCGTCCCAAAAACAAAAGATGCGCCTGTTGCGGGAAAAAGGCGAATATGTTACACTATTGGGCAGAAAACGGAGGGGTCAAAAATGCTGGAATCGCTGCTGCGGCTGCCTACCTGCTGGGAACAGCTGCAAAAAACCAATAAGCCGGTCGTGATGTATGGGATGGGAAACGGTGCCGACCACATTCTGCGCCATCTGGACCGGATGGGCGTATCGGTATGCGAGTTTTTTGCCAGCGATTCTTTTGTTCGGGGCCACAGCTTCCATGGCAAACGGGTCAAAAAGCTCTCGGAGATCCAATCCCAATACAAAGATTTCGTCATTGTTACCGCTTTCGCCGTTCAGGACGCGCCCACAATGGACGCCATCTTCCGGCTGGATCGCCAATATGAACTGTACGCCCCCGATGTTCCCGTCGCCGGCGACGAGTTGTTCGACCGGGATTTTTTGGATGCCCACCTGACAGAAGCGCAGGCCGCATACGACCTTTTGGCGGATGAAAATTCCCGGCAGATCTACCGGGATCTGATTGCCTATAAGCTCACCGGAAAAATAGCCTACTTGGCTTCTACCGCGTCGCCCCGGGAAGAGGCCTTTTCTTCCCTGCTTCGGTTGGGGAGCGAAGAATCCTATGTGGATCTGGGCGCTTATAACGGCGATACGTTGGAGGAATTTTTCCGTATGACCGGCGGGCAGTTCGCTTCTGTTGACGCTATGGAGCCAGACGCTAAAAACTTCCGCAAACTTTGCGATCGGGCCCAGCGGCTGGGCATATTCCACGACAACCGGGTACGGCTGTGGAATCTGGCCGTCTGGGACGACCGGGCACAACTTTCCTTCGCGGTGAAAGCAGGGCGCAGTTCCTCCGTTTCCGCCGATGGCCGAAAAATCCCGGCAGACTCGGTGGACAACCTGATGGGCCGCGCGCCGGTGACCTTTCTGAAAATGGATGTGGAAGGCAGCGAGGCCCACGCTCTTTTGGGCGCGGCCAACACCATCCGGCGGCATAAGCCGAAGCTGATGATCTCCGCTTACCACCGCAGCGAGGACCTGTTCGCGCTTGCGCTGCAGCTGCAGCGCATCCAACCGGGATACCGGCTTTATTTGCGCCGTTTTCCGTATATTCCGGCCTGGGAAATCAATCTGATCGGGCTGTGGGAGGGCTGATATTGGAGCGTTTTCTGTATTCGGACGACAACAAGCGCTACCACACCTGGAATTACTATCTTCGCCATCGCTACGGTAAAAAGGTGTGCAAAATCCCCCTCAATGCCGGATTCTCCTGCCCGAACCGGGATGGGACCTGCGGCGTGGGCGGCTGCGCTTACTGCTCGGGGCTGCAAAGCGGTGATTTCGGCGGCGATCCTGCCTGCTCCATCGAGACGCAGTTTGCCCAGATGAAAGCGATTTTCGACCAAAAGTGGCCCGGTTCCTGCTACATCGCCTATTTTCAAGCCGGAACCAACACCTATGCTCCGGTAAATGTGCTGCGAAAAACTTTTGAGCCGGCGTTGGCTTTGCCCGGCGTGGTGGGGCTTTCGGTGGCTACCCGGGCTGACTGTCTGCCAAAGCCGGTACTGGACTATCTGGAAGAACTCTCCCTCCGCACCGATTTGACAGTGGAATTGGGCCTGCAAACCGTTCATGACCAGACAGCCCGGCGCATCAACCGGGGACACGATTATCATACGTTTCTGCGCGGATACGGCGAACTGACCCGCCGCGGCATCCCGGTGTGTATCCACCTGATCAACGGCCTGCCGGGAGAAGACCTGGACATGATGCTCCAGTCGGTCCGGCAGGTGGCGGCGCTGCGGCCTTTCGCGGTCAAGCTGCACCTTTTGCACCTGCTGCGGGAAACGCCGCTCGCCGCCCAATACAAAGCGCACCCGTTTCCCCTGCTGAAAAAGGATGAATATGTCCGGCTCATCTGCGACCAGCTGGAACTGCTGCCTCCTCAAACGGTCATCCAACGGCTCACCGGCGACGGTGACCGACGGGCGCTGATCGGCCCACTGTGGAGCCTGCGCAAACGGGAAGTGCTCAACGCCATCGACCAGGAAATGGTCCGGCGGGACACGGTGCAGGGCGCCCGGTTTTTTCAAAAACCTCAAAGGAACAAGGAGGAAACCTTTTAATGCAAAGCATTCTGCAAACGGCAAAAGAACTTTTGCTTCCCGCCCTGCGGCCCGGCGGCACAGCGGCGGATTTTACCATGGGCAACGGTCACGACACGCTGTTTCTCAGCCAGGCCCTGCCCGAAGGAAAGGTTTGGGCCTTCGATATCCAGCCTGCCGCTTTAAAAGCAACGAAATCCCTTCTAAAACAAAACGGCGCAGGGGACCATGTGCAGCTGATTTTGGACAGTCACAGCAACCTGGACCGGTATATCAAAGAACCTTTGGACGCCGGCATGTTCAACCTGGGGTATCTTCCCTGGGCGGATAAAACAGTGACCACCCGGCGGGAAACCACGCTGGAAGCGGTGGACAAAGCGCTCTCCCTGCTGCGGGTAGGCGGTGTACTGGTTATCGTCGTTTATCCCGGCCATGAAGAGGGCCGGCTGGAAGGGGAAGCGCTGCAGCAAAAGCTTTCCGGTCTTGACCCCAAACGGTTTGACGTTCTGCTTCACCGGCTGATCCACGTGCCGGACTGCCCTTACATTTTAGCGGTAGAACGACGGAAATAACCTGTCCAACGCAAAAATCCCCGGCAAGGGAATTTCCTTTGCCGGGGATTTTTTGATCTTTCATAAAGCCATCCTTTTTACCGCTCCATCCGATCCGCTTGCGTAATCGGCCGAATGACCCGGCAGGGCACCCCTGCGGCCAAAACGCCCGGTGGGATATCCCGGGTGACCACACTGCCGGAGCCGATCACCGCGCCGCAGCCGATGGTAACACCGCCGTTTAGGATCACTCCGCCGCCCAGCCACACGTCGTCCTCCACTGTGATGGGTTTGGCGTATTCCAGATTGTATCGCCGGCCGGTTTCGTCGGTGCGGACATTCCGCTCTTCGGCCAACAGCGGATGCAGCGCCGTAAAGAAAGAAGCGCCCGGTCCCACCATCACGTTGGAGCCGATGCGGATGGGAGCGCAGTCAAGAAATACCGCATTGAAATTGAAATAGCAGTTATCCCCCACATAAGTGTTGCAGCCGTAATCAAACCGTACCGTTGCCCGAAAGGTCACATGCTCTCCCATTTTTCCCAAAAGCATCTGCAAAATCTCCCGCTGAGCAGCGGCATCTTCCTTTTGCAGCCGGTTGAACCGTTCTACCAGTTGGAATGCCCGCTGCCGCAGGCAGGCCAATTCCCGGTCGGAAGGGTCATACAGTTGCCCGGACAGCATTTTTTCTCGTTCGGTCATGGTTTGTCCTCCTTTTGCCGGATCCGCTTAAATCATTCCCGGCAAAAACCGGGCAAAATCTGCTCCACACGATAAGGGCCAGCTTCCGGTCCGACAGGGGCCGCTACCGCGCCAAACAGCGGGCCAGCCAGTTCAGTCCGGCAGCCAAGCCCCAGCTGTAGGCCAACAGAGCAAGCGGTTTTCCAAACAGGATGATGAGAAGAAATTTTCCAAACTTCATGGGCGTCAGGCCCGCAAGCAGACAAAGGAAATCGTCCGGCGCCACCGGAAAGAAGATTGCCAGCGCAAAATACAGATCAAACCTGGGAGAATCCAGCCATTTGATGTATCTTCCCCACATTTTCTCAGAAACCGAGCGTTCCACAAAAGGGCGTCCATGCTGCTTTGCCAGTGAAAAATTGATGCAGGAACCCACACAGATCCCGATATAGTTTAAAAGAAATCCCCACAATGGGCCAAATAGAAGAACCCCCGCCACACAGGTCAATCCGCCGGGGATGATGGGAAACACCACCTGCACCACCTGGATCCCTACAAAGGCCAGCGGCGCCCAAATCCCTGCGCCGCGCAAAAACATCTGCAGGGTTTCCGGCGATGTGAATACTCCCATCCGCAACCCGATGAGCACCAGCACCAGCGAAACGATGATCCCGATGACCGTTATTGTTGTGCTGACAACTTTACTTCCTCGGATACTCATAAATGCAGATCACCCCGTGCCGGCTGCCGCTGCGGCAGCAAAGAAGCGTAACAATTTTTCCAATAGGAAAGTACTGCCTCTTTGGTATAGCGCTGATGCCCCTCGGCAGACCGGGCGGTGGCAGCCGCATGGACTGCAGGATCGGTCAGTGCGCGCAGCTGACCGACAAAACCGTCCACATCGCTGGCGGCCGTATAGTATCCTTCCAAAATGCAGGGATACAAATCCAGATCCCGCACTAGGATCGGCTTATGGCAGCACATGGCTTCCAGCAGCGTCATGGGAAACAGTTCATCATAAGACGGCAGAAAAAAGACATCCGCCGCATTGTAAAGTCCATTCATCTTTTCCCGCGGAACAATGCCGGTAAGTGTCACATTGGCAGGCGGATTCTCTGCCGCGCGGCTGATCTCATCATAACCATCGGTCATTTTGCCAAAGGAAAATCCCCCTGCCCATACAAACTGCATGTCCGGGCAGCGGCGGGCGGCTTCCAGAAAGTCCAGAAATCCTTTTCTCTTTTGCATCTGCCCGGCGCACAAGACTGTGAATTTTTCCGTATCCAGGCCGAATTCCCGGCGGACGGCCATTCTTTCTTCCTCGCTCATAGGATAAAACTTCTCATCGTCCACAAAATTGGGGATATACTCAATCTTTTCCTTGGGGATCCCGCAATCCACCAGCTTCGGGATAAAGGATGGATTGACCACAATCAATCTGTCCATGGACCGGTAAAAAAGCAGAACATATTTGCACAGTAGTTTCTGAATGGGCCGGGGCAGCCGGATGGAACCCTCCAGCGTTTGGGGCAGGAAATGGACATATCCGATGCATACCGCAGAAGTGGCCCAGCTGCGCAGCAGATAGGTGGGATTGATCGTATGGAAATGCAGGATATCTGCTTTTTTCCAGCTGTTGACCACAACCGTATAATCGGGGCCGAGCCCTTCGCTGACCAGTTTGGTTTGCTCTTCAAAAGCGGAAAGAACCCCATGCCCTTTGGTCAGTCCCGCCTGGGACAGCATGTTGATGCAAATCATATGGCATCCCCCTTTTTTCTTTCTGTCTCTTCCTCTGTTGAGAGAACGACCGGGAAGCTGTCTTTTCTTCATAGATTTCAAAGCTGTATCCATATTTTCTTTCTCTCTCAAAGCCTCTCGCCCTCTTCTAAAACCAAAACCGAGTCCTTTCCGTAAAAAATATTCCTTTTTATTTCTCAAAAAACGCTTTTTACTGTTTCCTCCATTAAAAGTTCTAACCGCCGTAAAAACAGATGATAATCCTATTATAGCTAAAATAACCGTTCGGTGACAGCATATTTCATAAAAGGAAAATATTCCTCTCCGTTTCAAAAATGGTTTTTTGTTTTCGGTCTTGTTCCATTTTCAGTTTTTACGGTTTTACGAACCATTTATCATCAAAATATTGCAAAATCCCACGTCCGAAAAAAGCAAAAGAAGTGTTGCCGCCTTATCGCTCGGCTTTTCTGTTTTTGCCAATCCAAAAGCAGAGCCCGAGAATCACTGTCCCGTGCTCTGCTGCTTGCTCCTGTCCGTTTTCCCTTCTTGTAAAGAACGGTGATAATCTGCAACAATATCTTCCATGGTAATTCTTTCTAAGCTGTCACATAAATCCTTTTTAATTTTTTGATAAGAAGCATCCAGCACATTATGAAAGACCGGAAGCGCAGGCTTGGTCCCGAAAGCAAATGACAACTGCGTCGGCTGCGGACTTTGCGCCGGAAATTGTCCGGCACAGGCAATCAGCACGGAAAACCTAAAAAACGCAGACAAGGATAAATGCATTTCCTGTATGCGCTGTGTTGCAAAATGCCCGCAGTCAGCTCGTAAGGTAAACGCGGCCATGGTTTCTGCCATCTCATTGATGTTGAAAAAAGCTTGTTCCGAAAGGAAAAACAACGAACTTTATCTGTAAAAAAGAGCGGGTTTCATTACCCGTAATATAGCAAAAACCGCTAATTCAGTCAAGATAAAAAGAGCATACGGACTGTTTCCGGCGGCTGTTCTTCATCTGGCCAATCCGCAAAAGCAAGAGGACGATAGCATTTCGGCTATCGTCCTCTTTTCATCCATACATTAAAATACAGCTGTCTTCGTTTTTTACCGGTCCAGCTCCCGCAGTGCGTCGATCAATTCCGTTTTCTGTGCGGATTTTTCATCCTTTTTTTTGACGACTCTGGCCGGGACACCCGCCACTACCATGCCGGGCGCCACATCCTCTATTACCACCGACCCGGCGGCCACAACAGCGCCCTCACCGATGCGCACCCCTTCGATGACCACCGCGTTTGCGCCGATAAGCACATTGTCCTCTACGACGACCGGCGTAGCGGATGGCGGCTCCACCACTCCTGCCAGCACTGCGCCGGCGCCGATGTGGCAGCGTTTTCCAACAATGGCCCGGCCGCCCAACACCGCGCCCATATCGATCATGGTCCCTTCTCCGATCACCGCTCCGATGTTGATGACCGCTCCCATCATAATCACAGCGCTATCGCCGATTTCTACCTGCTCTCGGATGATGGCGCCCGGTTCAATGCGGGCATGGATCTCCTTTTTGTCCAGCAAGGGAATGGCGGAATTGCGGGCATCGTTCTCCACCTGTTGGGAGAGGATTTTTTCCCGGTTTTGCTCCAGTACCGGGCGGATATCCTCCCAGTCGCCGAAAACGACTGAGAAGCCGTTTCCGCCCAAAAACTGCTGCGCGCCGGGAAACTCCACCGGCTGCGATGTTTGCAGCCAAACCCGCACCGGCGTCTTTTTCGGGGAAGAGCGAATGTATTCAATGATCTGATAAGCGTCCATGCCTAATCCATCCTTTCTGTATCTGCTGTGGAAAACAGGATTTCATCCAATGTATAAAATCCCGGGGCTTTGCCCGCCAGCAGCGAGGCCGCCTTCACCGCGCCCGCGGCAAAGATCCGGCGGCTGGCGGCAGAGTGGGTGATGGAAAGGGTCTCGTCCTCCCCAAAGAAATACACCGTATGCTCTCCGGCCACAGTGCCGCCCCGCAGCGCGAATATACCCATCTCATCCCGGCCCCTGGCCCCGCAGAATCCATCCCGCCCCGTGATTCGGCGAAGCGTATGGCCGGGGTCCAGCGCGTCGGCCAGCAGTTTGGCGGTACCGCTGGGTGCGTCTTGCTTTTGATTGTGGTGTTTTTCCACCAGTTCCACGTCAAAATCCGTCCGCAGCGCCGGACCGAACAGCGCAAGAATCCGCCGCATAAGGGCGATGCCCAGGCTGTAGTTGGCCGAATACAAAACCGGCGCCGTCTCTCCCAGCTGCCGCAGGGCGGAAAACTGCTCTTCTCCGTATCCGGTGGTTCCGCTCACCAACGGCGTGCCGGTCCGGCGGACATAATCCGCCAGCGGCTCCAGCATGCCCGGATGGGAAAAGTCGATTACCGCATCCGCTTTTTCCAGCGTTTCCAGCTTTTTTGCATCCGGCCCGTCCAGCGCGGCCAGAATCTCCCATCCTTTCTGCAGGGCCAGCTCTTCGACCATCCGGCCCATCTTTCCATGTCCTGTCAGCAGGATTTTCATCTGTCGCCCTCCTATGATGATCGTTGTCCGTTCCTATTTTACGAAAAGCCCGGCTTGTCTCATGAGTCCGGCCAGTTTCACGCGGTGTTCGTCAGTCATGGGACACAGCGGGAGCCGGTATCCGCCCACATTCATTCCCATGAGGTTCATGGCCTCTTTTACCGGAATGGGGTTGACCTCCATGAACAGGCCGTTGATGAGATCCAGGTATTTTAACTGCGCGGCCAGCGCCTGCTCGCGCCGTCCCTCCAGATAATCGGTCACCATCTGATGGCAGGCGGCGGGCATAATGTTCGCCCAGACCGAGATGACCCCGCTGGCTCCCAAAGACAGCAGCGGCAGGGTGATATCGTCGTTGCCGCAGAACATTTGGAAATCGTCGGACAGATACCGGGCGATTTTGGTCGCGTAGGAGATGTCGCCGCTGGCCTCTTTGATGCCGCAGATATTAGGATGCTTTGCCAGCCGGGCCACCGTCTCCACCGGAATCGCGCATCCGGTGCGGCCGGGGACATTGTATAAAATCACCGGCACGTCTACCGCGTCGGCCACATCGGCAAAGTGGCGGTACATGCCCTCGGCGTTGGCCTTAATGTAGTAGGGGGTGATGCACAAAAGGGCGTCGGCGCCCATTTTTGCATACTTCACGCTTTTTTCCATCTGGGTCTCGGTAGAGTTGGACCCGCTTCCCGCGATCACCGGCACACGGCCGGCTACCCGATCGATGGTAAAGCGGCAGACCTCGTCGTCCTCCTCATGGCTCATGGTAGAGGACTCGCCGGTGGTGCCCAGCACCAGGATCCCGTCGGTCCCCTGGGCGATATGCCAATCCAGGATTTCGCCCAGCCGCTCAAAATTTACCGTTCCGTCTTCATGAAAGGGCGTAACCAGCGCCACGATTGATCCTTGCAGTTTCATATCTCATACTCTCCTTTTAAAATCCGTTCTGCCGGTCCGCTCATCCACACGCTGCCATCCTCTTGGATTTGGATGACAAGGCGGCCTTTCGGCAGCTGTATTTCCACTTCGTTTTCACAGTATCCTTTGCGGTACGCGTCCAGCGCCGCGGCACAGGCCCCGGTCCCACAGGCCAGTGTCATCCCAACGCCCCGCTCCCAGGTACGCATCCGGATGGTGCGCCGGTCCAGCACCTGTACCATGTTGACGTTGGTTTTTTCCCGGTACAGCGGGCTTTCGCAGATAAGGCCCGCGATCCGCTGGGTTTCGGAATCCTCCGGATCTTCCACAAACCAAACCGTGTGGACAGTGGACATGAAAAAGCTGTCCACCAAAACCGTTTTTCCTTCCACCTGCACCGGAAAGTCCAGCGCCGGTCCGGCGGATTCCACCCCGATCGACTCCGGCGCAAAATCCGCTTTGCCCATGGCTACCTGTGCCAGAAACGGCTCCCGGCTTTTGACCGTCACCGTCTTCACCCCCGCCAGGGTCTCCACATCGAACCGGTCCGTGTCCACAATGCCCTCGTCCAGGCAGAATTTTGCGAAACAGCGGATGCCGTTGCCGCACATGGGCGCGCGGGAACCGTCGCAGTTGTAAAAGACCATGGTCAGCGGTTTTTCCCGGACCAGGATCAGCCCGTCGGCGCCGATGCCGGTATACCGGTCGCAGATCGCCGGGATGAACCGGCTCAGGTCATACCCTGCGGTGTCGTTCTCCCGCAGGATCAAAAAGTCATTTCCGCAGCCGTGGTATTTTGTCACAGCCAGCATAAAAAAATCCTCCTTACACCGGATATTGGGGTATGGCGGCACTGTTTCATCAGGGCGGCCACGCCGAAATCCACGGCATAGCTGCCCGCCGCCATCACCTCCCGCGCAAAGAGGAAATCGATTCTGTTCATAAAAGTCTCTCCCCCGTTCAGATTACGCCCGCCTTTTTGCATTGTATGCGCCGAAAAGGGCGGTTTCGCCCTGAATTGCGGCAAAACAAAAAGGCCGGACAGGGGAGCGCCCCTTACCGACCCGATACAATACGGCCTGCCCCGCCTGCGGGACAAGGCTTTGTGTTTGTATTAGACGTCAAGATAGCACTCCTGCATTGGATTGCAGACAGTCTTACGGATGTTCTCCGCAAGCCCACCGGCCCGGCACGCCTGCCCGGACCAGTTCGGCAAAATTGCTTTTCCAAATCCCTCATCGCCTGCCAGCTAAGGACTGGATCGTCGTTTTTGCGCCTCTATCAATTTAATCCGCATCATAACACGCTTTTTTAAAAGCAACTCCTATCCGCAAAAAAGGAGCTTTTCACATAAACGCCCCTGTCGGTTTTCCTTTTTTTCATTTATTTTGCAAGAAAACTCCTATTTTTGCAGAAAAATGGTATATTCATACCATTTTCCCAAACCATTCCTCTTGCCGCATTTTCTTAAAAATTGCTTGCATCTCAGACAAGGCCAACATATAATAGCCTAAAACTTGAGGGAGGGGTCTTTCATGCTGCAACAGCTTACCGCTCACCGCCGGTCACTGCACCGCATCCCGGAGTTGGATAAAAATCTGCCCAAGACAAAAGACTATCTTCTTTCGCAGCTGGCGCCTCTGCACTGCCGGATCATTGAGCCGGAAAACTGCGCCGTCCTGGCCTTTTTCGACGCGGGCAAACCGGACACCGCCGCTTTTCGCAGTGATATGGACGCGCTGCCGATCGAAGAGAAAACCGGTCTGGATTTCTGCTCCGGTCATCCGGGCCAAATGCACGCCTGCGGCCATGACGGGCATATGGCAATGCTTTTGTGCCTGGCCGAATATGTCGACGCGCATCTGACCGAACTTCCCCGCAATGTCCTTTTGGTGTTTCAGCCTGCGGAAGAAACCACCGGCGGCGCCCGGGATATCTGCCGTACCGGCGTTTTCCCGGCACTCAATGTCCGCCATATTTTCGGCATCCATCTCTGGCCGGACCTGCCCGCCGGAGTCATCGGCACCCGCAGCGGCCCCATGATGGCCCGTTCCAGCGAGGCAACGGTCGAGATCATCGGGAAAAGCGCCCACATCGCCAAATGGCAGGAAGGGACCGACGCGTTGGCCGCAGCGGCGGAGTTTATCCGCCGGGCCTATGACATGGCCGATTCGGAACTCCCCGCCGACTGGTACCGGGTGTTCAAATTCGGCCGCATGCAAAGCGGTACCGTGCGCAACGCAGTCAGTGCCCATACCCTTCTGGAAGGGACACTGCGCACCTTTCAGGACGAAGCGTTCGACCACATCACCCACCGTGCTGCCGAGATTGGTCGGGA
Source organism: Ruminococcaceae bacterium UBA3818 (assembly GCA_002369315.1). Lineage (GTDB taxonomy): Bacteria > Bacillota > Clostridia > Oscillospirales > Ruminococcaceae > UBA3818. The sequence goes on along the minus strand of DFDW01000030.1, from coordinate 2,695 downwards.
GATGGAGCAGGAGACCGGATGCCGGTTTTCGGTGCGATTCAGCGAAGGATACCCCCCTGTTTACAACGATCCCGCACTGTATGACCGGGTATCCGCCGCACTTGGCCCTGACGGATTTGTTCCGCTGCCCGTACCGGCCCTGATCGCCGAGGATTTTTCCTTTTATCAGCAGGTGCTGCCGGGGCTGTTCTTTTTCCTGGGAACCGGCGGGGACCAGCCGCTTCATTCCGACCGGTTCCAATTTGACGAAGCCGTACTGGAACAGGGCGTATTTTTGTATCAAAAGCTTTTGTGGATTTGATTTTTCCACCCACTTTTGGCCTGCTGTGGAAAACGGCAGGCTTTCCAAGGAGGGATCCCCGTGGTCGAGACCATGAACGCCGTTTTGCTGCACTGCCAGCCCAGCGGCATCCGAAAATTCACCGCTCTGGCCAAAGAGGAGCCGGGATGTCTCTTCCTTACCATCGGCGAGCCGGACTTCAACACCCCGGACCCGGTCAAGGAAGCTGCCAAGGACGCGCTGGATCAAAACCTCACCCACTATCCGCCGGGGGTGGGCGAGTCGTATCTGCTGGAGCGCATCTCCCGGTTTGAGAGAGAGCATAACGGCGTATCCTATTCGCCGCAGGAGATCATCGTCACCGACGGGGCTACCGAAGGGCTGTATCTGGCGCTTCGGGGGATTCTCAATCCCGGTGACGAAGTAATCGTACCCATCCCGGCTTTCGGTCTGTACGAACCGCTGGTCACCCTCTCCCAAGGCCGTTATGTACCGATGGACACCTGCGCCGACGGATTCCAGATCACAGCACAGAACCTGTCCCGGCACATCACTGCCAGGACAAAAGCCATCCTGCTCAATTCGCCCAACAACCCCACCGGCGCAGTCTACACACTACAATCGCTGGAGGCGGTCTATCAGGCAGTAAAGGACCGGGATATCTTTGTCATCTGCGACGATGTATACGCCCAGCTGGTCTACGGGCCGTATCAAAGTTTTTCCCGGTATCAGGATCTGCGGGAAAAGATCATCCTTGTGCAGAGTTTTTCCAAGCCGTACGCCATGACAGGCTGGCGGGTGGGATATCTTTGCGCCGACCGGCCAGTCATTGAGCAGTTGGCGAAACTTCACTCCTATACGGTGGTGTCTGCTGTCTCTTTCCTGCAAAAAGGCTGTGCCGCCGCGCTGGATTACGATCCGTCAGAAATGATAAAGACCTATCGCCGCCGCAGGGATTATGTTTACGGGCGGCTGCTTGACATGGGTATGGAAGTACAGAAGCCCGACGGCGCTTTTTATCTGTTCCCGTCCATCCGAAAATACCAAATGGATTCCGAGACCTTCTGCCTGCGGATGATCCGCGAGGGCAAGCTGGCGGCGGTGCCCGGCTCCTGCTTTGGGGCGGATGGATATATCCGCTTGTCCTACTGTTACGCGGACGAGCAGCTGCGCCAAAGCCTGGACCGGCTGGAATCGTTTTTAAAAACGCTTTCGCAGCGGTAAAAAATAGCCGGATCTATACAAAAAAGCCACCCTTTGCAGGGTGGCTTTTTCTATGCGTTTATTCTTCTATTTCCACTTTGATGTGCAGCTCTTCCAGCTGTTTTTCACTTACCTTGCCGGGCGCGCCCATCATAATATCCTGGGCGTTTTTATTCATGGGGAAGGGGATGATCTCCCGGATAGACTCCTCACCGGCCAAGAGCATCACGATCCGGTCCACACCGGGGGCGATGCCCGCATGGGGCGGCGCGCCGTAGGTAAAGGCGTTATACATGGCCGGGAATTTGGATTTTACATCCTCTTCGCCCAGGCCCACCAGTTCGAATGCCCGGATCATAATTTCCGGATCATGGTTTCTCACCGCGCCGGAGGAAAGCTCCACGCCGTTGACCACCAAATCGTACTGATCCGCCGTAATGGTCAAAGGATCGATTTCGCCGTTGTGCGCTTTTTCCAGAATCTCCAGTCCGCCGGAAGGCATGGAGAACGGGTTGTGGCAG
>DFDW01000030.1:0-588 GCA_002369315.1 Ruminococcaceae bacterium UBA3818 | reverse complement strand
AGTCCACGATCCAGCAGAACTCGTATTTTTCTTTATCCATATGGTTGGGGCAGAACGCGCCCAGCTTGTTGCGGAACACGCCGGCGGTTTTCTGCGCTGCCAGCTTTTTGCCGGCGGTAAGTCCCACAAAGCAGCCGGGGACAAGGCCCAAAGCCTTTACGACTTCATCCTTGATGGGCGCCACAAATTTGGCAATGCCGCCGACGATTTCGCCGTTTTCGTCATAGCGGAACCAGTATCCTTTGTTGCCGGACTGGACCTCCACCTCGGCGCACAGTCCATCGATCTGTTTGCGGGTGCCGGTGAAGTCGGTAACCACGATGGCCTTGACCACGTTGCCCTCAAAAGGCCCGAAGCCGCAGCCGGACAGCAGCTCCGTCGCGTCCTGCACCGTTAAATCGATGCGCAGGTCAGGCTTGTCCGAACCGTAGGTCTCCATGGCGTCATTAAACGAGATGCGCCGAAACGGTGCTTTGGAAGCGGTATTGTAGGTGCCGTATTTGGCAAAAATCGGCGGAAACACATCCTCGATCACCGAGAATACATCCTCCTGGGTGGCAAAAGCCATCTCCATATCCAGCTGATAGA
>DFDW01000016.1 GCA_002369315.1 Ruminococcaceae bacterium UBA3818 | reverse complement strand
ATCACCAACTTCCACCTGCCGGAAAGCACGCTGATTATGCTGGTCAGCGCTTTTGCCGGGTACGAAAACACCATGCACGCCTATCAAATTGCGGTACAGGAACAATACCGCTTTTATAGTTTTGGCGACGCAATGTTTATCGAAAAAGAGTAAGCGCATCCAGGCAGGCGAAAGCCATCACCTATTTTAAGTCCGGTCACATGTCACATGACAATAGAATAAAAATAGAAAAAAGAGGAAAGGCTCTGCCTTTCCTCTTTTTCATTTTGATGAGATATCTGTTATTCTTCGTTTTCCTCTTCCTCAACGCCATGCCCGCCGCCGGTGGAGTCCATCACTTCTCCTTCTTCCGATTCCACTGAGCCCAAATGCTGTACGCAGGTGCCCGGAATATTGGATTCTTTATACCAGCCGGTCGCTGTTTCCGGGCAGGCGGATGTGGCGATTTCGCCGGATTCTACGCAGTAAGTCATCTCCACCACTTTACCGCTAGTGGGGAAATCCTTGACTTCCAACCCTTCATGGATGTGCTGCATCACCCTTTTCCAGATAATGGGCGGCGGATAGCTGCTGTAACGGATTTGGATATTGGAGTCATCCGAATATCCAAACCACACGCCGCCGACATAATAGGGGGTCATTCCCATAAACCACTGGTCGACATCATTGCTGGTAGTACCTGTTTTGCCCGCCACCGGCATAGAACCAAATTTCGCGGTACCGCCGGTACCCTGTGCACCAGTAACGACCCGCTGCAGCAGTTTGTTCATCACTTCTGCCGAATCTTCGGAAATCACCCGCTGCGGGATAGGATTCTGCTCCAGGATCACGTTTCCCTCGCTGTCGTAAACGACCGAATAGCTATACGGCTCATAATACAGGCCGCCGTTGTCAAAAATTTGATAAGCAGCTGTCATCTCCATCACCGTTACGCCCTTGGTCAAAGCGCCCAATCCCAAGGGAGCACGGTCTACGTCGTTATTGGCGCCGGAGCCTACCAACGTGGTAAAATGCAGCTGGTTGACCATAAAGTCGTAGGATACCTGCGGGGTCAAAAGCTGCAGCACCCGCACCGCGACGGTATTGGTTGAACGGCGGATGGCGTAATCCACCGTTACATCACCCATATAGCTTCCGTAATGGTTGATGGGCCAGTCGTTGGTGAACTGGGTATTTTCATCCGCTTTTTCCACCGGGTTATCGTCAAAAATTTTGGACCAGTAGATCATATCGAAATCCATGGCCGGACCGTAAACCGACAGCGGTTTGATTGACGATCCCGGCTGACGCACACCGTCGGCCGCCAGGTTCAGAATACGGTCGCCCTCTTTTTCACCCCGGCCGCCTGCGATCCCGACTAGTTTCCCGTTCGGTTCCATAATGACCATAGCGGCATCCGGCTGCTCGTCTACGTAACTGAAAGTCTTCAGGTTATAGCCACGGACCGTCGGGAAAATAGAATTTTCCGCATCCTGATCGGCAAAAGCCACATCCAGATAATCCTGGATATCCTTATCCATTGTTGTATAAATACGGTATCCGCCTTTCAGCACCTTTGATTCCGCAGTTTCATAGGTATAGCCGTATTTATCCATCAAATCCTGAATCACTTCTTCCAGAACATAATCTTCGAAATAACTCAGGGTAGCCTTTTTCGCCGTATCAGAAGAGTTATCATAGGTCACTACCCGGATCTTTTCTGCCATGGCCTGATTGTACTCTGTCTGGGTAATATACCCCTGTTCGAACATCTGCCCCAGGATCCACTCCCGCCGTTCCCGGTTGTTCTCCTCATGGTTAAACAGCTCCCGCTTGGAGGGGTTCTGGGTAATGGCGATCAAGGCGGCGCTTTCCGCAATACTCAGCTGGCTGACATCTTTCCCGAAATACAAATTGGCAGCCGCCTGCACCCCATCGGTATTCCATCCCAAATGAATCGAATTCAGGTACGCTTCTATAATTTGTTCTTTGGAATTGGATTTTTCCAGACTCAGCGCCCGGAAAATTTCTTTGATTTTACGCTCTACGCTAAAATCTTTTTCTCCGGTAATATTTTTTATCAATTGTTGGGTAATGGTCGAGCCGCCCTGCGTTCCGCCTTTGAGAAAATGCGTTACCGTTGCGTATAACGTGCGGCTCCAGTCCACGCCCTGGTGCTCTTTGAACCGCTTATCCTCACCGGCAATCGCGGCATCGATCAAATGCTGCGGGATATTTTCATAATCCACCCAGATGCGGTTCTCTTCCCCGTGCAGGCGATTCAATTCTACATATTCACCGGTTGATTTGTCCTGCACATACAATATACTGGTATAGTTCATCTCCAGGCTGTTCAAATCCAAATCGGATTCGTCATCCAGAAATCCGACAATGTAAACCGTCATGACACAAGCCACGATACAGCCGGTAATGACCATGACAAAAAACATCGTCGCAAGAGTACGGAAAAAAACCGAACCCAGTTCTTTTAAAATCTTCCCCACAGATTTCGTCGCCTTGGCATCCCGGCCATTCGAAGCATTTCGATCCGTGGAAATATTTTTACGGGCATTGCCCATTTTGCAGTCCCTCCTTGTCGCTTTTCCGGCAAAGCCGAAAAACAAAAACGGTATGCCGCCGCAGCTGGATAGATGGAAAGCCATAAGAACATATCATTGCCGGTTTTTGCTGAAACGGCAAAAACACAAGCGTTTTCCCCGATGGCCGGCAGCATGTTTTTGCAGCGCCGGACCAGTCCTCATCAGCAAAAACACTGATGGCCGGAAAAACAGGTCATAACCGCATGTGGTTATTATACCATACTCTAAAAAGAAAATGTTAATAAATTTATAAAAGAAAAAGGAGCATAAATCAGAAAAATGAATACTTTTCCCCATTTTGCCCAAAATAAACCCAACAATTTCGTATAAGGGCGGACTCATATGAAAAAATTTTTGGGACTCACCTCGATATCCATCGCTGGTGCTGTATTGATTTCCGGGATTTTGCTTTCTTTGTCCGGCGAGAAATTTTCCGCACAAAATCCAGTCAGCAATATCTCGCAGCCTTTGGTATCCGGCGAGTGCCGGTATTGGCTGCGGGACTATCATGGCTATCTGGCGGTATTTGGCGAAGAAAAGGATGAGCCGGAAATGATTTTCCAGGTTTTTACCCGCAATTTGCCCCAGTACGACCAGCAGGCACTGCAAAACGGAATCGGCGTACGGGATTACGAAGAGCTGATCGCACGGATTGAGGATTTTATCAGCTAGTAAAAAATAAACCCTTGTTTTAACCATTTTGTAACGAACCGTAACTGAAATATCGTTGTTTTCTGTCTGATTCCGGCATATAATGAAAACAGGATAAGAAATACTCTTGTTTTAGCCGGTTCTCTCCAGCGATTTTATCGTTACTGACTAAAACGATCATTGACAGGAATACATTTCAAATTTATTCATGGTACTTTTTCCGAAGCCCCGGGTTTTCCGGGGCTTTCTCCTTTCTGTTTCTTTTTTCATATTCCCCCCTGCCTGCTCATAAGCTTATAAAAAGGCGGAGGGGGCATTTTTATGCTCAAATGGTTGGAACAGGTAAATGAAACTGTCAATCAGGTTGTTTGGGGGCCGATCACACTCTTTCTGTTTTTGGCTGTCGGCATTTGGTTTACAATGGGGACCGGTTGGTTCCAACTGTCAAAAATAAAACTTATTTTTCAAAATACGCTTGGCAGTCTGGGGAAAAACCGTATTCGAAAAGGCAACGGTATTTCTCCATTTCAAGCAATGTCCACTGCCCTGGCCGGAACGATGGGAGTTGGAAACATCACGGGAATCGCCACCGCTATGACACTGGGAGGCGCTGGTTCGATTTTCTGGATGTGGATCAGCGCTTTTTTCAGCATGATGACCAAATACGCAGAAGTCCTTCTGGCGGTGCGGTATCGTCAAAAAGGCATTTCCGGTTATTTTGGCGGTCCGATGTATTATATGGAAAAAGGGGTTGGCTCCAAAGTTCTGGCTGTTATTTTCAGCATCCTGTGCATTGCCGCCTCTCTCGGTGTGGGAAACATGACACAATCAAATGCCATTTCCCTTGCCGCAAATCAGCTCTGGTCTTTTCCCGGCTGGTTTTCCGGCCTGTTGACCGCTTTGGCCATCGGGCTGGTCATTATCGGCGGAATCCGCCGCATCGCCGCTGTTGCCGAGTTGATGATTCCTTTTTTATCGCTGGGATATCTTGTTTGCTCCATATTGGTATTGATCCTGCGAGCAGAGCGTCTTCCTGATGCATTCCGCATGATTTTCACCTGTGCGTATACACCGCGGGCCGCTGTCGGAGGAGCCGCGGGATACACGGTCTCTCAGGCGATTCGGTTTGGGTTTGCCCGGGGGATTTTTTCCAATGAAGCAGGGCTTGGCTCAGCGCCGATCGCCCATGCAGCGGCGGATGCTTCGCATCCCGCGGCACAGGGAATGTGGGGTATCTTTGAGGTATTTGCCGATACACTGATCGTCTGTACTCTCACCGCTTTGGTCATCCTCACTTCCGGCGTGGCAGATAACGGCTTTACCGGAGCTGCCATGACAGCGGAAGCCTTTTCGGAGGTTCTGGGTCCCTGGGGCGGAAAAATGGTTTCTTTCTCCCTGATTTTCTACGCTGTCGCCGCCATCATCGGATGGTCGTTTTATGGCGAGCAGAGTCTTTTGTATCTCATGCCCCACAGGAAAAACGCTGTCCTTTTTTATCGCCTCGCCTTTTTATTTTGCTGTTTTTTAGGCGCGGTGACCAGACTGGATCTGGTGTGGGGAATCGCCGATACATTAAACGGCCTAATGGCAGCGCCCAACCTGCTGGCATTACTCTCCTTAAGTGATGTCGTATTTCGCACGACAAAAGACTTCCTTCAGCCGGAACAGTATTTTTTCTTCAAGAAAAAGCAAGGTCCCGAAAAAACATAGTTCCCTGAGAAGGATATTTCCGGCAAACTCACACACGAAAAAAGTGCGAAACAGAAAATCTGTTTCGCACTTTTTATGTTGATTGATACGATGCGCGGATATGACTGACATCCTATCCGCCCAATACCGCAATCCGGTCTTATTTGCCGAAATAGCGGCTCAGCAGGCCCTGGAATCCGCAGCCATGACGAGCTTCGTCTTTGCACATCTCATGAACAGTGTCATGAATCGCATCCAAGCCCAACTCTTTGGCACGGGTAGCCAGTTTCTTTTTACCCTCGCAGGCTCCATGCTCTGCTACGGCACGCAGTTCCACATTTTTCTTGGTGTCAGCGTAAACGACTTCGCCCAGCAACTCAGCAAATTTCGCAGCATGCTCCGCCTCTTCCCAAGCGTATCTCTTGAACGCTTCCGCAATCTCCGGATAGCCTTCTCTGTCGGCCTGGCGGCTCATCGCCAAATACATGCCAACCTCTGTGCACTCGCCGGTAAAGTTCTGGCGCAGGCCTTCAATAATCTCAGGATCCACGCCGGCAGCTACACCGATTCTATGCTCATCAGCCCAAACCAGGCCCTGGGTCTTCTGCTCCTGGAATTTAGAAGCAGGCGCTTTACACTGCGGGCAGAATTCCGGCGGCTCTTTGCCGGTAAAAACGTAACCACAAATTGTACAAATGAAAGTTTTCATTTTTAATCCTCCTATTGCATCTTATATTGGTGACTCTATTCGTATTGATTACGAATAATAATATACTATATAGGTGAACAAATTGCAACTTTTTTCTTAAAAAAGCCAGAATTTTTCAAAATCATACCGGTTTTGAAACGTGAAAATTCAGGAGCCAATCTTTCTCCTTGCGCTATCAACGGGAACTTAAATCTGATAAACCTTGATTGCGCCGGTGGGGCACTCCCCTGCGCACACACCGCAATTGGTGCAGACTTTCGGGTCGATATGAGCCAGGTTATCCGTAACGGTGATAGCGCCCGACGGACAAGATCTTTCGCACTTCTTGCAGCCGATGCATCCATCTTTGCAGACTTTTCTCGTTTGCGCGCCTTTGTCATGGCTGGAGCAGCTGACATAGACCTTGCTGGTAGCCGGTATCACATCAATCAAATGATTGGGGCATTCTTTTGCGCACATGCCGCAGCCAACGCATTTGCTCTTATCCACAACCGCAACGCCATTGACAATATGGATCGCGTCGTATTTGCAGGCCATTACGCAGTCGCCAAATCCCAGGCACGCATGGGAACAGCTGCCGCGGCCCTGATAAAACGAGTTGCAGGCCGCACAGGTTTTTACACCTTGATAATCCATGATGTAATCCGTCGCGTTGCAGTTACCGCCGCATTTTACGATTGCAAATTGCTCCTCCACATCGGCAACTTCCACCCCCAGCACCGCGCTGACCGCAGCGCTGACTTTATCGCCGCCCGGGATACACAAATTGGTCTTTGCGCCGTTGCACAGCGCTCTGGCATAATCATCACATCCTGCATAGCCACAGGCACCGCAGTTTACGCCCGGTAGCTCCGCACGAACTTTTTCATACGTTTCGTCGACCTTTACCGCCATAAACTTCGCTGCAACCACCAGGATTGCCGACAAAAGCAGTCCGCAGCCGGTGATGAGCAGGATGGGGAAAATATAAGCTTCGAACATCTTTCTAAGCTCCTTTACTATCAAATTGGCAGGGGATTATTTGAACAATCCGTCTACGACACCGCCAAATCCCATAAAGGCAACCGACACGATCGCTGCCGCGATTAAAGTAATCGGCATTCCCTGGAAGCATTTGGGGGTCTTTTCCGAATCCAGTCTGCTTCTGACACCGGAAAACAGCACCATCGCCAGCATAAATCCAAGGCCTGCACCGATAGAATACAGCAGCGCATTGCCAAACGAAGTGCCAAAGCTAACGGCGGGGTCCCAGTTGTCGATATCCAACATCGTAACGCCCAAAACAGCGCAGTTGGTAGTAATCAAAGGCAGATACACGCCCAGCGCACGATGAAGTGCGGGCATGAACTTTTTCAAAATCATTTCGACCAGCTGAACCAGCGCCGCAATGACCAAAATAAATACCAGTGTTTCCAGATACGCCAAATCATAAGGCGCCAGCAGGAATACATAAATGGGGAAAGTAACGGCCGTTGCGATTACCATAACAAAAATAACCGCAGCGCTCATTCCAATAGCGGAATCCAGCTTTTTGGAAACACCCAAAAACGGGCAGATACCCAAAAATTTGCTCAGAATAAAGTTTTCGGCCAAAATCGCGGTCAAAAGGATGACCATCATATTTTTCGCAAACTCCATTATTTGCAGCCTCCTTCCGCAGCTTCAGCACATTTGCCTGCCATCGGACAACCGGAGCATCCAGCTTCCTGTTTCGGTTTTTTGCCTTTGCGCATCAAAATGGCATTTACCAACGCAATCAGGCAGCCAAACACAAAGAATCCGCCGGGGGCCAGGGTCATAATGGACATGGTCTGTACCGATTCGGGAATGATCTGCATGCCAAACCAGGTGCCGGAACCCAGGATTTCACGGATGGAGCCCATGCACACCAGTGCCAGCGTAAAACCAAGGCCCATACCGATCGCGTCGCACGCGGAGGCCACTACGCCGTTTTTATTGGCGAACATCTCAGCACGGCCGAGGATGATGCAGTTTACAACGATCAGCGG
>DFDW01000018.1:21725-42059 GCA_002369315.1 Ruminococcaceae bacterium UBA3818 | reverse complement strand
TTTTTTCTAGAATACCTCAGCGCTTCCTCTACAGGGTGCTTTTCACCCGCTGGATTTCATTGAGAACCCTTTTTTCGGAGATCGGGAATCTGGTTCCCACCGACTGCGCGAACAGTGAAATCTTCAGCTCCTCAATCATTACACCGATATTTTTAACCTCGTCGCTGATATAGAGCGGAGATTTGAAGTAGCCGAACAGTTTTCTCCACTCCTCCTCCACATTTGCAATTACCCGCATCTGCAGCTGATCTCTTGCCGGATCTGAAATTATTTTCTCAACTCTTTTGTGCAGTGCCAGCAGATAACGGTGCAGATCTTTGAGCCGCTCGTATCCGTAGTGGGTTACAAAACCTTTAAAGACGTATTTCTGCAGTTCATCCCTGGCACTGGCAAAGCACAGGGATGAGCGCAGATCTATTTTCCCCTTGAGCATCTTGCCGATGGCGGTATATTCAACCAGACAGTTCTCCACACTGACAGCAATCTGTTCCACCAGTTCGTTTAGGTCACCCTTGACGGTTTTTAGCATACTGTTGAAATCCGCCTCGTTCCAGATAAGAGAGCCTCTGCGTTTGAGACAGTAATCGATGGCACAGTTGACAAAATCCCCGATCAGTTCATCGATCCTGCCGAATCCGTGGTAGTACATGGTCAGCTTGGTGCGGTTCGGAAGTTTTTCCCGCAGATATCCCACCGGACTCTGGCAGTTCAGAAGCAGCAGTCTGCGCAGACCTGCCCGGTGCAGAATGTTCTGCATCACCGGATCCTCTACATTTACCAGTCTGACGCCGCCTTCCTCCTCACGCAGCGCCTGATAGTAGACAATCTGCAGATCTCTGCGCTTCTCCACGCATTTTTCCGGTATGGTGCCGAAATTCCAGGTGGTGCTTACCGCACTGCTCTGTTCGCTGTTTGCGGCAATCTTCTCCAGCCGTTTCTGCACCTGGTTCTGCAGCGAGTTTTTAAGTTCGGTCAAATCACGGCCTGATTTGATGGTCTTGCCGTTGTCGGAGACAATATCAAAGTTGTACTTAAGATGAGCCGGTATCGATTCGAGATCGAAATCCTCCCGTTCGATCCTGGTGCCGCCGATGCGGGTCAGGTTACTCTCGATGTCGTGCCACAGATTTCTGGTGTCTCCGTCAATGGATTCCTGCAGACTTCTGGCGAATACCGGAGCCGGGATAAACAGCTTGCGCAGATTTTTCGGCAGGGATTTGATCACCGCGATGAAAAACTCGTTGCGCAGCCCCGGAACGATGAAATCGAAATCCTTCAGATCGAACTGGTTCAGAATGGAGAGCGGGATTTTCACTGTTACACCGTCATCATCCCTGGTCGGATCGAATACGTAGGACAACGCCAGCCGGTAGCGTCCGATGGTGATGTGATCCGGAAAATCGCTGGCGCTGGCAAGTTTGCTGCTGTCGCTGATCAGAAATTCACGGTCGAAATTAAGGAATTTAGGATCGCTCTGCATCTGCTTCTGCCACCATTTTTTGAAGGTGACCGCAGAGTTAACCTCGGCCGGGATCTTGCGGTTGTAGAATTCAAACAGATCGTCGTCACTCACCAGAATGTCCTTGCGGCGCGCCTTGTCCTCCTCATCCAGGATCTCGCTGATCAGTTTCTGGTTTTCTATGAAGAACTTTTCCCTGCAGTCAAAATCAGCCTCCACCAGTGCATGTCTGATGAACAGTTCCCGGCACAGCTGTGGATCTTCGTGTGAATACTGCACGGTTCTGCCTTCAACGATCGGCAGACCGTAGAGGCTGAGACGAAGATCAGCCACCACCGCCCCGCTGTTCTTGCTCCAGCGGATCTCGGAGTATGACCTTTTGAGCAGATGGGCCCCGTATTCCTCAAGCCAGCGAGGATCCACCCTGCTGACATTTCTGGCATAGAGACGGTTGGTTTCCGCCAGATCCGATGCCATGATCCATTTGTGATTCTTTTTGTGGAGTCCCGAGGTGTAGGCAATGATGAATTTCGCTCCGCGGGCACCGATGTATTCACCGCCCTCGAGTGATTTACTGCCTATATGGCTCAGCAGTGCCGAGGACAGAGCGCGGTGCACCGCATTGAAGTCCGCTTCGTTCTCATTGAATCTCAGACCGAGCTCGCGGCAGGCCTTTTCCAGCTGACGGTGCAGATCCTCCCACTCTCTGATCCTCAGATAGGACAGAAATTCCTTTCTACACCTTCTGCGCAGTTCATTGTAGCTGCCGCCGTCGAGGATGTCTCTGATGTATTTCCACAGATTCAGCAGTGCATTGAAGTCGGAATCAGGATCATTGAAGCGTTCATGCATCTGGTTGGCCTCGTTCTTTTTGTTAAGCGGCCGTTCGCGCGGATCCTGGATAGAAAGGGCTGATACGATGATCAGCACTTCTGACAGTGCGCCGGTTCTGGATGCGGTCACCACCATTTTGGCAAGACGAGGATCGATCGGCAGTCTGGCTATCAGTTTTCCGTCCGGGGTAAGCCTGTGCTCCTCATCCAGTGCGCCGATTTCCTCCAGCAGACGGAAGCCGTCCCCGATCTGACGGTGATCCGGCGGATTCGGAAACGGGAAGCTTTCGATGTCGCCTAGTCTCAGGTTGATCATCTGCAGTATTACCGATGCCAGGTTGGTCCTTAATATTTCGGGATCAGTATAGTCCTGCCGGTGCTCGTAGTCCTGCTGACTGTACAGTCGGATGCACACACCCGGACAGGTACGGCCGCAGCGGCCCCGGCGCTGGTCGGCACTGGCTTTTGAAACCGGTTCAATCGGCAGACGCTGTACCTTGGTTCTTACCGAGTAGCGGCTTATTCTGGCGTCACCGAAGTCGATTACGTACTTTATTCCGGGTACGGTGAGAGATGTTTCCGCCACGTTGGTCGCCAGTATGATGTGTCTTCCTGCATGGGGCTGGAAGATCCGGTTCTGTTCGGCATTGGACAGTCTTGCATAGAGGGGCAGAATTTCCGTGTGTTTTAACTGTTTTTTACGCAGGAAGTCGGCAAAATCGTAGATGGAGCGTTCGCCGTCCAGAAATACCAGGATGTCACCGCTGTCGATTTCCCCAAGCTCCTCGATGGCCTGATAACCCTCCTCGAAGGGATCCGATTCCGGATTGAGTTCGTTGTCGGCAGGTGAACGGTATCTGGTTTCAACCGGATAGGTCCGTCCGGAAACCTCAATGACCGGTGCATTGTTGAAAAAGGTGGAAAAACTCTGCACATCGATGGTTGCCGAGGTGATTATCACCTTGAGATCACGGCGCCGCTCCAGCAGCTGTTTTAGATAACCGAGCAGAAAATCGATGTTGAGACTTCTTTCATGCGCCTCGTCGATAATGATGGTATCGTACTGGTCAAGAAAGTGATCCCGGGTAAGTTCAGCCAGCAGGATACCGTCGGTCATGATTTTAACCAGAGAACTGCTGTCGGTGTGATCGGTGAATCTTACCTTGTATCCGACCAGCGTCCCCGGCTGCGTTCCCAGTTCCTCGGACAGTCTCTGGGCCACGGTTCTTGCGGCAAGTCTGCGCGGCTGGGTATGGCCGATGAACCCGCGTCTGCCGCATCCGGCCTCAAGACAGATCTTCGGCAGCTGGGTGGTTTTACCGGAACCGGTGGCGCCGGCGATGAGCATGTGAGGCATCCTGGAAATATCCGCCACGCACACGCTGCCGCCGATGTCCTTGCCCAGACACATGGTCACTTTGCTCTTGGCCTCACGGAAGGTTTGCGAATCAATGATATCCCGGATGGGCACCACACTGGTCTGACGGTTGGGCACCTCAATGCCCACCGCCGCCTTATTGGGGATCGGCGCCTCGATACGCACGCCGCTGGTGGCCAAATTCAAAGCGATATCATCGGCCAGGTTGGTAATTTTACTGATCTTAACGCCGGCCGACGGCTGCAGTTCATACCGGGTGACCGCAGGGCCTCTTGCAATATCGATGATGCGCGTCTGTACGCCGAAGCTGGCCAGAGCGTCCACCAAAAGCTGCGCGTTGGCTTTCAACTCCTCACTCAGATCCTGCCCGTCAGGCTTTTCGCCTTCCTGAAGCAGATATACCGGAGGGAATATGTAACTTTCGGTGGCCTGCAGCTGTTTTGCCGCTTCCAGTTCCCCAGCGATTTTTTCATCCGCTCCGGTTTCCCCATCCGAATTTCCTTCATGCTCATACGGCTGCAGCGGCGCTTCCGCCGTCGGTGCAGGGGCTGCCGTTCCTTCCGCGGCCTCACTGTCCGATGGCGCAGGCGTCAGAATGCTTTTCGCGATTTTCCCCACCAGATCATCCAGCAGGGGCGGCTCTTTTGCCGCGGCTTTTTCCGGCCGCGGTCCGGTTTCCAAAACAGGCGCAGGCGCTTCCTGCCCCGCGGCTTTCATCAGTTTTTCTTTTGCTTTTTTCACCGTTTCCCTGGCCTCCGGCGACTGTTTCTCCACCCGCACCGGATGTGCGGGCATCGGTTCCTCGTCCAGCGGCACATCGATGTTGAACTGGGGCCGGCGGCGCTCTTCCACCCGCTCTACATAAGTTTCCCCGATTTTTTTCACCGGCTTATAAGCGGAACGAATCAAATCCAGCAGCGTGGCGCCGGTAATCAACATGATAAAAGTAAAAATCAAAATCAAAATCGTCACTGCCGCCGGGGTTTTGCCAAAGGATAAAAGCGGAATGCCGATCAGCCCAGCGGCCAGTCCGCCACCTTTCAGCTGAATACCGCTTTCGTACAGATAGGCGGCTTTTTCCACGAAATTTTCGCCTTCCACCGGCGTTTTTGAAAAGATCTGAGCCGCACCGCAAATCAGCGCCACCAGCACGAAAGTCTGCCAAACTTTGTGCCCCAGCGCTCCCACCGGCTTGTCCATAGCGGCCATTACCGCGATATAAATCAGCGCCGGCGCAATCAGATAGGCACACCAGCCAAACAGGCCGAAACAAACGGTGTGCAGCCAGTTCCAGAATCCCTGCCCAGGGATCACCGACACCGCCAAAAAGAAAATCCCCACAGCAAACAGAATCACTGCCCAAAGCTGTCTGCGGGAACGGGCCTGCTCCTGCGCGCGGCGTTTCTCTTCCGCCGTTTGCCGGCTGGCCGTCTTTTTGGCGGCAGTGGATTTCTTTTTTGCCGCCGTTGTTTTTTTCTTCTCCGCCACGGATACAGCCCCCTCAACTTTCGTTTTTCACTCAGTGGATAAACTTCTCCACCACACCGATGATCACCGTCGCGGTGCCTAAAATCGCCGTATACCAGGCGAACACCTTAAAATTACCCGACCGGGCCAGCCAACGGACCAATTTGATGGCCAAAAAACCAACGACCGCCGCCGTTACCATGCCAACCAGCATCGGCAGTATCTCTATTTCGGTGCCGGCCTCCAAAGCGTCTTTCACTTCAAAAATATTCGCTCCCACCACTGCGGGAATCCCCAGGATGAACGAAAAGGCTACCGCGAACTCACGGTTGAGTCCGGCGAAAATGCCCGCCGAAATGGTAGAACCGGAACGGGACAGTCCCGGAAGCGGCGCGATGCCCTGCATCGTCCCCACCAAAAGAGCGTCACGCACCCGCATATTAGACGCTGTCTTTTTACCGGGTACCAGGTGATCCGCCAGATACAAAAGGCCCGCTGTGGCCAAAAAGCACAAACCCTCCACAATAATGTCATTGTCGGTGGAAAGGGACGTATACCAATCCCGCAAGAAAAAGAACACCAAAAGCGGGACCAGCGCCACCACGATCATAAAAATCATCCGGCGGTTGGGATCGGTGGTGTGAAAGGTAAATTTTCCTTTCAAAATATCCCCGATCATGCGGAAAAACTCCACGATCATTCCCCAAATGGTATCCCAAAACGCAATGCAAACCGCCGCCAGCGTACCCAGATGCAGCAGGATGGAAAACAATCCCGCAGCCTCGCCGGACTGGCCGGTAAAATGCTGATACAAGGACAGATGGCCGGAACTGGATACCGGCAGAAACTCTGTCAACCCCTGGATAATCCCCTGCAAAATCGCGTTCCAAAAGCTCATAGTGTCTCCTCCCTATTCCGCACACTTTTTATGCGGAATGTTGCTTTGAATCTTCTCTTTTTGTATGTAAGGGCCGGCATTTTCCGGCCCGAAGCCTTACGATTTTCCCTTTTGAGGCACCTGGCAGACCGCACCGGGCTGGTACAACGGGTTCAGATACATGGCCGGGTCGGTGGAAACAAGACGGGTCACCGTTATGCCTTTTTCGCATAAAACACCCTGTATCAGGCCGCCTGGGACCTCTTGCCAAACACCGGGATCTTCTTTGCGCTCCATGATTTCCATCGGGTCAATAATCGAATGGATCACCAAGCAGACCCCTCCTTTTTCGCCGGATGGCGCGCTTCAATCAGTTCGGTCAGCTTTCCGACCGCCTGGGCAAGCCCGCCCAATTCATCGATCAGCCCTTCCGCGACCGCCTGTTCGCCGTCCAGTACCGTTCCCACGTCCATCACCAGTTCGCCGGTATTCATCATCAGCTGCCGAAAGCGCCGGGCGTCCACGCCGGAATTATCCGTTACAAAACGGACGATCCGCTCCTGCATTTTGTCGAAATACGACAGAGTCTGAGGCACTCCCAGCACCAACCCGCTCATCCGCACCGGATGGATGGTCATGGTAGCCGACGGGGCAATAAAAGAATACCTGGCGCTGCAGGCCAGCGGCACACCGATGGAATGGCCACCGCCCAGCACCAGGGATACCACCGGAGTCTCCATGGTGGAAATCAGCTCCGCGATGGCAAGTCCCGCCTCTACGTCGCCGCCCACGGTGTTAAGGATCACGATCAGCCCCTCGATCTGCGGATCCTGCTCAATGGCGACCAGCTGGGGAATGACGTGTTCATACTTTGTGGTTTTGTTCTGCGCCGGCAGGATATAATGCCCCTCCACCTGGCCGATGATCGTCAGGCAATGAATCACATGTTTGCCATGGGTCTCGGTAGTCACCGAACCACTCTGCATAATCTGCCGCTGCTGCTCTTCCTGCTGCTTTGGCTCTTTTTCTTCCGGCATAGCTTCTCCTTTCAGGCACTTTTTTCTTATTATGCCCTTCAGAAGATCTTCCTATCCTGCACATAGATTTATTATATCAAAAACCAATGCATTTCACAACCGAAAAAAGTCAAAAAAGCGAACTTGTGTTCCTTTTAAAATCAGCGCCGCTTTTCCCTGCACAATCAGCAAAATATTCTTTGAAAAAGCACTCGGTTCTTTGCTTTTTGTGCATGGAACCGCTTTTACAAGGGCAGACTCTGGTGTAGACAAAAAGAGGAGTGGTAATTTGGACAAACGGCAGCGCGTGTGGTTTTTAGATGAGGCAAGAGGGCTTTCCATTTTATTGATGGTGCTGCACCATGGGGCATATGACGCCGCTTTTCTTCTGGGATGCCGGCTGGATTTTCTTTTTGAGGGATGGTTCGGTGTGATTCGAAATTTTTTTGCCGGCGTTTTCATAGTGATTTCCGGCTGTGCCTGCCGGTTTTCCCGCAGCAATCTTCGCCGCGGGATTCGGTGCCTTTTGCTGGCGGCGGGGCTGTCCGCCGTCACCGCTTTTTTGATTCCCGCCCAGCGGATCCGTTTCGGCATTTTGCATTTGCTGGGGTGCGGTATGCTTCTTTTCGCTTTCCTGCAGCCGCTGCTGGACCGGATTCCTCCGACCACCGGCGCCTTTGCCGGGATCGTTCTTTTTTTCTTTTGTTTTGGGGTGCCCGGCGGGCGGCTGGGCTTTCGCCCGGTTCAAACGGATCTTCCCGCCTTTCTGTATCAAAACGCTTTTACCGCCGCGCTGGGATTTCCCGGTGAAAGATATTATTCCGCCGACTATTTTCCGCTGATTCCATGGCTGTTTCTCTTCTGGGCAGGGACCTGTCTGGGTGTTGGGATTCGCCTTGGGCAAGGCCCCGGCTGGTTGTACCGGTTGCACAGCCCTTTTCTGGCGGCGGCTGGACAAAAAACCCTTTGGATCTATCTTCTCCATCAGCCAATCCTTTATTTTATTTTTCTTCTGATCCGGCTGTGGTTTTAGCTTTACAAATGAACCTGCAGGGAGTATTGTAAAAAAGCACGACACGCTTTTGGAAGCGAGCTGTTCTGCATTTTATCCAAAGGGGGATCTTTATGGCTGTCGCTGCCGCCAATACCGTTTCGAAAACCGCAAACCGCTATCCTTTTCTGGATGAACTGCGCGGCTGCGCAATCCTTATGATGATCGCCTATCATTTTTTATACGACGGCGTTGTATTTGCCGGATGGGATATCCCTCTTTTTTCCCCTCCCCTTTCGGTCTGGCAGGACAGCATCGGAGCCCTGTTTATCCTTTTATCCGGCTGCATGTGCCGGCTGACCCGCAGCAACTGGCGGCGCGGACTGCGCTGCCTGGCAGCCGCTTTTGTCATCACAGCCGTCACATTCTTTCTGATCCCAACTGTAGCCGATTGGTTTGGCGTACTTCACTTTCTGGGATGCGCCATGCTGCTGTATCCGCTTTTCCGTCCCCTTTTGGACCGGGTTTCGCCTTTGCCCGGCGCCGTCATCTGCTTTTTGCTGTTCTGGATCACCTATCCTGTCTGCTTTGGAAAAATCGGCGTGCTGATGTGGAAAATGCCGCTTCCTTCCTTTCTTTACCAAAATTTTGCCACTGCTATTTTGGGCTTTCCACCCTATAATTTTGTTTCCAGCGATTATTACCCCATGCTGCCTTGGATCTTTCTGTTTTTCTGCGGCAGCCTGCTGGGCATAATTCTGGTCAACCACTCTGAACAGCCGGCACTGTTTCGCTCACACTGCTGGCCGCTGGCCTTTTTGGGGCAGCATAGCCTGGTGATTTATCTGGTCCATCAACCGGTGTTGTACGGATTTTTCCTGCTTATCGGCCGGGGATGAGCGTCTTTGTGTGCGGGTAAAATCCTTTTTCTACAAGGTTTTACAGTATTTGGATAGGAAATATGAAAAATTTGCGAACTTTTGCCGCGGAACTTTTTTTTCCAAATCAAATCCGATATAATGAATGTGAAATTTGCGGGCGCTGACAGCTTTTGAGCACAGCGCTCGTTTTCTGCAACGAAAAGGCAAACTGAAAGGAGGGGGTTGGATGCCGAACCGTTTTTTCCGCCTGGCAGCGGTGCTTTTGATGCTTGCTGTCCTGTTGGCCGGCTGCGGCGACAAGACCGCCGGTCAGGTATTCCGGCTGGACATTCTTTGGGAGCCTTCCTCCCTTGACCCGCAGACCGCCTCCTCCGACGAGCAGTATCTCATCCTGCTCAACACCATGGAAGGCCTTTTGAAGATGGACGAAAATCAAAACCCGGTGGAAGCCGCCGCCGAAAGCTACACTGTTTCTGCCGACGGGTTGACCTATACGTTTCTGCTGCGGGAAGGGATGCTCTGGTCGGACGGGGAAACGCCAGTTACCGCTTACGACTTTCAATTTGCTTTTCAGCGCCTGCTGGACCCGCAGACCCAAGCGCCCTTTGCTTCCAATTTCACCTGTATCCGCGGCGCCGCTGCCGCCTTGTCCGGGGAGGGAACCGTTCGGAATATCGGCGTAAGCGCTCGGGATGAACGCACGCTGGTCTTTTCTCTGGAAAACGCGAACCCCACGTTTCTTTCCCTTTTGACCACGCCTGCGTCACTTCCCTGTAACGAGGACTTTTTCCGTGCCTCCCGGGGGAAATACGGCGTGTCGGATGAATTTATGCTCTTTAACGGCCCGTTTTCCATCTACAACTGGTCAGAAGGGAAATATATCCATATACGCAAAAATACCCATTATTATGCCCAGGATGAAGTAATCCCCTCTGCTTTCCGGCTGTACATTCAGGGAGAAAACGATCTATCCCGCCTGACCGGCGGTGCTGTGGATGCGGCGGCGGTTTCTTTTTCTGATTTGGAACTCCTGGAAGAATCGTACGAAACGGTACAATTTTCCAATATTCTCTGGGCAATCCTGCCCAATCTTGATAGGCCCGCTCTCGCCAACCAGTCCATCCGCCAGGCGCTGGCCGCCGCCATTGACCGGGAAGACCTTTCCGCTTATCTGGCGCAAAACCAGCAAATCGCTTTTATGCCGGTCCCGCCGGCCGTGACGATTGGCGGTGTTTCCTACCGGGAACGAACAGGAGAGTCCGACGGATTGGATGCACTTTCGTATACTGCCGCCGAGCTGTTTCAAATCGGCTTGCGGGAATTGGAGGAGGAGTCTCCCCCGTCTCTTACGCTGATCTGCCCTGATTCTGGTGGAACCCCCCTGCTTTTGAGCCAGCTGCAGCGCCAATGGCTGGATACGCTGGGCGTTTTCATCAATATTGAGCCGCTGGAACAGTCTCAGTTGGAAGCGCGCATCGCCAGCCGCGATTACGATTTGGCCCTTTGTTCCGTCAAGGCGGCTTATGACAGCCCGGAAGCGGTATTGTCACAGCTGTGCGGAAATGAATCGCTTACCGGCTGGCAAAACGACCGGCTGGCCGGATACATGAACGGGGCAAAAACCGCATCCACTGCCGACGGCATTCTCTTTGCCTACCGTTCTGCCGAGCAGCTGCTGACCCAAAACGGCATTGTTTTGCCGCTTTTTTACGAAACGTCCTACTATGCCACCGCCCCCTCGGTCAGCGGGCTGCGTTTCTCCCCGTTCGGCTGCCATGTCTATTTTGCCGGGGGCCGAAAGAAAGGCTGATACGGCCTGCACTCTGCCGGGACTTAAACCGCATATAAACGAAAAAGCTTCTGGAAAGACATCGTCTTTTCAGAAGCTTTTTTCACTTTAAAACCCTTTTCGCCTGCGATTATGCCTCTTCTGACTGCGCGGCAATCTGTGCGGAAATCGCTTGTTTCATCTTCTTTTCCTTTTGTACGTACAAGAACCATCTGATGGTACCGTAAATGGTGTTGACCAGCATGGCGAAGTCGTCAATCAACAAGCCGTAAGCACCGGCGGAAATATCCATGATGATATACAGTATCGTCGTGATAAACCAGGCGTACCACTGTTCACTGTACCGCAGCAGCAGCAAAACGCCGTTTACCATGCCAATTGCCGAGGCAAACGCTTCCAGATAAGAAGATTCCGCGCCGGGAATGTTCATGGTGATCGAACCGGCCACCAGGCTGAAGGCGATGACCAGCGCCATCACCAAAATTCCTTTTTTCCAGCCGAGGGATTTTACCTGCGTTAGATTCTCATCCTTGGCGTCGGGATATTTGCTCCAGCGGATAAAGCTGACGATATCAATCGGAATCCAGAAAAAGATACAGGTCACGGCCAGGGTATACCATCCCAGCGCCAGGGCCAGTATAACATAAGTCCCCTCAATAAAAACAAGGTCCACGATAAAATTCCACTTACTCTGCTTGGCAATCAGCAATTCGCAGACCGGGTTCGCAATCACGTTGATCACCGAGCAGGCGATAAGGAGTACGCCGCCGGTACTTTCCAGCATCATTTCAGGGAAAAAGATCGTTACGACGGCGGCGAGCACCAGCACGGTCACCAGATAGCCGATCTGATACGGGGTAAAGGATTTCAAAAAGCTTTTGCATTTTTCAAAGTTCGTTTTTGGACTCATTTTATTTTATAATTCCTTTCTCACGAAGAATCCCGGCAAGCTTTGGAAAAGCCCGCAGCGGGTTGTTCCAGTAAATGTCCTCAAATTGATCCGGGGTAAAAATCTGTCGGATGGTTTCATCGTACTCGCCGAAAGCGGACAGCGCAATCGGCGGGCAGAAATCCGTTCCGTAAAGAATCTGCCGGTAAGCGTCGGGATACAGATGAATGGCGCGGTCATATGCCCGGATGGTCTGTTCAATGTCCTCCATGGCGCTGGCGCCCGGTTCGAACGTTCCGCTGAAATCGCTGTACATGTTGGGCAGCCCGTGCATGGCCTCGATACATTCGTCAAAGCGCGGGTCGTCCAGATGGGCAACGATAAAGTTGACATCCGGATAGGCGATCGCCACGTTGCGCACATATTTCGCGCTGGAGCCCTCCATGTCGTCATCCGTGGGCAGATGCAGCGAAGGCAGCCCGGTATGATAGGTGACGGACAGCCCATACCGGCGGGCAAACTCGTAAATACACATCATTTTTTCATCGTCCGCCCGGCCTTTTTGATAGGTCAGAAAAATCTTCAGGCCTACCACGCCGCATTCCGGCCGCGCCAGCATCTTGTCTTCGATTGCCGCCAATTGGGCCGGGATATCCTGATGGATGTCAATGCAGGGGGACAAAAACAGCCTTTCGTCCTCTGCGGCCAGTTGCCAGGATTCATCCGGCATCTGCGCGTTGGCAAACTGAGGCAGAAACTCCATGATGATGGCGTATCCTCCGGGGTTTTGATAATAAGCGTCTTTAATTTTCTGGTTTACAATGTGGGTGTGACAGTCAATTCTGTGTTGTTTTTCCATTGTCCTCTCCTATTCTACCGTCCCTCAAAGCCGCCTTTTTTGTTGAAAGTGGTGCAGGGCCGGTTTCCTTTCTCACAGCAAACCGACTTTATCACGGCGCGTTGATGCTTTCCAGCATCCGCATCATTTCAATCCTCACTTCATGTCTTTCCAAATCCTCATTGGAATAGCAGAACAGGTCCAGCCCGCCGATGGCAAATCCCCGGGACAGATAAAACCGGATCGCCGGCATATTGCAGCTTTGGGTCTCCAGCACCAGCATTCGGGCGCCGGCCTTTTGGGCCACCGCGGCGGCATGCTCCATCAGCGCCGTTCCCGCTCCGGTTCCCCGAAACGGCTCCTCCACAAACAGATTGGCCACCCGCATCCGGTTATTCCAGCGTTCCAGATTCAATTCTATATAGCCCGCGATTTCCTCATTGCCGCTTACCGCCGCAAACAGCATCGGCGCGTGCATAAAGTCTTCCATCCAGGTTACTTCCAGTTCCTTTTCGATGGGAGTATCAAACATCTTTTGCCGAAACTCAATCCGGCTTACACCCGGCTCTTCTGCAATTTGGACGTCTAAATAGGAGTCCGTCCGATACCGAAACAGGCGTGTCTTTCCTTTCCAGGAATCATCCAGCTTGACGATTCTATACGATGCCATAGTGCTCTCCTTTTTCGCAATCCTTTTAACCGATCAGCGTTTTAACCGCCTGGGGGATGTCCGCCGCCTTTGCCACCCGTACTTTCGCATCATCGACCTCGTGGGGCAAATAGCCGTATTGGCAGCCGACAAAGGGCAGCCCGTTGTCCCGGGCGGCCTGCATATCGTGATGGCGGTCGCCTACCATTACCGCCTTGTCCGGCCGGATCTTATCCAGCACCATTTTCAGCGTATCCGACTTGGTGCAGCCCGGTTCCGCTCCCTGCAGGTAGGTAAAATAAGGCGCCAGCCCTAAAGCGCCGACAATTTTGCGCACATAGCCGTTGGTACCGTTGGTGCATACGGCCAGGATATATCCCTCGTCCGACAGCTGCCGAATCATTTCCGGCACCCCGTCGAAAGTGCCGTGATACAAGTCGATATTGCGATATTCCGCCTCGGCGGTCAACGCCATGAATTCATCGAACCGCTCCATCGGCGCGCCGGGCAGGAGGCCCTGATAGATTTCTTCGTCCACACATCCCATCAGACGCAGCACCGTGTCATCATCCGCCTCGGTACCCGCAAACTTTTGCAGCACCTCTTTGTAGGTGGGAATGATAAACAGCTCAATACGGTTGAGCGTACCGTCCATATCGAATACGACCAGCTTTTTCTCCCTCATCAGCGTATCCCTACTCTCCCAGAATAAACTGCTCTACCACCACTGCCACGCCGTCTTCATCATTGGACACCGTCACATGGTCGGCAACGGCTTTTACCGGCTCCTGGGCATTGGCCATCGCCACGCCGAGGCCTGCAAATTCGATCATCGACCGATCGTTGAAGCCGTCGCCGCAGGCGATCATCTGCGCTTTGTCCAGTCCCAGATGTTCCAGCAGCTTGCCCAGCGAATAGGCCTTGTCGATGTTTTTGGGCATGATCTCCAGGAAGAACGGCTCGGAGCGAAGTACGCTTAAAGTATCGCCCAGCCGTGCTTTGACTTTCTGTTCCACCTCGGCCAGATAATCCCCGTCCTCCACCATCAGGCATTTGGTCACCGGGAAATTCACGAAGGACTTAAAGTCCTTTACCTCCCGCACCGCCATTTTATTGATGCGGGATTCCAGTTCTACATATTTGTCATCTTTTTTCGGGGTGATGACCGTTTCGTCCAGATAGGTCATGATATTGGTCTTATATTCCTGGGACATATCGTATAACAGCGCGGGCATTTCCGGCGGAAGGGTCTTTTGATAAATCGCTTCGCCGGTCTGGGCATTGATGATCCGCCCTCCGTTAAAAGACAGAATATATCCGCCGTAGCGTTCCAGCTCCAATTCTTTTGCCACCGGCATAATGCCATACGTGGGCCGGCCGGATGCCAGCACGATTTTTACCCCTTTTTCCTGGGCTTTTTTCAATGCCGCATGGGTGCGGGGGGTGATCTCCTTTTTCGAGTTGGTCAGGGTGCCGTCGATATCCAAAACCAAGATTTTGTATTCCATAACGCTTCTCCATTCCTCATTCAAAAATTCCGCAGACCAGTATAGCATATTTCCCCCGGGCCTGTCTATTTTTTAAACGCAAAACTTGACATTTTCCATCCGCTTTGTAGACTGAAAAACAGAAAGCGGGGTGAGAGCATGGTAGACCGGGAGGACTTTTTTGAACGGGTGTGGGAACTGGTGGCGGAAATCCCATACGGCCGGGTGGCGACTTACGGGCAGCTGGCAGATATGCTGGGCTATCCGCGGCATGCCAGACTGGCAGGCGCCGCTTTGCATCACGCGCCTCAGAGGCTCCCCTGCCATCGGGTCGTCTCCGCCGACGGCCGATGTTCTCCCCACTGGCCGCAGCAAAAAACGCTGCTCATGGGGGAAGGCGTTTCCTTTTTGCCCAACGGGAAGGCAGATATTGCCCGCTTTCGCTGGGAAGGATTATAAAAACTGGCAAAAATACGCCGGATTGGCAAATACTTTGCATTGAAGCGGGCTGTTTTTCCATGATAGGCTTGATATCGAACCGAAAGGTCAAACCAAACACGGAGGAATCCCGATGAAAAAACTGTTTTCGTTTATCTTGGCGGCTTTGGCCGCCGCTTCTTTGACCGCTTTTGCTTTTGCGGACGAACCTGTCCGGTCGTCCGGCGTAACCCTTTCTGTCGGCAGCGCCGATGGGCTGACCCTCGATGGCAGTGCCCTGCTGCATCCCGGCGAGGAATATCGTTTTCCGCTGCTGATTGCCGAAGGCGGCGGCGCTGCCCGTCCCATGACCGTAGAGGACATGGAAACCTACCGCATAAAGGTTTTCGCCAAAGATGGCGCCGGCGCCATGGCCGACGCAGGCCGCTTGGAATCCGGCCGGCAACAGTATCTGTCCTTGACGCCCGCGGACATTTTCACCGTATCCACCCAGGAAGTCAAATACACCGTAGCCCTGCAAAAGAAAAACAGCGACGATACCCTGTCCCAGCTCACCGTCCAGTGGAAAGTGGGCTATCCCGCCATAGATGACAGCCAACTGGGCGCGTCCACTGCGATCGATCTGTCTGCTCCGGTCATCACGAAAGAGCAATTCGCTGCGATCCAAAAGGCCGCCGGTGCCGGTCAGGCTTCCTTTACCGGCAGCGGCTGGCAGTTCGATGTTCGCCTTTTGGACCAGGACGCAGCCAATTTTCACTATTCGGCTCAGAATATCCGGGAGATTTCTGACCAATACCCGGATGCGGATTTCCGCTTCCTGCGCTTCGGCGGCAAACCCTCCTTTGACTTCTCCGGCCGGCTGACGCTGGATGTCCGAGAAGTTCTGGACCAATATGACGAGATCTATCTGTACCGTTATCTGGACGGCGTATTGTACGCGCTGAAATATGATCTGGACCGGGATGCGCAAACCATCTCTATCCAGACCAAACAGTTAGGCAGCTATGTGATCTCTGACACCAGGATCCCCAACGGCACTGCGGTGCATGGCGCTTCTTCCGGCGGCAGCTTTGTTTCCGGTGCGGACAAAGACAACCCCTCCACCGGCGGCGCCGGCTTCATCGGGATCATCCCGGCGCTGGCCGTGCTCTTCGCCACCGGCGGCGCGGCTGCAGTGGCAAAATCCCGGAGAAAATAGGCCAAAACATTCGCTTTTTCGCAAAAACAGGCGCGGATATCCTCCGCGCCTGTTTTATTTTCTGTTTTCGGTGGGCAAGCATTTTTTGCAGGCCGCTCTTAATCGTTTTGCTCCAGGTTTTTATAAAACTCTTCCAGCATGCTTTTTTCCGTTACGCCCAAAACACGGCAAAAGCAGGCCAGCTCATAGTCGGTCACAATGCGGAGATTGCGCTCGATTCTGCTGATCATTTGCTGGTCGATGTTGACGTTCATCGTCTGCATTTTCGCAGCCAACTGCTCCTGCGACAGCCCCTTTTCTTTCCGCAGCGTTTCCAGGCGCCGGCCGATGATATTTTTATTTCCGTAATAGTCTATTTTCTTCATCCGCGTCCCCACGTTAATATAACGTATTTTTAATTGACATTATCATAAAGAAAAAAGTAGAATTACGTTATATAAACGTAATTCTGCTGAAATATGGAGGGAAACACGTGACTTTATACGAAGAACTGCTTTGGAACTGCTTGCAAAACGCGCCGGTAGAGGTAACTTTTCCTAATCTATCGATCCATCCCAACGAATTGGTCGAAATGAAATGTTTTCAGGCCATCGAAGAGATTCGGGATATTCTAGAGGATAAAAAGCTGACCGATCAGGAATGTGCGATGCAAATCCGCTATATCATTTACACAATGGAAGAAGCGGGAATTCACATCCAAAACCGCTGACTCCAAAAGGCTATTTGCCTCTTCGTTTCGCGTGGCGCTGCCTGAAAATTTTTTGAAAGAATCATCGTCCCATCTTGAAGAAAGGATACAAATCTGCTATGATATGGCTTGTAAACCATAATCATGTGACAGAGGGTGATGGATTGGCAATTCGAAGCGACGGACTTCGGACGAAAAAGCGGATTTTGCAGACTTGCGTCCGGCTCTTTTTGGAAAACGGATATCATCGGACAACCATGGTACAGATCCTGAAGGAAGCACAGGTCTCTTCCAGCAGCTTTCAGAACCTTTTCCTCAGCAAAGACGGCGTTTTGCTGGAGCTGGTGGACTTCATGTTTGAAAACCAGTTTGGTGTGGCCAGAAGCGTTGTGGGGGCCGCGCTGCCGCCGGCGTATGTCTACGCGGCGGAAACCGCGCTGCAGATCACGCTGACCGAGCTGAACGAAAATCTGCGGCAGATCTATCTGGAGGCCTACACCCAGAAACGCCTGCTGGACCATATCCAGCGCGCCACGGCAAAGGAACTGCACGACATCTTCGGCCCGTATCAGCCCGGGCTGACCGAGCAGGATTTTTACGAGCTGGAACTTGGTACGGCGGGTCTGATGCGGGGATATATGGCCAGCCCCTGTACGGAGGATTTCCCGCTGGAGCGCAAGCTGGAGAAATTCCTGACCCTGTCGCTGCGGGGCTACAAGGTGCCGGAAGAAGAACTGCAAAAGGTTCTCGCTTTTCTTGCGGGTCTGGATATTCACGGCATTGCCCAAAAGGTTATGGAGGAGCTGTTCCGGCAGCTTGCCATGCGCTATGAATTTTCGCTGGACGGCCTGCTGCCGCCGGAGAAATAAAACGGAGAAGGAAAAAACAAGCCGAACCCCGAAACCGGCGTCAGCAGCAATCTTTCCGTATGCGCTGTTCTGCTCACCGTATCGGCCGCGGGATGATCGGTACCGGCGTGTACGATAAACGCAAAAGAAACGCCCGGACGAAATAAATGGGGCAAAACAAAAAAACAGCCACAAAAGGCCCTGCAGGGCTCAAAAATCCTGCAGGGCCTTTTCATTCTGTACGGGTGGCAGAAAGTTTCTGCTTTTGGGTGCCGCTTTGTGGCGTGAAAGCGAGCCCTCTCGGACGCAGATGCCGTGCCGGGGCTTATGCCGTTTTATAAATCCCTGCCGCTGGACTTTCTTTTTTATTTCTCCTCGGCCCAATTCTGCGCGCGGCCCACGGCTTTGTGCCAGCCGCGCAGCAGTTTCTGCCGCTGCGCCTTTTCCATTTGCGGATGGTACTGATCCTGCGGCTGCCAGGTAGCGCGGATCTCGCCCAGATCCCGCCATACCCCTACCGCCAATCCTGCCAGAAACGCCGCTCCCAACGCCGTTGTTTCAGCAACGCCGGGCCGCAGCACCGGCCGGTCGATCATATCAGACTGGAACTGCATCAAAAACCGGTTGGCCGAAGCACCTCCGTCCACCCGCAGGCTTTCCAGCGCTACACCCGTATCCTCCTCCATGGCGTGAAGCACATCGCAGGTCTGATAGGCGATGGATTCCAGCGCTGCCCGGATGATGTGTTCCCTGCTGGTTCCCCGGGTCACGCCTAAAATGGCGCCGCGGGCATACATATCCCAATAAGGCGCCCCCAGCCCGGTAAAAGCGGGAACAACATAAACGCCGCCGTTGTCCTCCACCTTTTGGGCGAAGTACTCCGTATCCGCTGCCTCGGTGACAAAGCGCATCTGATCGCGCACCCACTGGATCACCGCTCCACCGACAAATACGCTGCCCTCCAGCGCATAGTTCACCTTTCCGTTCAGTCCCACCGCAATGGTGGTCAAAAGCCCATTTTTGCTCTGTACTTTCTTTTTTCCGGTGTTCATCAGCAAAAAGCAGCCGGTGCCGTAGGTGTTTTTGGCCTCACCCTCGGCAAAGCAGGCCTGCCCGAACAGGGCTGCCTGCTGGTCTCCGGCAATGCCCGCAATCGGCACCTGCACTCCCTGGATATTGACGGTACCATATACCTCGCTGGAGTTTTTCACCTGCGGCAGCATCGCCATGGGGATATCCAGTTCCCGGCAGATTCTTTCATCCCAGCAAAGGTCCTCAATATTATACAGCATCGTACGGGAAGCGTTGGTGTAATCGGTGACATGCACTTTTCCGCCGGTGAGTTTCCAAATCAGCCAGCTATCCACCGTACCGAACAGGATTTCCCCCTGCCGGGCCTTTTCCCGCGCGTCAGGCACCTGATCCAAAATCCATTTGATTTTGGTGGCGGAAAAATACGCATCCACCAAAAGTCCGGTCTTTTTCTTGATATACGCGGTCAAATCCGCATCTTTCTTAATCTGTTCACACAGCCCGGCGGTTCGCCGGCACTGCCAGACAATGGCGTTATACACCGGCCGGCCGGTGGCTTTGTCCCACAGGATCGTTGTCTCACGCTGGTTGGTGATCCCGATGGCCGCGATCTCTTCCGGCGCTATGCCGGTTTGCGCCAGCGCCTCCATCAGCACGCCGTACTGGGAGGAATAAATTTCCGTGGGATCATGCTCCACCCAGCCGGGTTGGGGATAAAACTGGGTATATTCTTTCTGTGCCATGCCGATTACATGCTGGCCTTTGTCAAATATGATACAACGGGAACTGGTAGTTCCCTGGTCCAGCGCTACCACATACTGTTTCATTTGTCCTGCACCTCGCCTGTTTGGGTTGAACTTTTGTGTTTTTATCAGTATATCAGCAGAAAGGGTGCGGTGTCCAGTTGCATCCTGAAAAAGGACCTGTCCGGTTTTGATAAAATCTGTTGGAAGTATGCGGGGAAAAAGGCGCCTTTTCGGCAATTTCCCCATTGACATTTTTCGCTGCCCGTGTTTATAATGGGAAACGTAAGAATGCGCTGAAAAGACCAGTGTCCGCCCGTTTTGCCTTTAGAGAGGAAGGCCTTTGGCTGCAAGCTTTCCCAAAACACGGATACAAGCCATCTTGGAGCAGCGGCGTGAAAAGCGCCGACGGTTGGCCCCGTTACAGGCCGCAAAGTGACGTCGCCTTTTTTCAGGCGGTGTAATACGGGTGGTACCACGGAGCGATCGCTTCGTCCCAGAGCTTGGGACGGGGCGTTTTCTTTTGTCCGCCCGGAAAATGATAACAAAGAAAGCAGGATGAACAAACATGAAATGGACCGGATTAAACGAACTGCGTGAGCAGTTTCTCGCCTTTTTCGAGAGCAAGGGCCATACCCGTCTGCCCAGCTATCCGCTGGTGCCGATTGACGACAAGAGCCTGTTGCTCATCAACTCCGGTATGGCGCCGATGAAAAAATTCTTCCTCGGCATGGAAACCCCGCCCAACCGCCGGGTGACCACCTGCCAGAAGTGCATCCGCACCCCGGATATCGACAACATCGGCCATACCGCCCGCCACGGCACCTATTTTG
>DFDW01000018.1:21423-21669 GCA_002369315.1 Ruminococcaceae bacterium UBA3818 | reverse complement strand
TTTGAGATGCTGGGCAACTTCTCTTTCGGCGATTACTTCAAAAAAGAAGCCACCGCCTGGGCTTGGGAATTTTTGACCCAGGTGCTGGAGATCCCGGTAGACCGCTTGTGGGTCTCCATCTACCAGGATGACGACGAAGCGTTTGATATCTGGACCAAACAGGTGGGCGTAGCGCCGGACCGCATCGTCCGCCTGGGCAAAGAAGACAACTTCTGGGAGCATGGCTCCGGCCCCTGCGGCCCCTGC
>DFDW01000018.1:0-21292 GCA_002369315.1 Ruminococcaceae bacterium UBA3818 | reverse complement strand
CGACCGCTACATGGAGATCTGGAACCTGGTGTTCTCCCAGTACGACAGCGATGGCGAGGGCCATTATGAGCTTTTGAGCCCGCCCAATATCGATACCGGCATGGGTCTGGAACGGCTGGCCTGCGTGATGCAGAATGTGGGCAACCTCTTTGAAGTGGACACCGTCCAGAACATTATGAAGCACATCAGCTCCATTGCCGGCGCTCATTACGGCGAAAACGCCAAGGAGGATATCTCTCTGCGGGTCATCACCGACCATATCCGCAGCACCACCTTTATGGTGGGCGACGGCGTCGTTCCCTCCAACGAGGGCCGCGGCTATGTGCTGCGCCGCCTGCTGCGCCGGGCCGCCCGTCATGGACGCCTGCTGGGAATCGATCATCCTTTCCTGTATCAGGTATGCGAAACGGTCATCGCCGAAAACGCTTCCGCTTATCCGGAGCTGGTGGAAAAGAAAGACTATATCATCAAGGTGCTCAAGGTGGAGGAAGAGCGTTTCTCCAAAACCATTGACCAGGGCATGGAGATCCTCAACAGCATTATGGATAAAATCAGCGCCGACCAGATCAATCAGGCCGTGTTCTCCGGCGAGGATGCGTTCCGCCTGTACGATACCTTTGGCTTCCCCATCGACCTGACCAAGGAAATCCTGGCTGAGCGGGGCCTTCCCATTGACGAGGAAGGATTCTTCCGGCTGATGGGCGAACAGAAAAAGCGTGCCCGCGATGCCAGAAAAGACGTAAGCGGCTGGGACACCGATGAAATGCTGGATGTAGAAGGGAAAGCGGAATTCGTCGGCTACGAAAAAATCTGCAGTCAGGGAAAGATCCTCGCAATTCTGGACGAGGACGGCAATCCTGTTGATTCTTTGACCGAAGGAATGAAAGCCACCGTCGTGCTGGATTCCACCCCATTCTACGCCGAAAGCGGCGGTCAGGTAGGCGACAGCGGCGTAATCGTCCGGGGTAAATCCATTTTCCGGGTGAAAGACTGTAAAAAATCTCCCACTGGGCAGTTTTTGCATCTGGGCGTGATGAAGAGCGGCCTGATGAATGTGGGCGACACCATCGACTCCATCGTCGACGAGGAACGCCGCATTGCCATCATGCGCAACCATACCGCCTGCCATCTGCTGCAGGCGTCTCTGCGCCAGGTGCTGGGCACCCACGTACAGCAAGCGGGTTCCATGGTAGATGAACACCGCTGCCGGTTCGACTTTACCCATTTCTCCGCCATGACACCGGAGGAAATCGCTCAGACCGAAGAAAAAGTCAACCAGCTGATTTTGGGCGCATATGATGTAACCGTTACCGAAATGCCCATCGCCGAGGCCAAAAAGCTGGGCGCTATGGCGCTGTTCGGAGAAAAATACGGCGAAACCGTCCGTGTCTGCAACGTTTCCGGCAAATCGGTGGAGCTGTGCGGCGGTACTCATATTTCCAACACCGCCCGCATCGGGCTGTTTAAAATCATTTCCGAATCTTCTGTCGCCGCCGGCGTGCGCCGGATCGAAGCGGCCACCGGCGCTAATGTGCTGGAGTTGATCCGTCAGGACGAGGCGCTTCTTGCCCAGACCTGCGAAAGCCTCAAAGCCGGAAGCCCGTCGGAATTGCCCCAAAAAGCGGAAGCAATTACCGCTCAGCTGAAAGACAAGGAAAAAGAAATCGAGGCGCTGCAGCATAAGATCGCTGATATGCGCATTGAAGGACTGTTTGAAAACGCCATGGAGGTCAAAGGCTGCAAGGTGATTTTCGCCGCCTTTACCGGAACCGCTCCTGACACGGTGAAAGCCATGTGCGACCAGGTCCGCGCCAACGCGCCGAAGATGATCGCGGTTTTCGCCTGCGCGCAGGGAGAAAAAGCGACCGTATTCGCTGCCTGCGGCGACGAAGCGGTGAAAAAAGGCGCCCATGCCGGCAATCTGATCCGTCAGCTCACCGCAAAGCTGGGCGGCAAGGGCGGCGGACGGCCTGAGCAGGCGCAGGGCGGCGTTACCGACATCTTCAAGATCGACGAAGCGCTAACCGAGGTTCCCTCCATGCTGGAGAGCATGATCAAAGACTAAAGGAGGGTTTGAGATGGATTGCCTGTTTTGTAAAATCGCCGCCGGGGAGATCCCCAGCAAAACTGTCTACGAAGACGCTGAAATCCTCGCGTTCTGCGATATCCAGCCACAGGCGCCGGTCCATGTACTGGTCATTCCCAAAGAGCACATTCCGTCAATGAACGGTGTAACCGCCGAAAACAGCGACGTGGTAGCTCATATTTTTGAAAAAATCCCGCAAATCGCCGCCAGCTTGGGCCTGACCGGCGGTTACCGGGTCATTTCCAACTGCGGCGCGGACGCCGGTCAAACGGTGCCGCACCTGCATTTTCACATTCTCGGCGGAAAGCCCTTAAGCCTGACGATGGCTTAATCCGCCTTCCTGCTTCTTTTGAAAGGAGTCTTTTTCATGAATGATGCAAAAACCTATGAGTTACAGGTAGCCGGTCTCACCCGGCAGCTGCCGTTGTGCCCCATCAACGACAAAACGTCCATCGCCGCTTTTATCATGTTTTCCGACGTGGAATTGACAATTGCCTGCGCCACCGAGCTTTTGAAAAAGGTGCCGGAGCACGATGTGATCCTCACCGCTGAATCCAAGGGCATTCCTCTGGCATACGAAATGTCCCGTCAAAGCGGTATCAAGTACATTCTGGCCCGGAAAAGCGCCAAGCTTTATATGTATAACCCCGTGGGGGTGGATGTGAAATCCATCACCACCGCCCGGCTGCAGACCCTGTATCTGGATCAGCATGATCTGGAATACCTCAAAGGCAAACGGGTCCTGATTGTAGACGACGTAATCAGCACCGGGGAGTCCCTCAACGCGTTGGAGGAGCTGGTTCGCAAAGCTGGCGGCATCATCGCGGGGCGGGCGGCCGTTCTGGCCGAGGGCGATGCGGCCAACCGGGATGACATCCTGTTTTTGGCGCCGCTCCCTATCTTTACCGAAGAATAATTTTTTCTGCCGAAGAGTCCGGTTCTTTGCCGGGCTCTTCTTTTTTTGACAAATAACCTGTTTATCTGATATGATCGGAACATCAAAAGAGCGCTTCAAAAAGGAGGGGCACGGATGAAGCGGCCTTTGTGCTGGATCAGTCTGGGATGCTTCTTTGCTGCGGTGGTTTTCGGCTATCTGTACCCGGCAGATGGGTGGATTTCCCCTGCGTCTGCCCTTTTGGGCTTATTGGGATTGTTTTTCCTTCTTTGGGGCCGAACCCGTCCGATTTCGCTCTTCTTTCTCTCTGCTTCTTTCATGCTGCTGTTCTGCCTTGCCTTTGGGTATTTTCACGCCGCTCCCGCTCGGTCGCTGGCCGGACAAAATGCCACGCTGTCCGGCACAGTTCTGGAGACAGGGAACGCCTCTTTCCTACTGGACGGAGAAACCGAAAAAGGGCAATCCATAAAAGTGCAGGTCTGGTGCAGCGCCGATATGGTTCCCGACCGCTATCAGCAATTTTCCGGTACCGTCGCGCTGTCTGAAATCACCTCCACCGATCGATTCGACAGCGAAAACTATTATCGCTCACAGGACGTGTGGCTGCAGGGGAGGCTGCTCAGCGGCAGCTTTTCCGGGAAAGCGTCCTTTTCGCTCAGGACCTGGCCGGGACGTTTGAACGATTTTCTCTGTCAAAAGATCCGCTCATCACTTCCCGTAAAATACAGCGGCCTTGTTTGCGCGGCGATACTCGGAAACCGCTCCTATCTACCTGACGGACAGTACGAATTGTTCCGGCAGCTTGGGATCTCGCACCTTCTGGCAGTCAGCGGTATGCACTTGACGCTGCTGTCCGGCTTGTTTTCATTGATAATCGGCCGGTTTTTAAGAAAAAGCCGCGCAAAAACGATTCTTTTCATGGCTTTCGTGCTATTTTATATGCTTTTGACCGGCATGCGCCCCAGCATTGCCCGCGCAGGGATGATGCTTCTTCTTTCCTGTGTGGCACAGTTGATCCTCCGCCGCCCGGACCCTCCGGTCAGCCTGTCGGCCGCAGTGCTGGTCATGATCCTGTATCATCCGTTTCTCGCTGTACACGCTGGCTTTCAGTTTTCCATCTGCTCTACCATCGGTGTGCAGATATTGGCGGGGCCACTCAGCCAAAAGCTCTTGTCTTTGAAAAAAGCGCCCGCTTCCCAGGGATTTTCCTATTTGATCCGGTCCTGCTGCACTGCTCTGTGTGGATATGCCTGCGCGGCACCGCTAACGGTTTTATACGATTCCTGCCTTATCCCCATGTCTATCCCCGCCAACCTTTGCCTTTCCCCTTTGTTCACGCTGTTTTTAGCAGTATCCGCCGGATTGGTTCTTTTCTGCACGGTCCCGGTATTGGGTTCGGTTTTTGCTTTTGGGGTGCGGTTATTCGTCGGACTGTTTTTGGGTGCCGCCAACTGCCTTGGCAGGATCGGGCCAAAACCCATTTTCGGGAGCGGACCCGCTTTGTTGATCGCCGTGGTCTGCTTTTCCGCCGTGATCGGATACGGCGCTTTCCAGCCAACTTTTCGTCATTTTGCCGCGGCGATATGCCTGGCGGTATCCGTTTCCTGTGCCGCTGTCAGCACACAGGCGATCATCGAAAATCGACAAATTCACTGCTATACCGTCGCCTTTGACAAAAAATTGCTGCAGATCTTTTCTTACGGTGGCCATGCTATCGTCATTGGCCATCTGTCCGCTCAGCCTCAGATCGAACAGGCGGCGCTGGAACTGCAGCGGGAAAGGGTACAAACGATCGACGCTCTTATCCTGCTTCCGTCCGGCGGAAATCCGCGGGTTTCCCTTTCGGAATTAACCGGCCATTTTTCGGTAAGCGCCGTCGCTTTTTCATCGGCCGACAATCTGTCGACCCAAGCTGTGGAAAGTCTGGCCGGGATCCCCGCTTACGATTTTGACGGTCTGTGTTTGACCTTCTGGCAAAACAACCGTATCCATTTGGACGGTGAGGGCGCGGTCAGTCTCTGTATCGGTTCAAAAAAGCTGTTAATTTTGCCTGCGGATTGTGCTATACTGTATGAAGAAGAGCCCTGCTGGGATTTGGCGATCACCTGCTGGGATGTCCCACCACCAGTATCAGCGGACGCTCTTTTGTGCGCAAGGCATTTTTGGGGAACGGAAAATCAAAATCCCAACTCCTATTTGCTGCCTTACGGAAAAGGCGTCCGGTTCCGGCTGTCCGCCGGATGACAGAACTTTCCCGGCAGCAAAAATCAGATATATCCACCGGGAAAGAACAGGAGAAACAGAGAAAGGAGGCGCTGTATCATGCGGTTGGAAACGGAACAGGAGCTGCTGCGGCATTTAAAAGAGGATGCCTGCCTGCCAGTTTATCTTCTGCACGGCCAGCAAAGTTATCTGGTGCGCCTGTATGCCAAAAAACTGCGGGAAAAAGCAGTACCTTCCTCTCTTGCGGATTTGAATTTTACTTCTTTCGAGGCTTCCCGCACCGGTATTGACGAGGTGTCCGACGCGCTGGAAAGCGTTTCTTTTTCCGGCGGAACCCGCTGCGTACAGCTGACCGATCTGGACGCAGACAAACTTTCCGCTTCCGAATGGTCCAAACTCAAAGAGCGGCTGGCTTCTTTTCCGCAGGACACCGTGTTCATCATCAGCCAGCAAAACGTTCCGGTGGACGCCAAAAAATCCGCCCGCTGGCGGGAGATTCTCAAAGCGGTGGAAAAAAGCGGCGCCTTGGTGGTATTGGATGGCCGCTCCCGGCGGGAAACAGCGCGGTTTTTGGCAGCTTTGTGCCAGAAAAACGGGTGTACCATCTCTCCTGCGCTGTGCGAATCGCTCATTGACCGGTGCGGCGACGACATGATGGTACTGGGCCAGGAGATTCAAAAGCTGTGTGCTTATCAGGGGGAAGGAGAGATTTCTGCCGACGCGGTGGAAAAACTCAGTATCCGCCAGCTGGATGCCAATGTGTTCGATCTGGCCCGCCGGATTTTAGCCAAAAACCTTTCCGGCGCATTGGAAAATTTGCAGGAGCTTTTTGACATGGGCAGCGAGCCGGTAGCGGTACTGGGCGCGCTGAACGCTTCTTTTATTGATCTATACCGCTGCAAAATCGCCCGGGAACAGGGCCTTTCGGCCGCCGACGTCACTGGCGCTTTCCCCTACAAAGGCAAAGAATTCCGGGTTCGCAACGCCATGCGGGATGCCGACCGGTTTTCCCGGCAGAGGCTGGCTCACTGCGTTTTCCTGCTGGCCGATACGGACTACCAGCTTAAAAGCAGCCGGTCCGATGCGCAGATCTTAATGCAGGAGGCGGTGACCCGCCTGTTTTTAGCGCTGCATCAGCAGGAGGGCAGCTTATGATTCATTTGCGCCAGGCTGTCGTCGTTGAGGGAAAATACGATAAAATACGCCTGTCCGCTTTGGTGGACGGACCTATTTTGGTAACCAACGGATTTCGCATCTTCAAAAACCGGGAGCAAATGGCGCTTCTGCGCCGGCTGGCCCGTCAGGACGGAATTTTGATTCTCACCGACTCGGACGCCGCGGGTTTTAAAATCCGAAATTATATCAAATCCGCTGTTCCGGACGGCAAAATCTACCACGCCTACATCCCCGAGATTTTGGGTAAAGAAGCCCGGAAAGACCGCCCGTCCAAAGAGGGGACGCTGGGAGTGGAGGGGATGCAGCTGCAGGTATTGGCTGCCGCACTGCAAAAAAGCGGCGTGCTGTTTGACGAGGGACCGAAAAAGGATCCTGTTACCCGAATGGATTTTTATGAAAACGGCCTTTCCGGCGGACCGGACAGCAGCCAAAAGCGGTTGGCTGTCCTGCAAAAGCTGGGTCTGCCTCGCTATTTGTCTGCCGCCGCGTTGCTGGAGGCAGTCAACGCTCTGATGAATCGGGAAGAATTTCTGCGCCTGCTGGACGGGCTGGACCGTTTTAGGCAGGATGACGTATAACACGCGAAAAGGGAGGTTTTTATGCAGCTGGCTTCTTTGAGCTTTCTCTATCTGTTTTTACCCGCTTCGCTGGCGGTATATTACCTGTTCCCGCGGCGAATGCGTTATGGCGTTTTGCTCGCCGTTTCCCTGGCCTTCTTTTTGCTGAACGATCCTGTTTCCCTTTTGTTTTTATCCGTTTCTGTCACGGCCGATTACGCCCTCGGCCTTTTGATGGAACGCTTTGAGCAGCAAAACAGGCGGCGGCGTGCCATCATGCTGGTGATGGTCGGCAAGAATCTGCTTTTGTTTTTCGGCATTTCCTGCTACTGTCAGCTGCACGGCATGGCAACGCCGCTGGGACTTTCGATCTGCACTTTGCTGGGGACCGGGTACGCGGTGGACATCTACAATGGAGAAGCGCTGTATGAGCACAATTGGGGCAAATTTTTGCTGGCTCACACCCTGTTTATGAAGCTGCCCGCCGGACCGCTGGTCCGCTACCGCACGCTGCGTGAGCAATTTTTGCCCAAAAAGGCGGATTTTGCCAGGATGAGCGAACCGATCGCCCTTTTTATCCAGGGTGTCGCCAAGCAGGCAATACTGGGGTCTCCCATCCGCCAGCTATATGACACGCTATCTTCTTTTTCCCGCGCCGACCATTCGGTTTTTTCCCTGTGGCTGATGCCTTTATGCGCCGCCATGAATTTGTATTTCATCCTTTCCGGTTACTGTGATATGGCCCGGGGATTGGGCGGGATGTTCGGCATTTCCCTGCCCCGAAATTTCTACTATCCTTACCAGTCCCGCTCCATCACCGATTTTGTGGGACGTTTTAACATTTCGGTGACCGATTATTTGAAAACTTACATCTATCACCCTTTGGGCGAAGATTCCGGCGGCTTTGCCTCTTCGGCGCTGAACATCGGGGTCGTAACGCTCTTGTGGGGGATCTGGTTCGGATTTCGGATCAATTATCTTCTTTGGGGCGCATTTTTCGTCCTGCTGATTTTACTGGAACGGTCGGTCTGGGGAAAAATTTTGATAAAGCTGCCGGTCTTTTTCCTACGGATCTACACCTTTGCCCTGGTTCTGCTTTCCTTTGTGATCTTCAATGGGCGCAGCGTTGGACAAAGCCTGTTTTTCTTCCAGGGGATGCTGGGCCTGGGTGGCTTGCCGATGGCAACCTCTCCTATTTTGTACCTGCTGAGCCAATACGCTCCCTATTTGGTACTGGCGGTTCTGTTCAGCACCAGCCTTCCCCACTCCCTCAAAGGAGCGCTCCGAAAGAAATCTCCTGCGGCGGCATCAGCGGTCGGAATGGTCTTCTATGGCGGCCTGCTCTTTTTATCCACCGGCTTTCTGCTGCATCCGTAGACAAAACAGGAGGATCGTATGCGATCTCAAAAAATTTTTTCTTTTCTCATGTTATCGCTATTTTTTATCCCCGCGGTCTTGCTGATCCTGACCGGGGGCTGGCGTGGCTTGACCGTTTCTGCCGCTGATTTGTGGGATGGCTTTGCCGCGCAGTCGATGGAAGAATCCTTCACCGAGGCTTTCCTGGGCCGGGATTTTCTGTGCAGTGTTACCGCCTCTATGCAGACCGCTTTGGGCCGCAACCAGAAAAACGACTGCTTCTACGGCCAGGATGGTATTTTGCAAAATCTTCCGCAATCGGATGAGGAAATCACCGCTTTGAATTTGCAGGCACTGCAGGACTTTGCCGAGAAGCAATCGGTTCCCTGTTATTTTCTGCTGTCTCCTACCGCCGCAGCGATTGAACAGAATAAAATTCCTCGCCTGGCGCTGGAATCCCTGTTTAACCAAAAGCAGTATATTCAGCGCTGTTACGCTTTCCTTTCCGCCTCTTTCCACACCATCGACGGGTATAACTCGCTGTTTTCCCACCAGTCGGAATACCTATTCTACCGCACTGATTCC
The DNA here is from genome assembly GCA_002369315.1 of Ruminococcaceae bacterium UBA3818. Lineage (GTDB taxonomy): Bacteria > Bacillota > Clostridia > Oscillospirales > Ruminococcaceae > UBA3818. The sequence goes on along the minus strand of DFDW01000018.1, from coordinate 12,414 downwards.
CGGCTCACCGCGCAGGGCTGCTATTATTTATATGTGGGCGCCGGGGACAAACTGGGTTATTCTGCCCGCTCCATGGATTATTTCTCCATCTCCCATCCGCTGCATGACTACAAAGGAAACCTCTTTTCGTTGGTGCCCTATGGGCAGACAGAACCGGACATGGTCTCTCTTTTCCATTATCAAAAACATAACCGCGTGATTCGTCTGGTACAGGACCCGTTGGGCAAGGCAGAGGAGACTCTCCTGTTCGACCCTACCCTTCTGGAAAGCGGAGATCCGCTTCAGGTATATCTGGGGCCGGACCGCGGCGTTACCGACATTCTGGTCAGCGATACCCCTTACGATGGGCATCTGCTGGTCTTTACCGATGGAAGCTGCGACGCGCTGTTTCCACTTATGGCTATCCACTATCTGCAGATCCGCGTGGTTGACCTGCACACTGTTACAACCGAGCAGCTGTCTCAAATCGACCCGGACGCGTTTGACCAGGTGCTGTTCGCGTTTTCGGTCGACCAATTCGGTTATGACATTTTTATCAGCGATTCGCTGGGGAAAAACTAATTTTTTCTCTGCGTATCCTTTGAACCGTTTTTGATGTCCGCTTTACCCTGTTTTTACGAAAATTGCCTTATCCTTTTTACCCGTCCGGACCAGACTGGGAAAAAGGAGTTGAATCAAATGTCCATTTTGCCAAAAGAACCGCCATGCTCTCTGCCGTTCTTCTTGGCCTGACGCTGGCGGGCTTTCCGGCCTTTTTTGCCGGGCACGCCGATCGCCTGGTCTATACCTTTGGCATATTCGGCGGACTGATTGCGTTCGGCGGACTGATATGGGGCCGGATTGTGCTGCGATGCCCTTGCTGCGGCGCGCCATTGCCGCTGCAGGGATGGTGCGACCTTTACTGCCCCAAATGTGGTGAAAACTTAAAAGATCCATCCAAAAGGCCTGGCAAATAATTGCCGGGTCTTTTGGAAATACTGTTTTCCTTTCCTGTCTGGCATACGATTTTCCCCTAAAATCACTTTCTTGTAGCAGGAAGCGTTTGCTGTGCAATCGTCGCAACAGGGAGTTGCTTGGCGAACAAAGCGTTCGGTGATATCATATCCGTAAAGGGGTGAGCGATATGGAAACAAAAAATGTCATTTTTGAGTTGCGGATAAACCATGGATTATCCCAGGATGAGCTCGCGGAAAAGGTATATGTCACGCGGCAGGCCGTCTCCCGTTGGGAAACAGGGGAAACAACACCCAATACCGAAACCCTGAAATTGTTGTCCAACCTGTTTGATGTATCGATCAATACGCTTCTGGGTTCTCCCAGAAAGTTAATTTGTCAATGCTGCGGAATGCCTCTTGACGATTCCATAACCAGCAGAGAATCCGACGGATCGTTCAATGAAGAATATTGCAAATGGTGCTATGCCAACGGCGCATTTTCTTACCAGTCAAAAGAGGCTTTGCTTGATTATCTTGTCGGCCACATGCCAAATCCTGATCATTTGCCGGACGAAGAGAGGCGCGCGCAGTGGGATAAATACCTTTCTCTGCTGAAACATTGGAAATAGTTCCGGCCGCATTCTCCATGCCAAAAGGAAGCGGACAGTCCAAACGGTTTTCCGTTTTATTCCGTTGGGACAGCTGCGCCTTTTGCACCGAAAAAGCGCAACGGCAAAACAGGTTAAAATATGCGCAAAAAATCCTCCGCATGCTACAATGATGCGGAGGATTTTGTTTTTAACACCGGATGGCTTTCCGGTCTTTTTCCTCTGTTTAGTTTTTCAAACTTTGCAGCGGCGCAGGAATCCGTCCGCCGCGGCGGATAAATTTGGCGGGACTCACCTGGTTGACCGGCATAACCGGGCCGCTGCCCAACAAACCGCCGAATTCCAGTTCATCCCCCTCTTTCTTGCCGATGGCCGGAATGACGCGTACCGCCGTCGTTTTGGAATTGACCATGCCGATAGCCGCCTCATCCGCGATCATGGCGGCAATCACTTCCGCCGGCGTGTCTCCCGGGCAGACGATCATGTCCAGCCCCACCGAGCAGACGGCGGTCATCGCTTCCAGCTTCTCCAGTTTCAGGCATCCGGCGCGTGCGGCATCGATCATGCCGGCATCTTCCGAAACCGGGATAAACGCGCCGGAGAGTCCGCCCACATGGGAGGAGGCCATTACCCCGCCTTTTTTCACCGCGTCATTTAAAAGAGCCAACGCCGCAGTGGTCCCATAGCATCCACATTGCGCCAGGCCCATCTCCTCCAGGATATGCGCTACCGAGTCGCCCACAGCGGGGGTCGGCGCCAAAGACAGGTCTACGATGCCAAAAGGTACACCCAACCGGCGGGACGCTTCCGAGCCGACCAATTGTCCCATTCGTGTGATTTTAAATGCCGTTTTTTTGATGATATCGGCGATTTCCGTCAAATCGCCATCAGGGCACTTTGTCAGCGCCGCTCTTACCACGCCGGGGCCGGATACGCCCACGTTGATGACACATTCCGGTTCGCCAGGCCCGTGGAAAGCTCCTGCCATAAAGGGGTTGTCCTCCGGCGCGTTGCAGAACACCACCAGTTTGGCCGCGCCGATGCAGTCCCGATCGGCAGTCAGCCGCGCCGCCTCGCAGACTACCTTGCCCATGACCCCGACCGCGTCCATATTGATGCCGGTTTTGGTGGAGCCGATGTTTACCGACGAACAGACAAAATCCGTTTGGGCCAGCGCCCGCGGAATGGATTCGATCAGTTCTTTATCCCCTGCGGCAAATCCTTTATGCACCAGCGCCGAATAGCCGCCGATAAAATTGACTCCCACCGCTTTTGCGGCCCGGTCCAGCGTTAAGGCGTATTTTACCGGGTCTCCGCCGGAAGCCGCTACCAACATGGCGATTGGCGTTACCGCGATTCTCTTATTGATAATCGGTATCCCATATTCCGCTTCGATCTGTTCTCCCACCTGTACCAGGTCTTTGGCATAGGTGGTGATTTTGTCGTATACCTTCTGGCAGGAACGGTCGATGTCCGGATCGCAGCAGGACAACAGAGAAATGCCCATGGTAATGGTCCGGATATCCAGATGCTCTTCTTCAATCATCTGGACCGTTTCCATAATATCCTTCATGTTAATCATGGCCGTGTCCTCCCTTAAATGCGGTGCATCGAATTGAAAATATCTTCATGCATCACGTGGATCTTCAGATTTTTCTGTTCTCCCAACTCATTCATGGATTGGGCCAATCCGTTGATTCCGCCGGATAAATGGTCGATATTCACCAGCATTACCATGACGAACAAATCTTCCATCACAGATTGGGTCACTTCGATCACATTGGCATTATGGTCGGCACATATGCCGCTCACCGACGCCAGAATTCCTACGGTGTCCTGTCCCACTACTGTAATAATTGCTCTCATCCTTGCTTTCTTCCTTTCTCCTGATTGTCTTTGTATCAAAGACAGTTTTCTTAAAATGTCCTCGTCAAAAGATAAAAAACAGGGCGAACGGAATAGTCCGCCCTATTGTCTGCGTATAAAAGACAGAAATGCAAATTTCACTATTTTTTGAACGACAGCCAGCACCGGTTATTTGCTGCTGTCCACCAGCCAACGGAAGAGGTTTACATAATCGGCAAACCGCTGCGCCATATTTTCCGGATGGAACTGCACGCAAAGGATCTTCTTTTCCATACATTCCATTGCCTCGACAATACCGTCTGCAGCCACTCCGGTAACGGTAAAGCCCCGGGCGATATCTTTTACCGCCTGATGATGGAACGTGTTGGTCATGATTTTGTCTGCTCCCATCAGCTCACGAATCTTGCTGCCTTCTTTCAGCTCCACCCAGTGGAACGGCTCGTCCCGGTCGTCCATGCTGCCCACGTGAGCTTGGACACTTTTGGTCTGAGAGGGGATATCCTGGATCATATTCCCGCCGTATGCTACATTCACGACCTGCATGCCGCGGCAGATACCGAACACCGGCTTTTTCGCCGCCACGCAGCCTTTAATCATCTGGATTTCAAACACGTCCTGCTCCATGCGGAAATGGCTCATTCCTCGAACAGGATCCTCGCCATACAAGTGCGGAGCAACATCCGCGCCGCCGGGACAGAGGAAGCCGTCGATGGAATCGACATACTGGGCAATCAGCTCCGGGTCGTTGGTTTCCGAGAGAATGACAGGACAGCCTCCCGCCATCCGGACGGATTTTATGTAGTCGCCGCCGATGCCATAATGACCTCTGGGGCCCACTTTTCCCATAAAAATGCCGGTAATGCCGATGATCGGTTTTTTGTTCATGATTGGATCCCTGCCCTTTCTCCCAATCGGCTGTAAAGCCTTTAAACGAAAATAAGTATAGCATACCTGTATTGGGGTTGCAATCGTTTTTGGAAAGGAAAAAGCCCTTCGGCAGCAAAAGAGCGAAAAAAGCGCCTTTTCCCATTGTGAAGCGCCCTATGAATATGTTATACTATTTTCACCACGCACAAGAAAAGGGGATCTTTATGTATCTGAATATATTCGACAGCCATACCCACAGCGACACATCCTGGGACGCGGAACATTCTATCACCTTTTTGTGCGAAACCGCCGTAAAAAAGGGCATTCTCGGCTTTGCCATTACTGACCACTGTGAAATCAACGAATATGCATCCCGGGATATTGAGACCCGCATCCGGCAGGGCCATTTTGAAATGCTCAAGGCCCGGGCCGCCTTTGGCAAAAGTCTGATGCTCTGCTACGGAATTGAACTGGGGCAGATGAACTATGATTTGAACCTGACCCACCATGTGCTGGAAATGAAGCCGTACGATTTTGTACTGGGTTCTTTGCACTGTATCCGCGGCAACGAGGATTTTTACTTTATGGATTTTAAAGACGAAGACCCTTACGCGCTGCTGGAAGAATATTATCAGGAGCTTTATGAAGTTGCCAAGCTGAATCTTTTTGACTCCATGGCTCATATCACCTATCCTATTCGATATATGAACGGGACGCATCATCTTGGGGTGGACCTGTCCCGGATGGATGACCTGATCGACCTGACCCTGCGCACTCTGGTCCAGAACGGCAAGGCTCTGGAGATCAACACCTCCGGCCTGCGTGGCCCCATCGGCGAAACCTCTCCGACTTTGAAATATGTCAAGCGCTTCCGTGAACTGGGCGGCGAATACGTCACTCTGGGGTCAGACGCCCACTCTGCCGAAAATCTAGGTGACGGCATCCAGCAGGCCATGGAAATGGCCCATCAGGCTGGTTTTTCTTACTTTACCTTTTACAAAAAACGGCAGCCCCGCCTGCTGCAAATTTATTAGGAGGAATTTTTATGGATCGACTGCTCTCTTTACTGCAAAATAACGCACGCCTTACCAACAAGCAGCTGGCTGTCATGCTGGGCCGGGAAGAAGAGGAAGTGGCAAAGGCGATTGATGCATATGAAAAAGCCGGGGTAATCCGCGGCTACCAGGCGGTAATTGATTGGGATAAAACCGATTCCCCCACCGTATTCGCCCGCATCGAAATCAAAGTCACACCTAAAAAAGACTTTGGCTTTGAGGAGATCGCCCGCACCATCATGGAACTGGAAGAAGTCCAGTCTGTTAGCCTGATGAGCGGCGGCTACGACCTGGCTCTGACCGTATCCGGCAAAACGTTCCGGGATATTGCCATGTTTGTAGCTCATCGTCTCTCTCCCATCGATTCGGTCAATTCTACCGCGACCCACTTTATTCTGAAAAAATACAAAGAGCGGGGCGTACTCTTTGAAGAAGAAGTCAAGGACGAGAGGGGGATGACCCTGCTGTGATCGATTACAATAAGATCCTGTCCCAGCGTGCAGTGGCCATCAAGCCCTCCGGAATCCGCAAATTTTTCGATATCGCGGCGGAAATGGATGACGTAATCTCTTTAGGCGTGGGCGAGCCGGATTTCAAAACCCCCTGGAGCATTCGTCATGCCGGCGCCGAATCGCTGGAAAAGGGGCGCACCTGGTATACAGCCAATGCGGGCCTGGCGCCGCTGCGTACCGAAATCGCCAACTATCTCAAACGGCGCTTCTCGCTGGAATACGATCCCAAGAACGAAATTCTTGTTACGGTCGGCGGTTCGGAAGCCATTGATATTTGTATCCGCGCGGTCATCAACCCCGGTGACGAAATTTTGCTTCCGGAACCTTGTTTTGTGGCCTACGCGCCTATGGGCGCCCTGGCTGACGCCAAGGTCATCCCCATTCCCACCCGTGCGGAAGACGGATTCCGCCTGACCGCCGAGCAGCTGCGCGCCGCCATTACTCCCCGCACCAAGCTGCTGGTGCTGCCTTTCCCCAACAATCCCACTGGTGCGGTCATGCGCCGGGAGCATTTGGAAGAGATCGCCGATGTGTTGCGCGGCACGGATATTATCGTTTTGTCCGACGAAATCTATGCGGAAATGACCTTTGGCCGGGAGCGGCATGTGTCCATTGCCGAGATCGACGGCATGAAAGAGCGGACGATTGTGGTCAACGGCTTCTCCAAAGCTTATGCCATGACCGGCTGGCGGTTGGGCTATGCCGCCGGACCGGAGCCGATTTTAAAGCAGATGACCAAAATCCATCAGTTTGCTATCATGTGTGCGCCCACCACCAGCCAGTATGCGGCGGTGGAAGCACTCAAACACTGCGACGATGAAATCGAATCGATGGTTGTGCAGTATGACATGCGCCGCCGTCTGCTGGTGGATTCCCTCAACCAGATGGGCCTTTCCTGCTTCTCACCGGAAGGCGCGTTTTACGTCTTTCCCAGCATCCAGTCCACCGGCCTTACCTCCGCCCAATTCTGCGAGCAGCTTTTGTATTCCCAGAAGGTCGCGGTGGTTCCGGGCGACGCTTTCGGCGAATCCGGCGAAGGATTTGTCCGTATTTCCTACTCCTATTCGGTGGATCATCTTCTGGAGGCGCTGCGGCGCATTCAGACATTTCTGGACCAACGCAAAGGTTAAAACAACCGCCGCGTTTCCATGGGCGGATTTTATCCGCCCAACCAATTCCAATTTCCCCACTTCATACAAAAAAGGCCGGGCCGGCGGCCCGGCCTTTTTTGTGTGAAGATTTTCCAGGAAAGGAAGGCTGATTTTCTTGCCGCAAGTCAGCATATACAAAACCGAATCCTATGATCCCGCCCAGATGGAGGCGGCGGTCCGTTTCCATTTTGAGTCGCTGGACCTGTCCCATCTCATCCGGCCGGATCAAAAAATCGTCATCAAACCCAATCTGGTCATGAAGCGCAGCCCGGACGACGCGGCCACTACCCACCCTGCGCTGGTGGAGGCTGTTATCCGGCAGCTGCAGGAACTGGGTGCGCAGGACATCACCATCGCCGAAAGCGGCGGAGGCCCTTATGCGGAACCGCTTCTTCGCAGTCTCTATGGGACCTGCGGAATGGCGGAAGCTGCCCGCCGCACCGGTGCGGCGCTGAATTTCGATACCGGTAGCTGCCAGATCGAGGGGGACGGGCAAGTCACCCGGCGTTTTACGGTGATCAATCCCGTCGCAAACGCGGATCTTATCATCAACGTCTGCAAGCTGAAAACCCATTGCATGACGGTTTTGAGCGGTGCCGTAAAAAATCTGTTTGGCTGTATTCCCGGCCTGATGAAGCCGGAACTTCATATGCGCTATCCCGAAAAAGAAGATTTCTGTCAAATGCTTTTGGATCTGTCCGCCGCCCTGCCACAGGTCATTTCCTTCGTGGACGCGGTGGATGCTATGGAGGGAGACGGACCTACCGGCGGCAGTAAAAAACATGTGGGGTTGACTCTTTGCTCTTCCGACCGTTACGCGCTGGACCTGGTCAACGCCGCTGTCCTTGGCGTTGACCCCTCCGATATCATCACTGTCCGGCAATCCATGGAGAGAGGCCTTTGCCCTGCCTCGTTGGAAGACATAGAGCTTTTGGGCGATCGGGACGCCTTGACACAGGCGGGTCCTTTTCGTTATCCGCGTTCCAAGCAGACGGATTTTTCTTCCCAGTTTCCGGCGCCGCTGCGCCCCGCTGTGAAAAAAGTGACCCGCTGGCTCCAGCCGAGGCCCGCCATCCGGACAAAAAGCTGTGTCGGCTGCGGAAAATGCGCGGAAAGCTGCCCCGCCCACACCATTCAAATCCGGGAACGCAAAGCGGTCATCAACTATCAAAACTGCATTCGCTGTTTCTGCTGCCATGAGATGTGCCCCAAACAGGCGATCGACATCCACCGGTTGGGAATTTTTGACCTGTAAGCAGGGCATACTGATTGGCGGGAAAGGAGGCTTCCTGTGAAAAAAACTGTCTTTCTTTTCTGTGTTCTGCTGTTTTTCCCCCTTTTCTTTTCGCCTCTTGCTCTGGCCGTCTCCGACGGACAGGACGGTCAAATCACCGTTCGCGCCCGTGTGGAAGAGGTTCTGGCCGACGAAATGGTCTCCACCCCCTATTCCGGCGGCGAAATCTCGACCCGGGTGCTGACCCTCCGGGTTCGTATTCTGGAGGGCGCCTTTGAGGGGCAAGCCGCCACCGTCCGTCAGGTTTTTGATGAAATCAGTCTGCCCTCCGCTTACCCTGCCAAAGCGGGGGACCTTTTGTTTGTCTCGCTGGATTTGGACGAACAGAATCTTTTGGTCGGCACTGCCGCCGATTATGTCAGGGAATGGCCCATCGCTTTGCTGGCAGGCGCATTTTTGCTGTTTTTGATTCTGTTCGGCCGCCAAAAAGGGGTCAAAACCGTACTTTCCCTGGCCGTTACTTGCTTTGTCATCTTCGGCTTGTTCTTCCCGTTGGCGGTGCGCGGGGTAAGCCCGGTATGGCTGTCCCTTTTGTGCGCGGCGCTGATGACCGGATGCACCCTTTCGCTGGTCTGCGGCTTTACCCGTAAAGCCCTCTGCGCTGTTTTGGGATGTCTCGGCGGTTTGACGGTTGCCGGACTTCTGGCGATGCTTTTTTCCTACGCCATGCGCTTATCCGGTATCGTAGACGAAGAGGCGGCGTTTCTGCGCTTTCTCTCCGACGAGTTTGTCCTGGATTTCAAGGGGCTTTTGTTCGCCGCCATTATTATCGGCGCGTCCGGCGCGGCTATGGACGTGGCGGTATCCATCGCCTCTTCTTTGGATGAGTTGTCTCAAAAAGCGCCGGATCTGTCTGCCCGGCAGCTGTTTTCCAGCGGCGTAGCCATTGGGCGGGATATTATGGGAACCATGTCCAACACGCTGATTTTGGCCTATGTGGGCGGCGCGATCCACCTGATTTTGCTCCTGTATGCCTACCCGGTCCCTTTTGCCAATATCATCAATCGGGAAACTGTGGCAGCCGAAATCCTAATTGCTTTGTGCGGCAGCATGGGAATGCTCAGTACCATCCCGCTCACCGCCCTGATTGTCTCTTTTCTGCATCGGCACACCGCTGAACATCCCTTTCATCCAGGCAAATTTCCCGAATAAACGCCAATTCTTTTTTTTATTTTGACAAAAACGCCGATTCTTTTCTTCTTACAGAAAAAGAGCGGCACTTTTCTTGTTTTTAAAAAGCCGGATTGATATAATAAATCCCAAAGCAATTCCCTAAAAACAGGAAGAAGAGGTGTATTTTTTTGGAACAGAATCCCGCCCAAAACAAAACAGCATTGGCATTCCTGAAAAAAGCTTTCCAACGCTATTTTATCGACGCCATGGGCGCTATGGCCCTGGGGCTTTTCTCGTCGTTGATTATCGGATTGATCCTCTCCCAGCTGAGTAAGTTTTCCTTTCTTTGCTTTTTGGAGCCTTACGCAGCGATGGTCAGCGCTTCCTCTCCGGTGGTCGGAGCGGCCATCGGTGTCGCTATCGCCTATGGACTGAAAGCCAAACCTCTGGTTCTCTTTTCCTGCGCGATATCCGGCGCATACGGATACGCGGTAGGCGGCCCGGTAGGCGCGTATATCGGAGCGGTGTTCGGGGCGGAGATCGGCGGGCTCGTGGCCGGCAAAACCAAGGTGGACATCATCGTCAGCCCCATCACCACGATTGTCAGCGGATGCGCGGTCGCCCAGCTTGTGGGGCCCGGCATCCAGGCAATGATGAACGGCCTGGGCGCCGTCATCAATTCCGCCACGCAACTGACGCCTTTTCCCATGGGAATTTTGGTCTCGGTCATTGTCGGTATGGTTCTTACCGCCCCCATCAGTTCGGCGGCACTGTGCATTATGCTGGACCTCAACGGCCTGGCTGCCGGAGCGGCGGTTGTGGGCTGCTGCTGCCAGATGATCGGGTTTGCGGTGGCCAGCTTCCGGGAAAACGGCTGGGGCGGCTTGATCAGCCAGGGCATCGGTACCTCCATGCTGCAATTTCCCAACATTATGCGCCATCCGCAGATTTGGATCGCGCCCACACTGGCTTCGGCCGTGTTGGGTCCTGTTTCCACCTGCGTTTTCAAAATGGCCAATACCGCTTCCGGCGCCGGAATGGGCACCAGCGGACTGGTCGGCCAGTTCGGCGCGTTTGCGGCCATGGGCGGCACAGCCGACGTCTGGTTCCAAGTGATTTTGATGCACTTTATCCTGCCCGCTGTTTTGAGTTTCCTGTTCGATTGGTGCTTACGCAAAATCGGCTGGGTCAAAGACGGCTACATGAAAATCAACTGATTGTTCCTGCTGCAATAAAAAGGGAAGCAAAAGCCAAACCGCTTTTTGCTTCCCTTTTTCTTTGTTTTTTATTCTCCCCAGTCCGCGTCGATGGGCAGGCTGGCAATTCCATTGAGATCCAATCCCGCCGTATGGCCGGCCAAAAACTCATAATAACCCTGGGCGCCAATCATGGCCGCGTTATCCCCGCACAAGGAAAGCGGCGGCTGATACAGGATGTAACCGCGCTTTTTGCATGCAGCCTCCATCGTTTCCCGCAGTCCGGAGTTGGCCGATACCCCGCCGGCAATCACCAGTTTGCGGTAACCGAACTGCTCTGCCGCCGCCAAAAAACGGCCGGACAGAATCTCCACCACCGCCTGCTGAAAGGATGCCGCCAGGTCATTCACCTCTACCGGCTGCCCTTTTTGCGAAGCGTTGTGCAAAAGATTCACCACCGCCGTTTTCAGCCCCGAAAAGCTGAAATCATAAGGGCTGCCCTCTACTTTCGGGCGGGGCAGCACATAGGCCGACGGTTCCCCTTGCCGGGCCGCTTTGTCTAAAAACACGCCGCCGGGATAGGGAAATCCCATGGCTCGGGCCGCCTTATCAAATGCCTCGCCTGCCGCGTCGTCCCGGGTGCGGCCGATGATGTGGAATTTTGTGTAGTCCAGCACCTCAATCAGATGGCTGTGCCCGCCAGATACCACCAGACATAAAAAAGGTGGTTCCAGTTCCGGGTGTGCGATGTAGTTGGCCGCAATGTGCCCCCGGATATGATGAACCGGAATCAGCGGCTTTTTGGTAGCCATTGCCAGCCCTTTGGCAAAATTGACCCCCACCAGCACCGCACCAATCAGCCCCGGCGCATAGGTGACCGCGATACCGTCGATCCCCTCTAAGGTAAGCGAAGCGTCGTCCAGCGCTTTTTGGGTTACGGCGATGATATTCTCCGCATGCCGGCGGGATGCGATTTCCGGTACGACGCCTCCATATTGCCGGTGTTCTTCCACCTGGGAATTGATCACCGACGAAAGCACACGCCGCCCGTCCTCCACCACGGCGGCAGCAGTCTCGTCACAGGATGATTCAATGGCAAGCAGTTTCATTCTGGTTTCCCTCCTCTTTGATTTGCCGGGTCATCAGCAGCGCGTCTTCCAAAGGATTCCGATAGTAGTTTTTTCGCACTCCTACAGGGCAAAACCCGTGTTCGCGGTACAGCGTCTGGGCGCCCAGATTGCTTTTTCGAACCTCCAGCGTTAAAAAAGCAAGGCCTTTTTGGCAGGCAAAATCCACCGCGTCCTCCAACAGCGCGGACCCGATCCCCTGCCTCCGGAACAGCGGATCCACCGCAATATTGGCGATGTACCCTTCGTCCAGCACATAATGCAGGCCCAGATAACCCAACAGCATCCCGACTCTGTCCTGCGCCACCATAAACCGCGAGCCGGGATTATCCAATTCCGCCCGGAAAGCATTTTCGCTCCAGGGATCGGAAAAGCAGATGCGCTCCAGCGCCGCCAACGCCAAAAGATGTTTTTCTTCCATGGGTATCAGCCGGTATTCCATTCCAATTCCCCCTATTTTGCGTCATACCAGCTGACGCCGACGCCGCAGTCCACACTCAGCGGCACCTTCAGCTGCACAGCGTTTTCCATCTCCTGCCGCAGCAGGATCTTGGCCGCTTCCACATCCTTTTCAGCCGCCTCAATAATCAGTTCGTCATGCACCTGCAAAATAATGCGGGCATCCAGCTTTTCCTTTTCCAGCCGCTGGGCGGCCTTGACCATGGCAATCTTGATGATGTCCGCCGCCGT
>DFDW01000002.1 GCA_002369315.1 Ruminococcaceae bacterium UBA3818 | reverse complement strand
AGAAGATGGAACCCGAAAATGGCACAGTACATCTTCACCGAGAGAAATGGTATTTATATCATTGACCTGCAGAAAACCGTGAAGAAACTGGAAGAAGCTTACATGTTTGTAAGAGACGTTGCTGCCAATGGCGATACCGTACTGTTTGTTGGTACGAAAAAGCAGGCTGCGGAGTCCGTAAAGGAAGAGGCGCTGCGCGCCGGCGTGCACTTTGTCAACGCCAGATGGCTCGGCGGTATGATGACCAACTTCAAAACCATTCAGCGCAGAATCCAGAGACTGGCTCAGCTGCGGAAAATGGAAGAAGACGGAACTTTCGATCGTCTGCCGAAAAAAGAAGTTACCAAACTGAAATTGGAAATTGAGAAACTGGAAAAATTCCTGGGCGGTATCGAAGATATGAAGAAACTGCCCGGTGCTCTGTTCGTCGTAGACCCCCGCAAAGAAAAAATCGCTGTTTCCGAGGCGAAGAAACTGGGCATTCCGGTTGTGGCAATTGTTGATACCAACTGTGATCCCGACGAGGTCGATTATGTAATCCCCGGCAACGACGACGCGATCCGCGCTGTCAAGCTGATCTCCTCTGTCATGGCTGACGCGATCATCGAAGGCAGACAGGGCAATGCGGAAGAAGCTGCCGTAGAAGAAAAAGAAGAGGCAGAGGAAGCGGAAGAAGCCGCGAAATAAGATTTTACCGAAATGCCCGAGCTTGTCCCGGGCATTTTACGGGATGTGCGATAAAAGCGGATGAAAAAACATCCGAAAGGACGAAAAATAGAAATAGGAGGAATTTTTCATGGCATTTACTGCAAAAGACGTTCAGAATCTTCGCGAGAGAACCGGCTGCGGCATGATGGACTGCAAAAAAGCGCTGACCGAGGCGGGCGGCGATATGGAAAAAGCAATTGAGCTGCTGCGTGAAAAAGGTCTGGCGGCCCAGGCGAAAAAATCCGGCCGTATTGCTGCGGAAGGCATTGTATATACCTATGTTGACGAAGAGAAAAAAGTCGGCGTTGTGATCGAAGTCAACGCTGAGACTGACTTTGTCGCCAAAAACGAAAGCTTCCAGAGCTTTGTTGCTTCCTGCGCGAAAGCGGTTGCGGACCAGAATCCCGCTACTGTGGAAGAACTGATGGCTTGCAAAGCGGATGATCAGTTCACCGTGGAAGAGGCGCTGCGTGAGAAAATCCTGACCATTGGCGAGAACATGAAGATTCGCCGTTTCGAAAGATACGAGGGCGAGGTTGTTACCTACAGCCATGGCGGCGGCAGAATCGGCGTTATGGTGAAATTTGACACGGCTGCGGATATCGCTGCGAAAGATGGCTTTAAAGCGATGGCCAAAGACGTTGCGATGCAGATCGCGGCGGCGAACCCCACCTATTTGGATAAAGCCAGCGTTCCGGCTGACGAAATTGCCAAGGAAAAAGAGATTCTGACCCAGCAGGCGATCAACGAGGGCAAACCTGCCAATATCGCCGAGAAAATGGTTATGGGCAGAATCAACAAATACTACAAAGAAGTTTGCCTGCTGGAGCAGCCTTTCATTAAGGACGGCGATATCACCGTTTCCAAATACATTGAAAACTGCGCCAAAGAGCTGGGCGGCGAGATCAAAGCGGTCAGCTTTGTCCGTTTTGAAAAAGGCGAAGGTCTGGAAAAAAGAGAGGACAACTTCGCTGACGAAGTTGCCAGCATGATGAAATAATGTCTTTGTAATCTCCGCTGGCCCAATGGGCAAAGGCAGAAGCAGGAGTAAAGATGCGTGAAAGCGCAGGATACAAACGTATCCTGCGCTTTTTGTCGGCCGTGCGGAGATCGATGCCAAACAGATTTTCCGTATTTTTTTACGGCAGCTTTCCCGGATTGGAAAAAAGTTCATATTTCTCTTTTTCTTTTTTCACAAAGAAAAGCACAGAAAGGCTTTACAGGTATGGGCCAATATTGTAAAATAGATACAAAATGAGCAATGATCCCAAAAAAATGGAGAGTGATTGCATGGGCTTGAAGTATAAACGGATTTTGCTGAAGCTGTCTGGCGAGGCGCTGGCCGGCGAACAGAAATTCGGACTGGATTATAATGTGGTACAGCGCATCTGCGAGAGCATTAAAAAATGTACGGAGCTGGGCGCGGAGGTTGCCGTCGTCGTAGGCGGCGGAAACTTCTGGCGGGGCCGCAGCAGCGGCAAGATGGACCGTACCAGAGCGGATCACATGGGCATGTTGGGGACGGTTATCAACGCGCTGGCGCTGGCCGACGCGCTGGAACAGCTGGAGGTGCCGGTTCGGGTACAGACCGCCATTGCGATGCAGCAGGTGGCAGAGCCTTATGTCCGGGGGCGTGCGGTGCGACATTTGGAAAAAGGGCGGGTCGTAGTCTTTGGCTGCGGTACCGGCAATCCTTTCTTTTCCACCGATACTGCCTCTTCGCTGCGGGCAGCGGAAATCGGGGCGCAGATTATGATGAAGGCGACGATGGTGGACGGCGTGTATGATAAGGACCCCCACAAGTATGCCGATGCGGTAAAATATGATACTCTTACCTTTTCCGAGGTGCTGAACAAAGAGTTGGCGGTAATGGATATGACGGCCGCATCCATGTGCAAAGATAACCACATCCCTGTTCTGGTTTTTGACATCGGTGATCCGGATAATCTGGTCCGCGCGGTGCGGGGAGAGGATATCGGCACCCTGGTGACGGAAGAGTAAAAGCAAAAGTGATTCGGCGGCCGGTTCGGCAGCCGGTAAGGGCCGGACTTTTCGGCGGAAAGGCGGCTTGCGGATAAAAACAGGAACATCCGCCGGAGAAAGGGAGCGTTTTTATGAAAGAGCATCTGAAACTGTACGACGAGAAAATGACAAAAACCATCGGCGCGCTGAACCATGAGTTTTCGTCCATCCGGGCGGGACGGGCCAATCCGGCGGTGCTGGATAAAGTCCAGGTCGATTATTACGGCGTTCCGACGGCAATCAACGCGATGGCGGCTGTAACGGTTTCGGAAGGGCGTACGCTGGTGATTCAGCCGTGGGATAAATCCACGCTGAAAAGCATTGAAAAAGCGATTTTGGCCTCTGACATCGGCATTAACCCCACCAACGACGGCAATGTGATCCGTCTGACCTTTCCGCAGCCTACTGAGGAGCGGCGCCGGGAGCTGACCCGTCAGGTAGCCAAAACGGCGGAGGATTCCAAGGTGGCAATCCGCTCTATCCGCCGGGATGCGATGGAAAAATACAAGGCTATGAAAAAAAGCTCGGAGATCACCGAAGATGATTTGAAGGGCTATGAAAAGGATATCCAGGATTTGACCGATAAGTACTGCAAAGAGATTGACAAAATGTCTGCGGCGAAAGAAAAAGAAATCATGGAAATCTAAAATAGAACTGGTGAGGATGAAAAAGGCATAGGCTTCGCCTATGCCTTTTCAACGAATTTCAGAAGCCGCGATCTGTCTTTGGCGGCCAACGCATAGGAGAGATTTATTTATGCCAGAAGGTAAAACAGGGGCTTTACCGGTTCCGGCGCATATTGCCATCATCATGGACGGAAATGGGCGCTGGGCCAAGCGGCGAGGGCTTCCGCGCAATGCCGGCCATAAGCAGGGGGCAAAGGTGTTTCAGAACATCTGCGATTACTGTCGGAAGATTGGGGTAAAATATGTTACAGCTTATGCCTTTTCCACTGAAAATTGGAAAAGGCCCCAAAACGAAGTGAACGCGATCATGGAACTGCTGCGCAGCTATCTGAAAGAGGCTTCCAAACAGACGAGAAAGGATGCCCGGCTGCTGTTTCTGGGAGATCGTACACCGCTGGCTGACGATCTGCAGCGGCTGATGGAGAACGTGGAACGGGAAAGCGCGAACAATACGGGAATCACCATTTGCATTGCCCTAAATTATGGCGGCCGGGCGGAAATCGTGAGCAGCGCACGAGAACTGGCACGGATGGCGGCACAGGGAAAGCTGGATCCTGACAGCATAGATGAATCCCTGTTTGAAAGCTATCTTTATACCGGCGGGATCCCGGACCCGGATCTGCTGATCCGGCCAAGCGGGGAGTTGCGCTTATCCAATTTTCTGCTCTGGCAGCTGGCTTATACTGAGTTTGTCTTTCAGGATGTGCTTTGGCCGGATTTCACTACGGCGCATCTGGACCAGGCAATCGACCAATACACAAAACGAAACAGACGATTTGGAGGCATTTGATGAAACAGCGCATTATAACGGCTGTGGTAGGACTGGCGATTTTTTTTGCCGTTTTAACATGGTATCATACGGTTATCATCAATATCAGCGTGGCGGCTATTATCTTTTTGGCGTTGTATGAAATATTCCATGTAATTGGCGTATGGGAAAATAAACTGCTGTCCGCTACCTGCATGCTTTTTGGATGCTTGCTTCCTTTTTTGAGCGCGCAGCAAAGAACACAGTGGCTGCCGTATTGCGGGGCGATCTTTGCAGTGGCGCTTTTTGGAATTCTGCTGTTTTATCACAAAACGCTGAATTACTCGAAGGTGGCGTCGGCTTTTGCTGCCACATTCGTGATCAGCTATACGACCAGCACGCTGATCTGGCTTCGGGAAATCAGCGAAACAGCGGCGGAGGGAATCTACTATACCCTTTTGGTTTTCGGCCTGGCCTGGCTGACCGATACAGGAGCGTATCTGTTCGGCGTTACGATGGGAAAACATAAAATGGCACCGGAAATCAGCCCGAAGAAAACAGTGGAAGGCGCTGTAGGAGGCGTCGTATTCTGCATCGCTACGGTGTTTCTGCTGTCCTGTCTGTATCAGTGGATCTGTACCGATATTTGGGATATCCATCTGGAAACCAATTATCTTTTGCTGCTGTTTTTAACGCCGGTAGCGTCATTGGTTTCGATGCTGGGGGATTTGTCCGCTTCGCTGGTGAAACGGCAGTGCGGCGTGAAGGATTACGGCTCTCTGATGCCCGGCCACGGCGGAATCGTGGACCGGTTTGACAGCGTTTTCTTTGTGGCGCCTCTTTTGTTTTTGTTTATCCGGCTGTTTCCCATTGTCTGACAGCCGCTTTGGAGGACATGTATGAAACAGAAAAGAATTACGATATTGGGTTCCACTGGCTCGATTGGAACGCAGGCGCTGCAGGTAGTACGCCGATTGGGATGCCAGGTGGAAGCCATCTCTGCCAATACAAGCACCGATTTGATCGAGCAGCAGGCCAGGGCCTTTTCGCCCCGGTACGCGGTCATGATGGACCCGCAGGCGGCGTTGGACTTGAAAATCCGCTTGGCGGATACCGGCACGCAGGTCCTGTGCGGGATGGAGGGCCTTTGCCATATCGCGTCTTTGCCGGAAAACGATTTGGTGCTCAATTCGGTGGTGGGTATGATTGGTCTGCGGCCGACCTTGGCTGCCATTGAAGCGGGGACAGACTTGGCTCTTGCCAACAAAGAAACCCTGGTGGCCGGCGGACAACTGGTCATGAATGCGGCGCGGCAAAAAAAGGTGCGCATCCTGCCGGTAGACAGCGAGCATTCGGCAATTTTTCAGTGTTTGCAGGGGAATCCTAAGAAGGATGCGCTGCATAAAATTATTTTAACCGCTTCCGGCGGTCCCTTTTTCGGGAAAAAGCGGGAAGAATTGGAGCAGGTCACGGTGAAGCAGGCGCTGCGCCATCCCAACTGGGTCATGGGCGCCAAGCTGACCATCGATTCTTCCACCTTGATGAACAAAGGACTGGAGGTCATTGAGGCCAGCTGGCTGTTCCAAAAGCCGGTGGATGACATCGAGGTGGTGGTCCACCGGGAAAGCGTGATCCATTCGATGGTGGAATTTGTAGATGGTTCCTGTATCGCTCAATTGGGGGTACCGGATATGCAGATCCCTATCCAATATGCCATGACTTATCCGGATCGTAAGCCAAGCGCAGTAAAGCCGCTTTCGTTGGCGGATTATGGCAAGCTGACTTTCTATCGCCCGGATACGGATACGTTCTCCTGCCTGCGGGTTTGCATGGATGCGGCCCGGATGGGAGGATTGTATCCTTGCGCCGCCAATGCTGCGAACGAAGAGGCGGTTGCGTTGTTCCGGGCAGAAAAAATCCGGTTTTTGCAGATTGGCGAACTGGTGGAGCAGGCGGCTTTTGCCCAGCGGATGCCGCTGGATTATACGCTGGAGGATGTGTTCTGGGCAGAAAAAGAAGCGCGTCGGTTCGTAAGGGAGCATTGCGGATAAAGGCTTTCCAAAACATCCTATTGGAATAAATGATTTTTCGTCGGAGCAGAGCGGAACACAGACCGCCTGTTCTTGTTTTTCACAAAAAGAGAGCTGCAAAACGCGGCAAAGGGGGATTTCGACTTTGGGTATTGTTTTGACCGTCCTCTTATTCGGGGTGCTGATTTTTATCCATGAGTTTGGCCATTTTATCACCGCCAAACTGTCGGGCGTCAAAGTCAATGAATTCGCGCTGGGCATGGGTCCGGTGATTTGGAAAACCCGCAAAAAGGATACGCAGTATGCGCTGCGCCTGCTGCCGATCGGCGGATTTGTCAGTATGGAGGGCGAAGACGAGGAAAGCGAGGAAGAGGGATCTTTTTCGAAGGCGCGGGTTTGGAATAAGATTTGGATTGTCACTGCCGGTGCCCTGATGAACCTGCTGCTGGGTTTTTTGCTGTTGGTGATCGTTGTCAGCCAGCAAAATGCCATTGGCACCACCACCGTCGCCCGGTTTGAGGACGGGGCTTCCAGCAGCCAGATGTTGCAGGTGGATGATAAAATCTTAAAAATCAACGGCTCGGCCATTCACATCGACTATGATATTATCTATACTATGATGCGGGATTCCGACGGCGCTGTGGATATGGTCGTTCTGCGGGACGGCCAAAAACTGGAGCTGACCGATGTTCCGTTTTCGACAGAGGAAATGGAGGACGGAACAGTTACCACAACGCTGGATTTCAAAGTGTACGGCAAGGAAAAAACAGTGGGAGGCGTCCTGCGTCAGGCATTTTTCTACACCGGGACAGTGGCGAAACTGGTATGGACTTCGCTGATCGACATCGTCACCGGTAAATTCGGGATCAACCAGCTGTCCGGACCTGTGGGGGTGGCGTCTGCCGTGGGAGAAGCAAGTTCCATGGGACTGACTTCGTTTTTGATGCTGGCGGCGTTTATCACCATCAACCTCGGCGTATTTAACCTTTTGCCGATTCCCGCGCTGGACGGCGGGCGGCTTTTGTTTTTGCTGATCGAGGCGGTGCGGGGCAAACCGGTCAATCCCAAATACGAAGGGTACGTCCACGCGCTGGGCTTTGTGCTGCTGTTCGGATTGATGATTGTTGTAACCTTTAATGATATTGTACGGCTCTTCCGAGGATAAATTTGACGATCCGGGGGTGAATGGGATGATTCGTGTTTCCAAGCAGGTAAAAGCAGGTGAGGTGCCCATCGGCGGGGACGCACCGGTAAGTATCCAGTCGATGCTCAATCGGCCCGCGGCGGATGTGGAAGGTAATGTCCGGCAGGCGATGGAGTTGGAAAAAGCCGGCTGCGAGATCGTTCGGGTGGCGATTCCGGATATGGAAGCGGTTCGGTTGGTGGACGCCATCAAAAGCCAGATCCGCATCCCGTTGGTGGCGGATATCCATTTCGATTACCGGCTGGCGCTGGAATGCGCGGCGGCAGGAATTGACAAGGTGCGGATCAACCCCGGCAACATCGGGGATAAAAGCCGCGTACGGGCGGTTGTAAAAGCGTGCAAATCCAGGAATATTCCCATTCGCATCGGGGTGAACGGCGGCTCGCTGGAAAAGGATTTGCTGGAAAAGTACGGCGCGCCCACAGCGGAAGCACTGGTGGAAAGCGCCATGCGCCATGTGTCCCTGTTGGAAAAGAATGATTTTGACGATATTGTCATTTCTATGAAATCCTCTGACGTAAAAACAATGGTGGAAGCTTACCGGCTGGCGGCCCAACGGTGCACATATCCTTTGCACTTGGGCGTGACCGAAGCGGGTACCGAACGGATGGGGCTGATCAAATCGGCGGCGGGCATCGGTTCTCTTTTGATGGATGGGATTGGAGACACCATTCGCGTATCCCTGACCGACGATCCGGTTCGGGAAATCGCGGCGGCGAAAGACATCCTCAAAGCCATCGGTGTACGGGATGAGGGAGCGCGCATTGTGTCCTGTCCCACCTGCGGGCGGACCAATATCGATTTGATTTCGCTGGCAAACCAGGTGGAAGAAAAATTGCGGGACTGCCAAAAGCCCATTACGGTGGCGGTGATGGGATGTGCGGTCAACGGGCCGGGTGAGGCCAGAGAAGCGGATATCGGAATCGCTGGCGGCGCGGGAGAAGCGCTGTTGTTTAAAAAGGGAAAGGTTTTAGGAAAATTCCCGGAAAAGGACATCCTGAACGTCCTTTTGTCCGAGATTGAAAAAATGTAAGGAACGAGAAAGGGGAAGGGCTATGGAATCCAGTTGTTTTGGAGCGCTGTTTGGCGGCCTGTGTTCCGGTTTACCGGATTGTATGGCGCGGGCGCAGGTGGCGTCCATGACCGTTTCCCGGGAAAAAGCTGAGCTGCGGGTGGGCCTGCGGCTAGATGCTGTTGTGCCGAAAAGTCAGTTGTATGCGGCGGAAAAGCAGCTGTGTGAAAAATTGCGCTTAAAAAAATGCGTGCTGGCTCCCCAGTATGACCATGCTCTGCTGGACGGCAGCTATATTGCGCAGGTGGTGGAGGAGCTGCGCCATCGAAATTGTCTGGTCAACGGATTTTTGGATGACGTCAGCGCCGATTATCACGGCGGCGTGATGAACATCCATCTGAAGCGGGGGGGACTGGCGCTTTTGCAAAGTGCTGGCAGTGACCGGCGCATCAAGGAAATTCTTCGCCAGGAGTTCGGAGCCGAGGTGGAAGTCGCCTTCGACGGGGTAACCGAATTAGAGGAATATTCTAAAGAATTTACCCAATCGGCAGAGGAAAACCATCAGAAGATCATAAAAATCCAGCAGGAAAAGCAGCAGGCAGTGCAGGAGAAAAAAGCTGCGCCGGCCAAATGCCAGACAATTGCCTTTGACATGGGGGATTTGCCGTTTGACCGGGATTCCTTGGCGGTTGTTACCGGACGGGCAATCAAAGAAAAACCGGTTTCGCTGGATTCTATCGACGCAGAGAGCGGAAAAGTGGTCGTTTGGGGCGATATTTTCGCGGTGGACAGCCGGGAGTCCCGGGATGGCTCCAAAGTGATTTTGGCCATCCACTTTACCGATTACACCAGCTCCAACGTGATGAAAATCATTGCTGAAAAAGAAAAAGCGTCGGTTTATGAGCCGCTGGTCAAAGGTAAGACGGTGCTGATCCGGGGAGAAGCTTCCTACGATAAATACGATGGCGAAATTTCCATCCGGCCTTATGATATCTGTACGGTGAAAAAGCTGATTCGTCAGGATAAGGCGCCCGAAAAACGGGTGGAACTGCATGCCCACACCAAAATGTCCGCCATGGACGCGGTGGTCAACGCCAAGGACCTGGTCAACCGGGCATATGAATGGGGGCATAAGGCGATTGCCATCACCGATCACGGCGTTGTACAGGCGTTCCCCGAGGCGGCAGGAGCTGCGGCGGCCATCGCCAAATCCGGCGGAGACTTTAAGGTTATTTACGGTGTGGAAAGCTATTTTATCAACGACATGATTCCGATCGTCAACGGGGCGAAAGATATGCCGCTGATGGGTTCTTATATTGTTTTCGATCTGGAAACCACCGGCCTTTCCGCCGGCAACGACCGGATGACCGAGATCGGCGCGGTGAAGCTGGAGAATGGACAGGTGAAAGACTCCTTTAATATTTTCGTCAATCCCCAGCGCCCGATTCCGGAAAAGATCACCCAACTGACCGGCATTACCGACGAGATGGTGGCCGGAGCACCGCTGGAAGAGGAGGCACTGCGTCAGTTCTATGCGTTCTGCGGCGGGGAAGATGCGGTGCTGGTGGCGCACAACGCGCCGTTTGACACGGGATTTCTTCAGGCGGCAGCCATCCGCTGCGGGATGCCGTATGCGTTTACCTCTGTCGACACGGTCCCTATCGCGCGGAAGCTGTTTCCGGAACTTCGCAACCATAAGCTGGACACGGTGGCCAAGCATCTGCAGCTGGGCAATTTTAATCATCACCGGGCCTGCGACGACGCGCGGATTCTGGCGGAAATTTATATCAAACTGGCGGACATTCTGCAAAAAGAGAAGCAAATTCAAAACATCCAGCAGATCAACACCGGATTGTCCGGGGTCGATTATAAAAACGCCTATTCCTACCATCAGATTATTCTGGTCAAGAATCTGACGGGATTGAAAAATCTTTATCAGTTGATCTCCAAGTCCCATCTTGACTATTACTATAAAAAGCCCCGTATTCCCAAGAGTGAACTGATTCGTTACCGGGAGGGGTTGATTCTGGGAAGCGCCTGCGAGGCGGGCGAATTGTTTCGGGCGGTCGTGGACGGAAAAAGCTGGGGCGAACTTTGCAATATCGCCAAATTTTACGACTTTTTGGAGATCCAGCCAATCCAGAACAACATGTTCATGGTCCATAACGGCACCGCCCGGGACGAAGAACAGCTTCGGAATTACAACCGGACCATTGTCCGGCTGGGCGATACGCTGAAAATTCCGGTGTGCGCCACCTGCGATGTACATATGATGGACGAAAAGGATAATATCTTCCGGCAGATTCTGCTGGCGGGCATGGGATTTAAAGATACGGATCAGCAATCCCCTTTATATTTGCGTACCACCGATGAAATGCTGCGGGAATTTTCCTATCTGGGAGAGGAAAAAGCCTATGAAGTGGTGGTGACCAACCCCAACCGCATTGCCGACCGGGTGGAAAAAATTAAGCCGATCCCTGATGGTACGTTTACGCCGACCATCGAAGGGGCGGAAGAGGATTTGCAGAACATCACCTGGGGAAAAGCGCGGGAAATTTACGGCGATCCGGTACCGGAGCTGGTGGCCAAGCGGCTGGATCGGGAATTGACCTCCATTATCAAGCATGGTTTCGCCGTGTTGTATATCATCGCCCAGAAACTGGTTTGGAAATCGGTGGAAAATGGGTATCTGGTAGGTTCCCGGGGATCGGTAGGCTCTTCGTTCGTGGCGACAATGGCGGGAATTTCAGAGGTCAATCCGCTGCCGCCCCACTACGTTTGCCCCCATTGTAAACATAGCGAGTTTATTACCGATGGCTCCTATGGCTCCGGGTTCGATCTGCCGCCCAAAAACTGTCCGGAATGTGGCACTCCCTACCATCGGGACGGACACGACATTCCCTTTGAGACTTTTTTGGGCTTTAACGGTGATAAAGCGCCTGATATCGACCTGAACTTTTCCGGAGAATATCAAAACCAGGCACATCGGTACACCGAGGAGCTGTTCGGCAAAACCCATGTGTTCAAAGCCGGCACCATCTCAACGGTGGCGGAAAAGACGGCTTACGGTTTTGTGAAAAAATACATGGAAGAGCGGGGAAGAGTCGTCCACAAGTCGGAAGAACTGCGGTTGGCAGCCGGCTGCGCCGGGGTCAAGAGGACCACCGGACAGCATCCCGGCGGCATGGTGGTCGTGCCCAACCAGTTTGCGGCCGCCGATTTCACGCCGATCCAGCACCCGGCGGATGACGCAGGTTCCGGCATTCTGACCACCCACTTCGACTTCCATTCGCTGCATGATACCATTTTGAAGCTGGATCTGTTGGGCCATGATGTGCCTACCTTGTATAAACATCTGGAGGACATGACCGGCGTAAAGGTTATGGAAGTGGATACCTCCGACCCGAAGATTTTCAGCTTGTTTACCTCGCCGGAGGCTCTGGGGGTGACAGAAGAGGAGATTTCCTGCAACACCGGTTCGCTGGCGCTGCCGGAGATGGGAACGAACTTTGTCCGGCAGATGCTGATTGACGCGCAGCCCAAAACCTTTGCGGATCTTTTGCAGATTTCCGGTCTGTCTCACGGGACAGACGTGTGGCTGGGCAATGCCCAGGAACTGATCAAAAATGGGACCTGCACCATTTCCGAGGTTATCGGTACCCGTGACAGCATTATGATCTATCTGATTCAAAAGGGGTTGGACCCCAATATGGCGTTTAAGATTATGGAGATCACCCGTAAGGGAAATGCGCCCAAGCTTTTGACCGACGATCATAAAAAAGCCATGTTGGAGCACGGCGTTCCGCAATGGTATATCGACAGCTGTCTGAAGATCAAGTACATGTTCCCTAAAGCGCATGCGGCGGCATATGTCATTGCGGCCATCCGGCTGGGCTGGTATAAGATTTATTACCCGCTGGAGTTTTACGCTACTTTCTTCACTGTTCGTGGTGAGGATTTTGACGCCGATGCCGCCATTAAGGGGAAAGCGGCGGTCAAGATGAAAATGGACGGACTGCGGATGAAAGGAAACGAGAGAACCGCCAAAGAAGAAGAACAGTACAGCAGCCTGCAGATCGTCAACGAAATGCTGGCCAGGGGATTGTCTTTTTTGCCGGTTGATCTGTTTGCTTCCCACGCGACCAAATACCAGGTGGAGGACGGGAAAATTCGCCTGCCTTTCAACGCGTTGAAAGGCCTGGGCGTCAGCGCGGCTCAGAGCCTGCAAGAAGCGGCGGCCAAAGGCCCCTATATTTCCAAGGATGAGGTGCAGACCCGTGCGGGCGTGTCCAAAGCGGTGATTGAGATTCTCGATCAGTCCGGCGCGTTGGCAGGCCTGCCCGATTCCAGCCAGATGACCTTCTTCTAAAGCAGACGGTGAGACGCTGGAAAACGAAATGGCCTTCTGTCAAAAAGAAAAAAACGACGGGGAAAGGAGATATCCTTTCCCCGTCGTTTTGCTTATCCGGAATGGCTTGCGCTTTTTATTTTTTCATAATTTTTGGTTTACCGATTGATCACACTGGTTGGATGCCCCTCCAGGTAATTTTGCAGGTTCTGAATTTGAAGATCGATGGCTCGAAGGCGTGCTTCTTTGGTCAGCCACGCGATATGGCCGGTGATGATGCAGTATGGGCAATCCATTAAAGGAATGCGGCGGACAGGGGACTCCTCTTTTAAAACATCCAGCCCTGCAGCGTAAATTTTTCGGCTCATCAGCGCCTGGTACAATGCCTGCTCATCAACCAGCCCTCCACGGGCGGTATTGATCAGAATCACGCCGTCTTTCATTTTGGCAATGCTTTGCTCGTTGATCAGATCACGGTTTTGTTCGGTATAAGGACAGTGCAGCGAGATCACGTCGGAACGGGACAACAATTCGTCGAAAGAAACCTGTTCGATAAAAGCGTATTTTTCTCCGGTATGCACAAACGGGTCATACGCGATTACTTTCATGCCGAAGCCCTCCGCCATTTTAGCGGTCCAATAACCGATATTGCCTAGTCCGACAATCCCCATGGTTTTGCCGTAAAGCTCAAGGGGCGGGAAAAACAGGCGCTCATAGCTTTTTTCGGGAGAAAGATCGTTTAAATATTCGAATTTCACATAATCGCTGTGCCGGCTGATATGGGTACAGATCTCCAATAGCAAAGCCATGGCATATTGGGAAATGGTAACATCGCCGTAAATGGTATTGGTAATGGTTAATCCGTGCCGCTGCGTCAGTTCGTTGTCAATACGGCCGAACCCGTGGCTGGAGGTGGAAGCGTATTTTAAATTGGGATGAGACTGCAAAAAATCTTCGTCGAAATAATGGTCGGTAATCCAAAGTCCCATAGCGATATCCGCATCCCCGATCAAATCGCGCTGTGTTTTTCCGGGGTGCTGGGAAGAATCGATGATCTGAACCTCTTCGACTTGCTGTATTTTTTTCAGCGGTTCCCAGCGGGAAATCAGTTCTGTATACGGGAGGCCCGGGATATGAGACTGCCCTTCGAATACGACGGCTTTCATGGGATTCATCCTTTCACGGTGGTGCTGAAATATATCAATTGATGTATACAAGTATATTTAATTTCCCTTTTTTGTCAATCCCTTTTGCTTTTTTGATGAAAAATCTTTTGGGCTGAACCCGAAAAGAAGAGGCGGAATAGAATATTAACGAGTGAAAAGAAAAGGAACGGGAAAGGGAAGCCTTTTTCAAAAGGAAATGACGTATTTGTCTTAACAGGGGGGAGTGAAATGGAAGAAATCTTAACAGTGGATCGAATTTCCCAAACCTATCAGGCGGAAAACGGAGAGTTGACCGCGCTGGATGATATCAGCTTCACGGTAAAAAAGGGAGAATTCGTCAGTATTGTCGGTCCAAGCGGATGCGGAAAATCCACCCTCTTGTCTATTGTGGCCGGAATGATTCGGCCCACCTACGGCAGGGTACTTCTGCAGGGAGAGCCGATAGAGGGAATTTCTCCCCATATCGGATACATGCTCCAGCGGGATAACCTGCTGGAGTGGCGGAATATTTACCGAAATGTAGTGTTAGGGCTGGAAATCCGAAAAAAGCTGACAAAAGAAAATGAAGAATATGTCCAGGGTTTGTTAAAAGCATATGGCTTATGGGAGTTTCGGGATAAATATCCTTCCCAATTGTCCGGCGGTATGCGGCAGCGGGCCGCGCTGATCCGAACGCTGGCGGTGAAACCGGATATCTTTCTTTTGGATGAAGCTTTTTCAGCGTTGGATTATCAAACGCGGCTGGCTGTAACCGATGATGTGCGGCGTATTTTAAAACTGGAGCAAAAAACAACTCTTATGGTGACCCACGATATTGCGGAAAGCATCAGCATGTCTGACCGGATTATCGTGCTGTCCCGCCGCCCGGCGCATATTTCCCGGATCATGGAGATTCCATTTGATAATCCGGAACTGACTCCACTGCAGCGCCGCGAGCAGCATCCGTTTCAGGAATATTTCAATACGATATGGAGAGAGCTTGATGTCCATGTATAATCAAACGGCAGCGCCGCCGGTCTCAAGGGAACGGGCTGCGTATCTGCAAAAGCGGAAGCGAAAAAAATATATGATCCGGACGGTACAGGTCTCGATGGTGATCATCCTGCTGGCGCTGTGGGAAATTTTGGCCGATATTGGTGTGATCGACAGCTTTATCATGAGCCAGCCGTCCAGAATGGTAAAGACGTTGCTCCATTTGAGTGAAAATGGGCTTTTGACCCATCTGGGTGTTACCTGTGCGGAAACGCTGGTGGGTTTTTTACTCGGCACCATGCTGGGCGTTGGCCTGGCTGTACTGTTGTGGTGGTCGAAAACGTTGTCCTGCATCTGTGAGCCATTTCTGGTCGTGCTCAACGCGCTGCCTAAAATTGCATTGGGACCGGTGTTTATTGTCTGGGTAGGCGCAGGGGTACAGGCGATCATCGTGATGGCTCTGGCAATCTCGCTGATTGTTACGGTATTGGAAATGCTTAACGGTTTTTTGAGTACCGATGAAGAAACCATCACGATGGTTCGCACTTTTGGCGCAGACCGGAGGCAGGTGTTTACCAAAGTAGTGATGCCTTCCAACCTGCATACGCTTTTTCATTCCATGAAAGTCAATATCGGCCTTTCTCTGGTTGGGGTCATCGCAGGGGAGTTTCTGGTCTCCAAAGCGGGACTGGGGTATCTTATTGTCTATGGCGGTCAGGTCTTTAAACTGGACCTGGTGATGACGAGCGTTGTGATCCTCGCGGTCGTCGCCGCGTTGTTATATCAATCGGTCGTGATTGCCGAGCGGGCAGTCACCCGGAAGATAAGCCATAGAAATTGATTTTGGAAGGGAGTATCATGATGACGAGAAGATGGAACAGACTGCTTTTGCTTTGCTGTGCGGCCCTGCTGATAACAGGCCTTTTTGCCGGCTGCGGCGCACAGAACAAACTGCAGAAGGTCACGGTCAGCGAGGTGACCCATTCGGTGTTCTACGCGCCCCAGTACGCGGCCCTGGGCCTGGGCTTCTTTGAGGAGGAGGGCCTGCAAATCGACCTGATGAACGGCGGCGGCGCGGACAAGGTGATGACCAGCGTGCTCACCGGCGAGGCCGATATCGGCCTGGCGGGGCCGGAGGCCTGCATCTACGTCCTGCTGGCGGAGCACGACGACGCGCCCCGGGTCTTCGCCCAGCTCACCTGCCGGGACGGCTCCTTCCTGGTGGGCCGGGAAGCGGAGGACTTTTCCTGGGAAAACCTGCGGGGCAGGCATATCATCGGCGGCCGCAAGGGCGGCATGCCGGAGATGACGCTGGAGTATGTGATGAAGCAGCACGGCGTGATCCCTGGGAAGGATGCCGAAGTGGATACCTCCGTGCAGTTCAACATGATGGCCGGGGCCTT
>DFDW01000034.1 GCA_002369315.1 Ruminococcaceae bacterium UBA3818 | reverse complement strand
CAGCCGATGGCGCCGTAGGAGGGGAGGAAGTGGTTGTGGTTGTAAGAGTCAAAGGTGGGGACCAGCTCTTCCAGCTTCTTCTCGATGTCCACCTCCAGGCAGGCCAGACTTTCGTTGACCAGGATGCCGGTGGTGGTGTGGGCGGTGATGGCGAAAACAACGCCGTTTTGAATACCGGATTCCTCAACCGCTTTGAGGATATCCTTGGTAATGCGGATCAGCTCAAATTCCTTTTTGCTGATCAGTTCGATGGTAGTGGTTTTGACCATGGTTATTTAACCTCCATTCCCAGCCATTTGAGCGCGTTGCCGCCCATGAGTTTGGCGCGGGTATCCGGCCGCATCTCGATTTTCTCCAGTCCCTGCATCATGCGCTGGCTGCGATGACGGGGATTGTTGGACCCGAACATCACCTTGTCGGCAAAGTTATGCTCAAACCAGGTGGGGCCCCAGGTACGGTTAAAGATCTGATCCATGAATACCGCCGGAGAATCCATGGGGATGGCGGAGGTGTCGGTATAGACGTTGGGATACTTCAAACACATCATAGCCGTTTCCACTGCCCAGGGCCAGCCAAAGTGGGCCAGGCAGATGCGCAGCTCCGGATATTTTACTGCGACTTCTTCGAAGTTGATGGGTTCCGCATATTTGATGAGGCAGTCCGGATCCCAGGACATACCGGAGTGGAACATAATGGGCTTATTATACTCCAGGCATTTTTTGTAAATGGGGTCCATCATCGGGTCATCCGGATAAAACGCCTGTTTGGAGGGGTTGAGCTTTAAGCCGGCCAGCTTTTGATCTTTGAACGCGTGCTCCAGCACCTCCAGCGCGTCGGGGCGGCGGGGATCCACGCTGGCAAAACCGATGAAACGGTCCGGCGCGAAATCGACCAGCTGCTTGATCTGGTCGTTGGAAACAATCCAGCCGCCGTGGGTAGTGGTCAGATCCAGCGGGAGCAGCACCAGACGGTCGATGCCGAAGGAATCCATCTGGGTGAAGGTAACCTCCTCAGAATTTCCGCCGCCGCTGTTTCCGCCGGAGGGTTTGCCTGTCATAGCGATGGGCAGTTTGGATTCATCGTATTTTCTCTGGAATACCTTATCGCGGAATTTCCGCTCCGCCGGGTCTTGGGAAATCATGCTGTACCCAGTGGGATGAACATGCACATCAATAACCATATGTATAATCTCCTTTTATTATTTTTAATTGTATTATCTTATTCGCCCATAACAGTGATGTAAACCTTGCGGCGCTGAATGCCGTCGAACTCACCGAAGTAAACGTCCTGGGCGTTGCCGCAGACCACGTGTCCGTCCACAATGGGGAACACGGCGTGGTTGCCGCAGAGCATGGATTTCAGATGGCCCGGGGCGTTACAGCCGATGGCGCCGTAGGAGGGGAGGAAGTGGTTGTGGTTGTAAGAGTCAAAGGTGGGGACCAGCTCTTCCAGCTTCTTCTCGATGTCCACCTCCAGGCAGGCCAGACTTTCGTTGACCAGGATGCCGGTGGTGGTGTGGGCGGTGATGGCGAAAACAACGCCGTTTTGAATACCGGATTCCTCAACCGCTTTGAGGATATCCTTGGTAATGCGGATCAGCTCAAATTCTTTTTTGCTGATCAGTTCGATGGTAGTGGTTTTGACCATGGTTATTTAACCTCCATTCCCAGCCATTTGAGCGCGTTGCCGCCCATGAGTTTGGCGCGGGTATCCGGCCGCATTTCTAGTTTTTCGATACCGTGGGTGTGATTACGGGGACTGTTGGACCCATACATCACCTTGTCGGCGAAATTATGCTCAAACCAGGTGGGCCCCCACTCACGGGTAAAAATATGGCGGAAGAAAACCTCCGGCGAATCCATAGGCACGGCGGCTGTATCGGTATAAATATTGGGGTATTTTAAGCATAGCATAGCCGTCTCAGTGGCCCAGGGCCAGCCAAAGTGGGCCAGGCAGATGCGCAGTTCCGGATATTTTACCGCAACCTCTTCCACATGCACCGGACGGGCGTATTTCACGAGGCAATCCGGCTCACAGGACATACCGGAGTGGAACATAATGGGCTTATTATACTCCAGGCATTTTTTGTAAATGGGCTCCATCATCGGGTCATCCGGATAAAACGCCTGTTTGGACGGATGGAGCTTTAAGCCGGCCAGCTTTTGGTCTTTGAACGCGTGCTCCAGCACCTCCAGCGCATCGGGCCGATAGGGATCTACGCTGGCAAAGCCGATGAATCGGTCCGGTGCCGCGGCAACGATTTGTTCGATTTCATCGTTGGAAACAATCCAGCCGCCGTAGCGGGTGGTCAAGTCCAGCGGAAGCAAAACAAACCGGTCGATTCCCTCATGGTCCATGCGGGTGAATAAAACGTCAAAGTTTTTGTTTCCGCCGCCGTTTCCGCCGGAGGGTTTCCCGGTCATGGCAATGGGGGCGGACAAGGCATCTTCCGTCCGCCGCTGGTAAACCCGGTCCCGAAACGCGCGGGATTCCGGGTCCTGCGCAACCTGCGGATATCCGGTGGGATGAACGTGTACATCAATTACCATTTGTATTATTGCTCCTTTTTAATACGAAATAGGGGGAGCTGTCAGCATGTTACGGAACGATCCGCTTGCCGATTAGTACGGATCAAACATGGCGACGATTTTGGCGGACAGGTCCGCTCCCTCTTTCTGGCATTCGGGAATGGATTTTCCGGACATGATTCCGTGCATAAAGCCCGCCAGGAAAGAATCACCGGCGCCGACGGTGTTGACTACTTTTTCCGCCGGGGTAATGCCCGCACTGTAAAATTCCTTACCGTCCCAAACCAGCGAACCGTCTTCTCCGAAAGTGGCTACCACCAGGGTGGGGCCCAGGCTCTGATATTTTTTCATCAGCTCTTTCACATGTTCATCCCGCTGGGGATAGGACATGAAAGCGTAATCGATGTTTTTCAAAAGGGTCTCGGTTTCGGCGTGCCGTTCATAGGAAGTGGAAAGGTCAAAAATGATTTTGCATCCGGCCTCCTGCAGCTCGGCCAGGTAAGGATACAATACCTTGGAAAACTCAGTATGGACGTAGTCGTATCCTTTCAAAAATTCGATATCGTCCCGGGTCAACTCAAAGTCGTCCATCACGCCGGGGATATTCTTCACATGGACCCGGTCGTTGTTCTCGGTCATTTCCATGATCATAAAAGAGGTTTCGCCGGGCAGTACGTGAAGATGGGAGGAATCCACGCCATATTTTTTGAGGACGTCAAACATTTCCTCTCCGTATTTGTCGGGGCCGACAGCGCTGACTACCGCACATTCCACGCCCATTTTGGCCAAGTTGACCAGTGCGTCGAAGCCGTTGCCCGCGGGATAATGACGGTTGTTTAGGTTGGCATAATTGTCAACACAGGTAAAACCGGCAGTTGCAATTTTCATTGTTTTCCCTCCTGTTTTTGGTGTGCCTCATTCTTGGAAACGAAAGGCTAATTTCATCTTATTACAGGGTGAAAAGGCTGTCAATTATGGAGAAAGCACAAAGAAATTTTGCTTTTTTGTGGCCTTTGTCGTAGACTTTTTCCTCTTATTACAGGATCTTGCTATGGGTTTGGAACCTTTTTCGGGATTGGTTCCGGAAAAGAAAAAAGCAGAAAAAGGTTTTTGTTTGCTGCCGCACAAAGCGCGGAGAAATGCAAAAACCGGCGCTGTCAGCGCCGGTTTTTATCGGAGAAAGAAATCCGGATCGAGGATAAAAAGATTGGAGAAAATAAAGCGGGCAGAAAAGGCTTTGCTCAAAATGCCGCGTCAATCCAGCTTGCGGCGGGCCTTTACGGAGCTGCGTACGGCTCCACCGTTACCGAAAGAAGAAGGATATCCTCCAGTGGACAATCGTTTTCGTCCGTTGCCGCCGAGGCGATGGCATCCACTACATCCATCCCTTCGAACACCTGGCCAAAGACGGTGTGCTTGCCGTCCAGCCAGGGGGTGCCGCCCTCCGCTTCGTATTTGGCGATGGCTCGCTTGTCAACGCCGCTGCTTTTCATCGATTGTTTCTGGCCATCCTGCAGGCTCGGAGCCTGGACGATGAAGAACTGGCTTCCGTTGGTGTTGGAACCGGAGTTGGCCATGGACAGCGCGCCACGGAAATGGAAAAGCTGGTCAGAGAATTCATCCTGGAAATAACCGCGGTTGCCGGCCACATCCGTGTAGATGCTCTTTCCGCCGGTGCCGGTGCCGGTGGGGTCGCCGCTTTGGATCATGAAATCCGCAATCACCCGATGGAAAGAAACGTTGTTATAGAAGCCCTCTTTGGCGAGGGTGAGAAAATTTTCTACCGCCAAAGGCGCCTGCTCCGGGAAAAATCGGATTTTGATCGTTCCCATAGAGGTTTCCATCACGGCAATTTCTTCTCCCTCCTGCAAAGGGGTTCCCTGCAAAAGAGGTTCGGAATCTGTTTTGCCGCAACCGGCCAGACAGAAAAGCAGCAAAGCCAGCAAAAAACAAAGTACTTTTTTCATGAGAAGTCCTCCTTGGATGTTGTGTGGGTACAAATATCCTCCGCGATCTGCCCGTCCTGAATGCGGATGATCCTCGGCGCGGCGCGGGCCACATCCTGGTCGTGGGTAATGAGAATCAGGGTATGCCCCTGACGCCACAGGCCGGTGAGAATATCCATGATTTGCAGGCCGGAGGCAGAATCCAGGTTCCCGGTGGGTTCGTCCGCCAGAAGCACCGGCGGAGCCCCCGCGATCGCCCGGGCAATCGCGACCCGCTGCTGCTGCCCGCCGGAAAGCTGACCCGGGCGATGGTTGGCCCGGTGAGCAAGGCCAACGCTTTCCAATGCCTGCGCCGCGATGGCCCGGCGACTGGCGCGGGACAGGCCCCGGTACAAAAGCGGAAGTTCCACATTTTCCAGCGCACTTAAGCAGGGCAGCAGATAAAAACTTTGAAAAATAAAACCGATCTGCTGGTTGCGGATATGGGAAAGCTGCCGGTCGCTTAGCCCTGATACAGCCGTTCCGGCCAACAGATACTCTCCTTCTGTGGGGAAATCCAGGCAGCCCAACAGGTTCATCAGCGTTGACTTTCCGGATCCGGAGTGGCCGACGATCGCCGCGAATTCCCCCCGGCGGACAGAAAAGTTCAGCCGCTTCAGGGCGGAAACCCGATTTTCGCCGGTCCCATAGCATTTGGAAATGTTGGTCATTTGAATCAAAGGCTCCACTGATCATCCCATCCTTTGGCAGGCTTTTTTATCAGTATGCCCCCAAGGGAAGAGGATTTTCAGAAAGATAACAAAAAAGACGAAATCGGAAATGATTTCGTCTTTTGGTGACCCGTACGAGAATCGAACTCGTGTTACAGCCGTGAAAGGGCCGTGTCTTAACCGCTTGACCAACGGGCCGATTTATCTTCAATCCCAACGGGATAGAATACAAGTGGTAGCGGTAGGTGGATTCGAACCGCCGACACTGCGGGTATGAACCGCATGCTCTAGCCAACTGAGCTATACCGCCACATTTACGCCTAATATCAGGCGAAGACTATTATATCCAATCAAAACAGATTTGTCAACTGTTTCCGAGATTTTTTTTCATAGCCGCAAACAAAGTTGTATCATCCGGCCGAATCCGCTGTTTTATGCGGGGACAGGGCGGGACGATTCGGGCGAAAGGAAAAATTCAGCTTCCGCCGCGAAGCACCGCTCATCGCCCCGGCGACCTGCCAGATACCAGCGGTTTTCGCCGGTTTGACAACCGGTGATTTGCAGCCGGTCGCCCAGAAAGGCTTCGTGCTCATACAGCAGCGAAACACGGTGAAGCGGAAAGGAAGACATCCAATCGACGGGCAGAAAGTCGCAGAGAATATCGCCATAGACGGCATTGTTTACATGGCGGTTGCCGTCCAAATCCGAGTAACGGATCTGCCTTTCTCCTAAAAGGAGGGTGTTTTCCGGTTCCGGAATGCGCTTTCGGGCAATATCACTGTTGAATTCAGCCGAATCGAAAGGATAATCCCAGTCAAAAGCGGAGGGCCGCAGTACCCGATGGGTCTCATTATCAGCCAAAATCCAGGCGGCATTCCCGAAAATCAGCGGCTTTCCGTTCGCCTCCAGCTGAGTCTCCCGCAAAAAGCACGCGCCTTTGGCTGGGTGTGGGCGGGTGCGGACGGTTACTTCCTGCTCGGGCATCGGACTGCCTTCAAACAGGATTTCCATTTTGGAAAGCAAGAAAACCTGATGCTTTTCCATTAGTTTTTCATAAGAATAGCCCAACGAGTCCAGATGGCGCCCGGCTGCGTCCTGCATATGGCGCAGTACAGCGGAAAGCTTCATCCGCCGGTACAAATCTGCTTCAGAAGCGGAAAAGAGAAAAGACTCTTCGAAAAATGGCATGTTCCCTCCTGCTTACAGCTGCCCCTGGTCGCCGCACAGGCGGGCGGCCAGTTCAGCCAAATCATCTTTGTCAAAAAATTCCACTGACAAGGTTTGCTTTTTCCCTTTGGCGGTGATGGACACCTGGCGGCCCAGTTCCTGCGTCAGCGCCAGTTCCAATTCGGTATAGTAGTGATCCTTTTCCGGGCGAGCGAGCGATTTTGCCGGCTTTTGGGCGGATTGGGCTATTTTTTCGGTCTCCCGCACGCTCCAGTGCTTTTTGATTGCAGTTTGTGCCGCTTCCAGGATCGCGGCTTCTTCTTCCAGCGCCAGCAGCGCCCGGCCGTGCCCGGCGGACAGTTTTCCCTCCTGGATCCATTCGGTTACCGGTTGCGGCAGGGCCAGCAGACGAAGGCTGTTGGCGATGGCGGGCCGGGATTTTCCGATGACCTTGGCCACCTGTTCCTGCGTCATCTGATATTCGTCCATCAGAGACCGATAGCCCAGCGCCTCCTCCATCGGGTTCAGGTCCTGCCGCTGCAGGTTTTCAATGAGAGCCAGTTCCATGGTCTCGTGGTCGGAGAGCTCCCGAATGACCACCGGAACCTCGCTGAGCCCCGCCATGCGGGAAGCCCGCCAGCGCCGTTCGCCCGCCACCAGCTGATAGCCGCCGGTGGGCAGGGGACGAACCAGCAGAGGCTGGATGACGCCGTGCTCCCGGATCGAATCCGCCAGATCCGCCAGCGCGGCCTCGTCGAATTCCTTTCTCGGCTGGCTGCGGTTCGGTTCGATTTCGGAGATGCGCAGCGTTACCGGACCGTTGTCGGTAGTGTTATCGATAAACAGTGCGTCCAGGCCTTTGCCCAAGCCGCCTTTTCTGACTGCCATAAAGATTTCCGCCTTTCTGCGGGATTACCCGCGGTTTTTGGATAAGAATTCTTCCGCAAGCTCGCCATAAGCGATGGAACCTTTGGAAGCCCGGTCGAAATAAAGGGCAGGCTGCCCATAGCTGGGGGCCTCCGACAGGCGCACGTTCCGGGGAATGGTGGTTTTGTAGACTTTCTGCGGAAAGAACTTTTTCACTTCCGCCACCACCTGTACCGTTAAGTTCAGCCGTCCGTCATACATGGTCAGCAACACTCCCTCCAGATCCAGAGTGGGGTTGTAAAGTCGTTTTACTTGTCGAATGGTGGCGACCAATTGGCTCAGCCCCTCCAACGCATAATACTCACACTGAATTGGCACCATCAGCGTGTCGCTGGCGGCCAGAGCGTTGAGGGTGATCAGTCCCAAAGAGGGGGGGCAGTCGATAAAAATGAAGTCATAGCGGCTTTTGATAGGGGCCAGTGCTTTTTTCAGCCGCAT
Source organism: Ruminococcaceae bacterium UBA3818 (assembly GCA_002369315.1). GTDB lineage: Bacteria > Bacillota > Clostridia > Oscillospirales > Ruminococcaceae > UBA3818. The sequence continues at coordinate 3,539 of DFDW01000034.1, read as the reverse complement.
CGCGCGGTCATCCATCTCCACAATTTCAATTTCAGCTCCGGCCAAAGCGATGTTGGATGGCAGAACATCTACGTTTTGGAAATCAGTGGAGAGGATGATATCCTCTGCCGCTGCGGAACCGATGAGTAGATTGTAAGAGGACTTGGTCAGGCTGCGCTTATTAATGCCAAATCCACTGGTAGCGTTGCCCTGTGGGTCGATATCTACCAAAAGGACCTTTTTGCCTTTGGCACCGATCCAAGCGGCGAGGTTTACAGTGGTAGTTGTTTTTCCAACGCCGCCTTTTTGGTTGGCGATAGAGATGATTTTGCCCATAAAAGTCCTCCTGTGCGCTGTTGCTGAGACATGCCGTCGGCATGATGCTTGAGATACATTATAACACCGAAAAAACATCCTTTCAACTAAAAAGGGGATGTTTCACGTGAAACATCCCCGGGAACGCTTTTTAGTTTACGGTGCGGGCCAGAAACAAACAAGGGTTGTCTTCATCCCAAAAAGTAGAGAATACCTCCAGCGGCAAAAATCCCTCTTTGCGGTAGAAGGCGCGCGTGCTGTCGTAGGGTGGATATTCAGCCGACTCGTCCAATGTTTTGACCGTCAGAAACACGAATTCTTCTTTGCGGCACCAATTCAAGATGGCCGTTATCAGCTGGTGCCCCAGACCCTGGTGGTGGTATTCCTCCAATACGCCGATGTTATAAATATCGGCCGTATACGGGTTGTGGACTTTTATCGCGGCAAAAGCCACCGGCGCATCCCCGTCCAATACCGCAAAAAATGGGTATTCCCGGTGGATTTTCGCTTTTCGGTCGATGTCCTCCGGCGGAGAAAACCAAAGGGGGAGTTTATGCATGATGGCAAGGGTGACCGCTTCTTTTTGAGCGGGATCGGTAATAAAGGAAACATCCAAAAGGACACCTTCTTTCTTTTTTCAGTATCACCAGTATAGCAAAAAGGAAAAACCCCTGCAATCCCATTTTGGCTGACCGGCCGCAGATGGAAAAAGCAGGGGTTCTTCCCCGGTTTGGGAAAGCTTTGTAATGGTGGGGCAGGGAAGCCCCGTTATCTTTATCAAAAGCGGCGGAAAGCCGCGATTGACCGTGGTAATCAGGCAGGCTTGGCCGTCGGCCGCTGCCCTGGTTCCTTGGGAATACGAATGGTCAGCTCGATGAATTCGCCCTGGTCTTCCCGGGCGGACTGAACGGCAAGTCCGGCGTCGGCCATGGTTTTGACCGCCTTATCGATGGTATTCATAAATAAGCGGATGTCCTTGCAGATAAACAGCCGGGTGGGCTTTTTCATTTTCTGCCGGGCCAGCAGGGTTTCGATATACTGTTCCGCCTGGGAAACGGTCATGCTTTTTTTACATATGGTTTTGACGGCTGCCAGCTGTGCCGCTTCATCCGGCAATTTCAGTAAAGCGCGGCCATGGCGTTCGGCGAGGCCGTTTTGGCGCATCAGTTCCTGTACCGAAGCTGGCAGACGGAGTAAACGCAGCTTGTTGGCCAAGGTGGACTGCGCAAGTCCCAGTTTGGAGGCGGCTTCCTCCTGTGTGATCCCCCAGTAGCCAATTAGGCGGCTGATCCCCTCTGCCTGGTCAAAGACGTCCAGATCCTGCCGCTGCAGGTTTTCGATCAGTGCCAACACGGCGGATTCCTGCATTGTGCAGCTTTTTACAATGGCGGGGATGTGAGTGTGCCCCAGCAGAAGACAGGCGCGGCAGCGTCGTTCTCCGGCTACCAGTTGGTACTTGCCTGGACCTGCTTCCCGCACGGTCACCGGTTGGAGTAGACCGTTGACAGCTATACTCTGGGCCAGCTGCTGTAAGGAATCTTCCTCGAAGCGGGTGCGGGGTTGCGCCGGATTAACCATGATCTGGTTCAAGGGGAGCGACCGCACACGGTCTTTCCCAAAATTTGCAAAAGCCATACCATACCCTCCTTGTTTTGCGCTTGTCCGTTTCTCTATGACCAACATAACACAAATATGCGAGGGATTCCACCGAAAAAAATCGCAAAAAAAGCCGGTATTCTGGGAATACCGGCAGGGTTCGACATCACTGCAATGGGGATTTTGCCATTTTTGCGGCGTTGCGGGGATATTTTGTCGAGGTTTGCGATATTTTTTTGATGCACACAAGCGTTCGGCCGCTGCCGTCGGGCAAAGAATAGACCGGACTTTTCTCCAGCCGACCCCCCAGAAGATGGATGGCTTTCTCCGCGCCTTTGATCTCCGCCGCGGCGTCGCCCCCTTTCAGAGCGTAAAACATGCCGCCGGGTTTCACATAGGGCAGACAATATTCGGACAGCTCCCGCAGGTTGGCCACGGCCCGCGCGGTGGCCAGATCGAACTGTTCCCGCAGGGCGGGCTGACGGCCGCCGTCTTCTGCGCGGCTGTGGATGGTCTGCGCGGGAAGGCCGCATTCGGCCAGTACCGCCTCCAAAAAGGTCAGCCGTTTTTTCAGAGAGTCCAACAGGGTGATTCGAAGATCCGGCCGCCAGATCAGAAGCGGAATAGCCGGAAACCCGGCGCCGGTCCCCACATCGATGAGCGAGGCGCCATGGGCCAACGGCACCATGGTAAAAGGGAGAATGCTATCTAAAAAGTGTTTGATCAGAATACCCTCCGGATCGGTAATCGCGGTGAGATTCATTTTCTGATTCCATTCCGCCAGCAGCTCGGCATAGCGGTCCAGCTGGGCGAGCTGCCCGTCGGAAAGTTCAATTTGATATTGCGCGAATACGGATTTTGCCAAACTCCCGTCAATCATCCGCGCTGCCTCCTTTCTGCCGGTGCTCCAGCCAGATCAGCAGCACCGAGATATCTGCCGGGGAAACGCCGGAAATCCGGGACGCCTGTCCAACGCTGCGGGGGCGGATTTTGCCCAGCTTTTCCGCCGCCTCCAGCCGAAGCCCGGTAACAGCGGCATAATCCGCGTCTTCCGGCAGCAGCTTGGATTCGAGCCGCCGCATCTGATCTACTTCCATCTGCTGCTTTTTAATATACCCTTCATATTTAAGCAGGATCTCCGCTTCCTCTGCTACGGCGGCAGGAAGATCCGGCCGTTCCGGATCAAAGGGAGCCAGATCCTGATAAGAGATTTGCGGCCGCCGGATCAGCTCACCCAGCTTAAAACCGGTAGAGATCGGAGATGTTTCACGTGAAACAAGCAGCTCGTTGAGCGCGGGAGAAGGGGAGACAGTGGTGGATTCCAGCCGGGCAACTTCTTCTTCGATCAGTTGCTGCTTGTGCAAATAGCTTTGATACCGCTCTTCCGAGATCAGGCCGATTTCATGCCCTAACGGCGTCAGCCTTGCGTCGGCATTGTCCTGCCGCAGCAGCAGCCGGTATTCGGAGCGGGAAGTCATCATTCGATACGGGTCGGAGCATCCTTTGGTCACTAAATCGTCAATCAGCGTACCGATGTAGGAGGAGGACCGGTCTAAAATCACCGCTTCCAGCCCTTTGCAGGCGCGGGCCGCATTGATACCGGCCACCAGCCCCTGGGCCGCAGCCTCCTCGTAGCCGGAGGTGCCGTT
>DFDW01000029.1:53845-54143 GCA_002369315.1 Ruminococcaceae bacterium UBA3818 | reverse complement strand
CAGGCTTATCACTCCCAAGAGTTCACATCGACGGAGTGGTTTGGCACCTCGATGTCGGCTCATCGCATCCTGGGGCTGTAGCAGGTCCCAAGGGTTGGGCTGTTCGCCCATTAAAGCGGTACGCGAGCTGGGTTCAGAACGTCGTGAGACAGTTCGGTCCCTATCTGTCGTGGGCGCAGGATATTTGAGTGGAGCTGTCCCTAGTACGAGAGGACCGGGATGGACGCACCTCTGGTGCACCAGTTGTCACGCCAGTGGCACAGCTGGGCAGCTACGTGCGGATCGGATAAACGCTGAA
>DFDW01000029.1:28328-53742 GCA_002369315.1 Ruminococcaceae bacterium UBA3818 | reverse complement strand
AGATATCCCACTGAGTAATCAGGTAAGACCCCTGGAAGACTAGCAGGTAGATAGGCTCAAGGTGTAAGCGTCGTGAGGCGTTAAGCCAGCGAGTACTAATCGGTCGAGGGCTTGACCTAGTGTGAGGGTCCTTGTGAAAGGGTTATGGAAGTTTTACATTGTTTAATTTTGAAGGTACCTGGAAAGAGTTTGCACCATTAGCTCAGTTGGTAGAGCAGCTGACTCTTAATCAGCGGGTCCCGGGTTCGAGTCCCTGATGGTGCACCAAGAAGCGCCTCTGAGAATGGGGCGCGAAAGATGGCCCGTTGGTCAAGCGGTCAAGACACCGGCCTCTCACGCCGGTAACGCGGGTTCGATTCCCGCACGGGTCACCAAAAGGATGGATCTTGGCCGAGAGGCTGGGTTCAGATATATATGCGAAGCGGTGAAAAGCCGCGAAGCACTTAACCGGTGCTTATGACGATGAGGTCCCACCTGTTCCCATTCCGAACACAGAAGTTAAGCTCATTCGTGCCGAAGATACTTGGCGGGAGACTGCCTGGAAAAATAGGTCGGTGCCGGTACAAAAAGGAGAACACAATGGATGTTCTCCTTTTTTTATTTTTGCAAAGCGGACTGAAAAAAGCTAACCGTTTTTCTCTTCGATGCGAGGACGCCGCTCTGCTTGAATATCATTTTCGATTTCTATCGGTAGAAATTTGACATATGACCTGTCAAGGTGGTCAGATAGCATATAATACAAAGGTGAAAAGCGGCGCTTTTCAGACGGTACAGGACTGATTTTATTATTTTTTCCATGCAGAAAGTGCGAATGAAATTTGCGACTTCAGTAGTCTCAATCAATACATTAAGATCGGTATTTTTGAGAAATCAGTATTTATGTTTTTTTACGAAAAACTGTAATCAAGGTTTACAATTCGGGCTCCAAAAACTGTGCAATCATACCAAAGCTTGATTTTTTGTGCAAATCTTGTTTACAAATTCCTCGTTGTGTGATACCATAACGTCATAGGATAACCTTTCAATGAGAAAGGCTGTCCAGATGGCTGGAGGGAGACCTTCAGCGGTCTCTTTTCGTTGAAAGAGAGACCAGTTTACCAAAATTAAGGAGGAAATTCCAATGGCTTGTTGTCCGAAATCCATCATTGAAGATGTCTTGAAGAAGCATGACAAAATTACCCATGTGTATTTTGTTGCTTGCGGCGGTTCTTACGCTGGCTTGTATCCTGCAAAATATTTCCTGCAGAGCGAAGCGAAAGATCTGATCATTGGCCATTACTCTTCTAACGAGTTCTGCCATGCCACCCCCAAAGCACTGGGCAAAGACTCCATCGTTATCACCCAGTCTTTCTCCGGCACCACTCCTGAAACTGTTCGTGCCGCTGGCATTGCGCAGGAAGTTGGCGCTGCTTCTATCGCTGTTACTTTTGACGCTGAGAGCCCTCTGGCGAAAAATGCCGATCATGTTGTAACCTATGGTACTACCAAAGAAGCGAATGACAATGGTCATGCAAAAGCTCTGTGGCTGGCTGTTGAGATCCTGAACCAGATCGAGGGTTATGCTCATTACGATGCTTTCATGGCTTCTTATGAGAAATACAACGAGATCGTTCCGGTTGCGAAAGAGAAATTCGCTCCCACCGCGAAAGCTTGGGCTGAGAAATACGGCGAAGAGAAACTCATCTATGTTATGGGTTCTGGCCCCAACTATGGTGTTACCTATTCTTACGCAATCTGCTTGCTGCAGGAGATGCAGTGGATTCATTCTTCTGCCATCCATTCCGGCGAGTACTTCCATGGCCCGTTTGAGATCACTGATAAAGATGTTCCCTTTATCATGATGATGAGCACCGGCCGTACCCGTGCACTGGATCAGAGAGCTCTGGACTTCCTGCACAGATTTGGCGAGAAGATCATGGTTCTGGACAACGAGGAAATGGGCCTGAACGCTCTGGATTCCAATGTTGCTGAGTTCTTCAACCAGATCTTTACCGCAGCTCTGCTGGATATGTTCTACATGGATCTGTGCGAAGTAAGAAAGCACCCGCGTCCCACCAGAAGATACATGTGGAAACTGAAATACTAATTTTAGTTTTGCTGTTTTTTCAGGTACATACTGAAAACAAGAAGCAGAGCGCCTTTTTGGGCGCCCTGCTTTTTTGTTGTCAGTCGGCTCAGCGATGGGGTCCCTTGGGCCGTTTCGATTAAAGTTATTTTAGTTTGCGTGATGTGCGGTTGCTTGCGATGAATCCCTTTCGGCTAAGCATGATGGAACCGAAAGATGCGCCTCATCTGTTTAGCTGTTTTTGCCGGCCTTATTCTCAAATCCGATTTTCCTATCCCCGAAAAGCAGATAAGTTTTGCAAAAAAGAAGGAGTTCGCAGGAAGGTTGAATAGATTATTGCCTATCAAAAAGAAAAAAATAGTAAATTAGCTGAAATCTTATTTTTTTCTATCAAAATATTTACAAACCCTAAAAGATGTGATACTATGACGTCATAGGATAACCTTTAAGGTTATAGGTTGTCCTAGCCCCGAAGTGATTCTTCGGAGACATGGTTTGCAACTGTAAATGGTAAACAAAATTCAAGGAGGAATTCTCAATGGCTTGTTGTCCGAAATCCATTATTGCCGACATTCTCAAAGCCCGCGAAGACAAAGGTGGTATTGTCAACGTATATTACGTTGCCTGCGGCGGTTCTTACGCTGGCCTGCATCCGGGTAAATTTTTCCTGCAGAGCGAAGCGAAAAAAGTGACCGTTGACCATTACACCGCCAACGAGTTCTGCCATGCGACACCGAAAGCGCTGGGCCCGAATTCTATCGTTATCACCCAGTCTCATTCCGGTACGACTCCTGAGACGGTAAAAGCTGCTGAGATCGCGCAGAAAGCCGGTGCTGCTTCAATCGTTATCACCTTTGACGATCAGAGCCCTCTGGCGAAAAACGGCGATTATGTTCTGAAATATGAAGCGAAAGCGCCTGCTGATCAGACCGGTATGGCTTTTGGCCTGAAACTGGCTGTTGAGATTCTCAACCAGGTAGAGGGTTATGAAAATTACGACGAGATGATGAACGGCTTTGACCGTATCGATGGTATCGTAAAACATGCCAAAGAGTTTCTGACTCCCAGAGCGAAAAAGTTTGCGGAGGAGTACAAAGATGAGAAACTCATTTATATGATGGGTTCTGGCGCGAACTACCATGTCGCTTACTCTTTTGCCATCTGCCTGCTGATGGAGATGCAGTGGATCAACTCTTCCGCGATTCATTCTGGCGAGTATTTCCACGGCCCGTTTGAAATCACTGACCGCGAGACTCCTTTTATCATTCTGATGAGCGAAGGCCGCACCCGTCCGCTGGATCAGAGAGCTCTGGACTTCCTCAACAGATTTGCTGAAAAGGTTATCATCCTCGACGCAAAAGAGCTGGGCCTTGAGACCATCGACGACAAAGTTTCCGAATTCTTTAACCCGCTTTTGATGGGCGCTGCTCTGGGCTGCTACTCCTACGAGCTGTCCATTGCCAGAAAACATCCGCTGTCCTGCAGAAGATACATGTGGAAACTGCAGTACTAATCCGGTTGGCTGCATTTACAGCGCTGATAATTGATTTGACCGCATAAAAAGTCCGGCTGCTGCTTTATCAAAAGCGGCGCCGGCTTTTTGTATCGGAGGCAGGAGAAGAAAGGGGCATTGCAATGCGAAGAAAAGACCGGGAAGTAACCTGTGAAGCGGATAAACTGGCGATTTTAGACGAATGTAAAGTATGCCGTGTTGCTCTCCAGGATGAACAGGGCTTGTATATTGTACCGATGAACTTTGGTTACCAGTACGAAAGCGACCGGTTGACTCTGTATTTCCACAGTGCCAAGTCTGGACGAAAAATCACCGCGCTGCAAAAAAACGACGAAGTCGCGTTCGAAATGGATTGCAGACATCGTTTGATAGAGGCCGGGGAACCTTGTAGATATGGGTATGCTTTTGCGAGCATCACCGGAAGCGGCGTGGCTTCTTTCGTGCAGGATGACACAGAGAAAAAACAGGGACTTTCTCTCCTCATGAGGCACCAAACAGGAAAAGATTTTTGCTTTGACAGCAAAATGGCGGATACTGTTGCGGTGTTCAAGATTACGGTTTCCGCGTTCAGCGCGAAAAAGCATGATTTTTTGCCGAGAGAAGAACCAGGCAACCAGCCCGGATAATAAATAAGAGCTGTAACAGCAAAAAAGGATTTGCCAAAGGCAAATCCTTTTTTATCAAATGGGAGAAAGAACATTTAATCATGTTTTTTTAAAGTGAACCCGCGGCCTCTTACCTCATTGACTTTCGTGACAGTCATAAAGGCCATGGGGTCGATTTGGGAAACAATCCGGTTCAGATTCGGAAGCTCCCGGGGGGAAAGAATACTGAAAACAATCAGCTGTTCTTTCTGCAAATGGCCAGTAATGGATTGCAGAAAAGTGGATCCTCGGTCCAGCGTGGTTTGGATAGCGGTATTGATCTCCCGGTATTTTTCGCTGATAATCATAACCTGTACCTGGCTTTTGCCGATGAGCATTACTTTATTGATAATCAAAGAAGTTAGCAGGGTGACGACAATACTGTAAAGAATTTTTTCCAAGTCGGAAAAAAATGCCTGCAAAATTAAAATCACGGTATCAAACGCATAAAGAAAAACAGAAACAGAAATGCCGGTATACTTGTTGAGAACCAGGGGAGGAATGTCCATACCGCCGGAGGAGGCCCCCATCCGCAGAATTAGCCCAACGCCGGCGCCGACCAAAAGACCCGCAAACAAAGTGGACAGCAGAATATCAGTGGTAAAGCGGAAATCGCCTAAAAGCCGCTGGAACAGATCGAGAAACAGCGGGTAGCAAACGGAACTGAGGATTGTCGATAATACGAAATTTTTACCGAACACAAACCATCCCAGCAACAGCATGGAGATATTGATGGCCCATACGGTTACGACGACAGGCAGACCGCAAATATGCTGTACAAACAAAGCGATACCGGTGGTGCCGCCGGACAGCAATCCGCAGGGAATGATAAATGCCGCAATGCCAAAGGCAAAAATGGCGTTGCACAATAAAATCAGCAAAATTTTAATCCATTTATGCTCCATCTGAAATTCTCCCTTTTCCCATACACTTTACTCATTATTATAAGGGACACAGTGCGGAAAAACAAGAAGATTTCACAAATTACCTTGTGAAAGTAAATCTTGCCATTTTTCGGAGAGGGAACGCAGATTGACTTTTGGACTGTTTCGTGTTAAAGTGATAACAATTAGAAGAACGTTCCGGTCGGAATAAGAAAGGGGAAAAAGGATGAAATATGATTTTGAAACGCTGATTCCTCGCAAAAATATGGGGTCCCGCAAATGGGATACGATGGTGCAGCATAATCCAAATGCGGCGGAAGATGTTATTCCCATGTCCACAGCTGACATGGAATTTAAAAACCCGCCGGAGTTGGCTGAAGGCCTGAAAGAGTATATTGACCACTCGATTTTGGGATATACCATGCCCAACGACGCGTTCTATGCATCGGTCGTTCGCTGGATGAAGGACCGGCATCAATGGGACATCAAGCCGGAATGGCTGGTGCAGGCCCCCGGCGTGGTGAACGCCTTGTTCGGCATCGTAAAAACCTTTACGGAGCCCGGCGATGGGATTATCATCATGCAGCCGGTTTATCATCCGTTTGCTATGGCGATTACGCAGAATAACCGTGTGCTGGTTAACAATGCGCTGATTCATGATGGCAACACCTATCAGATCGATTTTGAGGACCTGGAGAAAAAAGCGAAAGACCCCAAAAATAAAATGCTGATTTTCTGCAGCCCTCACAATCCCATCGGGCGGGTCTGGACAAGAGAAGAATTGGAGAAAGTCGGCCGCATTTGCATTGACAACAACGTACTGGTCGTATCGGATGAGATCCATTTTGATTTTATTCTGACCGGGTATAAGCATACGGTATTTGCCAGCATCTCGGAGGAGTTTGCGCAGCACTGCATTATCTGTACGGCTCCCAGCAAAACATTCAACATTGCCGGCTTGAAAATTTCCAATATCGTAATTCCCAACGACGAGCTGCGCAAAAAGCTGCTGGAGAAATACCAGCGGGATTTCTCTTCCAACGCGCTGGGAATTCAGGCGTGCCGGATTTGCTATGACCGGTGCGGCGCCTGGAAAGATGAAATGCTGTGCATGATCGAATATAACTACCAGCAGGTGAAACGGTTTGTGGAAGAAAAAATCCCGCAGATCAAGGTGACGGAACTGCAGGGTACCTATCTGCTGTGGCTGGACTGCACGGGGCTGGGCTTATCGGACGAACAGTTGGAAAAACTGACCCTGGATGCGGATTTGTATTTGAATCAGGGACGGATGTTTGGCGAGGGCGGCAGCGGATTTGAACGGGTGAATCTGGCCTGCCCGACGCGTTATCTCATAGCGGCGATGGAGCGTCTGAAAAAAGCGGTTGACGCTTTGAAATAATCAAGCCTAAATTGACGAAAAGGAGAAGTGTTATGGCAAAAATCAATGTCGGAGAGAAAATGGAGAATTTTGTTTTTGATACTCCGTATAAAAGAGGAATGGACCTTGAAACAATCGTAGGCGGAAAGAGAACCGGATTGTTGTTTTCTCGCTACTATGGTTGTTCTCTGTGCCGTTATGACATGATTCAACTCAAAGAGCAGTACGATAAGATCACCGCTACCGGCGGCCAGGTGGTTTTTGTACTGCAGTCTGATCCGGACCTGTTGGCGCGTAACTTCACCGAAACCGAATATCCTTTCTGGGTAATCGCCGATCCGGAACAGAAGATCTATCAGGCGCTGTCTATCGATCCGGCCACTTCGATTAAAGACGCCATCGATGAAAAGGCGCTGAAAAAAATCCAGGCGGCCAAAAAGCTGGGCTTGCAGCATGGCGAATACGAGGGCAATGAGGATCAGTTGCCCGCCGCGTTTGTCGTAGAGCCGGACCTGACTGTAGCATATGCCCACTATGCAAAAACGGCCGGAGACATTCCGGATGTTGATGAGTTTGCGGCATTGCTTGCGAAAAAAGGTTGCTGCTGCTGCAAATAAGAATTGGCTTCACCAATACCCCAAACAAAGCTTCCGGCTTTATAGTCGGAAGCTTTGTTTTAATGTGGACGAAAAGGTTTCCGATTGGTAAAACTGCCATCCCTTTCGCATAGAATGGATAGCGGAGGGATGGCAGTTGAAACGATTTATGGTAATCGGACGAAAAAAATCCATTTGGTTTTTGCTGGGTGCGGCGCTGTATATCCTGGTGATCCTGCTGGGACTGGGGAATATGGCGGCATCCCTTGTGTCGGCGGGCAACCGGGAATTGCCGATTTATTCCGTGCAGCGCGAAGAGCCGCTGGTCGCTTTGACTTTCAATTGCGCGTGGGAGAAAAATGACATTCCGCAGCTTTTGGATTTGTTGGAAAAAGAAAACATCAAAGCTACATTCTTTTTGGTAGGCCAGTGGGTTGAACGGTACCCCGATTCCGTGCGTCAGATCGCGGCGGCAGGCCATGAAATCGGCAATCATTCCTATTCCCATGTGGATTTTGTCGGGGAACAGGAGAATATAATCCTGCAGCAGATGGATAAAACCGATGCGCTGATACGGGATTTGACCGGTACGGCTCCGGGTTTGGCCCGCGTCCCGTCGGGCTCTTATGACAGCCGGGTGATCCGGCTGCTGCGCCGGCAGGGGTATGAAGTGATTCAGTGGGATGTGGATTCGGTGGATTGGCAGAAGCCGCCGGCCGATGAAATGACCCGGAAAGTGGTGGAAAATGTGCAGAACGGCAGCATTGTGCTATTCCATTCCGGCGCGGATACGACGATGGAGGCACTGCCGGACGTGATTGCTGGTCTGAGGGAGAAGGGGTATCGGTTCACTACAGTCGGGAATCTGCTTTTAAAAGGGGAAACGGTGACGGACCACACCGGACGGCAGCTGCCGGCAAAATAATTTGCATCTGCATCCGGCAGGCGCAGATAAAAAAGGGCGGCAGATCTGCCGCCCTTTTTTTGCCGTGTCGATTATTTTTTCAGTTGATGTGCCAGACACCAGCCCTTGGAAATCTCGGCTACCTCTTTTACACAGCCGTCCTCAAAAGGCGTTTTCAATCCGGCGGCTTTGACTACCTCCACAAAGGTACCGGTTCCCGCTTGGTTCACCAGAGCGAGATAGCGTTTCCAGGCGTCTTTGGGGTCTTTGAGGAACAGCGCCCAGAATTGCAACGCTACGGTTTGGGCAAGGCAGTAGTCAATGTAGTAAAAAGGATCGAGATAGATATGCATCTGCCGCTGCCAGCCGGCGCCTCGGCTGTAGAAAGGCAGATCACCGAATTCCAGATAGGGACGGTATTTTTTCTCCAATGCCATCCAGGCCTCGTTGCGCTGCCGGGGACTCATTTCAGGATTTGCATACACAATATGTTGGAATTCATCCACCATACAGCCATATGGCAGGAAAAATACCGCGCTTTCGGCGTGAAACAGCTGGTATTTCTCCGTTTGATCGGCGAAGAACAGATGATGATAGTCGCTGGTGAGAAACTCCATGCTCATGGAGTGTACCTCGCAGGCTTCCAGGGTATTGTCGGCATATTCCGGCAGCAGGTTTTGCTTTGCGGCCTGATAAGCAGCAAAAGCGTGACCGGCTTCGTGGGTCAATACGTCTACATCTCCGGCAGTGCCGTTAAAATTAGAGAAGATAAACGGACTTTTGTGGCTGGGAATATAGGTGCAGTAGCCGCCGGGAGCCTTTCCCTCTTTTGCCAGCACGTCAAACAGCTGCGAATCGAACATAAAATCGATGAACTCGGCGGTTTCCGCAGAGAGGGCACGATACATCTGCTGACCGGCGGCCAGAATTTCATCGGAGGAGCCAAAGGGGAGGGGGTTGCCGTCGGGAAAGAGGAACGTATCGTCGTAATACTGCATCGAATCAACGCCGATCCGGTTCTGCTGCACTTTTTTCAGTTCGCACACTGCCGGAACCATTTCCTCGATGATTTTTTTGCGGTAGGATTCCATTTCCAAAACGCCGTATCCGTTGCGTTTCATGCGGATGCAGCCCAGAGGGATAAAATTCTCATATCCCATCCGGCGGGCCTGCTCTGTCCGGTTTTTGACCAGCTTATCATAGATTTCATCAAATTTTTCTTGGTTTTCGTCAAAGAAACGGCCTTCGGCCTCAAAGGCTGCTTTGCGTACGGAGCGGTCCGGATTCTGTTTGTAAGGCGCCAGCTGCGCAACGGTCAATGTTTTTCCGTCAAAAGGGATCTGCGCCGAGGCGTACAGTTGCTGATACTGGGTCTGCAGGCTGTTTTCCTCCTGCATCAGCGGGATAATACTGGGATCGGCAGATTTGACGTCGATTTCCATTTTGTCAAACAGAAGTCTGCCGAATTCTTTTTCCAAAGCAGGCCGAAGCGGGCTGGCGAGCATGGCGCGGTAAATATCCAGCTGCTTATCCATGAAAAGAGGGAGATTTTCGTCCCAGAACGCGTTTTCCTGCTCATAAAAGCGGTCACGGGTATCTACCGTATGGCGCACATAGCAGATGGAAGAGAGACTCCTGATTTCTTCTGCCATTTTTTCAAAAGATAAAAAGGCGCTTTTTGCATCGGAAACAGTTTGAGCGTTTTGAATTGAGTGAGCGAGCGTATCCATTTGTGCCATTGCGAAGGCAAGATCCGGGCGTTTATAGCTGAATTCAGAAAATTTCATAAAAATCCCCTTTTTTAATTTAATATCTTTAGTATATCACGTCCCGGGAGAAGAAAAAAGGGAATCGTGCTTTTTTACGATTTTTTTGGAGATTGTATACAATTATCTGCCGTTTCTGACGAATTTTTGCGCTTTCCCTGCGACACCGGTATTTTTACTTGCATTTTACAGAGATTTGACGCATTATAGAACAATAATCAGTTTCAAACGATTTTTCTAAAATCGGATTGATGCGCAGGGAGGAGCGTGCAGATGTTTTCCAGAAAACAACTGATGAAATTAATCCTGCCATTGGTTGTCGAGCAGTTATTGGCTATGACCATCGGCATTGTGGATACATTAATGGTCGCCACCTGTGGAGAAGCGGCAGTATCCGGTATCTCTCTGGTCGACTCCATCAATATTTTGCTGATCAATATCTTCTCAGCGCTGGCAACCGGCGGCGCGATTGTTTGTTCGCAGTATCTTGGAAAGGAGCAGCCGGAAAACGCCAGGAAAGCGGCCAAGCAACTGGTGCTGATTACGGCAGCATTCTCCGCGGTGATCATGCTGGCCTGTTTGCTGAGCCGGAGGGGACTGCTGCGGATTCTGTTCGGCTCCATTGAGGATTCGGTCATGGACAACGCGGCTACTTATTTGCTCTTGTCTGCGCTTTCTTATCCGTTTATCGCCGTTTACAACGCAGGCGCGGCGCTGTTTCGCAGCATGGGAAATTCCAAAATTTCCATGTATGCTTCTTTATTGATGAACATCGTCAATGTGGGCGGCAACGCGCTGCTGATTTTTCAGTTCCATATGGGTGTGGCCGGAGCGGGTTTGGCATCGTTGATTTCCAGGATGCTGGCGGCGATTTTTATTTTGTATTTGCTCAGCAACAAGAAAAATGTGATTCGGATTGAGCGTTGGCTGCACTGGAAGCCGAATTTCTCCATGATTCAAAACATCCTGCGGATCGGAATTCCCACAGGCCTGGAAAATGGGATGTTCCAGATCGGAAAAATCCTGGTGGCCAGCCTGATCGCCTCTTTCGGAACCGCCAGCATTACCGCCAACGCGGTGGCCAACAGCGCTAGCTCCCTGGTATTTGTACCGGCCATGGCCATTGGGCTGGGAATGATCACAGTGGTAGGGCAGTGCGTGGGCGCGGAAGATTTCAAGCAGGCGCAGAACTATATGCTCAAACTCACCGGGGTAGCCTATCTGTTTATGATTACCCTGAACGTATTGATGTATTTTTGCATTGATCCGATGCTGATGCTGTACCAGCTTTCGGATGAGACCGCCGTTATCACCCGGGAAATTATGGTTTGGCATTGTGTCGCGGCAGCCATTTTGTGGCCGGCGGCGTTTACACTGCCGAATGGGCTACGTGCCGCTGGGGATGTAAAGTTTACCATGATTGTTTCGGTGTTTTCCATGTGGACGTTCCGGATTGGGTTCAGCTTTCTCATCGGAAAATATATGGGGGTTGGGGTATTGGGCGTGTGGATTGCCATGTTTATCGACTGGATTTTCCGCATTATCCTGTTCGTTTGGCGGGTGGCCAGCGGGAAATGGAAAAACCGCCAATTGGTATAACCGATTTTTCGGTATGAGTTACTTTTTTCAAGATAAAACCGGCAATTTTTTCAAAAAATTTCAGGCGGTATCGCGCGAAGCGAAAGGTTCCGTCATCTTTATAGGCCCCATCCGGAAAAGCTTACGGTTTTGGGCACACGGACTTTGCGGGGCAAGGTCAAATAAGAGGCAAAAAATCCTCCGCACGGCCGCAGCCGTACGGAGGATTCCCTGTTTTACAGGCGCCGCCCCAAAAGCCGGTGCGGTTTGTGCTTGTGCTTTTGACGATCAGGACAGTTTTCGATGGTAATAAAGTTTGCAGCAGCCGATGATGAAAACGGTGCAGTAGGTCACGGCCAGCAGGGTAAAAAAGATTGTGCGGTCGAAGTAAGACGCGGCTAGGGTAGCCAGCGATACCGCCGCCAGGATGATACACACGCTGGAAGCGGCACAGCGATTTTTGATATATTGGTTTCGCTCATCCGTTTCTGCGATATACATTTTTCGCAGCTTTTCATCGCTGCAAAGCGCCCGGGCAGATTGTATGACAAAAACCAGCGATACAGCCGCAATTCCGCAAGCAAAACCCAGTGTAAAACCGGATGAGAGGGTTTCCCCCACGCAAAAATGCAGAGCGATTGCAAGCAGGGGGATCAGGCCGCAGTAAACAGACCCGAAAACAATCCTTTTTTTCAATTTCTTTTTAAACTTTTCCATCGATATCCTCCACTTCTGAAAAATCGAATACTTCTTCAATGGTCATTCCAAAATATTTTGCGATTTTATAGGCTAAAATCAGAGAAGCGGTATATTTTTCCACTTCCAGCGAAGTGATCGTCTGCCGGGTGACTCCCACGGCGTTCGCCAGCTCTTCCTGCGAGATCCGACGCTGTTTTCGAAGCTGCGCAATCTTCGATTTCACAAAAACGCCTCCTTATTTTGCAATGTTAACTTTGCAAAATAAGTATAGTATACTTTGCAAACTGTGTCAAGTATACTTTGCAAAAATAATTTTTTCTTCGTTTGGATGAAAAAATATTCTTTTTCCCGAAAAGCCTGTACGAAACAGGCTGATTTTGTTATACTGAAAGCAAACCAATCAAGGAGGCTAAAGCAATGACGTTAACAAAAGAACAAAAAGAAAAATTAAACGCGGAGCTGGACCAATGGGTTGAAGCGCATCGCGAGGAATACATTAAAGACGTATCCGATCTTTGCCGGATCCGCAGCGTATCGGAAGAGGCGGTGGGTGACAAGCCTTTTGGTGAAGGCTGCTATGAAATGCTGATGGCGTCTTTCCGTTTGGCAGAATCTTACGGCTTTTCCACCAAAAACTACGATAATTACTGCGGGAGCGCCATTTACGGCGACAATCCCAACGGAGACTCCATCGGCATTATTGCCCACATGGATATCGTGCCGGAGGGGAACGGCTGGACGCACGACCCGTTTGACCCGTATTTGTCGGAAGACGGCAAATACCTGTTTGGGCGCGGTACCGCTGATGATAAAGCGCCGGCGATGGTTGGACTGTATGCCATGCGGTTTTTAAAAGAGCATGATATTCATTTGAAAAACAACATTATGCTGGTATTCGGCCTGAACGAGGAAAAAGGCAGCGCCGACATGCCGGAATTTTTAAAACGGGAAAAGGCGCCGAAATGGTCTTTGGTACCCGATTCCAAATTCCCGGTTGGACATGCGGAAATCGGATTTATCCGGGCAAAATTCGCGGTTCCGGGCTTAGGAGATGAGTTGGTGGATATCCACGGCGGCGAGGCGACCAACTCGGTTCCGGACAGAGCGTATGCGGTGGTCTCCGGCTGCACGGTGGACGAGGTGCGGGAAAAGCTGGGTGATATGGAGCGGATCACGGTGGAAGAGGATGAGAAAGGCGTCCGTTTCCTAGCGACCGGCAACTCTCAGCACGCATCCCGCCCCGCAGGAGCGGTAAACGCGAATAATGTGCTGGCGCGGGCGCTTTTGAAAGCGGAGGTCTTGCATGGAAAGACCCGCGAGGTGATGGAGCTGTTCGAAAAACTGACCAGCCATTATTACGGGGAAGATCTTGGCATTTGCTGTGAGGATGAGATGTCCGGCAAGCTGACCTGCGTTTTTACCTGGGTGCGCAAAGAGCAGGATAAGCTGATCTTGAAGCCCGATATCCGTTATCCGGTCACTGCCGACCAGAAATTCCTGATGGATACGCTGCCGCAGAATGCTCAAAAGCTGGGCCTGGAAATTTTGGATCTGAGCAACAATCCGGCATTTCATTTCCCGCTGGACCATCCGGTCGTGGAAAAACTCATCGAAGTGCCGCGTGAGGTACTGGGAATGCCCGACATTCCTCCGATTGTGCTGGCCGGCGGCACCTATGCCAGAAGCTTGCCGAATGCGGTTTCTTTCGGCGTAACGGTTCCGGATCGTGTACGCTTGTTCGGCTTTGAAAAGGGCGGCGCACATCAGGCCGACGAGTATGGCGATATCCCCAACCTGATGCGCAGCATTAAGGTTTATGTCCGCACCCTGATCGAAATTGACGACATTGTAGCAGATCTGTAAAAGACTTTGGAATGCCCCATATCCGCAATTTACGGATGTGGGGCATTTTGTACAAATTTATGTTGCGAATGAAAGAAAAAAATAGTATAATTCATTTATACTGTTTGGCCTTCCTAAAATAGGACAAGCGGATAAAACAAGATGAGGGGTGTTTGTATGCTGGATGAATTCATCGATCTGATTCTGCCCAGTATTATTGCAATCATTGAGTTAATTGGTATTTTTGTGGTGTCTGTCTCGGCACTCCAGGGGTTCTATTATTACTTGCGGGGGCTGTTTGGGTATAAGGGTCACAACATCAAATTGGATCTGGCAAACGGCATGGCGACCGGGCTGGAGTTTAAAGTGGCGGCGGAGATTCTGAAGACCGTGCTGGTTCGGGATTTGAATGAGTTGCTTGTTTTGGGATCGGTCATTGTCCTGCGGGCGTTGTTGGCCTTGTTGATTCACTTTGAAATGAAAAGCAGCAAAGAGCACGACGCGTAAAATTTTGCCAGACAACAGGAAGGTGTAAAGGTTCCGGCAGCGGCAGAAAAATGCAAAACGGGGAGAGCGTTCAGCCTCCCCGTTTTTTGTGTGGATCGGACGAAAAAAGAAGATTTTGCAAAAAATAAGGCGGAGTGGTATACTAAAACAAGTTTTGAAAAAGCAGGTGGGCAAATTGGTCAATTTGGGAATTACCCTGGTAATCGGTACCCTGTTCGGATTCCTCTTTTTTAAGCTGAAAGTGCCAGGCGGCATGATGGTGGGGGCGCTTCTGGCCGTATCGGTTTTAAGTGTTTGCACGGATTTTGCCTACATGCCTTCCTACGCGCGCGTAGCGGCGCAGATCACCGCCGGGGCATTTATCGCCTGCACGGTGGAGAAAAGTGATTTAAAACGATTGCCCTATATCATAAAACCGGCGGCGATCCTTTTAACGGGAATGCTGATTTTAAATATCGCCATGGGCTTTTTAATCCATGGAGTGACGGATCTGGATTGGGTGACCGCTTTCATGTGCGCGGTGCCGGGCGGTATGAGCGATACGCCCATTATCGCGGCGGATATGGGTGGAAACGGCGGAAAAGTGGCCGTCATGCAGTTCGCAAGGCTTCTGACCGGTATTGGGTTATTCCCCAGCCTGATTTTGGCCGTGACCAAACAGGAAAAGATTCCCCAGCGGGAAGGCCGGGGAAGAGTGACTTCCGGCGGCAAAAAAAATCCGGCGGAATTTGCGCTTACTGCAGTGGTCGCGGGTGTCTGCGGCGTTATAGGAAAGTTGTCCGGTGTGCCGGTCGGAGCGCTGCTGTTTGCGCTGATCGGCGTGATTGTGCTGAAACTTCTGTTCGATAAAGCCTATCTGCCCATGTGGATGAAGCGGGCGGCACAGGTGCTTTCCGGATGCTATATCGGCAGCTCGGTCACCTATCAGGATGTGGCGGAACTGAAAGACCTGATTCCCGCGGTGATTTTGCTTTTGCTGGGATATATGGTCACTTGTCTGATCGTTGGAGGAATCATGGCCAAGGTTTGCGGCATGAGCCGGCGGGAGTCCATGCTGGCGGCGACGCCTGCGGGGGCCAGCGATATGGCGCTGATCTCGGCGGATTTGGGGGTCCAAAGCCCGGATTTGATCGTTTTGCAGGTGGTGCGGATGCTGGTTGTCATTTCGGTCTTTCCGCAGATTATCAATCTGTTGGTTCATTTTTTGCCATAAAACAGGCGCTTGCTCCAAAACGGATTTGTTATTTTGAAAAAAGGCCGCTTTTACAAGCGGCCTTTTTTATGACATGAAAAGACAGCAAAATGAGCTGCTTTTTACTTTTTATCATGCGCAAACTGGATTTGGTCACCCAAGGCAATATCTCTGATCACCTCTCCGGCCAGGATCAATCCAGCGGCAGAAGGAACGAAAGATACACTGCCGGGAATCGAGCGCCGGGATGAACCGTCGGGGAGAGGTTCATCGGACGCGGTGGGCGATCGTGCCGGTTCCTGAGAGTAAACGACTTTGCAGTGTTCAATCCCGCGCTTTTTCAGTTCCCGGCGCATGACCCTCGCCAGAGGGCAGACCGAGGTGCGGGAAATATCCTCCACCTCCAAACGGGCAGGCTCCAGCTTATTTCCTGCTCCCATACAGCTAATGACCGGAATATCCTGCTCTTTGGCCAGCTGGATAATGCTCAGCTTGGCTGCGACCGTGTCCACAGCGTCTACGATGTAGGAGCAGCCGGAAAGATCGTATTCCGAGGCGTTCTCCGGCAGAAAGAACACCGGATACTGAATCACGCGGCAATCCGGATTGATATCGGCAATGCGGCGGGCGGCAGCTTCTGTTTTGAGCATGCCAACGGTACTGTGCAGCGCTATCAACTGGCGATTGATATTGGATATGGAGACCCGGTCGCTGTCGAAAAGGATCAGCGTGCCGACTCCTGCGCGGGCAAGCGCTTCTACACAGTAAGAGCCGACCCCTCCCACTCCGAAAACCGCTACTTTTGCCTGGGTAAGGCGCTCTACACCATCCTCTCCCAGCAAAAGGGCTGTACGGCAAAATTCCTCTTTCATGCAAACCGCCTCCTTGTTGACTAACGTTTATCATAGCACATTCCCGAATCTTTTATCAATCGTCTGCAAAAGATTCCGCAGGCAAAGGAGCTGGACACTCTGCGCCGGGTACAGGTCACGGCGGCGGAATGTTCCGAAACAAAAGCGGGCCGTCTGTGAAAGGCAGGCGGCCCACTGGTTCGGCGGCGCTAATTTTTGCCGTTTTGCATTAGCTTTTCGGCGCATTGACGCAGTTCTTCCTCTGAATGAAGGGTGATGGCCGTCTGCTGAATCGTTTCCTGCACCCATGCGGGGAGAGATTGAAAATAGGCGTTAGACTTCATATTTTCGGAAAAATTGGTTACCACGGCAAGACTCCCTTTCGGATTTGATTTTATGGTAGTTTGCGCCATTATCCCAATTTTATTCCTGTGCGCCCCAATGTATAAATAGCCGTCCAGGATAAAGGCGTCGCCTTTCTTTACCGCCGCGCTTGCAGGTCGGTAATCTGCTGCTGCAATGCGGCCACATCCACGCCTTTAAACTGTTTTGCCGCTTCCTGCAGCTGATTGATCGTTGCATTGGCGGTTTTCAGTTCTTCGGTTTTGGCGTCAATCGCCGCTTTCTGCTTGCCGATGTCTTTCGACGCCTCGTCCAGCACCTTGTCGATGGTTTCCTTTTCCAGCCCAAGGGTTTCCAAAAATTTTCTGTCCATGCAAATCCTTTCCCGCGCTTCGCTTTGTTCTCGGGGGTCGCTTCCCCTGCGCGCCCGTAGTTTTGCGACGTCGGGCCGGTCAATTTTTGCAATAAAAAAGCACCATCTTCGTGACCTCACGAACATGATGCTTGATGATTCAGTTTTTGGGACGGAAAAGGCGCCGTCCCGTGGGTGGCGCTTTAGTCGTTCTGGTCAAGAAAAAAAGATCTCTTTCCCCTCGAAATCGTGCTCTCCCTTTACAGCTATTCGGTCTCCAATATCAAAGGCTTTCAAAACTTCCAGAGGCTTTCCGTCTATCGTTGCGGTTTTCCAGTCTTTCGGACGTTTTTCGTCGGTAGCGATAAGAGTAAAACCATGCAATTTAAACGATTCTGTTACCCTCATAACCTTTACCTCCCGTAATACTCCGACAGTCTATCCTTATACATCGAAAGAAGTTCTTTTGTTTCATCTTGTTCTTTTATAGGCATTTTATACCTTTTGGCAACGGAAATCAAATATTCTTTAGCATCTATTTCGTTGAGAATGTCTCGTAGTTCATATGGGGCATCGTCATTTAAATCCCATATTCCAGCTTTTCATACGCTTTTAATATTTCCGGGAACGTTTCCCGCAGATTTGGTTTATTCTGTTATTTCCCATATTTCTTTTTCAAAGCCCGTAATGCTTTATTATAACGTTCTGTTGCTTCACGGGCTAATTGAACGCCGATTCCATCTTTGCCTTTGCTCGGTTCAGCATACGCTTTATTGATCTCCGATATCATCGTTTCAAAAATATTTCTTTTCTCTTCATCGTAATTCATAAAACTTTATAACTCCCATAAGGTTCGCGAACACTTCGCTCTCCCGGCTTCCCCGCTTTCTGGCTTGAAAAAGCGCCATCCCGTGGGTGGCGCTTTTAGTATATCAAATTGTGCGGGATTTCTTTTATGTGTTTTTCGTCTTTCACTTCTACGCGTGAAATGTGGAAAGCATGGCGGCAACTATTACACCACACCGCGCCGTACCCCATACGCGATTTTGGATCGATAATCGAGTACCCGAAGTCGGTCTCTTTGCTGCCACATATGGGACACAAGCCACTTTTGTGATTTTTTGCAATATTTTCTAGATTTTTCAGCCATTTCATTTCTTTGCCCTCTTTTTCAAGAGATTATATTGCTCGTCCTCAAACGAGTAGGCGCCCTCTTCCATCCTGTTTAGATTTTCTTCCACATACTTTTTCCCGTATGTCTTTAGCTGCCATACGTGACGTTTTTCGTGTAACAACGTTTTTACCAGTTGTTCTTCATCGATAAACGCGTTCGGGAATAAATCTATACGGCCAATATTATTGTAGTCTGTGCTGCCGGTCATTGTCAACGATAACATAGACTCACTTCTTTGAATTTTTATAGTAATTCCAGATAGGTCTATGTTGTATTGTTCGGCAATACGGCGAACATATCTTTTTTGCATGGGTATTTTTAAGTTTGAAAACGCGCCGGTATTCGCTTCTTTTCGGCTGATACTACGAGCTAATACATCGCTATCGAACCATTCCTCATAGGTCATATTCTCCGGCATGGGTTGTCCGCTGGCCGCTCAGTCTGCCGCGTCTTCCGGGTCGTATTCGACCGTAGTCGATCTGCAACGAGGGTGCATAGGCGGGTAATTGACGCCGGTTTTTGCTTCCTTGATCGGGAAATGCTTCCCGTCCAGGCTGGCGCAGGCTTCGCTTGTGCGGCTGTCCAAAGTCGCCACAAACTCGTATTCCTCCACCCCTGCCGCGTCATAGGCCCGGGTGTCCGCTTCTGCATGGAAATGGTTTGTTTCGGTGCGGATCAGCGTTTCCGCCTGGTGGTAGCTTTTCCCCATTGCGTCGGCAAGGCTTTTGAACATCCTCGCCACGCTCTGCCCTTGTATCAGCCCCTGCGTGATCGTCGCGCGGGTGTTGAAAAGCAGCACCCGCTTGTTGTTCGGTACTATTTCAATCAAAAACGGCATATCATTTTACAGAACAACGAAGGGGAGCGTGTAAAAAATGGAATATAAGCTGAAAAAAGATCACATTTCCGTTTGCGAAGTCGCGTTTGATTCTTTTACCGAGCTGCCTGTTGAGAGTGATTTGCTGCTGCCGGACTATTGCCCGGATATTGTAAAAGTTCTAAAATGCCAGGCGCGTCCCGCTTTTTCCAAAACCGAAGTCAGCGGGGACAAATGCATTTTGGAGGGAACCACTGCGATCACTGTTTATTACACGGGGGAGGACGGACGGCTGCACACCAGCGAGCACAAGGTCGATTTTGGAAAGACGCTTGAGCTGAAAACCGCACCGCACAATCCAATGGTATTTTGTTCGTTGAAAGAGGATTATTTAAACTGCAAGGCGGTGAACCAGCGCCGTATTGATGTACGAGGGTCTTTTACCGTTATGGTGAAAATTTTGTCCGGTACGGAAGAAGAAATGGTCAGTGCGGCAGAAGGGACGGGCTTGCAATTGAGCCGTCGGCCAACACAGTCTGGCGAGCTGGTTGGATGCTCTTCGAAAAGATTTACAGTCCGGGAGGATCTGGAACTGGGACAGGAGAAGCCGCCGATGGATTATATCATCCGGCACAGCGAAAAAGTGCGGACCACCGATTGGAAAATCACAGGGGGAAAAATCATTGTAAAAGGGGAACTGGAGGTCTTGCTGGAATACCAGCCCCAGGAGGATGGCGTTCGGCAGACGGTGCGGTATCAGCTTCCGGTCAGCCAGATGCTGGAGGCGGACGGCGCCGGGGAAGAATGTATTTCTCACATCCGGTTTGACCTGCTGTGGTCGGCATTGCATCCGCAGACCGATGCGGACGGCCTGACGCGCACTGCTTCGGGAGAATTTACCTTGGAATTGCGATGCGCTTTGCTGCGGGAAAAAACAATTTTTCCTGCGGTTGATGCATACTCTACACAATATGAATTGCAGATGTCGCAAAAGACGTCGTCTGTGCTGTTAAACCTCAACGCGATTCCTCAGACTTTCGATTTGGAACAATCCGCGCAGCTGCCGGAGTATCTGAAAGAACCTGTTGATTTTTGGTGCGAAACAGGGGCGTTATCCGCCGATGTGCAAGAACAGACCCTTCTGATAGGCGGAAAACTGCGATACTGCATGCTGGGCGCCGATGCTGACGGTGCGCCCGTTTATTTCGAACAGACGCAGGATGTGACGCAGGAATATCCATTGGAAACAAAAGCGGATCGCTATCTGCATGAGCTTTCCGTTACCCCGGAGGACTGTAGATATGAGATTCAGGAGAAAAATACATTGCGATGCCGGTGCCGGCTGCGAGTAGACGGCATGCTTTTGGGTGTGGCGCCCGTTTCTTTTATTACCGGAATCAAAGTGGATGAAACGAGGGAGAAAAAATGGGAGGATCAAAGTGCCATGACCATTTATTATGCCGATGCAGGAGAAAATGTTTGGAGCATTGCCAAGCGATATAACACATCGATTTCGGCCGTGATGGAAGAAAATGGGTTGGAAGACGAAGTCCTGCCGGAAAAAAGAATCCTCCTGATTCCGATGGTGGGTTAATAAGGTGGCGGCACACAGATGCCGTAAAAGGAATATTCTCTATGCGATACATCAAAAGGCGGAGCCTGTTTTAAAAGCGGCCCCGCCTTTTTTCTATGAGGAAAGCGCCATTCGAAAACCGGCTGCAAATCCATGAGAATCCTTTCAAATGAGAAGATTGCTATTTTTTCGTTCTTATCGTATAATAAACATATATGAGCGCATTTAAAAATTTGGAACATACGTATTTTTTGAAATATAGAGCCCTTTGACACAGTTTTCTTTTGAAAAGAGCATCTGTTTTTCTAAAACGAAGATGCCGGGAGGACGTTTATGATTCGAGAAAATGAAGCGCTGCTGGACCGTTTGAATATTGTGACAGATCTGGCGGTTTTGTTTCTTTCTGTTGCTTTGAGTTATGCGGTTCGGTTCCGCATTTTTGATTCGGCGGAGAACCACCTGCTGCTTTCTTATTATCTGTTGTTTGTGCTTGCTTTGCTGCCGGTTTATTATCTTGTGTTCAGCACGTTTGATTTGATCTGCTCTTTTCGGACCCGCACCTTCAGCGAAGAGGTAGTCAAACTGATACAAGCCAACACCGTAATGGCCGGCATTATCACGGCGGTGTTGTTTGTTCTGAAATGGCACTATCTGTCCCGCTGGGTTATGGTACAATATTTTTTCATCAGCACGCTGCTTTTAGTGGGTAAGCATTTTCTGATGCGGTGGGTCATAAACTATCTGCGGAAAAAAGGATACCATAAAAAAACTTTGATTATTTTGGGATCCGGCGATTCGGCCAGAGAGTATTTGGAAACCATCCGTTCCCACAAGGACTATGCGTGTGATTATCTTGGCTATGTGTCCAATTACGCTCAGTTGGATGGAAATTACCTGGGAGATTACGGCGCGCTCTATGAGATACTGAACGAACGAAAGCCGGCGGAATTGATTTGTGCGCTGGATATCTGTGAAGCAGGATATCTGGAACAGATTATGTCAGACTGCGAAAAAACCGGGACAAAAATTTCAATCATCCCCTTTTGTTACCGGTACATCCCAAGCCGGCCCTATATCGACCAAATTGACCGTATCCCGCTGATTAACATCCGCAAAATTCCGCTGGACAATTACGGCAATGCCTTTTTAAAACGTACGGTCGATTTCTGCGGCGCGCTGATTTTGATGATCCTATCTTCCCCGATTCTGCTGGCGACTGCCATCGGCGTGAAATTGACTTCGCCAGGGCCGGTGATTTTCAAACAGGAGCGGGTGGGGCTGAACAAGGAATTGTTTACCATGTATAAATTTCGGTCTATGGTGGTCAACGATCAGTCCGATACGGCCTGGAGCACCAATGAGGATCCCCGAAAAACAAAATTCGGCGCGTTTATCCGCAAGTTTTCCATTGATGAGCTGCCGCAGCTTTATAACGTGCTCAAAGGTGATATGAGTTTGGTGGGACCGCGGCCGGAGCTGCCATATTTTGTGGAGAATTTTCAAAAGAGCGTTCCGCTTTATATGGTCAAACATCAAGTGAAGCCGGGCATTACCGGACTGGCGCAGGTGAAAGGCTACCGGGGGGACACCTCCATCCAGAAGAGGATTGAATGGGACATCCATTATATTGAAAACTGGAGTTTGTTTTTGGATATCAAAATTTTGTTCATGACAGTGTTCAAGGGGCTGAGAAATGAGGAAGTTCTGCCCGGCAATGAAGAAAAGGTAAAGGAGAAATAGAGGTGAGGACAGGCTTTATTTGGGAAGGAAAAACAAGAAATTGGCTGTTTCTTCCCGTTGCACTTTTAATGGCTGTGATGCCGGTTGTCGTCCGTGCTACCCAGCATTTTTTAAGCGGCGATTTATACCGCTTATTCCTGACCAATCAGAAAACGGAAATTTTTTCGCAGTACCGCGCTCGCTTTTTATGGATGATGGCGGCAATCATGTTGATTTTACTGTTGGTATTTTGCAAGAAACTTTTTTCGGGAATCGACCGGCTGGGGTGGCTTTATTTTGTGGCCTGCGGCGTTTTTTTGCTGTGTTTGCTTCTCTCCACTCTGCTTTCCAACCATCGGGATACGGCTTTGTGGGGAATGTACGACCGGGCCGAGGGAATGATGACACAGATTTCTTACCTGATTTTATTCCTGTACACGGCGCTTTCCTACCGGTCGGCGCAGGATTTGAAGCTAATCATGGTGGCAATGGGCGTATTGATAGCGGTCAATTCGATTATGGGTATTTCCCAGTTTGCCGGACACGACCTGATGGCCAGCGACTGGGTCAACAGCCTGGTGGTGCCGGACGATATGGAAGGCAAAATCAGCGCAATTCAGTTTAAAAAGGCGAAGATGTACGGCACGGTCAACCACTATAATTATCTAGGGAGCATCGCGGCCATGGCCTTCCCGGTCTGCTCGGTTTTAGCGCTGTTTGAGAAGCGCTGGAAGTTCCGGCTCCCTCTTCTTTTGGCGGCGCTTCTTTCTTTGATGCTGCTGCTGGGTTCCACATCGAGAGCCGGACTGGTGGGTACGGCTGCCGCTGTAGTATTGGCGGCGATCTTTTTTCGGAGACTCCTGTTTCGGCACTGGAAGCTGGTGCTGTCTGTTTTCGGAGGATTGCTGGTTGCGGTAATCGGTTTGAATTTTGCCCTGCAAAATGCCATCTTTGAGCGGGTTCCCATGCTTTTCGATGATATTGTGACGGTTTTTTCGGATACATCCGATTTTGATTATAAAGACGAGCTTCCCATCCGTGCCGTGGAAAATACAGACACCGGCGCAGTGATTACCGTTCAGAGAGATGCTCTGTTTCTTTCGTCGGAGGAAGGACAGATCGTTTTTCGGGATCAGCAGGGAAACGAAGTGCCTTTTACTTTTAATGAAAAAGGCGTTCTTGTCACGCAGAATAATGCGTTTGCGGATTTGTCTTTTCGTCCGGTCAATTCGGTGGACGGCAATACGCCTTATACATACCTGCGTTTGATTTATAACAGAAAACAGTTGCTGCAATTCTATTACGACGACACACAGATTTATCTTGCCAGAACCAATACCACTAAGCCGATGACGCTGGAAGAGCCGCCAATCGCCGGATTTTTAAAGGGAAAAGAGCGCATAGGCTCTATGCGAGGGTATATCTGGTCCCGAACGATCCCGATTTTGCCCCGTTATTTGGCGCTGGGCGCTGGACCGGACTGCTTTATCTATGAATTCCCACAGGATGACGTGTTGGGGAAGCTGTACGCTTATGGCGTCGGAAATATTGTTGTGGATAAGCCGCACAATCTGTATCTTCAGATTTTCGTCAATGAAGGAGGGATTGCGCTCCTGGCATTTTTGGCAATCTGCATCTCTTATTTGTGGGATTGCTTCCGATTATACGGCGGAAAAAGGCGGGATCCAAACGGATTTCGGGGCATTGCCGTGGGGCTGGGAGTTGCCGGTTATCTGTTTGCGGGATTCTTCAATGATTCCACCGTTACGACTTCTATCATGTTTTGGATTTTGTTGGGTGTCGGCGTTGGTATGAACCGTCAATATCGAAAAGAAAGCGTGTGACTGTAATGGCAAAAAAAATCCTGTATGTGGCCTCGACTTTCGGGCATTTAAAGACATTTCATATCCCCTATCTCCAGGTGCTTCTGTCGCAGGGAAACGAGGTTCACGTTATGGGGGCGGGGGATCCTGCTGGCCTTCCGGACGGGGTAACTGCAATCCCGATGCCGTTTGAAAAGAAGATGACCTCCTGGGGAAATTTCAAATGCGCTTTCCGAATTCGAAACCTGGTACGGAAAGAACGGTATGATCTGGTCAGCCTTCACACATCTCTGGCGGCGTTTTTTACTCGGTTGGGGATTATGCTCAGCGGTCGGCGGCCGTGGGTCATCAATACGGTACACGGGTACTTGTTTGATGAAAATACACCATGGAACAAGCGGATAATTCTGCTGGCGGCGGAGAAACTGACCCGCCCGGTGACCGATGTGGTGGCAGTGATGAACCAGCAGGATGAACAGATCGCGCAGAAATATCATTTATATCGAACCCGGCTGATTTCGATAAAAGGTATGGGGGTTGACGTGTCCCGTTTCGAAAAAAACGAGGCGACTATTGCGGCGGCGGAATCGTTGCGGCGGACCTATTCTTTTTCGCCGCAGGAATTTGTTATGGTGTGCGCCGCGGAGTTTTCGGACCGGAAAAATCAGATTTTTTTGGTTCGTGCCATGCGCCGTCTCAAGGAGGAAGGGATTCCTTGCCGCCTGATTTTGGTAGGAGAAGGCGACCAGTTTGAGCGGATAAAGTCTTTGGCTGTCCGGTTCTCGGTGCGTAAAGAAATCCGATTTCCGGGTTATGCGCAGGATTTGGCACCTTATTTTTATCTGGCGGATGCTGGCGTGTCTGCCAGCAGAATTGAGGGCCTGCCGTTTCAGATCATGGAAGCAATGGTTTGCGGGCTGCCGGTTATCGCGAGTAAAGTCAAGGGGCATGAGGATTTAATAGAGCCGGAAGTCAACGGTCTGTTGTTTGATTTTGATGATGAGGAAGCGTTTTGCCAGGCGGTCCGAAAGTTGTATGAGAATCGGCAGCTGCGGGAAAAAATGGGACAGGCGGGAAAGAAAAAGGTACAGCAGTACCGATTGGAAAAGGTTTTGCCCGAGAACATGAAAAATCTGTATGAAGAACCGCTGCAAAAGCAGGAATAGCGATTGTCGTGCGGCAGGCGAAAGCC
>DFDW01000029.1:0-28276 GCA_002369315.1 Ruminococcaceae bacterium UBA3818 | reverse complement strand
GGCAGGCGAAAGCCTGCCGCGCTTTTTGTTTTCGGAAAAGGAAAGCAAGTTGGAAAAGAAAATTCGTTTTCCAGCCGCAGGTATTGACTGCCGCTGGAACGAAAAGCAAGAAAACGGGAAAACGATTGACAAATCCATACGAAGTTATATAATAAAGGAAACAATACTACAAATGTAGGAGAATTCCATATGAAACTGAAAAAACTGCCGGAATCGGAACTGGAAATCATGATTGCGTTGTGGGAAGCAGATGGCCCAGTACCGCGCAATTATTTTGACCAGAAATTAAAAGAACGGAAAAACTGGGCGGATTCCACCATTTTAAGTTTGTTGGGCAGACTGCAGGAAAAAGGCTTCCTGTCCTGCAGCAAACAGGGAAACCGGAATCTTTATGAAGCGCTGGTCTCGCAGGAAGAATATCTGGCGTATGAAAACCGGAATTTTCTCCAAAAGCTCCACGGTAACTCCATTCGAAACCTGGTGGCTTCCATGGTGGACAGCCGGGATCTGACACAATCCGATTTGGATGATTTGAGACAATATTTGAATCAGATGAAAAAGGAGGAGTAGCTGTGACGGATTTATTTGGCAATTTGATACGCGTTACGCTGAGTATGTCTGTGCTGATTGCTTGTGTTTTGCTTTGCACTCCGTTTTTGAAAAAAAGATATTCGGCAGGATGGCGCTATTGGGTTTGGATGGTCATTGCCATGCGTCTTTTGATTCCTTTCCAGATGTCGGCGATTGAACTGCCGGATTTGAGCGGACGGTTCCAGACTGCGGTATCCGCCGATTGGCCCCAAAAACAGGCCGCGGAATCGCAGCCGGTAGCGGGAACAGAGCTTTTATCCCAGCAGGAGACCGCTGTTCGGCAAGAGCAGACGGCTCAGATACAACAGCAGAAAGAGCCGCTCCCGGTCGTGCCGGCAGAGCAGGAAACACAAACCGCTTTATGGGCGGGTTGGGCAGAAAAATTGGCAGCATTTCCATGGATAAAAGCAGGAATGGCGGTTTGGATGTTGGGGACTGCCGTGATGCTGGTGGTCCACCTGATGGCCGGCAACCGGATACGGCGTCTTTTGCGCACCTGCACGCGGCCGGTTCAAAATCCTAATTGCCAGGCGATTTGGAAAGAAATAAAAGACAAAACAGGCTATTTTGGCCCAATGCGGCTGGCGTATTGCCCGGCTGTATCTTCTCCTATGGTGGTTGGCTTGTGCCGTCCGCAGCTTTTGCTGCCGCGGGAGGATTACCCGGCCGAAGCGCTGGAGATGATTTTCCGGCACGAACTAGTTCATGTGATGCGCCATGATTTATGGTATAAGCTTTTGCTGATCGCAGCCTCGACCATTCACTGGTTTAATCCGCTTGTCCATTGGATGGTAAAAGCGGCGGACCGGGATTTGGAAATTTCCTGCGACGAAAAAGTAACGCGCCGAACGAACCGGGATTTCCGCACGCAGTACGGTGAAGCGATTTTTGAAGTGCTGCAGCGGGACAGCGGGAAAAAATTCTTCTTTACGACCAATTTCAGTAATGAAAAAAAGATATTGATGCAGCGCTTTGACGCGATTTTTGACACAAAGCGGAAACATCGGGGCACCGCGGCCATGTGCGTTGTTTTATCTGTCTGCCTGTTGACCGGCAGCATGGCAGGCTGTCAGGCCGATCCGGCACAGCCTGAATCGCAGCAAACAGAATCGGAATCTTCTTCCGTTTTTACGGGAAGCGAAAACGTGGACGTGGATGAAACGGCACTGGCACAGATGGACTGGATCGCACAGCTTTATGAATGGTATCGGTCTGGAATTAATCTGGCAGAATCTGAAACGGCGGAAGGAGTTTTAGACCTCGGATTCGGTTACCTAAAAGAAAAAGACATGCTAAAGCCGTATCTGGATGAAAGAGGAGAAGCTTACGGTATTCCAAAGAAGCAACTGGCTGAAATTCATAATTTCTTTATGGCGTCATCTGACGTTCCGGACGACAGTGAGCAGATTGATTGGTATGTCTCTTTTTACGGTGTGGAAAGCCGTGACGCCTTTACCTTGGAAGCGAGCGGGATACAAAAGCAAGACGATGGAGATATTGTCATCGATTATCGCCGGGCGGCGGGCGATGCATATCTCCGGCCGGTGCGTTATGTGTTCCGGCCGCACAAGATTGAATCTGTGCCGGCGGCGCTGGCGGCGGATTATTCCCAGGGGGATACCGTTTATCAGATTGTCAGCGTGACCAATCTGGACATGGAACAGCAGCCGCTGTGTCAAACCATAGAGATATCCAATGCCCAGGAACTTTTGGCGGCGGCTGAGCGGATGAATGCCGGCGGATGGCTGAACCAGCACGATACCTACCGGCTGACTGCGGATATTGATCTTTCCGGCATCGATTTTACCCCGATGGGGCAAAATGAGCGATATCTGGGACACTGGGATGAGGACGATCCCAGGGATCCTACCTTGCGGGGCTTCAACGGCACTTTTGACGGACAGGGACACACCGTTTCCGGGCTGCGCCTGAAAGCAGAAGAGCAGGATTATTTGAAAAGAACAGACTATGTTGGCGATGGCGTTGGCCTGTTCAGCCTGATCGGCACAAATGGCATGGTGAAAAATCTGAATCTGAAAGACTGCGTTGTGACCTCCCCCTGCCGGTATGGCGCGGAATATGGCGCTGCGGGACTTTTGGCGGGAACCTGCAACGGAATGTTGGAGTTTGTTTCCGTAGAGGGAACGGTAGATGGAGGCTATGAGGTAGGAGGCGTTGCGGGACGGATCACTGGCACCGCCTATTCCTGCGATGCTGCGGTATCCGTCAGCGGGTATGGCGAGGTTGGCGCTTTCGCGGGTTCTTTTTGCTACGGTGGCTTGGAGAATTGTACCGCTTCGGGCCAGGTCCGCGCTGTTCCGGCGCAGGGGGCGCCTGCATCTGAGGGGACGCCGACCTCGATTGGCGGCTTCATCGGATTCAGCGTATTAGGAACGATGCACGGCTGCGAATCTTCCGTTTATCTTTCGACAACGGTCAGCTCTAACTGGGTTGGCGCTTTTGCCGGATACGCCCAAAGCGTTTGGGTAGAAAATTGCGCTTATGATGCGCAGAAAGCGCCCGGATGGGAAGCGATTGATGTCGTATACGATACAAACGACGTAGAACAGAATGTGAAAGCCAAATAAAAATGCACAACCGGCGAAAAAGGAGGCCTTTTGGTCTCCTTTTTTCGTCCGCGTCGGTGGATACAGATGAAATTTTCACCGGGAGAGGTAAGAACGATTTGGAAAAAATGGATACCGCTATGTAAAAAATAGCTGCTTAGAAAGACAATAATATCTTGCCCCGGCAAAGCAATGACGGTAAAATAAAGAAAGTTGGTTTTTATGATACTGCCATAAAATGAAGTGCCTGAAAAAGGTCGTTTTCAAAAAGTGTGTCAATGTGGTAAGAAAATGGAAATGGATTGGTTTGGAGGTTTTGTATTTTGGATGATTCTGTCTTGTTATCGGTTTGGGCGCAGTATGGTGACTTTATCAAATTGGCGCTCATCTTCGCAGCGATTATCATTCTGCTGAAATGTAAGATCCCGCTGTCCGGTTCCATCGGGATTGGTGCTGTACTGACAGTAGCCCTGTATGGGATACCTGCTCTGGACGCGCTTTTGATTGCCGGAAAATCCATGATCAGCGAAGCGACCATCATGGTAATCCTCAATTGTTATCTCATCACCTTTTTGCAGCGCATGATGGAACTGCGTGGCCACCTGGATTTGGCGCAGCGTTCGCTGTCCCGGCTGTTTAACAGTCGGCGGGTCAATGCATCCATTGTACCGGTGTTTATCGGTCTGCTGCCGTCTCCGGGGGCTATTTTTATCGCGGGATCGATGGTGGACGACGCCTGTGAGGATTCCATCAGCAAAGAGGACAAGACTTTTGTCGCATCCTACTTTCGCCATATCCCGGAAAGCTTTCTGCCGACCTATTCCTCCATTATCCTGGCCTGTCAGCTGACCGGGGTGAAGATGGGGTCTTTTGTTTTGGGAATGATTCCGATGGTGGTATGTCTGATGCTGCTCGGCTATCTGTTTTACCTGCGTAAGGTGCCCAAGGAAACAGGGGAAGCGGCTTCGACAGATAAGCTGGCGGATTTGCAGAGCCTGTGCCGCAGTTTGTGGACAATCGCGGTTATCATCCTTTTGATTGTCGTATTCAACGTACCCGTATTCATCGCGACAGTTGGAGTTATTCTTGTCTATTTCTTCACCAGCCGTTTTACATGGCGGGAGATCAAGCCCTTTTTCCTGTCCGCGCTGGAATCCCGTATTGTCATCAATACCTTTGTGGTTATGATTTTCAAAGATATTTTAACGCATACCAATGTCATCACAAAGCTGCCGAATCTGTTTGCGTTGCTGCCTATCCCCAGTTTTTTGGTATTTGGTATCATCTTTTTTATCGGTTCTGTTGTAGCGGGGTCTACCGCGATTATTACGTTGTGTCTTCCTTTGGCTTTTGCTTCCGTTCCCGGCGCGGGTGTTCCTTTAATGGTTTTTTTGATGAGCTGTACTTATACGGCGATGCAGATTTCTCCCACCCATCTGTGCTTGACCTTGGCCTGTGAGCATTTCAAAACGGATTTTGGCGCGCTGGTCAAGCGGACTTTGCCGGTCATCGGGATTTTCTATGTGATTTTAACGGGGTACTATCTGCTTTTAAACCTGTTTTTTTAATGGTTGATTCTTTCGAAAATCAGAAAAGAAGCGCCCGGTTTCGCTTGCGAAACCGGGCGCTTTTGCTTTTGATCCTTTTCATGGGGGGAATCGGCGCTTATTTGCTCAGCAGTTCGATCCCTTTGCGAATCCGGGCGAGGGATTCCTCTTTTCCCAAAATGGAGCAGATTTCAATTCCACCGCCGGGGGTAAACTGTTTTCCGCTTACCGCGACACGGACAGGCCAGAGCAAATATCCGTTTTTCACACCCAATTTGGCGATCAGCTCAAACAGGGCGGCATGGATGGATTCCTCGGTAAAATCGTCCAGTGCTTCCAGCACCGGCAGCACCGCTTTCAATGCCTCCAGAGAGGTTTCCTCGTTGGTTTTCATCTTTTTGTGGACATACAGCGCCGTATCATATTCCGGCAGCTGGTCAATGAAATCCACCTGCTCCGGGATCTGGTTGAGAACTTCAGTCCGAGCCTGTAGTACCTTGGCGATGAGACGTGTGTCCACATCCTCGCGCTTTACCGTCTGACGAATCCAGGGCAGGGCGATTTCATGGAACTGATCCAGCGAAAGACGGCGGATATATTCCGCATTGATGTAATCCAGTTTTTGGTTATCGAAAATAGAAGGAGATTTGCTGATGCCGGAAACGGAGAATTCCTTTTTTAGCTCCTCCATCGTGAAAATCTCCTGTTCACCTTTGGGAGCCCAGCCCAGCAGCGCCAGATAGTTGACGATAGCAGCCGGCAGGTATCCCTTGGCAACCAGGTCCTGATAAGACGCATCGCCATTTCTTTTGGACAGCTTTTCGGTGGCGTTTTTCATGACCGGCGGGCAGTGAATATAAGTGGGGATCTCCCAGCCGAACGCCTCATACAACAGATTGTATTTGGGGGTGGAAGACAGGTATTCCGAGCCGCGGATGACATGGGTGATGCCCATGGTATGGTCATCTACCACATTGGCAAAGTTGTAGGTGGGCATACCGTCTGCTTTGATCAGAATCTGATCGTCCAGCGTATCGTTGTCCACGGTGATCAGTCCGTACACCTCGTCGTAGAAAGAAGTGGTGCCCTCGGTGGGCATTTTTTGCCGGATGACATAGGGAACTCCCGCCGCCAGCTTTTCGGCCACTTCCTCTTTGGAAAGATTGCGGCAATGCCCATCGTACCGGGGGGCGATGCCGGAAGCTTTCTGAAGCACCCGGACCTCTTCCAGACGATCTTTATCACAGAAGCAATAGTAAGCGTGTCCGCTTTCTACCAATTGCTCCGCGTATTTTTTAAACATGGACATGCGCTCGCTCTGGACATAGGGTCCTACCGGTCCGCCAATGTCCGGGCCTTCATCCCAGTTAAGCCCCGCTTCTTTCAGCGTATTATAGATGATATCCACAGCGCCTTCCACATAGCGTTCCTGGTCGGTATCTTCGATGCGGAGAATGAAAGTGCCGTTCTGAGATTTGGCCATCAGATAGGCATAAAGAGCGGTTCTAAGATTTCCCACGTGCATATAACCAGTGGGACTGGGCGCAAAACGGGTACGCACGCCTTCCAATTTCATGTTGCTTCCTCCTGCTGCCGCAGCTGCGGCGATTCCTGATTGTATCATTTTTCCCGGGAAAAGCGATACAGATATATATTACCTTCGGCCTGTTTGCTTGTCAAGGGAGGTTTGGGGCGGAACTTTTCTTCTTTGTCCGGAGAGCGACGGGTTCCGACAGGCTGTGCCGCAAAAACCGGCTATACTGAAAATGCCGGAACGTATATTTTATGCACAAATCGAGGGGAAATACCCAACAGTCCGGCCGGATGTCAAGAAATGAGGGATAATTGTGTTAAAAGCAAAAGAAAGACCGGTGCCTGCCGTTTCCCGGCTGGCAGAATTTTTAAAAGGGCGGGCCGTACTGTTGGAATATCTGGTTTATGCTGTCTGCGGATTTATTTTATCCAACGCTTTTTTGTTGGGTCAGCTGGCGCCGTTCGGCGTGTCTTTCACCGCCGCAGGAAAAAAGGATCGGACCACCGCGGCCGGCGCAGGCGCACTGCTGGGATATCTTTTTTCCTTTCATCCGGAGAACAATACCCGGTATATCGCGGCAGTGGCGTTGGCGATTGCTGTCAAATGGTTTTTGCCGCAGCAGATGATGCAGAAATATCATCGGTGGATGGCACCGGCCATTGCGTTTGGAGCGGTTTTTTTGCCGGGAGCCGCACTGGCTTCCTTGCGGGGATACCTTTTATATGACGTGGTAATCTGCCTGTCCGAATCAGTTCTGGCGGCCGGCACCTGCTTTTTCTTTTACCGCGCGGCAGAAGCTCTGCTACGCCGGGAAAAACTGGCGACATTAAACGGCAAGGATGTCTCCTGCCTGACGATTACTTATGCGCTGTTGGTCATGGCCCTGGGTTCCTTTGTGGTCGGTGATGTATCGATCGGACGGGTTGTGGCGGTGGTGACGATTCTGCTGGCAGCAAAATGCGGGCGGGAATCGGGGGGCGCCATCGCCGGAGTAACAGCCGGCGTGACAATGGGAATTTTGGGCGGAGATTTTTCTTTTCTCGCCGCAGCTTACGGCTTTGGCGGCATGCTGGCGGGGATGTTCGCCGAGTTAGGGTCGGTGGTGCAGGCATTGGTATTCGTAATGGTAAACGGTCTGACGGCGTTAATTATGGGGAGTGAATATCAGGCCTACAGTGTTTTATATGAGATCTTTCTCGGCGCGGTACTGTTTTTGCTCATCCCGTCCTCCGCGGTGAGGAGCTTGATTTTTTGGGGACGGCAGCGGTCGGACGCTTTCTCCAAAACTGCCCGGGAGGTTGTGCTTTCCAAGTTAAAATTCGCTTCGGCGGCACTGTCAGATATCGGGGAGACCACCAGGCAGATCTATCAGAAAATCGGCGCTGCCAAGTCGGGCACAATGGCGGATGTTTTCGCAACCTCTGCGGATATTGTATGCAAGTCCTGTCCGCAAAAATCGGTGTGCTGGGGAGAGCAGTATCATTCCGTGATGGACGGTTTTAACAACCTGACAGAAGTTTTGCGGCGAAACGGGAAGGTGACAGCAGAGGATTTTTCCGGTTATATGGGGGAACACTGTACCGGCAAATGGGAGTTGGCAAACGAAATCTGCACCGGGTATGAGCGCCATTCCGGAAGACAGGCGGCACGTGCGCAGGCGCAGAATTTAAGAGGCGTTGTAACCGATCAGTTTCAGGGGATGAGCGGTATGCTGGATTCGTTGGCCCAGGAATTGACCGGCATTGAGCAGGCGGAATTCCCCCTGGCGGATCGAATCAGCGCGTTGCTGGATCGGGAGAATTTTTCTCCCATTTCAGTCAGTGCTTATACCGACCAAACTGGAAGGCTGACCGTAGAGGCGGCCATCCCGTCCTTTAAGCTGGCGCGGATGAATCAAACTTCCATGACTCTATGGCTTTCCGATCTGTGTCAGCGTAAGCTGCAGCTGCCGGCGGTGAGCGAGGTGGAAAATGCGTCCCACCTGCGATGGATTGAGCGGACCGCTTACGCGGTGGAAACAGCGAAAATCCAGCATTCCTGCGACGGACAGAACGTTTGCGGAGACGCGCTGGAAGAAATCTGGGACGGCAGAGGTCGAGTCCACCTGCTTTTGTCGGATGGAATGGGCAGTGGGAGCAGGGCGGCGTTGGATTCCGCGATGACTGTCTGTCTTTTGAAAAAGCTGGTGACAGCAGGTTTTTCCTTCGATTCTTCGCTGAAATTGGTCAATGCCGCGCTGCTGATAAAATCGGAAGAGGAATCCCTTTCCACAGTGGATGTTGCTACCGTGGACCTGTATTCGGGTGAGACGCAGTTTTTAAAGGCGGGCGCGGCGCCAACCTTTGTTTACCGGGATGGTTCGGTGGTCAAAGTGGAAGCATCTTCCATGCCTGCAGGCATTCTCAAAGGGGTAGATTTTGCCAAGAGACGTCTAAAACTGCACGAAGGGGATTGGATTGTCATGCTGTCGGACGGGATGCTTTTGGGCGGCAGCGATTGGATTTTCGATCAGATAAAGCTGTCCGCGAAAAAAAGCGCCGAAGAATTGGCGCAGGATCTCTGGCAGACTGCGCAGACGAGAAGGCCAGATGGGCATGACGACGATGCCAGCATATTGGTCTGTAAAATTGTCGACAAGCAGTAAGATATCGATGGAATATGATCTTGTCCTGTTGACATTTTTCCGCCGGTTCGCTATGCTGAAATCAGCAAGCAAACCGGTGAAAACGCCGGCGGGAGAAAAAGAAAAGGGCATCCTGCTGGCAGGATGCCCTTTCTAAGGAGAAAAAATGGAATTATTGAATTTTTGCAGCAGTCATATTTCCCAGGCAAAGCGTCTTGCCTGGGAAAATTACCAGGAACAGCGCCAAGCGGTTCCTGCGTTGCCCGAGATTTTCCATTTGCCGGATATGGAAGAACTGGCCGAAAACGGCCTAGGATGCGCCGCGTTTGAAAAAGGGAAAATGGTGGGCTTCCTCTGTTGCCTGGCGCCTTTTGAAAATGCTTTTACCACGACGGCCAAGGGGATTTTTTCGCCGATTTATGCCCATGGAGCCGTGCGTAAAGGGCGCGTCCAGATTTATCAAATGCTTTATCAGGCAGCGGCGCAAAAATGGGTCGACGCCGGTGTTTCCAGCCATTCCATCGGCTTATATGTCTCTGACCGGGAAGCGGAAAAGGCTTTTTTCCAGTATGGCTTTGGCCTGCGGTGCGTCGATGCTATCCGACTTATGACTCCGGTACAGGCGCCATCCTGTGAGGGCTTTTCCTTTTTTGAAGTGCCCCGGGAATCCCGCGCGCAGCTGGAGCCGCTGTATCGGATGCTGAATGACCATTTTGAAAAAAGCCCCTGCTTTATGAAACATACCGTCCCGGACCGGTGGATAGAAAGAAAAAATCGGCTGTTTTCGGCGGCAGACGCATCGGGAATTGTCGCATATGTCGAAATAGCGGACACGGCGGAAAATTTTGTCACAGAATTGCCGCAGGTACAGAACATCTGCGGCGCTTTCTGCTTGCCGGCATACCGGGGCAGAGGGCTGTATTCCAACCTTTTGAATTTCGTTATCAGAATACTGGCGGCAGAAGGATATACCCATCTGGGAGTGGATTATGAAAGCTTCAATCCTACCGCCGCTGGCTTTTGGCAAAAGTACTTTATCCCTTATACCAGCGGCGTGGTGCGGCGTATAGATGAAAACGTGCTGACCAAATAAAAAACACGGCCTGGCAGAGAAATGCTATCCGCTTTCCCCGCCGGGCCGTTCCATGCTGAGGAAGGCTATGGCTCGGTGACTTTTTACTAGATTTTTTGGCTGTTCCAATCATCGTAAATTCCCTGTTTTTCCATTTTGCTTTCTTTCCTAGGCTTTGACAGATATGGCGTAATCCAAAGCCGGCACTACGCATTCCCGCACCGAACGTTTGACAGATTCAGCGCGCAGAGTGCCGTTTATGCCTGCCCTGTTGGTTGGCGAAAATCCGCGGCGTGACAGCGGGCGTAGTGAAACAAATACTGCTGGGCGATTCCCATATACGGCGCAAATGGCTGGGGGAATCCGTCAGGATACAGTGTGGATAATACCCGCTTCATCCAGACGTCCATCGGGACTACTTCGGTTCTGTGAAAACCGTACAGCAATACGCAGTCGGCAACTTTGGGACCTACGCCGCAAATGCCGGTCAAAACCCGGCGGGCGCTGTCCGCATCCATATGGCCGACGCTCTTTAAATCGACGGCTCCGGAGGATACTTTTTGGGCGGCATCCAGAAGATATTTGGCCCGAAAACCGCTGCGCAGCGGCGCAAGATCCTCTGTTGTGCAAAGGGCCAGCCGTTCCGGCGTGGGAAAAGACGGCGGACTGTTTTCCAGCGGGTTGCCGAAGAGACAGCAAAAGCGTTCGATGATGCCGCGGATGCGTGGGATATTATTGTTTTGGCTGAAGATAAAAGAGCACAGAGTTTCCCATGGGTCCTGGCGCAGCAGACGGATTCCCGGGGCGAACCGAACCGCCCGGCACAAGACAGGATCGGAGGAAAAATGATGGCACAAAGCGTCGTAATCCTCATCCAGACCAAAATAGGGAATCCAGAATTTCCGGATGCACTGGCGGTCTGTGTGGGTAAAAATCAAAACGGTACGCTCCTGCCTGACTCGGCAGAAATGTCCGGCGGCAACGCCTTCCCAGAAGCCGTCGGAGCAGAGATTCCAGCGAAAGCATTGTCCGCAATCCAGCGTTCGGCCTAAATCAAAAAAGGATACACCCTGCAGTAAAATCTGATTGTTTTTTTCGATAATCCGCATAAAATCCTCGCTTTTGATGATTTTCGGCAGACGACAATCGGCCGGAATCTTATTATAGCACCTTTTCTAAAAATGTGATATACTACCCATAAATGATCAGAAAAGTCCCGGAGCGGATGGACGCAGCCGGCACACACCGTTTGATGAAAGGGCGTTTTATCATGAAAGATTCTATTTATACCATCCCGCTTAGTGAGGTGCTGGAGCCGAAAGATGGCTGCCCGATCTGCCGCTTGCGCAATCTTTTGGAGGACCGGTGTTTGGAATACATTATGGGAGCGGCCGTGATGGAACCGGATATCCGTATGGAAACCAACCGGGAGGGATTTTGCTTCGACCATTTCGAGCGGATGCTTAAGGCAAAGAACCGTTTATCGTTGGCGCTGATGCTGGAAAGCCGGCTGGCGTATGTAGCGGAAAATGAATTGTCCGCACAGCCCGTCAAGGCGGGTTTGTTTAAAAAGAAAACGGCCGAAGTCCCGAAAAAGAGCTGCTTTGTCTGCAACGAAGTGGATCGGGTCATGGAGCGGATGCTTCAAACGCTGATGCACACATGGGAAAAAGAAGAAAGTTTCCGGGAGTTATACAGCCAGCAGCCGGTGATTTGCCTGGAGCATTGCCGGCAGCTGACGGAGATGGCACCCAACGTGATGAGAAAACAGGCGGCGCCGTTTATTTCCCAAACGCAGCAGATGACACGAAAGTACTTAGAGAAGCTCGGAAAAGACGTGACCCATTTCTGCCGGATGTACGATTACCGCAGCAAAGGGCAGGATTGGGGCAATAGCCGCGATTCAATTGAGCGGGCAATCTGGTTTTTGACTACCAGAAAGCCGGAAGATGAAAAATAAAGAGTATGCAGCGCGCCGTATGGATCAGAATGCGGCGCGCTTTCTTTTGGCTGAAGGAATGAGCGGAATATGTCATAACCATTTGTAATTTGTAAAAACAGGAAAAAAGTTTTTCGATACCCCAAATCAGCCATACATGCGGATTCTTCGCTTGTTTTCGCAAAAATTCCTTTTTTTCAAGTATCTGGTATTTTCTTGTCAAGTGGAAAACACGGTTTCGGAAAAATAATTTTTAACAGCTTGTTTATCCAATTTGTTTTGCTTTTCTCCACGCTTTCCACAGACTTTTTCACGAAAATCGATGGAAAGGGGAGATTACTGTTAGTATATTTGTTGAAAAAGTGGAAAAAGAGACGGACAGGAAATTTATCCAACGGGTTTGCATAGTTTCAAAGGCGATGTCAAAAATATTCCAAGGAGCAGAACAAAGGAGGAAAATTCCGGTATGGTACGCGGCGTGCATAAAAAAATCATAGAGGTCTCAGATACACAAAACGAATTTTTTGAGCGGGCTATTTTAATCGTCAAAGAAAGCTTTCGGGACGAAGATCCGGAACGGCTCAGACAAAAGGCGGGAGATTATGTATCACAAATGGGGAACATTGCATTGGCGCGGCGGAAAAAAGCCCGGTTCTTCCGCACATTGGGTAAGATTCTGGCTGTCGCGGCTGTCGCGGCGGGATTGCTGTTTGTGATTTTTTGGCTTTAGCGGTGAAAAGATAGCCGAAGATGCTTTTTTCCAGCCTGATCTTATGATATAATATTACAAATATCACGTTTTGCCTTTTCGTGCCGGGCGAAAAAAGAGAAGGCCAACAGGCAGGAAAGACCGGGCAAAAGGCGTTTGACAGTTGGAGGGATTGGAAAGCATGTCGGAGAAGACACAGAAAAACGACAGTCAGCTGATTTTCGGCAGAAATGCTGTGTTGGAAGCAGTCAAGGCCGGCGCGGCCATTGACAAGGTTTATGTGGCGCCGGTGGAGCAGAAAGGAAGCCTCGGAAAAATTATTTCCCTGGCAAAAGCGGCGGGCATTCCCATAAAAGATGTAACCGGGCAGAAACTGGACGCCATGACCGGGAACCAGGCGCATCAGGGTGTTGCGGCGACGATTGCGGCGGCGGCTTATACGACAATGGATCAGGTCTGGGAG
This sequence comes from Ruminococcaceae bacterium UBA3818, assembly GCA_002369315.1. GTDB lineage: Bacteria > Bacillota > Clostridia > Oscillospirales > Ruminococcaceae > UBA3818. Next base: position 15,231 of record DFDW01000029.1, on the reverse strand, counting down.
TTGGCCCGGCAAAAAGGGGAAAAACTCTTTTTGATTCTCGCGGATGAAATCGAAGATCCACATAATCTTGGCGCACTGATCCGGACGGCGGAGTGCTGCGGCGCTCACGGAATCGTTATCCCCAAACGGCGCAGCGCCGGATTGTCGCCGACGGTGTATAAAAGTTCGGCTGGCGCGGTCAGCCATTTACCGGTGGTGCGGGTAGCCAATCTGGTTTCTTTTATGGATGAGCTCAAAAGCCAGGGCGTTTGGTTTTATTGTGCCGATATGGACGGACAAACCTGGTGCCAGACGGATTTCAGCGGTCATACAGCGCTGGTGGTAGGATCGGAAGGAAACGGTGTTGGCCGTTTGGTTAAGGAAAAATGCGATTTTACCGTCTCGCTGCCGATGCTGGGAAAAATCAGTTCGCTGAACGCTTCAGTAGCGGGCGGCGTGCTGATGTATGAGATCACCAGACAGCGGCTGGCCATCAAAGCAAGATAGAAAGGGGGAGCCGATATGCCTAATTCTTATGATGTAGACGATATTTTGGAGGAAATAAAGAGAAAGAAAAGCGCGAAATCTCAGCAGGAGCAGAACGTGCAGCGTCCTCAGCCCACCGCCTGGGATCGGGTGGATGCCCCCTCTTCCATGACATCTCCTTTGACGGCCGAACAGGCACCGCAGGTCTCGCCTTTGGAAGGCTTATCGGATTTTTTCGGCAGCAATGCCAAATTCGGCATCAACGCGCGGGAAGAAAAGGTTCGGAAGACATCGGCACCGGCGCAAAATGCGCAGGCGCACTCGTTGCAGCAGACACAAAAAGCAACGGCAGAAAGCGTGCTTTCGCAGGATAAAGCGGAACTTTTCGAGAAAGAGACGGAAGAAAAATCGGATTCCCGGCCGGCGGCTCATTTTGATTTGGAGCAGTGGCAGCAGGAAGAGACGCCGGTTGAAGAAGCGGAATGGGAAAAAACACAGTTGAATATTCCGATTGCCACTGCGAAAGAAGCAAAAGAGGAAAATCTGGAACAAACGCAGAGAATTCCCACGCCGAGCGCGGCACAGCACTTTGACTTTGAAAGCCTGCAGCGCTCGTTGCGTGAGCAGGAAGAGTGGGAATCTGAGCAGCCGCCGGTCGAGGAGGCTGCGGAATCAGAAGAAGAGGATATCGAAGATTTTCGCACACCGGCAGATATCGCGCCGATTCGCCACGACTTAAAAGCTTCTTTGTTTTCCATCAACACCCGTATTGCGGTTACCGCAGTGTTGTTTGTCACAACGCTGTACCTCGCTTTGGCGCAGACGGCAGCTTTGCCGCTGCCGGCCTTTATGGCGCTGGAAACGCAGCCGCGCATTTATATGATCGCCAATTTGGCTCTGGTAATCATAGCCGCGCTGGTTTGTAATACCACTGTAGGCGGCGGCTTGGCTTCCCTGCTGACGATGCGTGCGGACGGGGACTCTCTGGCGGCGCTGGCGGTCATTTCCACCATTGTACAGGGCGTTGCGGTGGCGGCATTTCCACAAAAGCTGCAGGAGCAGCCGTTGGGTCTGTTCTTTACAGCCGCCGTTTTCGGGCTCCTTTGCAATGTGTGGGGGAAAAAGATGATCCTTTCCCGAATTGAAGGGAATTTCAAAATCGTTTCCTCTGATCGCCCCCAAAAAGCGGTGCTGTATTTAAAAAATAAAGAACTGTCCCGGGAATTGAGCAGGGGAATGGATCTGAATCCGCCCAATCTGGTATATGCCTGCAAAACCGGATTTCTGACCCGCTTTTTGGAACAGTCTTATGAACCGGACGGCAGCGAAGGGCTGTTCCGGATTATCGCACCGATGATAGCGCTTTGCAGCCTGGTTGTCGGCGGGGTAAGCTATTATTTGACCCGCGATATTTTTACAGCTTTGACGACCTTCAGTGCAGTGGTCTGTATTGCTTCACCGATTACAGCCACATTTTACGCGAATTACCCGATGCGACGCGCGCAAAAGTCCCTGTCCAAAGAGGGAGCGCAGCTGACCGGTTTTGAGGCGGTGGATACTTTCAGCGAGATCAACGGCGTGACGGTGGACGCCAGCGAACTGTTCCCCAGCGATAATGTGCTGCTGCACAATATCAAAATGTTTGAAAAGCGCAGGATCGATGAAGCGATTTTGGATGCTTCCAGCGCTTTGTGTTCTTTCGACGGGACTATTAAAAACGTATTTATGAAAATCATACAGGGCAAGATGGAGATCTTGAAAAAGGTCGAAAACCTGGTATACGAAGAAGGAATGGGCCTGTCCGCCTGGGTAGACGGCAAACGGGTGCTGATTGGAAATAGCGCGCTGATGCGCCACCATGAAATCTACACCCCTTCCGCCGATTACGAGGCGAAATACCGCACAGGAGGAAGGGAACTGATTTACCTTTCCAATTCCGGTGAACTGACAGCGATGTTTGTGGTCAGTTACCAGCCGGATCCTCAAATTGCGCAGGAACTGTATGCATTGGAACGCAAAGGAATCGGATTGATCGTTCGTTCTACCGACCCCAACCTGACTGCTGAAAAAATTGCTCAGGTATACGATTTGCCGGTAGAAATGGTGCATGTGATCCCGGCTAAATTGCACAGCGATTTTGATATCCTGACCTCTCCAAAAGATACGGCCTCTTCCGGTTTGTCTTTTACAGGCGGCGCTGCGTCGTTATTCCATGGCGTAACAGCTGCGGTTTCGGTGAAGAGTGCTATCGCGATGGGAACAGTACTCCAAATCGTTGGAATTCTGCTGGGATATGGCATTATGACGGTATTTACCCTGCTTGGCGCGATGCAAAACGTCAATGGTTTGGCAGTGGTGGCCTTCCAGCTTTTGTGGGGCGCCGGTACCATACTGTTTTCCAATTTAAGAAAAATATAACACATTGTCTTTGAATCTAAGGTGCCCGCCCAGATGGCGGGCGCCTTTTTCTTTTTCGGGCGTAGAGAAAGTCCAGCTTTGTCATATATGCAAAAGGTGTATACGAAAGTGAAAGAAGGTGGCTTGGGAAAATGTCAGAAATATTTGGAAAAAGAGTTGACTTTTGGGAGATATCTTTATATGATAGCGATGGATTCTATATGAATTAGTTATAATTTATATAGATTACATATTAAAAAAATATGATTGGAAGGGCTTTGCGATGAAAGAACTACTGGATTTATTCTGGACTTTTGCGCGAATTGGCGGTCTGACTTTTGGCGGCGGATATGCCATGCTGCCGATTTTGCAGCGGGAAGTGGTGGAAAAACGCCAATGGGTCAGTGATGAAGAGCTGATGGACTATTACGCGATTGGGCAGTGTACGCCCGGCATTATCGCTGTCAATACGGCGACATTTGTAGGGCAGAAGACAAAAGGAATCATAGGCGGCATTGTGGCAACGCTGGGGGTTGTATTCCCGTCGCTGGTGATCATCACAATCATTGCCGCTTTTATCCAGAACTTTGCGGATCTGGCAATCGTGCAAAATGCATTCGCGGGAATTCGGGTCTGCGTGTGCGTGTTAATTCTCAATGCGGTGATCAAGCTGCTGAAAAGTTCTGTAATTGACAAAGCGACGATGGTTATCTATGCGGCGGTGGCAGTAGGGGCGATTTTGACCAGCCTTTCACCGATCGTTTTCGTATTGTTGGCCGGCATCGCCGGTATTCTTCTGCAGAATTGGAAGGGGGCTGCTGAGAAATGATTTATTTGCGTCTGTTTTATGAGTTTTGCAAGGCGGGGCTTTTTTCAATCGGCGGCGGGCTGGCAACGCTTCCTTTTCTGTATCATATTTCCGACAGCACTGGATGGTTTACCCACAGCCAATTGGCGGACATGGTGGCGATTTCCGAATCTACGCCTGGCCCAATCGGGGTTAACATGGCAACCTATGTAGGATTTACCACGGGAGGGGTTTTGGGCTCTGTTATTGCAACTATCGGCCTGATTACCCCCTCTATTATCATCATTCTGATCATCGCCAGTTTTTTAAAGGCGTTTCGGGATAACAAGTACGTCAAAGGGGCGTTTTACGGTCTTCGCCCGGCCTCGACCGGACTGATTACAGCGGCAGGTTTTTCGGTTGTGATGATTTCCCTGGTGCAATTGGATCTGTTTCGGGCCACCGGCTCTGTATGGGATTTACTGAACTGGAAAGGACTGCTGCTTGCGGTGGCGATTTTCGCGCTGACACGGGTGTTTAAAAAGTTGCACCCGGCGGTATTTATCGGCGCGTCCGCTGTGGTGGGCATCCTGTTTGGCTTTGCGGGAGCATAAGATATGAATATCAAACAGCTGCAGTACTTCATCTCCATTGTAGAAAACGGCACCATCACTGCCGCGGCCAAAAAGCTGGGCATTTCCCAGCCGCCGCTGAGCGCCCAGATGAAACTGCTGGAAGAAGAACTGGGTGTTGTTTTAATGGAGCGGGGCGCCCGCCAGGTACGTTTGACCGATGCGGGAAAAATTCTGTATCGACGGGCTGTTTCTATCGTGGATCTGACCGACACCACGCTGAAGGAACTGACCGATTTTCGAGCGGGAATTTCCGGCGTTCTGCGCCTGGGAACCGTATCCTCCTGCGGAATTGGCCTGCTGAAAAACAAAATGTCTGCGTTTCGGGACCAATTCCCGCATGTGCGCTTTGAAATCTGCGAAGGAAACACGCTGGAACTGGCCGAACAGATTCGAAACGGCGTGATTGATCTGGCGATTGTGCGGGCTCCTTTTCGCTCGGAAGAGTTTTCCTGCGTGTTTTTGGAAGAAGAGCCGATGATGGCGGTAGGAGACGAAAGCTACTTTCCCAAAATTCCCTGGGATTCCGCAACACTGGCGGACCTGGAGGGTACGCCTTTAATTTGCTATCGCAGATGGGAAACCCTGATCCGGGCGACTTTTGAAGAAGAGGGAATCACACCAAACATTTTCTGCTTGAACGATGACGCACGCACCTCTTTGATGTGGGCGGCGGCAGGACTGGGCGTAGCCATTGTTCCGCGCTCCATCTGCACGGCGATTACGCGGAAAGGGATGGTCCACAAACGGCTTCGGGAAAAGGGAATGTATACCCGGATGGCGGCAATCCGCAAAAAAGGCGGGTACTGTTCTCCACTGATGCAGGCGTTTTTGCATATTTTTTCGCAGCAGGAATGAAAAGAGTGTGTTTTGGCAAGCAGTATACGAATACAAAACAGTTCTGTAAAATATCATGCACGACTGCTGCGCCAATTAACGCCCGGCATCGGTTGAATCAAAAAAGAAAAAAACCCTCCCGCCGGGAGGGCTTTTTTGGATTTTGGTGCAGGGGAAGAAATGCATAATGGTAAGAAGCGTGTCTCTTATTCGGCCTGTTCTTTCACTTCTGCATGGACAGCCGTTTTCGAACGCCAGTTTCCTTTGAAATAGTAAATACTGATCAAAGAGCAGTTGACGATCATTGCGCTTGCCATGGCAACAAAAAGCCCCATGTAATTGTGTGGGAGCACCGCGCAGAAATAGGCGACAGGAATACGAACCACAAGTCCGCACAGAGAGGTGATCATAGGCGCGATAGAAGCGCCGGCGCCGCGCATGGCGCCGCTGACTACCGACCCGATTCCCATAATGGTATAGATAAATGCCAAAAAACGAAGTCCGTTCATTGCCATTTCAATAACAGGCTGATTGTCGGTAAAAGCGCGGATTAAATAATGGCCGAACAATAAGAAGAGTACGCCCATTACAATCCCAATGCCTGTAACGATCCCGGTTGCTGCCCGGATTCCCTTTTTGGTCCGGTCCAGTTTTCCGGCGCCCATGTTTTGCCCAACAAAAGTTGCGATAGCGCTGCCGAGGCCCATCATAGGCATGACGGCAAATCCATCGACTTTCATAATAATGCTGTTGGCGGCAATAAAGTCGGAACCAAATCCGTTCGCAAAGGATTGGATAATCATCATGCCGGCAGAAAAGGTCATTTCCTGGATGCCGGAAGGCAGGCCCAGACGGAGGATATGCATCAGGCTTTCTTTTTTAATTCCCAGATGACGGAATTGGATGCGGGCAGCATAGCCGCCAAAATGGATGCGCAACAGCACAAGAACAGCGGAAGAACACTGGGAAAGCAGCGTGGCCCAGGCAACGCCGGCAACGCCCATGCGCAAAAAGATTACAAAAACCAGGTCCAGCGCTACGTTCATTACCGAGCAGAAAATCAAAAAGAGAAGCGGCCAGCGGGAATCGCCCATACCGCGGAGAATACCGCTGCCCATGTTGTAGACCAGGTTTCCGATTGTGGCAAAAAAGATGATGGACAAATATGTGGCGGAGTCTTCCATGATGTTTTCCGGAGTCTGCATTAAAGTGAGGATGCCGCGGCTGAGCAAAACACCCAATACGGTGATCGCAGCTCCCAAAATCAAAGTCAGCGTAAAGGAAGTATTGACCGCATCCTGCAGTTGTTTTTGGCGCTTGGCGCCGAAACATTGCGCAATCAAAATACCGGCGCCCATGGACAGCCCGAAAAACAGGGCGTTAAAAGACATCATGACCGAAAAGCTGACACCGACAGCAGCCAGCGCATCAGATCCCACAAAGTTGCCTACAACCAATGAATCTGCCACGTTGTAAAGCTGGTTTACAATATTTCCCGCAATAAGCGGAAGGGCAAACAGAACCAGCTTGGATACGATGCTGCCTTCGGTCAGATCTCCTTTCCGGATTGCGTTTTTCTTGGATTCTGCCATTGAAAACTTCTTCCTTTCAATTCAAATAGAATAACATTTCAATTCTATCAATATTCAATAAAATGTCAACAAGAAAGGAAGAATTTTGGCGAATAAGATCATGACAGTACACACCCGCGCTGCTTGCAGGTTCTCATCTGCGGCTGTTCAATAAAAAACAGGCGGATACACAGGCGGATGCCGGGGAAAATTATGTATCGGTTTCTCCATCCTGCCGATCCTCAAATACCGTTTCAATTTGTTTGCTGCAGGCAGACGGAGAATAACGCCAGTGAGAAAGATGGCCTCCCTGCACAAAATAACGGAACGGCTGGATGGGGTAGGAAGCATCAAAAGCGTCTACCAGAATCAATTTTACTTTCATTTTTTCCGGGATCAGACTTTTGATGAAAACACTGGCGTGCTGGCCGGGAAGAACATCATCCCTCGGCTCGGCCAATCCTGCCAGATTAGGGGTTAACTCGATAAAAACACCGTAGCTTTCCGAAGAGCGGATGACGCCCGCCACTGTTTCGCCGGGAGAAAACAAAGCCGCGTTTTCTTCCCAACTGCCTAAAAGTTCCTTATGGCTCAAAGAGACCCGTCCACCCGGCTCGATCTGACGCACAATCGCCCGGATTTTCTGACCGGGATAAAAACGGTCTCGCGGATGGGAAATGCGGGACACGGAGATGGCGTCGATTGGGATGAGGGACGGAATACCACAGCCAATATCCACGAAAGCGCCAAACGGCTCCAGATGGGTGACGCGGACAGGGATAATATCACCGGGGTGCAGCTTTTTGACATACCGGTCCATACACTCTTCCTGCACCTGGCGCCGGGAAAGAATCGCCACCGGTTCTCCGTCCAGGCCCCGGTCAAAGCGCTGGATGCGAAAACAAACAACTTTGTTCACCCTGGAAATCAGGGCGATATCCTTTGTGGAACCGTCCTGGATGCCGATGGCGCCTTCTGGCTTGGGGATGATCCCTTTCATGCTGATCAGATCAACGATCAGGTTGTGTTCAGAATCACATAAGATGACCCGGCCCTCCAGAATTTTTCCTTCCCGACAGCTTTCCTGCAAAGAAGCGACGCTTTTTAAAGAAGCGGTGTTCCCGGTGGTATTCCATAAACAGCCTTCCGGCAGATATCGTTCCATTTTTTCCTCCATTCTGCCCGGCTTGTGAAAAACATCCGCCGCGCATTTTCGGTCCGCAGGGGGACTTCTCTGGGAAATATATATGAAACGGGCTGAAAGGATATGACGGTTTTGCAGGATGGAAGCCCAAAACCTCCCAGCCCTGGAAGACGGCTGCGAATTTGCCCGGCAGGCTCGTCCGGGCAAAAGGCGGACGGCGCATTTTCCCCGCAGAAAAATCCTTATTATTTTTTGCAGCGCGGGCAAAATAATCGGAGAAAAGAATTGGCATTCTTACATAAAATCTGGTATACTGTTTACACGTATGAAAAAAAGTGAGGTGCGCGCGTTGGATGTCCAGGTAGGCGATGTGCTGACAATGAAAAAAAAGCATCCCTGCGGGGAAAACCGGTTCCTGGTCCTGCGGGTCGGTATGGATTTTAAAATCCGGTGCCTGGGATGCGGCCATGAAGTGATGCTGCCGCGCAGCAAAGCGGAAAAAAATATCCGCAAGATTTCCCGCGAGGAGGAACATACTTAGCGGGGGATGGAAAAGCGGATTTTGAGGATGAAAAAAAGATTATCTGAAAGAACGGAGAATTTTTATGTTTGAAAAGTTAAAGGATGTTGCCGCGCGCTACGAGCAGATCAACGAAAAATTGATGGATCCGGCGGTAGTCAGCGACAATAACCAATATAAAACCCTGATGAAAGAACACAAAAACTTAACGCCTATCGTGGAAAAGTACCGGGAATACGAAAAGGCGGAAGCCGCTTTGGAGGAAGCGAAAGAGCTGCTGGAAGAAGGCGGATTGGATAAGGATTTCAAAGAGATCGTGGAAGAGCAGCTGAGCACCAGCCGGGAGGAAATGGAACGGCTGGGAGAGGAGCTGAAAATTCTGCTTCTGCCCAAGGACCCCAACGATGACAAAAACGTTATCATTGAGATCCGAGGCGGCGCAGGCGGCGATGAAGCAGCTTTGTTTGCCAATTCGCTGTTCCGCATGTATTCAATGTATGCGGAAAGCAAGCGGTGGAAAACCGAGATTTTAAGTGCCAACGAAACCGAATTGGGAGGATTTAAGGAAGTCAGCTTTTCCATTGAGGGAGAAGGCGCTTATTCCAAACTGAAATTTGAAAGCGGCGTACATCGGGTACAGCGGGTGCCGGAGACCGAAACCCAGGGCCGGATCCACACTTCCACCGTCACGGTAGCGGTACTGCCGGAAGCGGAAGAAGTGGAACTGGAAATCGCGCCGGGGGATCTGCAGATCGATACTTACCGCTCCAGCGGCGCTGGCGGCCAGCACGTCAACAAGACAGAATCGGCTATCCGTATTACCCATTTGCCCACCGGAACTGTAGTGGAATGTCAGGACGAACGCAGCCAGCATAAAAACAAGGAAAAAGCCATGAAGATTCTGCGCTCCCGGCTGTATGAGCGGATGCTTGAGGAGCAGAACGCCAAAATTGCATCGGAGCGAAAACTTCAGGTCGGCACCGGCGATCGCTCGGAGAGAATCAGAACCTATAACTATCCGCAGGGCCGGCTGACGGACCATCGTATCGGGCTGACTTTGTACCGGCTGGAAGCCATCCTTAACGGCGACCTGGACGAGGTGGTAGACGCGCTGCGCGCTTACGACCAGGCGGAAAAGCTCAAAAGCCAGGGAGAGGAATAAAAATGGAGACCCAAATTTTTAAAGTCACTTCGATTTTTGAAAATCCGGATGCGCTTCAGCAGGCATCGGATATTCTGGCACGGGGTGGGCTGGTGGCTTTTCCAACGGAAACGGTTTACGGATTGGGTGCTGACGGGCTGAATGAAGACGCGGTGCATGCCATTTACAAAGCAAAAGGGCGCCCCAGCGATAATCCGCTGATTTTGCATATCTGCGATACCGAGATGCTGCCCCAATTGGCCCGGGAAATCCCGGAAGCGGCGATCAAGCTGGCGCTGGAATTCTGGCCCGGCCCGCTGACCATGGTGTTGCCCAAGACCCCGCAGGTACCGGATGCGGTGTCCGGTGGGTTGGATACAGTGGCTATCCGTTTTCCCAATCATCTCATCGCCCGCGAATTGATCCGGCGCAGCGGCAAACCGATTGCGGCTCCCTCCGCCAATCTGTCCGGCAGCCCCAGCCCCACGACGGCTCAGCACTGTATCGATGATCTGATGGGCCGGGTGGATGCCATTGTGGACGGCGGTAGCTGCGGCGTGGGATTGGAATCCACCGTGATTTCTCTGGCGGGCAAGGTGCCCACTGTACTGCGCCCCGGCGGGGTCACAGTCGAGCAGCTTCGAAAGGTGCTGGGAGAGGTATGCGTGGACCCGGCAGTGACCCATCCGATGGAAGAGGGGCAGAAGGCCGCTTCTCCGGGGATGAAGTATAAGCATTATGCGCCCAAAGCCAGGGTGATTTTGGTAGACGCAAGCAGGGATGCGTTTGCCGGATATGTCAACAAGCGAAAAGAGGACGGCGTGTTCGCATTGTGTTTTTCAGAAGATGTTGCCGCACTGGAAGTGCCGGCCGTTTGCTATGGCGGCACGGACCATCCGGAAGAGCAGGCGCATTCTTTGTTCGATGCGCTGCGGCAGCTGGACGCCCGGGAAGCGAAGCTGGTGTTTGCCCACTGCCCATCGCAGGAAGGTGTTGGTCTGGCGGTTTATAACCGGCTTTTGCGGGCAGCTGCGTTTGATATCGTGAAACTGTAAAGGAGTTTTCAAGATGGGATGCTTGGTAGTAGGTTTGACCGGGCAGACCGGCGCGGGGAAGAGCACTGTCAGTGGGATTTTGGCGGATTGCGGAATCTCCGTGATTGACTGCGATCGGTTGGCCAGAAAAGTTGTCGAGCCGGGCAGCGAGTGTCTGGCGCAGCTGGTACACGCGTTTGGACGGGAAATCCTGAAGCCGGATGGCAGCCTGGACCGGGCGAAAACCGCATCGATCGCGTTTCCGGATCCGGAAAAACTGGCGGTTTTAAATCGGATTACCCATAAGGCGATTTTGGAATTGTTGGAGCGCCGGCTGGAACGGCTGCAATCCGCCGGGGAAACGCTGGCGGTAATCGACGCGCCGACTTTATTCGAAAGCGGCGCCGACCGTTTCTGCAGTATGGTCGTCAGCGTCATCGCGCCGGAAGGCCTGCGCTACGGCCGCATTTTGGAAAGAGACGGGATGTCTTGTGAAGCGGCCCGAAAACGGATGAGCGCACAGCAGCCCGACGCTTTTTACATCGAACGTTCCGACTATGTTCTGGTCAACGATGGTTCGGTGAAGGAATTGGAGGAGAAAACGAGGCGGCTGGCACAGATTTTGCAAAAGAAAGCAGGTGAATGATGGTCATCCGAAAAGGCGGCGCGCTGCTGCTGACGGTCCTTCTTTTGATTGGCGGTATTTTGGGTGTGTCAAAAGCAATGCGGTGCTTTTATCAAAAAGCATATCCGCTGGGGTATGAGCAGATGGTTTTATCTGCCTGTGAAGAGCAAGGCCTGGAGCCGTCTTTCGTCTTTGCCGTTATCCGAACGGAGAGCAGTTTCCGGCCTGACGCACAGTCCAGTGTCGGCGCCCGGGGACTGATGCAGATTACCGAAGAGACGTTTCAGTGGATCCAATTCCGTATGGGGGATCAAAGCGGCGTGAGCTATGACGATCTTTTTGACGAACAGATCAATATCCGGTACGGAACATTCCTGCTGCGGACGCTTCTGGATGAATTCACAAGCGAGGCAAACGCTTTATGCGCCTATCATGCCGGCTGGGGAAACGCGAAAAAATGGCTCCAGAATGAGCAGTACGCGCCGGATGGAAAAAACATCGTGAACATTCCTTTTCAGGATACCGAAAAATATGTCAAAAAGGTGCTGGACACCAAGCAAATATATGAGAAACTATATGATTTTTCCGCTTGATGGCGGATCAGTCAGCAATAAAATTATAAATTTCATGAAACCAAAATAAAACCAATCATGAGGAGGATGCAATATGTCAAACGAAACCAAAACCCAGGGACAGATTTTGGAGGAACAACTTCTGATGACGCCGAAAAACGGAGCAGAAATCCTTTCGGAAGAGGAGATTGCCAAAGCGGATGCTTTTTGCGAAGGGTATAAAGCTTTTTTAAAGCATGCCAAGACCGAGCGGGAAGCGGTGGCACAGACAATCCAAATCCTAAAAGCACACGGCTATACAGAATTTGATCCGGACAAAAAATACCTGCCGGGCGATAAGGTGTACTACAGCAACCGCGGTAAGGCCTTGTGTTTTGCCACCATCGGGACTCGTTCTATGAAAGAGGGCATCCGGCTGGTCGCTTCCCACATCGATTCTCCACGGGTGGATTTAAAGCCGAATCCGTTGTATGAAGACGCGCAGATCGGTTATTTCAAAACGCATTATTATGGCGGCATCCGCAAGTACCAGTGGACGGCGATTCCGCTGTCGCTGCATGGCGTAATCGTGAAAAAAGGCGGTGAGGCGGTTACGGTTTCCGTCGGAGAAGAGCCTGGAGACCCGGTGTTTTCCATCACCGACCTGCTGCCCCATCTGAGTAAGGACCAGGACGCCAGAAAACTGGGCGACGGCGTTCGGGGCGAGGAATTGAATATTGTCATTGGTTCCCGGCCGTTTCGGGATGATAAAGCCAGCCAAAAGGTCAAATTGGCCATTGCGAAAATCTTGTTTGACAAATACGGCATCGTAGAAAGCGATTTCCAATCGGCCGATCTGCAGGCGGTACCGGCGTTCGCGCCTCAGGATGTTGGGTTTGACCGAAGCATGGTAGGCGCTTACGGACAGGACGACAAGGTTTGCGCCTATACCTCTTTGATGGCGGCAATCGAGGCGCCAACTCCGGAATATACCCATGTAACAGTGATGGCGGACAAGGAAGAAGTCGGTTCCCCCGGCGCCACTGGTATGGGCTCAGATTACTTTGTTTATTTTATCAGCGACCTGGCAAAACCCTACGGAATTGAGGGCCGGACGGTGCTGTCCCATACCAAATGCCTGTCTGCCGATGTGAACTGCGCGTTCGACCCGTCGTTCCCCGACGTGGCGGAGCGGCGAAACATCGCATATGCCAACTATGGAACGGTGCTGACGAAATATACCGGCGCCAGAGGAAAATCCGGCTGTAATGAAGCAACCGCTGAATTTATGGGGTTTGTCCGGGATTTGTTTGACCGGGAAGGCATACTCTGGCAGACGGGCGAAATCGGCAAGGTGGATCAGGGCGGCGGAGGAACCGTTGCGGTGGAGATTTCCAAACACAACGCGGATGTCGTAGATATCGGCGTACCGGTCTTGTCCATGCACTCGCCGTTTGAATTGGTTTCCAAGATCGACACTTACATGACCTATCGGGCTTTTAAAGCATTTTTGCAGTAAGGAAGCACAGCTCGGTGAGCGAAGGGTAAACAGAACAGATTTGCTTTTAAAAAAGGCATGTCCGCATCGGCCGGACATGCCTTTTCTTTATTTTTGTTTGAAATGGAAAGTTTCTGCCAACAATAGAGAAACCATGTTTTTTGTACGGAAAAAGAAAAAACCACCCGAAAAAACTCCGGACGGTTCCTCGAAAACTATTGACAAGCTTTTTAAAGTATCATATAATTAGTAAATGTATCACAATGGATAGTTATGCCATTCGATATAGCTATTATAGCAGAGAATATGGGAAAAAGCAATAGGGTTTTGCAAAAACTGCAGGGCGTTCCGACAGGGGGGTCCGCGGCGTTTGCGTAAATCGCATTGGCAATAGATGAATGGAGTGAAGTAAGCCTATGGTGAAAGTCAAGCCTGTACATCTGGGTAAAAATGTCCGTATGAGCTTCAACCGCATCAATGAGGTTTTGGAGATGCCGAACCTGATTGAAGTGCAGAAAAACTCGTACCAGTGGTTTTTGGATCAAGGCCTCAAAGAGGTGTTCCAGGATGTATCCGCCATTACCGACTACACCGGTAATTTAGTGCTGGATTTCATCGATTACCATCTGGACGAAACGCCCAAATACACGGTGGAAGAGTGTAAAGAGCGGGACGTTACCTATGCTGCGCCTTTGCGCGTCCGTGCCAGCCTTTTGAACAAAGAGACCGGCGAAGTGAAAGAGCAGGATATCTTCATGGGCGATTTCCCGCTGATGACCGAAAGCGGTACTTTTGTCATTAACGGCGCGGAACGTGTTATTGTTTCCCAGCTGGTTCGTTCTCCCGGCGTTTATTACGGCATGAGCTACGACAAAACCGGTAAAAAACTGTTTACCTCGACCGTGATCCCAAATCGGGGCGCATGGCTTGAATATGAGACCGACGCCAACGATATTTTCTATGTCCGGATTGACAAAAACCGCAAAATCCCGGTTACGACCTTTATCCGTGCACTGCTGAAAATACAGGACGACAAAGCGACAGTGACCGGTGACGGATTGACGGACAAATATGGCACCGATCAGGAAATTTACGAGATCTTTGGTGAAGATGAACGCCTGGTCAAAACCATTCAGGACAAAGACAACACCAAAAACGGCGAGGAAGGCCTGCTGGAAGTTTACCGCAAGCTGCGTCCCGGCGAGCCGCCTACGGTGGACAGCGCTGTGACCCATCTGCAAAATCTGTTCTTCGACTCCAGAAGATACGATTTGTCCCGGGTCGGCCGCTATAAATACAACAAAAAATTAGGCATCGCTTTCCGCATCGCGGGCAAAACCATCGCGGAGCCGATTGCGAACCCCATGACCGGCGAACTGATGGCCAATGTAGGGGATGTCCTCACCATTGACCAGGCGCTGGAGGTGGAGAGAGCCGGCGTTTCCAAGGTCAAGCTGTCGGTGGACGATAAGGAATTTTATGTCATCTCCAACGGTATGGTTGATATTAAGGACTTTGTTGATTTCGACTGTACGGAGTATGGAATCAACGAAAAGGTCCGCTTTGTTGTGCTCAAAGAAATTTTGGAGCAGAATGAGGATGAGGACGCGCTGCGGGAAGCAATCAAGGCAAACGTAGACAGCCTGATCCCCAAACATATCATCAAAGACGATATTTTCGCATCGATCAACTATATCAATAATCTGAGCTACGATGTGGGCAATACCGATGACATCGACCATCTGGGCAACCGCCGTATTCGTTCGGTGGGTGAGCTGCTGCAAAACCAGTTCAGAATTGGTTTTTCCAGAATGGAGCGGGTTATTCGTGAAAGAATGACCATTCAGGCACAGGATACCGATGTAATCACGCCGCAGGCGCTGGTCAACATCCGCCCGGTAGTGGCGGCGATCAAAGAGTTCTTTGGCTCTTCGCCGTTGTCCCAGTTCATGGATCAGACCAACCCGCTGGCTGAACTGACCCATAAGCGGCGTCTGTCCGCACTGGGCCCCGGCGGTCTGTCCCGTGA
>DFDW01000013.1:61126-70552 GCA_002369315.1 Ruminococcaceae bacterium UBA3818 | reverse complement strand
GGGAGACTGCCTGGAAAAATAGGTCAGTGCCGGTACTTGAATATGGATGATTCTTACCAGGATCATCCATATATCTATTCCTCAATAGCTCAGCTGGCAGAGCATGCGGCTGTTAACCGCAGGGTCGTAGGTTCGAGCCCTACTTGGGGAGCCAAAGAAGAGAGTAAGGTGAAGCCTTTCTCTCTTCTTTTTTGTGTAAAAAGAGCGTTTTTCTGCAAAACAAAAGGGATGGCAAAGGCCATCCCTGAAAAGGAAACGCTTTATTTTTTGAGCATAATATCCACAATGGCCGCATTGGCGGGTGCCATACCAACATTGGCGATGTTGCCCAGGTTGGTAAACAGATCTTTCAGGTTGTCCGCCAAAATACCGTCGGCCGGTTTGGTATTCATGCCGTTGAGCGCCATCATGGCTGACATGACAGACAGCCCGGTAGATAAACAAACTTTGCTGGCGCATCCTTCTTTGGCGCCGTCACAGATCATACCGGAAATGCTGCCGAGTACATTGCGCATGGTATCCAGTACCTGTTGGTTGGATCCGCCCAGCATGTACACAATGCCCGCCGAAGCACTGAGTCCGGAAGCCACGCTGCAGGAACACAGGCAGGATAGCGTACCGAGGTAATGCTTGGCATAAAGATTGATCGCCTGCGCAAAGGCGATGGCACGCAGCATTTTTTCCTCCTCAACCCCCAGTTCCATAGCGGTTGCCGCAACAGTCAGAATCAAGGTGATTCCCTGATTGCCACTGCCGGTGGTTGTCATAACGGGCAGCTGCACGCCGCTCATGCGGGCGAAAGATGCGCAGGATGTAATACGCTGTACATTTAAGAGGAGGCTGTCACCCATATACCCTTTTTCCGCCAGCGTTTCCATGGATTTCCCCCAGGGGAGGGTTTCACCGGCTTTAGAGATAGCGAAATTCATCTCTACGCCTTCTTTTAAAAAGTCCAGCTTTTCCAGTTCAACCGTGTCCGCAAAGCGCCGAAAGTCTTCGATTGTATAAGATTCCAGGCTGTTGTCAGTAAAATTCTGCGAAACATAAGGCTCAAACGGCGCGTGTTCCACCGCGACGATGCGGTCATGGTTGCCGTCCGTGATGACCCGTACGGTGTCTTCATCGCTTTCCAGTGTCGTTTCCACATACAAGTTGGTACGGGTGTCGTCCATTTTGACTTCAATCAGGGGCAGAAGATCCAGCGCCTGCTGATGATGCGCTTCCGTTACGCTGCCCAGAACATCCATCCCGCGGGATGCATCACCGCCCGCCAAGCCGACGGCCACACACATGGCTACGCCGCGCTCCGGCACGCCGGGAATACCCACTCCCATGGCGTTTTTCAAAAGGCAGATATCCATTTTTACATGAACAGCTTTGATTTTCCCTTTCAAATTATCCCGGGCGGTCGCAGCGTTCAGGGCAATCGCTACCGGCTCGGTACATCCAGTGGCAGGGACAACAACGTCTTTGATTTTTTTCAGCAGGAAATCATTCATGATTTTCAGACACCTTTCTTTCATCGCAGCCTACGCAAGACCCAACTGTCTTCAATTGTCTGCACGCAATACCACTCTGTAGCGGACGCAGCCAGCGCAGCATGATTCCATGCGAAGAGCTTTTTGACTGTATTATATCATAAAATCCAATGAAAGCAAAGAGCTTTCCGGTTATATATTTAGATATGTTGCCAAAAAACAGGGCGCTTTCACCAAGAAGAGATTGGTAAAAACAGCGCTTGTGTTTGCATGGCAAACAGGGAATGCGATTTTTTCCGGCACAAACGTATCGGTTTTGATATCTATTCACCTTCCAATATGGAGGCATGCCAATTTCATATTTCATTTTTCTGATTACTTGTGTTAATCTTTTAACGAAGAAAGGACTACCCGGCAGATGAGCACCGGCAGAATAAAATCACCTTTCGAAAATATGGTTAAATGGAGGAACAGATTATGGCACGTTTCACACTTCCCAGAGATTTGTATCATGGCAAAGGTTCTTTGGATGAATTGAAAAACCTGAAAGGTAAAAAAGCAATCGTCGTTGTAGGCGGCGGCTCTATGAAACGCTTTGGCTTTTTGGACAAGGCAGTCAACAATCTGAAAGAGGCGGGCATGGAAGTCCGTTTGTTTGAAAATGTTGAGCCGGATCCCAGTGTTGAAACGGTCATGAAAGGCGCGGCGGCAATGCGCGAGTTTGAGCCGGATTGGATTGTGGCCATGGGCGGCGGTTCTCCGATCGATGCAGCCAAAGCGATGTGGGCTTTTTATGAATATCCCGAAACCTCTTTTGAAGATTTGATCACTCCTTTCAACTTCCCGACTCTGCGTCAGAAAGCAAAATTCTGTGCAATCCCTTCCACCTCCGGCACTGCTACGGAAGTGACTGCGTTCTCGGTTATCACCGACTATCAAAAAGGCATCAAATATCCGCTGGCGGACTTCAACATCACTCCGGATGTTGCGATTGTGGACCCGGATCTTGCTGAGACCATGCCGAAGAAACTGACTGCCCATACCGGTATGGACGCGATGACCCACGCAATTGAAGCTTATGTATCCACCCTGCATTGCGACTACACCGATCCGCTGGCGCTGCACGCCATCAAGATGATTCACAGAGATCTGAAAAACTCCTATGAAGGCGACATGGAAGCCCGTGACAATATGCACAACGCCCAGTGCCTGGCCGGCATGGCGTTTTCCAATGCGCTGCTGGGTATCGTTCATTCCATGGCGCATAAAACCGGTGCTGCCTATACTGGTGGCCATATCGTACATGGCTGCGCCAACGCGATGTACCTGCCGAAAGTGATCAAATACAACGCGAAAAATGCCGAAGCGGCGGAGCGTTATGCCCAGATCGCAAGATTTATCGGCCTGAAAGGCGAGAGCACTGGCGAGCTGGTTGACGCGCTGATCAACGAGCTGCGCGCAATGAATAAATCCCTGGATATTCCGGATGGCATCAAGGATTACGAGGGCGGCATCATTAATGAAAAAGAGTTCCTGGAAAAATTGCCTGAAGTTGCCAAAAACGCAATCGGCGACGCCTGCACCGGCTCCAACCCGAGACAGCCCAGCCAGGAAGAGATGGAGAAGCTGCTGAAATGCTGCTTCTATGACACGGAAGTAGATTTCTAAAATTTATATTTTGCAGGAGAGCTTCGGCTTTCAAAGAGAAGCACTGCATCAAAAGGGCCTGCGCCGAAAGGAATCGTTTCAGTGGGCCCTTTGCAATTGAAGCGGAAAATGGGGGCAAAACCATGGTAAGAGTGAAGAGGAAAGAGAAGCTGAACGAAAACGTGGGGAAGATGGTGCTGGAAGCGGGACTGATCGCGAAGAAAGCACAGCCGGGGCAGTTTGTGATCGTGCGAGCGAAGGAAGACAGCGAGCGGATCCCGCTGACCATAGCGGACTACGACCGGGAAGAGGGAACGGTAACGATCATCTACCAGATCGTGGGCGCTGGAACAATGGAACTGGATACGGTACAAGAAGGAGAATCGGTACAGGACCTGGTGGGCCCGCTGGGAAAAGCCAGCGAGACCGAAGGACTTAAGAAAGTAGCGGTCGTGGGAGGCGGCGTGGGATGCGCCATCGCCTACCCGCTGGCCAAGAAGCTGCACAGCCAGGGGGCTGAGGTTCATTCGGTGGTAGGATTTCGGAACAAGGGCCTGGTGATACTGGAAAAAGAGTTCGAGGCGGTAAGCGATAAGCTGTGCATGATGACCGACGACGGCAGCTATGGGCAGAAAGGATTGGTGACCCAGGCGCTGGAGGAACTGATCCTGGCGGGCAACGAGTATGACGAGGTGATCGCCATCGGTCCGCTGCCGATGATGAAATTCGTGTGTCTTTTGACCAAGAAATACGGGATCAAGACCATCGTGAGCATGAACCCGATTATGATCGACGGAACAGGGATGTGCGGCGGATGCCGTTTGACAGTGGGCGGCCAGACGAAATTTGCCTGTGTGGACGGACCGGACTTTGACGGTCACGAGGTAGATTTTGACGAAGCGATGCACCGAGGAACGATGTACAAAGAGTTTGAAGCGCACGCGCGGGAAGATGCGTGCCGCCTGTATCAAAAGGAGGTGCAGTAGGATGCCGAACATGGATCCGAAAAAGAACCCGATGCCGGTGCAGGACCCGTACGCGCGGATCTGCAATTTTGATGAAGTCGCATTGGGATATACCTACGAAACAGCGGTAAGCGAGGCAAAGAGATGCCTCAACTGTAAGCATAAGCCGTGCGTCAGCGGCTGTCCGGTGGAGATTGACATACCGGCGTTCATCGCGAAGGTAGCGGCGGAGGACATGGAGGGCGCCTATGAGGTGCTGAGCCGGTCGACGAGCCTGCCGGCGGTGTGCGGACGGGTGTGTCCGCAGGAGAGTCAGTGCGAGGGCAAGTGCGTACGCGGCATCAAGGGCGAGCCGGTTGGGATCGGACGGCTGGAGCGGTTCGTGGCGGACTGGCACCGGGAGCACGGAGAAGAGAATGTGGAAAGACCGCAGCCGAACGGCCATAAAGTAGCAGTCGTGGGCGCGGGCCCGTCGGGACTGACGGCGGCAGGAGATTTGGCGAAGCTGGGATATGAGGTAACGGTTTACGAGGCGCTGCACCTGGCGGGCGGCGTGCTGGTATATGGCATACCGGAATTTCGTCTGCCGAAAGCGATCGTGCAGCATGAGATCGAAAGCTTGAAAAAGCTGGGAGTCGACATCCAGACCGATATGGTCATCGGCAAGGTACTGACCATCGACGAGCTGTTCGAGATGGGATATGAGGCGGTGTTTGTGGGATCGGGCGCGGGTCTGCCGCGGTTCATGAACATCCCCGGCGAGAGCCTGAACGGCGTTTACTCGGCCAATGAATTTCTGACCCGGATCAATTTGATGAAAGCGTTCCGCCCCAACAGCAGCACACCGGTGCAGCACGCGAAAGCGGTAGCGGTAGTCGGCGGCGGCAACGTGGCGATGGACGCGGCCCGGTGCGCGAAGCGGATGGGAGCGGAGAAGGTATATATCGTATACCGCCGGGGTATGGAAGAACTGCCGGCAAGAAAAGAAGAGGTCGAGCATGCCGAAGAGGAGCAGATCATCTTCCGGACGCTGTGCAACCCGGTAGAGATCCTGGATGACGGGACCGGCAAGGTCGGAGGCATCCGGTGCGTGGAGATGGAACTGGGCGAGCCGGACGAGAGCGGACGGCGCAGACCGGTAGAGAAGAAAGGCAGCGAGTTTGAAATCGGGGTGGACAGCGTGATCATGTCCATCGGGACGAGTCCGAACCCGCTGATCCGGTCGACGACGCCGGGCCTGGAAGCGAACCGGCACGGCTGCCTGGTAACAGAGGGAGAAAGCGGCAAGACCAGCCGGGATGGTGTTTGGGCCGGCGGCGACGCGGTGACGGGAGCGGCGACGGTCATCCTGGCCATGGGCGCCGGCAAGCAGGCCGCCCGCGCCATCGACGAAGCCATCCGCAACGCCTGAGAAAAGCGTTGGTAAAATATCGCCAGCCGGGATTTTCCCGGTGATGGGCAGAACAGGAAAATAAAAATTTTTCAGAATGAGAGGGTTTGAATATGAATAGACTGGAAAATAAAGTTGCGATTGTTACTGGCTCCACCAGCGGTATCGGTATCGGTATTGCAAAGCTTTATGCAGAGGAAGGAGCGCACGTCATCGTCTGTGGCCGGCGTGTGGAAAAAGGGCAGGTTGTTGTGGACAGCATCACCGAGGCGGGCGGCAAAGCATCGTTCCATGCGATGGATATCACCGACCCCGCAAGCATTGAAAAACTGGTATCCGATACCGTTGAAACTTACGGACATATCGATATCCTGGTCAACAACGCTGCCAATGTGGCGTTGAAGGACGGCCGCGTGGATGAGTTGAGCATTGACATGTGGGACGCTATCTTCCAAAGCGATATGAGAGGTACTTTCTATGTGACCAAATGCGTACTGCCTCATATGCGTAAAGATGCACGCGGCGGTTCGATCATCAATATCGGCTCTATGGCTTCCTGCGGCGGCGACCTGGGCTCCACTGCCTATGCCTGCGCCAAAGCGGGCGTGGATATGTTCACCAAGGCGGTGGCGCTGCAGTACGGAAAAGAAAATATCCGCTGCAACTGTATCCGCCCCGGCCTGATTATCACGCCCGAAAACGAGGCGAAAGTACCGGATGCTTTAAAGAATATCTTCCTGAGCAATATCATGGTCAACCGCTACGGCTGCCCGGAAGATATCGGACATGCCTGCGTCTATTTCGGCTCGGACGAAAGCGCGTATGTCAGTGGCCAGATCATCACTGTGGATGGCGGCTTGAACTCTCATGCGCCCACCGTTGCTCAGTTCCGGGAAATGGGTTCCCGCACCTGGTAAAAACCGTTTTATTATAACCAAAAGCACCGGCTGCCGATCCCAAAAGGAAGGCTCCGGTGCTTTTTTATCGGTCCGGTGTGGAGAACACATCTTTTGGTCGCGGTGGAATTTGCCCCAAGGGATGCGTATTGTCCATATTTTTGCTATAATACAAAAAATAACAAAATACGGAAAGGAAACGGCAGGCGCATATGGAAAAGCAGGAGATTTTAAACCGCCTTTTGGAAAAAACGCAGGAGATCACAGCGTATTTGGAGGAGCATTGCGACTACGAACAGATTTATGGGGACGGCCTGTACGCAATGTTGTATACGCGATATCAAAATGCAGTGTCCCTTTTGCGGGAATCTTCTCCCGGATACAGCCGCCTGCGGGCAGGACTGCAGTTTTTGATCAGCGCAAACCGGGCGTACATCGGCTCATCCGGCGATTGGGAAGACCCGCTGCGAAAATGTTTGGTCGAATCGGACTGGTTGGTAGACCAGTATCTGCGGGATGATAAAAATGTGGAAGAGTAAAGGTCTGCCTGAGAGCGCCCGACTTTTCGGATAGAAAAAGATGCTTATCGGAAGACGCAAAAAGGAGCAGGTAAAACCTGCTCCTTTTTGCGTTTTGAGGTGTGTTTTTTGAGGAAGGTAGAGTTTATACCCAAACGCTGCGGCTGCGTTTATTGGGTACAATCTTATTATACCCATGCGGCCCGGTGAAGTGTTGTTTTGTAGTGAACAAAACATAAACATTTTTAAAGAATCATGTGAAGAAAAAGTAACAAAACGTATGTTTGCATTTTTGAAAAAGATATGCTATGATAGAAAAAAAGACGCCCGCGCCGGCGGATTTGTCTGAAAGGAGCACGTTATGACCCAGCTGAATGATAAAGCCCGCAGAATTTTGGATTACATTACCAAAGAAATCGGCGACGGGGTTCCGCCATCCGTGCGGGAGATTTGCGCCGCCTTACAAATCAAATCCACCTCTACCGTCCACAAATACCTGAAGGAGCTGGAAGAGGGCGGCTATATTGTGCGGGAGGAAAACCTCAACCGGGCCATACGCCTGCCGGGCAGCAGCGCGGTAAAGGTTCCCCTGCTGGGAACAGTCACCGCCGGACAGCCCATCCTCGCAGTGGAAGAGATCGAGGAATATATTCCTTTTCAGACCAAATATGGAGACGGCAGCGACCTGTTTGCTTTGCATGTGCGAGGCGAGAGTATGATTAATGCGGGCATCTTGGACGGGGATGTGATTGTAGCCCGCCGGACGACGACGGCCTACAACGGAGAGATCGTTGTGGCGCTGATAGAAGACGAGGCGACGGTAAAACGCTTTTTCAAAGAAAACGGGCATTACCGCCTGCAGCCGGAAAACGATACGATGGACCCGATCATAGTGGATTCCTGTTTGATTTTAGGAAAGGTGATCTCCTGCCTGCGCTTTTATGAGTAAAAGCTGCGAAGACAGCGCTTTACAGAACGGATGCTGCTGCGCCTCACGCGTTTCGTTTTGCTCCAAAAAACAAAGACGCCTTTTAAAAGGCGTCTTTGTTTTTTGCGTTTTGTCAGACCAGAGCGAAAAAATTATTTTCCGGTTTTCTGGGATTTCGTCCTGCCGATGCTGATCACCATTGTGCCGACGCTTCCAACCAGCAGAAAGACGCTCCAGAAAAGCAGAGAGGAGTCGCTCCCGGTGGCGGGGTTGACACGGTTTTCATCGACGGGTTTGGATTCTTGTGAGGAGGGAGCAGATGTGTCGCTTGTGTCATTTGCGCTGTCCGTATCGCTCACGGAATGCCCCAGAGCGGGAATGGAAGCGCCTTTTTCAATCAGCGCGCCGCAGTTGACGCAGTATCTGTCGCCGGTATATCCCGCTTCGGAGATGGTGGCGTCTTTTTCGTTTTTCACCTGTGTATCGAGATGCTCACAAACTGCAGTATATTTTCCGTTTTCATCCATGGCCGGCGCAAACCCGTCCGCACAGTATTCTTCGGGAACCGGCGTGTCAAATGTACCGCCGGAGATTTCAGGCGCGCCATATTTGGGGTTTCCTCCGCCGTCTTCCGCCGACAATACAAGCGGCTTTCCGTTTGTTGTAAAGGTCCCGCCTTTGATCGTCAAAGCACTGTCGGTGAGCGTAAGGCCGAGAACGGCATTTCCGTTTGTCTGGAAACGGCCGCTTTCGATGGTAACCTGACCGCCCTCATCGCACCAGACGGAATAATAGTTTGTTCCGGTGACATTGACATTCCGCAGGGTAACGTTGGTTGCGTTATATACGTTGATGCCGCCGTTCGCGGTAATATTTTCCACCAGAACGTTGTCGGTTGTTCCCGCGTCCCCAATAAACAGGGCATAGCTGCCGCCCTTGGAATCAAATGTTCCGTTGCGCAGCGTAAAGTCCGTCCCTTCTAGAATCAGAGTGAAGTTGCTTGCAGAAATCTTTTTTCCACCCAAATCGATGGTGTGGCCGCTGATATCCAACACATCGGCGTTGGTCAGGTCCATATCGGCAGTCAACCGGATGCTACTGATTGCGTCATCGGCTACGGCGGCGAGAAACGCGTCTTTGGTGTCGACATCGACCGGCGTTTCATCCAGGGCAAAAGCAGTTGCCGGAATCAGGCTGACAATGCAACACAATGTACACAGAATTTGTTTGAGCTGTTTCATTTTGAATGCTCCTTTTGGATGATGAAAAATGAATGATGGATAAACTAACTAAATTATAACAAAATAATTGTTTTTTTACAAGAAAAATATGAATCTGAGACTTTCTGACAAAACACCAGCAGGATGGATGTTCTGTCTATGCTTTTTAAATTTTCATTCTCCTGCCCAAAAAGGGTGGAATCTTTTGAAAGTCTTTAGAAAAAACAAAGAAATTTTCTTTTTTCTGTAGAAAAGAGGGGAAAAAAGGTCTATAATAAACTGTCACTGCTGATAGCTGAAACGGCGGGAAGAGGGCGCGCGGCCCTGACAAAATCCTTGGAGAAAAGAGGAAACCGGTTTGATTAGAAATGATTTGAGAAATAT
>DFDW01000013.1:54226-61075 GCA_002369315.1 Ruminococcaceae bacterium UBA3818 | reverse complement strand
GAAATATTGCGATTATCGCCCACGTCGACCACGGCAAAACCACGCTGGTGGACGAAATGCTGAAACAGGGCGGCGTTTTCCGCGAGAATCAGGAGGTTGCTGACCGGGTCATGGATAACAACGACCTGGAGCGGGAGCGCGGCATTACCATCCTGGCCAAAAATACGGCCGCTTATTATAAAGATGTAAAGATCAATATCATCGACACCCCCGGACATGCCGATTTTGGCGGCGAGGTAGAGCGAGTCCTCAAAATGGTGGATGGAGTTCTTCTTCTGGTCGACGCGTTTGAAGGCCCCATGCCCCAAACGCGGTTCGTCCTGCAGAAAGCGCTGGATCTGGGCCACCGCGTCATCGTAGTGGTCAATAAAATCGACCGGCCGGACGCCCGTACGGACGAGATTGCCGACGAAGTGCTGGAACTTCTTTTGGATCTGGACGCTTCCGAGGAACAGCTGGACAGCCCGGTGGTCTATTGCTCCGGCCGCGACGGTACGGCCAGCTTGTCTCCCTATCAGCCGGGAAAAGACCTGCAGCCGCTGTTCGAGACGATTTTGGAATATATCCCCGCGCCACAGGGAGACGAGACCGCTCCGCTGCAGATGTTGGTCTCCTCCTTGGACTACAATGAGTATGTGGGCCGTATTTGCATTGGCCGCATTGACCGCGGATCCATGAAAGTGGGACAGGAAGTGGCGATCACCGACTACTATCAGAAGGACAAAACCACCCGCGGCAAAATCGCCACCATGTTCCAGTTTGACGGGCTCAAACGTGTTCCGGTGGAAGAGGCGAAAGTCGGCGACATCATCAGTATTTCCGGGCTGGAGAATATCACCATCGGCCATACCTTGACGGATGTCAATTGCCCGGAGCCGCTTCCGTTTGTCCGGATTTCAGAGCCGACGGTGGAGATGACCTTCTCGGTAAACGACAGCCCGTTCGCCGGAAAAGAAGGAAAATTTGTTACTTCTCGTCATTTGAGAGACCGTTTATACAAAGAGTTGTTAAAAGACGTTTCCCTGCGGGTAGAGGACACCGATACCACCGAGGCGTTTAAAGTTTCCGGCCGCGGCGAAATGCATTTATCCATCCTGATCGAGACCATGCGCCGGGAGGGGTATGAGTTCCAGGTCAGCACTCCCAGAGTGCTGTTTAAGGAGATCGGCGGCAAACTGCACGAACCGATGGAGCATCTGGTGGTGGATGTGCCGGAGGAATCGGTCGGCTCGGTAATGGAAGAGATGGGCCGCCGCAAGGGTGAACTGATCCATATGGCGCCCCAGGGCAACCGGATGCGGGTGGAGTTTTCCATTCCGTCCCGCGGTCTGTTTGGCTACCGCAGCGATTTTATGACCGCTACCCGCGGCGAAGGAATCATGACCTCGGTGTTTGACGGATATCAGCCGTATAAAGGCGACATTCCCCGCCGCGTGACCGGTTCTCTGATCGCCTTTGAAACCGGTGAAGCAGTGGTTTACGGGTTGTATAACGCTCAGGAGCGGGGTTCTTTGTTCATCGGTGCAGGCGTGCAGGTCTACGAGGGAATGATCGTTGGCCAGTCGCCGAAAGCTGGGGATATTGCAGTCAATGTGTGTAAGAAAAAGCATTTGACCAACACCCGTTCTTCCGGCAGTGACGACGCGCTGCGCTTAACGCCGCCCCGCCGCATGAGCCTGGAGGATGCGCTGGAGTTTATCGGCGACGATGAACTGGTGGAAGTCACTCCCAAAAACATCCGGCTGCGCAAGCGGATTCTGGACAATGCCCAGCGGATGAAGGCTATTATGAAAAAATAAGGCACGGCCGAAAGCTGTACTGTAAAAAAGGTGCCGGAAAAGCCCCATACGGGCTCTTCCGGCACTTTTTATGAATACGGGAATAAGGATCAAATACTACCTGGCAAACCCGCCAAAGTTTTTGCAGGCATTTAGAAATTACAGATATTGACAATATAATGTATAAAAATTATACTTTTATTAAAGAAAGTGTGCACTCTTTCCTTTTAAAATACCGGTACTGGGAGAAACTTTGGAAGGAGTGTTCCCATACGAAAAAATGCTTTTAAATACTGCGTATGGGTTTGGCTTTGCCAATAGTAGTCCTGCTTACCCCTGTTGACGCATATGAGGGAGACAAGATGCTTTCAGGCAACGAATGATCCTATGAGCAGTACTTTAAAAATGAACATGGTTTTTATTCTGACGATATTACAAAAAGGCAGGCGTATTTCGTTCAGCTTCCACAACTGATATTCGAGATGGAAAATCACAAAAAATTTCAAACCCGGAGCGGTTTTTAGCATTAACGAACGGTCTGGGATATACGAACCGGAGCAGCTACTCGGTTCAAGTGAATGGAACGGCAGTTCCGTTGGCGTCCTACCCGATAGGAAGCTATTATACGGGTTCGAACAATGGTTCAACACAATGCAGAGGCTTTTCTTGGTTGGTTTATCAAGCTTGTTGGGGCAGCTATTCATACGGCACAACAAGGTTAACGGGAGTTGCCGCTACCAATGCGACCGTCCTCTATAACTATGCTGCGATGTATGGGAAAGGCAGCCGTTTCAATTTTAATTCCCCCACATACCATTCGATGATTATTACGCAAACATTTTCAATGACGGTAGGCGGAACCTTAACATATTATATTGATGTTTATCATGCCAATCGGGGGGACGATAATAAAGTATGTGTGACCAGGTTTACAAAAGAACAATTTTATTCCTATTTTCAAGTATTTCAAAGAGTTCAAGACCCAAGCTGAATCGGAGGAAAAAGCCTATGCTGACTGGAAAGCGCTGTGTTTGCCTTGGCCTTTGCGTTGCCTGTCTTTTCCTTGGCGGCTGCCGCGCGGCGGAGGAAGCTGTATCAGATCCCGGAGCCCAGACGGACGGGCAGGCGCAGAGTGTGGAATCCTCGGAAGCGCTTGGGACGGATACGCCCGATTTTGCCGGGCATGGTATGACGATGAGCCGGGAGGAATACTTTAGCCGGGAACGGTACATCAACTGGTGCCAGTCTCTTACCTGCGCAAGCGGGTCCGGATATGGCAGGACGGTTTATTTCCCGACTGCGCAGCTGGTTTTAACGGAGGCGGGCGGAGTGGAATACAAAAAGGCCGCCATATATGAAGTTCCCACCGAAATTGCGGGCAGTGTTTCAGCCTTTCTGCCCGGGGAATATGTTTTTTATTACCAGGTGGGCAATGACCTTTACCAGGTGTTCTACCCGGAAAGTCCCGACTGTGAAACGCAAAAGATCTTTTCTTCGGAAGAACCTTTTTTCTTCTGGTTTCTGTCCAATTACCGCATGCTCATCGGCTATGAGTCTCAGGCGTTTCGGGAGGCGCTGGCACGGGTCAATGCGACTGGTGTGGATGAGCCGATGCCGCAGCAGTACGATTGGTATGTGCTGGATATCCGCAGCGGCGCGCTGCAGCGGCTGCCCGACGGGAAAAATTATTCGGCTATGACCGAGGAGGAAAGAGAACGGCTCTTTCCAACAAAGGGAGAAGAAAGCAGATAAATGCCATTTTGCCGCCGGTCTTACGCACCGGCGGCAAAAAAGCGATCCGGGCACCTACGAGCGCAAAGCGCAGAAATTTATATGAGAAAGGGCGTGCCCGCAAGAAGAGAAAAATCCGCCTTATATGACCGCAAAAAGCCCCCCGAAAAGCAAGCTCTCATGCCAAAAATCCATCCGGGAAACACCCGGACGGATGGACAACAGGATTATGAGAAAATTTCTGTAAAAATCACAAGATTTTGAAGAAAAAAAGCTTGCTTTTATCCGGGGGCTATGTTATTATAATTGAGCGTGACTGCACTAAGATATGCGATGAAGCAGGAGGTTGCCGCCGCAGGCGGGTAATTTCTGCCGAGTATGTCCGATTTCAAACCGGGCGACAAGAATACCGTTGACATGCTGGATGCGCTTTTGTAGAAAAAGCACATTCTCCCTGTCGCTTTTTGACATTTACCCTGTCAAGTCCCGGACAAACTGCGCTCTTTTGCGAGCACTGATTTGGCCGGTTTTTAAATGTTGAAGCGCGAAACACACGGAACAGTGTTCAACTAATGTCGTCGTCCCACCCGAAAAAAGTTATCTCAAGGAGGCGATGGTAGTGGCAGTCAAAGAAAAAATCAGAATCAGACTCAAAGGTTATGACCATCAGTTGGTGGATACCGCCGCGGAGAAGATCGTTGAAACCGTAAAGCGCACCGGCGCTCGGGTTTCCGGCCCCATCCCGCTGCCCACCGAAAAAGAAGTTGTAACCATTCTGCGCGCGGTTCACAAGTACAAAGACAGCCGTGAGCAGTTTGAGATGAGAACCCACAAAAGACTCATTGACATTCTGCGGCCTTCCAACAAAACCGTTGAGGCGCTGCAGGGTCTTGAGCTCCCGGCTGGCGTAGAAATCGAAATTAAACTTTAATTTCTCAGTTTCATGCGCTACCAGGTCAAGTTGGCGGGATGCCCCGTCAACCAATAACCAAAGGAGGAGAAAAGAATGCAAAAATGCATCGTAGGCAAAAAAATCGGCATGACCCAGATTTTTGACGAAGCGGGCAAATTCGTTCCCGTTACCGTCGTGGAAGCCGGTCCCTGCGTTGTCGTCCAGAAAAAGACTGTCGAGAACGACGGTTACGAGTCCATTCAGGTGGGCTTTGGCGATATCGCGCAGAAGAAGGTTTCCAAACCCCTGCAGGGTCACTTCGCAAAAGCGGATGTCGCCTGCAAACGCGTGCTCAGAGAGTTCAGACTTGACGACTGCTCTGGCGTGAACGTTGGCGAGATCATCAAAGCGGACACCTTCGCAGTAGGGGACAGAGTAGACGCTTGCGGTACTTCCAAAGGTAAAGGATATGCCGGTACCATCAAGCGCTTCAACTTTTCCAGACTGAAAGAGACACACGGTTCCGGTCCTGTTGCCAGACATGCAGGTTCCATGGGCGCGTGTTCCGACCCTTCCAGAGTCATGAAGGGCAAAAAGCTGCCTGGCCACATGGGTGTTGAGCGGGTTACCGTTCAGAACCTGACTGTAGTTAAGGTGGACGCAGAAAACAACCTGATTGCGCTGAAGGGCGCGATTCCCGGCCCCAAAGGCGGAATCGTTTATCTGACCGACAGCGTCAAAAAGGCATAAGGGAAGGAGGAAGCACGATGCCAAATGTAAACGTATATGATATGTCCGGCAAAGTGGTCGGCGATATCGCCCTTTCCGATGCCGTATTCGGAATCGAACCCAACGGCGTGGTAATGCATGCCGCAGTGGTCAACTATCTGGCCAACCAGCGCCAGGGCACCCAGTCCACCCTGACCAGAACCGAAGTCAGAGGCGGCGGCCGCAAACCCTGGAGACAGAAAGGCACCGGCCACGCGAGACAGGGCTCCATCAGAGCTCCCCAGTGGAGACACGGCGGCGTTGCTTTGGGCCCGAAACCCCGTGATTACAGATATTCTCTGAACAAAAAGGTGAAGAAACTGGCTATGCTGTCCGCCCTGTCTTCCAAAGTGAAAGACGGCGATATGATCGTTCTGGACAACATCAATGTGGAAGAGTACAAGACCAAGACGATTGTCAATATGCTCAAAGCTTTGGGCGCTGACAAAAAAGCCATGATCGTTATGCCTTCCGTAGACGATAAGCTGATCCAGAGCGCCAGCAATATCCCGGGCGTTCAGACCGCGCTGGTCAACACCATCAATGTGTACGACATCTTGAACCATGATAAATTCATCATCGTCAAGAGCGCCGTTGAAAAACTCGAGGAGGTGTACGCATAATGAAAAAGGCACAGGACATCATCCTTCGCCCGATTATTACCGAGGCTTCCATGTCCGGTATTGCGAACAAAAAGTATACCTTCAAGGTTGCGAACGATGCCAATAAGATCGAAATCGCCAAAGCGGTGGAAGAGCTGTTCGGCGTAAAGGTCAAAAAGGTAAACACCATGAACGTCCCCGGCCAATTCCGTCGCCAGGGCATGCATGGCGGCTATCAGCCGGATTGGAAAAAAGCTATCGTAACGCTGAAAGATGACTCCAAGGGAATCGAATTCTTTGAGAGCATGATGTAAGCTTCTGGGATAGCGAAAGATCATCCCGCAAAGCTCATTGAACAAGGAGAGTGAAACCGAATGGCTATCAAAAGCTATAAACCGACAACAGCGGCTCGTCGTCAGATGACCGTTACCGATTACTCTCAGTTGTCTAAGGTTGCTCCGGAGAAGAGCCTTGTCGAGTCTCTGAAGACCAACTCCGGCCGCAACAGCTACGGTAGAATCACTGTTCGTCATCGCGGTGGCGGCAACAGAAGAAAATACCGTATCATCGACTTCAAGAGAGAAAAAGCTGGGGTTCCCGCCCAGGTCCTGACCTTGGAATACGACCCCAACCGCTCCGCTCATATCGCCCTGGTGCAGTATGAGGACGGCGAAAAACGTTATATCATTGCCCCCAACGGTCTGAAAGTCGGCGATACCGTCGTTTCCGGTCCCGAGGCGGACATCATCGCAGGCAATGCGCTGCCGCTGGCCAACATCCCGGTCGGTACTTTCATCCACAACGTGGAGCTGTATCCCGGAAAAGGCGCTCAGCTGGCCCGCGCCGCCGGCATCCAGGCTCAGCTGATGGCGAAAGAAGGCGCTTACGCGCTGATCCGTCTGCCTTCCGGCGAGCTGCGCAACGTTCCGGCGAACTGCATGGCCACCATCGGCCAGGTCGGCAACATCGACCATGAAAACGTATCCTACGGCAAAGCCGGCCGGAAACGTCACATGGGATGGAGACCTACCGTTCGCGGTTCTGTCATGAACCCCAATGACCATCCGCACGGCGGTGG
>DFDW01000013.1:29489-54177 GCA_002369315.1 Ruminococcaceae bacterium UBA3818 | reverse complement strand
CGCACGGCGGTGGTGAGGGCAAGTCTCCCGTAGGCCGCCCGGGCCCTGTAACCCCGTGGGGCAAACCCGCGCTGGGCTACAAGACCAGAAAACACCACAACCGTTCCGATAAGTTTATCGTGAAACGTCGCAACGCGAAGTAAAGGAGGCAAAAAGTCATGAGCAGAAGTCTGAAAAAAGGACCTTACGTTTTGCCGGTGCTTCTCAAACGCGTTGAGGAAATGAACAAAACAGGCGAGAAAAAGGTTCTGAAAACCTGGAGCCGTGCATCCACTATCTTCCCGGATTTCGTGGGTCACACATTTGCCGTGCATGACGGACGCAAACATGTTCCGGTTTATGTAACGGAAGATATGGTCGGACACAAACTCGGCGAGTTTGCCCCCACCAGAACGTACAAAGGCCACGCCGGTTCCAAGAAATCGAATAACGGAAAGTAGGCCGAAAGGAGGATTAACATGGAAGCAAGGGCTTATTTGAAATACGCCCGTATTGCGCCCAGAAAAGTGCAGGTCGTCCTGGATCTGATCCGCGGAAAAGACGCACAGCTGGCCCGCGCGATACTCAAGCACACCCCGAAGGCTGCTTGCGAGCCGTTGGAGAAGCTCCTGAATTCGGCCATCGCCAACGCCGAGAACAACTTCAACATGGATAAAAACAACCTGTATGTTGCAGAGTGTTATGTCTGCCCCGGTCCCATCCTCAAACGGATCAGACCCAGAGCGCAGGGCCGCGCATTCCGTGTGCTGAAAAGAACTTCTCACGTCACCATGGTCCTGAAGGAAAAGGAATAAGCTGAAAGAAGGAGGTAAACTATGGGACAGAAAGTAAATCCCCACGGTCTTCGCGTGGGCGTTATCAAAGATTGGGATTCCCGCTGGTTTGCTAAGGATGATGCTTTCGGCGATATCCTCGTCGAGGACTACAAACTTCGCAAATTTCTGAAGAAGACCCTGTATGGCGCCGGCGTTCCCCGCATCGAGATTGAGCGTGACGCCGCCAAAGTCAGAATCCATATCCATTGCGCGCGCCCCGGCATGGTAATCGGTCGCGGCGGTGCGGATATCGAGAAACTGCGCCAGCAGTGTGAAAAAATGATCAACGAAGGAAAAGAGACCCCCGTTGCGGTTCTCATCAACATCGTTGAAGTAAAGCAAGCGGACAAAAACGCGCAGCTGGTTGCCGAGAGCATCGCCACTCAGCTGGAGCGCCGCGTGTCTTTCCGCCGTGCGATGAAGCAGGCCATCGGTCGTGCGATGAAGCTGGGCGCCAAGGGCATCAAGGTCAATGTTTCCGGCCGTTTGGGCGGAGCGGAGATCGCGCGTAGCGAACATTATCACGAGGGCACCATTCCGCTGCAGACCCTGCGCGCCGATATCGATTACGGCTTTGCAGAGGCGGATACCACCTACGGCAAGATCGGCGTAAAGGTGTGGATCTACACCGGCGACGTTCTGGCCGATAGCAAAAAGCAGCCTCGTAAGGAAGGAGGCAAAAACTAATGCTTCTGCCGAAAAGAGTAAAATACCGCAGAGTCCACAGAGGACGTCTGACCGGTAAAGCCATGAGAGGCAACACCGTAACTTACGGCGATTACGGCCTCCAGGCACTGGAGCCCGCATGGATCTCCTCCCGTCAGATTGAGGCGGCCCGTATTGCCATGACCCGTTACATCAAACGTGGCGGTCAGGTATGGATCAAAATCTTCCCGGACAAACCGATCACTCAGAAACCGGCTGAAACTCGAATGGGTTCCGGTAAAGGTTCCCCCGAGTACTGGGTTGCCGTTGTAAAACCCGGCAGAGTGATGTTTGAGATCGGCGGCGTTTCCGAGGAGCTGGCCCGCGAGGCGTTCCGTCTGGCAAGCCATAAACTGCCGATCAAGACCAAATTTGTTGTGAAAGAACAGGAAGCAGAGGAGGGTGAAGAGTAATGAAGGCTTCGGAGATTCGTGAGTTGAGCAATGCCGAGTTGAACGAAAAGCTGACCGCACTCAAAGCCGAGCTTTTCAACCTGCGCTTCCAGCACGCCATCAACCAACTGGAGAATCCCATGCGGATGAAAGAAGTCAAAAAAGACATCGCGCGCATCAAAACGGTGCTGCGTCAGTTGGAAATGAAAAACGTGCAGTAAACGAAGGGAGGATTTAAGCTGTGGAAAGAAACCTCAGAAAAACGAGGGTCGGCAAAGTTGTCAGCGACAAGATGGATAAAACCGTCGTCGTATCGATCCAGGACAATGTAAAACACCCCCTTTATAAAAAGATTATCAAAAGAACCGTAAAGTTCAAAGCTCATGATGAGAAGAACGAATGCGGAATTGGTGATAGAGTCATGATCATGGAAACCCGCCCGATCTCCAAGGATAAGAACTGGCGTGTTGTCCAGATCATCGAAAAAGCGAAATAATCCTACACCAATGTTAATAATCGAAAGGAGGAACATTCTGTGATTCAGATGCAGACCTTGATGAAGGTAGCAGACAACACCGGTGCGAAAGAATTGATGTGCATCCGCGTGCTGGGCGGCTCCCGCAGAAGATACGCCAACATCGGCGATGTGGTAGTGGCTTCCGTCAGAAAAGCTGCTCCCGGTGGCGTAGTGAAAAAAGGCGACGTCGTGAAAGCAGTAATCGTTCGTTCTGCCAAAGGCATTCGCCGCGACGACGGCACCTATATCCGTTTCGACGAGAATGCGGCAGTTATTATTAGAGAAGATAAAAACCCAAGGGGTACGCGTATTTTTGGGCCGGTTGCGAGAGAG
Organism: Ruminococcaceae bacterium UBA3818; assembly: GCA_002369315.1. Classification (GTDB taxonomy): domain Bacteria; phylum Bacillota; class Clostridia; order Oscillospirales; family Ruminococcaceae; genus UBA3818. The sequence continues at coordinate 51,415 of DFDW01000013.1, read as the reverse complement.
CTTCGTGAGAAAGACTATCTCAAAATTTTAAGCCTCGCCCCAGAGGTTCTGTAATTGGAGGTGCGCTGTAAAGTGAATAAGGTTCACGTCAAAAAAGGCGATACAGTCATCATCCTGTCCGGTAAGGACAAGAACAAAAAGGGCAAGGTGCTGGAAGTAAGCCCCACCGAGCGCAAAGTCATTATCGAAGGCTGCAACATGGTAACCAAACATGTAAAGCCTCGCAGAATGGGTGAGCCCGGCGGCATTGTGAAAGCAGAAGCCCCGCTGTACGCCTGCAAAGTAATGTTGGTATGCCCCAAGTGCGGCAAAGGCACCCGCCTGGCCCACAAAGTGGATGGCGACTCTAAAATGCGTATGTGCAAGCACTGCGGTGAAACTTTCTAAGAAGGAGGAAAAAACATGGCCAGAATGAGAGATTACTACGTGAAAGACGTAGCTCCGGCTCTGATGAAAAAATTCAGCTACAAAAGCGTCATGCAGATTCCGAAACTTGAGAAGATCGTTGTCAACGTGGGCTGCGGTGAAGCACGCGATAATCCCAAGGTAATCGACGCTATTATCTCTGACCTGGGCAAGATCACCGGTCAGAAAGCTGTTCCCTGTAAAGCAAAAAAATCCGTTGCGAACTTTAAACTTCGTGAAGGCATGACCATTGGTGCGAAAGTAACCCTGCGCGGCGAGACCATGTATGAGTTTTTGGACAGACTCTTCAACATCGCTCTGCCCCGCGTTCGTGACTTCAGAGGAATCAACCCCAACGGCTTCGATGGTAGAGGAAACTACAACATGGGTTTGCGTGAGCAGCTGTTGTTCCCCGAAATCGACTACGATAAGATCGATAAAGTGCGCGGTATGGACATCTGCTTTGTCACGACCGCCAATACAGACGAAGAGGCTCGTGAGCTGCTGGCTCTGATGGGCGCTCCGTTTGCCAAGTAAGAAGGAGGTTTTGTAGGTGGCTAAAAAATCCATGATCAACAAACAGCAGCAGGCACCCAAATTCTCCACTCGAGCATATAACAGATGCAAGATCTGTGGCAGACCCCACGCCTATCTTCGCAAATTCGGCATTTGCCGTATCTGTTTCAGAGAGCTGGCATACAAAGGCCAGATCCCGGGCGTTAAAAAGGCTAGCTGGTAAGCACGAGCAAAGGAGGTTGATTACATGCACATCACCGATGCAATCGCTGATATGCTGACTCGTATCAGAAATGCGAATTCCGCAAAACATGATACCGTTGATGTGCCCGCTTCCAACATGAAAAAGGCGATTGCCCAGATTCTGTTGGATGAAGGCTTCATCAAATCGTTCCAGATTGTTGAAGACGGCAAGCAGGGTATCATTCATATCACTTTGAAATATGGTCCCAACAAGTCTCAGGTCATCAGCGGGCTGCGCCGTGTTTCCAAACCCGGCCTGCGTATCTACGCTGACACTGAGAATATGCCGAAGGTCATGAAAGGCCTGGGCATTGCGATTATGTCCACGTCTAAAGGCGTGATGACCGACAAACAGGCTCGCAAAGAGCATGTTGGCGGTGAAGTACTGGCCTATATTTGGTAAGCAAGGAGGTGCACTGATATGTCTCGAATTGGTAGAAAACCCATCGCGGTTCCCGCCGGTGTTGACGTAAAGATCGACGGCTCTACCGTGACGGTTAAAGGACCGAAAGGAACTTTGACCCAAACCTTTAACAAGGATATGGCAATCACACTGGAAGGCGGCGTGATCGAAGTAAAACGCCCCACCGATGACAAAGCGCACAGAAGCTTGCACGGTTTGACCCGTACTTTGATTTCCAATATGGTTGAAGGTTGCGCCCATGGCTTCAGCAAAGAGCTGGAGGTAAACGGCGTAGGTTACCGTGCTTCTAAGCAGGGTAAAAATCTGGTTATGGTGCTGGGCTTCTCTCATCAGGTGATCGTGCCCGAAATCGACGGCATCACCATTGACGTTCCCGCCCCCAACAAGATCATCGTTAACGGACCCGACAAACAGAAAGTTGGTCAGTTTGCAGCCGAAATCCGCGAGAAACGCCCGCCGGAGCCTTATAAAGGCAAGGGTATCAAGTATGCGAATGAAGTTATCATCCGCAAAGAGGGTAAGGCTGGTAAAGGCAAGAAGTAGTTAAAGGAGTGAGTCACAAATGGTGAAAAAGCCGGATAAAAATACTGCCAGGCTGAAAAGACACGCCAGAGTCCGCAATAAAATCAGCGGCACTGCGGCTCGTCCCCGCCTGAATGTTTTCCGCTCCGCAAAGCACATCTATGCCCAGCTGATCGACGATGTAGCCGGCGTAACGCTGGCCAGCGCATCTTCGATGGAAAAAGGGTTCGAAGGCTTTGGCGGAAACAAAGAAGCGGCGAAAAAGGTCGGCATGGCCATCGCCCAGAAAGCACAGGAGAAAGGAATCTCCGAAATCGTCTTCGACAGAAGCGGTTATATCTATCACGGACGTGTCAAAGAATTGGCGGAAGGCGCCCGTGAAGGCGGTCTGAAATTCTAAAGGAGGAGGAGAATACATGGCTCGAATTGATGGTTCTACTTTGGACCTGCAAGAGAAGGTCGTTGCCATTAACCGCGTATCCAAAACGGTTAAAGGCGGTCGTATCTTCAAATTTGCCGCGCTGGTTGTTGTCGGCGACGGCAACGGCACCATCGGCTTTGGATTGGGTAAGTCCTCCGAGGTTCCGGACGCGATCCGCAAAGGAATTGAGGACGCCAAGAAAAATCTGATCCACGTTTCCTTAAAAGGAACGACCATTCCTCACGAAGTAATCGGTGCGTTCGGCGCAGGCCGCGTGCTGATGAAACCGGCTCCCCGCGGTACTGGTGTTATCGCAGGCGGCCCTGTCCGTGCGGTAATGGAAGTTGCAGGCATCAGCGATATCCGTACCAAATGCCTGCGTTCCAACAATCCCTGCAATGTTGTAAGCGCCACCATCGCTGGTCTGGCGTCTTTGAAAAGCGTTGACGAGGTCGCTGCGATCCGCGGCAGATCCGTTGAGCAGATTTTGGGTTAAGGAGGTAGCATGGCTATGAAAATCAAATTGGTTAAAAGCCTGAACGGCAGAAAAAAAGACCAGATTGCCACTGCGTACTCTCTGGGACTCAAAAAAATCGGTAACGAGACAACGCAGCCTGATAACGAGGCCACCCGCGGCAAGATTGCCAAGATTTCTCACCTCGTTGAGGTAACCGAAGCGTAAAACAAGGAGGTGCGAGTACCATGAAATTGCACGAGCTTTCTCCGGCGCCTGGTTCCAACAAAGACGTCTTCCGTAAAGGCAGAGGTCACGGTTCCGGCAACGGTAAAACGGCGGGCAAGGGCCATAAGGGCCAGAATGCCCGTTCCGGCGGCGGTGTAAGACCCGGCTTTGAGGGCGGCCAGATGCCGCTGGCAAGACGAATCCCTAAAAGAGGATTCAACAATATCTTTGCTACCAAGTATGCTACGATCAATGTGTCCGATCTGAATTGCTTTGAGGACGGCGCTGTTGTAGATACCAACGCAATTCTTGCCGCTGGGCTTCTGAAGAAAACACTTGACGGCGTAAAGGTTCTTGGCAACGGTGAGCTGACCAAGAAGCTGACCGTGAATGTTGCTGCTTTCTCCGCGTCTGCCAAGCAGAAAATTGAGGAGGCAGGCGGGAAGGCCGAGGTGAAATAAGAATGTTCGATACCATTAGAAACGCGTGGAAAATCGCGGACTTGAGGAAGAAGATTCTTTTCACCGCGCTGATTCTGCTGATTTTCCGTATCGGCAGCGCTATTCCCGTTCCGTTTCTGGACGCAAGCGTCATGCAGGCCTGGATGGCCAATGCGGGCGACGGAAACCTATTGGGATACATCGACGTTCTGACCGGTGGTGCATTCTCCAATGCAACGGTCTTCGCTATGTCCATCAGCCCCTACATCACCGGCTCCATCGTAATCCAGCTGTTAACAGTTGCGATTCCCGCTTTGGAACGGATGAGCAAAGAGGGCGAGGATGGAAGAAAGAAACTCAACCGGATCACCCGGTACACCGGTATTGGTTTGGGTTTTGTTCAGGCACTGGCTTACTGGTTCCTGTTAAAGAACCAGGGTGCTTTGGTTTACACCAAGGGCTTTGCCGGATTTTTCTCGGCACTGGTCATTATTCTGACCTTCACCGCAGGTTCTGCCCTGATCGTCTTTTTGGGTGACCAGATCGATGCCCGCGGCATCGGCAACGGCATTTCGATGATCCTGTTCGCCGGTATCCTGTCCCGCGGCGGCTCTGCGGCGCTGAAAATGTGGCAGTACTTCCAGATGGGTTCCCAGTCGGTCAAGTACTACTTCTATGTGCCGCTGGTTCTGATTCTGTTTTTGGCCATGATCGTTTTCATTGTTATCATGACCTCGGCAGAAAGAAGAATACCGGTTCAGTACGCCAAACGGGTAGTTGGCCGGAAAATGTACGGTGGTCAGTCCACGTTCATGCCGATCAAAGTCAATATGTCCGGCGTTCTGCCGATCATCTTTGCCAGCTCTATTCTGGCAATCCCCGGCACGATCAAGGCGTTTGTGCCGATGAATACCGATGGATTGCTGTATAAGTTCTTGAGCATCTTCAACTACAATACCGGCTGGTATGCGATGCTCTACATTCTGCTGATTGTCATGTTCAACTATTTCTATGTGGCAATTCAGTATAATCCCGTGGAAATGGCCAATAATCTGCAAAAGAACAATGGCGCGATTCCGGGTATTCGTCCCGGCAGACCTACTGCAGAGTTTATCACCAAGGTCATCTCCAAGATCACGTTGGTCGGCGCTCTGTTTTTGGGCCTGGTTGCCACCCTGCCGATTCTGCTCACTGCCATCACCGGTATGAACATTTCGTTGGGCGGTACCTCCATCCTGATCGTTGTCGGCGTTGCGCTGGATACGGTCCGTCAGTTGGAGTCCGAAATGATGATGCGCCATTACAAAGGCTTCCTGGAATAATGGAGGAACGAATATGAATTTGATCCTGTTAGGCGCACCGGGCGCGGGCAAAGGCACCCAGGCTGAGGTGATTTGCGATAAACTGCAGATCCCGGCCATCAGCACCGGCAACATTATCCGCGAGGCATTAAAAAACGGCACCGAATTGGGACAGAAAGCCAAGTCCTACATGGACGCAGGCTCTTTGGTCCCGGATGAGGTCGTAATCGCGATTATCAAAGAAAGACTGGCACAGGAAGACTGCAAAAACGGTTTTATCCTGGACGGTTTTCCCAGAACGGTTCCGCAGGCCGAGGCGCTCGACGCCATGGGCGTTGTGATCCATAAGGTTCTGGATATTGAGGTTCCGGATGAGACGATTCAAAAGCGCTTGTCCGGCAGACGGGTTTGTGAAAGCTGCGGTGCCAGCTACCACGTTGATTTCAAGCCTTCCTCCAAAGGGGAAATGTGCGATAAATGCGGCGGTAAACTGGTAATCCGCAAGGATGACCAACCGGAAACGGTGAAGGAACGCCTGAAAGTTTATCACGAATCCACCGAGCCTCTGTGCGATTATTACAGAAAGGCCGGAAAACTTACGGTGATCGAAGGCCAGGAGGAAGTGGCCCAGACCAGCGCGCTTGTGCTCAAAGCGCTGGAGGCGTAAGTATGATTCAGCTAAAAAACAAATCGGAGCTGGAGAGGATGAAAAAAGCCTGCCAGATCTCCGCACAGGCATTGGTGGTGGCCGGCGAACAGATCCGCGCGGGAATGACCACGCTGGAGCTGGACCGGATCCTGCACCATTTTATCGTCAGCCAGGGAGCTAAGCCGTCCTTTTTGGGATACGGCGGCTTCCCCGGGACGGCCTGTATTTCGGTAAACGACGAAGTGATTCACGGGATTCCCTCTTCACAGAGGGTCCTGCGGGAAGGAGATATCGTCAGCGTGGACGTGGGCGCCTGTATTGATGGGTTCCACGGCGACAATGCGTTTACCTTTCCGGTGGGCCAAATCAGCGAAGAGGCTCAAAAGCTTCTGGACGTAACGCAAAAAAGCCTGTATCTGGGCATTGAGGCAGCCAAAGCCGGCAATCGGGTCGGCGATATTGGCGCGGCGGTTCAGGCGCTGGTGGAGCAGAACGGCTTTTCCGTTGTCCGCCAGTATGTGGGGCACGGTGTGGGCCATAACCTGCATGAAGATCCCGAGATCCCCAACTTTGGCCGGGCCGGACATGGCGTTCGGCTGGTTCCCGGTATGACCATCGCCATCGAGCCGATGGTAAATCAGGCGGGAGAAGGTGTGCGCGTTTTGGATAACGATTGGACAGTCGTGACCAGAAGCGGCAGTCTGTCGGCTCATTTTGAGCACACCATCGCGATCACTGAGCAAGGGCCGGTGATCCTGACCACGCCTTAAGGGGGCCGGATATGGAGATCGTAAAAGGCTGTGTCGTAAAATCCATTTCCGGGCGGGACGCCCAGCGATTTTATCTGGTCGTGAAAACAGAAGACGGATTTGCCTGGATTGCAGACGGCAAGGTTCGTCCGCTGGAAAAGCCCAAACGGAAAAACCAAAAACATCTGCGCGCGACCAACACGCGGGTGGATGAAAAAGAGTTTACGACGAACAATCAATTGAAGCGGCTGCTGCATTCTTTCAACTATCCTGCGGGTCAGGATGAAAAAAATGCATAAGCCCTGCGCGGACCAAAGGGAGGTATTTACTTGTCTAAGGAAGACGTCATTGAGATTGAAGGTACAGTCCTCGAAGCTTTGCCCAACGCTCAATTTCAGGTAGAACTGCCGAATAAGCATGTGATTTTAGCGCATATTTCCGGCAAATTAAGAATGAATTTCATCCGCATTCTGCCGGGTGATAAGGTCACGGTTGAAATGTCCCCGTACGACCTGACCAAGGGACGCATTACATGGCGTTCGAAATAGGTTCCGTTTCGGAAAGGTACAAGGAGGTATTTGAAAATGAAAGTCAGACCTTCCGTTAAGCCCATTTGCGAAAAGTGCAAAATCATCAAGCGCAAAGGCCGCATCATGGTGATTTGCTCCAATCCCAAGCACAAACAGCGCCAGGGCTAATGGCGCGAGAACCACGCCGTCCCGCCGCGCATGCGGCTGCCGGGCGGATGTGGCAACCGATATAATGGAGGTGCAACAAAAGTATGGCTCGTATAGCTGGTGTTGACTTGCCCAGAGAGAAACGCATTGAGATCGGACTGACCTATATCTATGGTATCGGCCGCAAAACCGCTTCTGATATTCTGAAAGCGACTGGCGTAAACCCTGATATCAGAGTAAAAGATATGTCCGAAGATGATGTGTCCAAGCTGCGTGAGTATATTGACAAGCATTTGCAGGTAGAAGGCGACCTGCGCCGTGCTGTCGCTCTGGACATTAAAAGATTGACCGAAATCGGATGCTACCGCGGTCTGCGTCACAGAAAAGGCCTGCCCGTAAGAGGACAGCGCACCAAGACCAACGCTCGTACCCGCAAAGGTCCGAAGAAGACAATCGCCAACAAGAAGAAGTAATTAGGGAGGGATAACTGAGATGGCAAAAGCCGTAACAAAAAAAGCCACCCGCAGACGCCGTGAGAAGAAGAATATCGAACGTGGTGCGGCTCATATCCAGTCCACTTTCAACAATACCATCGTAACCATTACCGATGTACAGGGTAATGCGCTCAGCTGGGCAAGCGCCGGCGGCCTGGGCTTCAGAGGCTCCAAAAAGTCGACTCCGTTTGCTGCGCAGACGGCTGCGGAAACCGCTGCGAAAGCTGCGATGGAACATGGACTGAAAACCGTTGAAGTATATGTAAAGGGTCCTGGCTCCGGCCGTGAAGCTGCGATCCGTGCGCTGCAGGCTGCCGGTCTGGAGGTCAGCATGATCAAAGACGTGACCCCGATTCCCCACAACGGATGCCGCCCGCCTAAGAGAAGACGCGTCTAACCATCAAGGAGGTATAACCATATGGCAAGATATACTGGTGCTTCCTGCAGACTGTGCAGAAGAGAAGGCCAAAAGCTGTTCCTGAAGGGTGAGAGATGCTATTCCGATAAATGTGCAATCGTAACCCGGAAAGGCGCTGTTCCCGGCCAGCATGGCCAGGGCCGCAAAAAAGTTTCCGAATATGGCATTCAGCTGCGCGCGAAACAGAAAACCAAACGTTTCTACGGCGTATCTGAAAACCAGTTCTACCACTACTATGAAATGGCAGAGAGAAGACCCGGTATGGCCGGTGAAAACCTGCTGCGTTATCTGGAAAGCCGTCTGGACAACATCGTTTACAGAGCTGGATTTGCCAATTCCAGAAAAGAAGCAAGACAGTTGGTCCTGCACCGTCACTTTACCGTAAACGGAAAGAAAGTAAATATTCCCTCTTATCTTTGCAAAGCGGGCGATGTGATTGCTGTTGCTGATGGCTTCAAAAACAGCGAAAAACTGAAATCGATCGTTGAGATCAACGGTGCTCGTCCGGTTCCTATGTGGATTGACAAAAACAGCGACCAGATGACAGCGTCTATTGTTCGTCTGCCCAATCGTGAGGATATCGACCTCGAGGTTGAGGAGCATCTGATCGTAGAGTTGTACTCCAAATAAGAACGGGTCCGCGCTGCCAGAAATTTTTGGCAGCCAGGGATCGTTTGGCTTTGGAATTGCGTGTTTTAGATAATCGGCAAGGGAACGCGATCAACATGACAAACCCGATGTTTGTCCTATAAGGAGGGTTTACTTTGATTGAAATTGAAAAGCCAAGAATTGAGACGGCTGAAATCAAGCCGGACGGCACATACGGCAAATTCGTCGTTGAACCTCTCGAGCGCGGCTTCGGCACCACGTTGGGCAACAGCCTGCGCAGGGTGCTCCTCTCCTCGCTCCCTGGCGTTGCTGTTACGTCGATCAAAATCGATGGCGTTCAGCATGAATTCTCGACTGTCCCCGGTGTGAAGGAAGATGTGACCGAGATCGTCCTCAACATCAAAAACCTGACCGCAAAGCTTTTCTGCGACGGACCCAAAACCGTTGTGATCGATGCGGCGGGCGAGTGTGAAGTGACCGCCGACTCCATCACCACCGATTCGGAGGTTGAGATTTTAAACCCCGGCATGCATATTGCCACTTTAGGTGCGGGTGCGAAACTGTATATGGAACTGACTTTGGACCGCGGCCGCGGCTATGTACCGGCAGAGCGGAATAAGCAGATGCAGTCGGCAGCCGGCCCTTCTGTCCTGGGCGTTATCCCGGTTGACAGTATCTACACCCCTGTGCTGAAAGTAAACTACACTGTGGAAAATACCCGTGTCGAGCAGATTACCGACTACGATAAGCTGACACTGGAAGTTTGGACGGACGGTACCATTTCTGCAAAAGAAGCCGTTTCTTTAGGCGCCAAGGTCCTCAACGAACATCTCAACTTGTTTGTTGATCTTTCCGATGAAGCCTATCACACCGAGATCATGGTGGAAAAGGATGACAACGGAAAAGAAAAGATCCTTGAGATGACCATTGAAGAACTTGACCTGTCTGTGCGTTCTTTCAACTGCCTGAAACGCGCAGGCATCAACACGGTGGAAGATTTGATCAGCAAGTCCGAGGAAGAAATGATGAAAGTTCGCAACCTCGGTAAAAAATCCTTGGAGGAGGTTATTTCCAAGCTCCAGTCACTGGGCTTTAACCTCACCCATGACGATGAATAATTCTTACTATTCCAGGTAAAGGAGTGAATTTCCATGCCAGGTGCAAGAAAGCTCGGCAGAACGACCGACCATAGAAAAGCAATGCTCAGAGCCATGGTTACCTATCTGCTGGAAAACGGCAAGATCGAGACCACTGTGACAAGAGCGAAAGAAGTTCGTTCCATGGCTGAGAAGATCATTACGATCGGCAAAAACGACAGCCTTCATGCGAAACGCCAGGTATATTCTTTCATTACGAAAGAGACCGTGGCTAAAAAAGTATTTGATGAGATCTCTCCGAAATACAAAGAGAGAAACGGCGGTTACACCCGCATCATCAAAGTTGGTCCCCGTCGTGGTGACGCTGCTGAAATGGCGATCATCGAACTGGTATAACCGACAAAGCACGAAAACGGATGCAGAAAACCTGCATCCGTTTTTTGTGCCTTTTTCCCTCGGCAATGGCGGTATGGCCCGCAACCCATTTCCTTCTTACGGGATAGAGGCCGGTACTTCCTTGCGGAATTTCGCCGGCATGTTCGTTCCCGTCCGGATGGAAGATGATTCGCCGCGAAATAGCCATTGACATTTACAGAAAAAAGGCATAGAGTGAGTAAGGTTACTTTATTTTGGAAATGCGGAGAGAAAAAGATGAGTAAACGGTATAAGGGAATTTTGTGTATCCTGGCGGCAGCATTCTGCTTTGCCATCATGAATGCGTGCGTTCGGGCATCCGGCGATCTGCCCGCCATGCAGAAAGCGTTTTTCCGAAACATTGTCGCGCTGGTTTTTGCTTATGCGGTTCTGAAAAAATCCGGGACGCCGGTACGCTGGAAAAAGGACAACTTCTGGCTGCTGTTCACCCGTGCCGCCGCAGGGACGATCGGCGTAATCTGCAATTTTTACGCGGTAGACCATTTGGTGCTTTCAGACGCGACAATGCTCAATAAAATGTCGCCTTTTTTCGCGATCCTGTTTTCTTTTCTGCTTTTGAAAGAGAATTTGAAGCTTTATCAAATTGTGGCAGTGCTGGGTTCCTTTGTCGGAAGTTTATTCATCATCAAACCCACTTTTTCCAACATGGACCTGGTTCCGTCGCTGATCGGCCTGGTGGGCGGCTTGGGGGCGGGCGTTGCCTATACCATGGTCCGCAAGCTGGGAATGAAGGGGGAAAATGGAGAAAAAGGGCCGCTGATCGTGCTGTTTTTTTCGGCCTTTTCCTGCCTGGTAACGCTTCCGTACCTGCTGTTTTTCTATCAGCCGATGGAAGCGAAGCAATTGCTTTTTCTGCTTTTGGCGGGAGCTGCCGGAGCGGGCGGCCAGTTTGCCATCACCGCGGCGTATACGTATGCGCCGGCTCGGGAGATTTCCGTTTATGACTATACACAGGTTATTTTCTCGGCAATCCTGGGGTTTTTCCTGTTCGGCCAGTTGCCGGATCGCTATAGCGTTATCGGGTATATCCTGATCTGCGGTATGGGTGTGTATATGTTCCTGATGACCCGCCGTGCGGTAAAAAACGGACAAGAATCGTAGAAACCACAGTGTTTTTGCCTGAAAACCAATGAAAAAAGCGCCCTTTTATAAAAGGGCGCTTTTTGATTGGAAAACAGATGCTTTTAAAAATACCTATTTTAAAATCTCAATCCCACCGATAAAAGGAAGCGGTTCCTCCACCTCTTGAATGGCGTGGGCAAGGCCGAGAAAGAACAGGATAACGATCAGAATATTCAAAAGCTGGAATGTCCACCCGATGAGGGGAATATGACGGCCGATTGCAATGACGATTCCCACGACGACTTCCGCGAGGAAGAGCACCAATCCCTGATTGGCGTGGTATTTTGCAAAATGGGATTCGGGAGCCAGCAGAACCGCAAGCAGGAAAAGCGGACCGAAATAAGCCAGAATGGACAAAGCTTTCTCTTTGGATGACATCAGATACACCTCGCTTCTTATTTTTTTTATTATAGTATGATTCGAAACATTTGACAAGGCGCCGAATCAACGGCACCTGCCAAAAGAAAATTTTTTAACAAAAAAACGAAAACGTTTTCTTTGAAATTTTTATTCAGAATATACAGTCAAACAGAAAATATTTATGGAATAGTACCATATTCAAACGGAATCTTCTATGTTAAACTGAACTATGTTGCGAATGTTATAGGACATTATAACCTCTGGATAATGTCCGGATGAAAGAGGGATTGATTTGAGCGCGCAAAAAATAAGTGTGGTGGATGAGAACCGAAGGCCCAGTTTCACCATTGTCATGCTCGCGTGGCCGGTATTTGTTGAACAGATTTTGGTATCGCTGGTCAGCTATGTGGATACGGCAATGGTTGGCTCGATGGGCGCAAACGCGACTGCGGCGGTGAGCATCAGCAACTCGCCGAATATGCTGGTAAACGGAACGATCATGGCCATTGGCGTTGGCTTTACGGCGATGATTTCCAGAGCAATCGGCGCGGAAGACCTGCAGCGGGCGAAAGACCTGATGCGCCAGGCCCTGTTGGTTGTTGTATCGTTGGGGCTTCCGCTGATGGGTGCGTTGCTGCTGTTGGCGAAAAAAATTCCCCTTTGGATGGGCGCCCAGCCGGAAATTCTGTCCGATGCGGCAATCTACAACCGGATTATCGCGGCTTCGCTGATTTTCCGCACCATGTCGATGATTATTACTTCCATTATGCGTGGGTATGGAGATACCAAAACGCCCATGTTCGTCAATATCGGCGTTAATATCGTGAATGTAATCGGTAACTTTCTGCTCATTTACCCTACTCGGACGATATCGCTGTTTGGGCTGGAATTTACCATGATCGGCGCTGGGTGGGGCGTTGCGGGAGCAGGAGCTGCCACCTCGGGGTCAGCGACGTTGGGAGCATTGATTATGCTGGCCGTCATCTTTCTGAAGAAAGGGCCGATGCAGCTGACGCTCAAAGGGCGCTATCTGCCAGACTGGGCTATTTTGAAAACGGTATTTCGTATCAGTCTGCCAGCGGCCTTTGAACGGATTGCAATGTCCTCTGCGGGAATTATTACCACCAGCACCATTGCGACATTGGGCACGGTGGCAGTTGCGGCGAACTCCTTATACCTGACGGCGGAAGGTATGTGCTTTATGCCGGGATTTGCTTTTGCTACCGCGGCGACCACTCTGGTGGGACAGTCTTTGGGGGCAAAGCGCCCGGATCTGGCAGAAAAATATGTGAAAATGACGGCAAAAATCGCGGGAATCGTCATGTTCTTTATGAGCGTGATGCTATACGTATTCGCAAGCCCAATTCTGCGGATGTTTACGCCGGATCTGGCGGTAATTGCTTTGGGCACCATCTGCTTGCAATACGACGCGTTTATCCAGGTCCCGCAGATGCTGGCGCAGGTGTTGGCTGGTGCGCTGCGCGGCGCGGGCGACACCAAGTGGACCTTTATCATCATCACCGCATCCATGTGGGGCGTTCGGATTTTGGGTACTGTCATCGGAATCCGGGTGCTGGGTTTCGGATTGGAGGCAGCGTGTCTTGCGATGTGCGCCGATCAGTGTGTCAGATGCATTCTGTTTTTCCTGCGGTACCGGACCGGAAAATGGAAAGAAGTTATTCGGGATTAAAAGTGGATATGCAAGAAAAAGAGACGCCCTAGCGGCGTCTCTTTTTTGTTTTGATAGCGCCAGAGCGGCTGCTTGCATAAGATAAAAAAGATTTATTTCAGCAGACAGGAGGGATTCTTTTTTGAGCACAGGAACATTGCGCGTGGAGGTTTTTATCGCACGGGAAGCGCTTCCGCTGCCCGGCGCGCTGGTTGAAATCTATGATGCAGGCGAGTGGCAGGGTGAAAATCCACCCATTGCCAGGCTGATGACCGATGAATCCGGGCGGACCGAACCGGTAACCTTGTATGCGCCCGACCCGGCGCTGTCTCAGCATCCGCAAGAGCAAACAGTCCCTTACAGCGTTTATGACATCGTTGTGAGAATGTGCGGTTATCAGCCTCAGTTCATTCTTGGCATACAGATTTTTGCAGGGGTGGAATCCATACAGCAGGTGGAAATGGTCCCTGCCCAAGCGTGTCAGACGGAAGTGGGTGTTTCCCGGATACCGGTCCACGATTTGATGGGGCCGCCGCAGCCAAGCTTGGCCGAGTATTCCAATGGTAGGATTACGTCCCGCGTCATTATCCCGCAATATGTGACGGTCCACCTGGGGCAGCCAGATGATGCCGCCGCGCCGCAGGTGACGGTGAGCTTTCGCAATTATATCAAAAATGTGGCATCCAGCGAACTTTATCCCACCTGGCCGGAAAACGCCCTGCGCGCCAATATTTACCGCCAAATTTCGCTGGTCTTAAACCGGATTTTGACCGGATGGTACCGCAGTCGGGGTTATTCGTTTGACATTACCAACTCGGCCTTTTCCGATCAGGCGTTTGTCCATCATCGAAATACTTTTTCCAATATTGACCGGATTGTAGATGAAATTTTTGACATTTATCCTCAAAAAAGTAATTTTGAAAAATGTTTATACAAAAAGGATAATGATAGCTGCCAGATCATCTGTCTGGACCTGGAGCGATGGGAGACGGTAGCACTGGCAAATCGGGGAGATACGCCGTTGGGCATATTACAGCATTTTTGCAAAGAGCGCCTCTCCCTGGTACAGGCAGCACAGATTTCAGGCGTACCGGAAGCCTATCCGGGCACACCGCTTCGTTTTGGTTCCTTGGGCAGTTCGGTTCGCGTAGTACAGCGGCAACTGAGGCGAATCTCGAAAAATTATCCGGCGATTTTGAAGCTGACAGCGGACGGACAATTCGGAAGCGCCACCGAAAGTGCGGTGCAAACTTTTCAACGGATTTTCAATCTGACGGTGGACGGTATTGTGGGAAAAGCAACCTGGTACCAAATTTCCTACATATACACGGCGGTGACCCAATTGGCGGAGCTTTCTTCTGAAAAGAGCATGTTTGAGCCGGCGGCGGAAGACTATCCGGGGCATCCGCTGCGAAACGGAGCTACCGGAGAATCGGTGGAACAGCTGCAGGTCTGGCTGCGGATCATAGGCCGGTTCTATGAAAGCGTGCCGCTCATCGCCGCAGCAGACGGGAGTTTTACAACAGCTACGGAAAATGCGGTCAAAGCTTTTCAAAATGCGTTTAGCTTGATGGCTGACGGAATCGTGGGGCCGGAGACCTGGCGGCAGCTGCAGTTGGCATGCCGCAATTTAAAGGAGGGCATTGATGCCGGTTCCGGCAGCCCGCCGGTTTATCCGGGAGAAGCGCTGCGGGTAGGATCGCGCGGAGATACCGTCCGAATCATGCAGAACAGCCTTAATGCCATTGGGAGAATCTATACGGGAATACCGGTACTGTTAGCTGACGGTATTTACGGAACAGCTACCGACAATGCGGTACGCACTTTCCAACGGCTGTTTGGGATGGATGCAGATGGCGTTATCCGGCGCACCACCTGGAATCGAATCGTGTCGGTTTCTGATTCGCTGTAGCGAAAAAAGGGCCGAGAAAACAGCAGGTTTTGACCTTTGACGGCAGAATCCAATCAAAAAAAGCGCCCTTTGCCGCAGGCGCTTTTTGATATGCTGTTACCGGGAGGTACCTTTTCATCCGACGAAATCTTGCCCGAAAGAAAGCCCTTGGTGCAAATACATTCATACATTTGTGGAACCTTGAGAATAGGAGAAAAAACGTGCTATTTGCAGCGCGTTTACGCTCATTCTTGCCGGGTGACCTGTATCAGGGCAACAGATGCAGCCGCTGGGCCAGCTGCACAATCCGGCCGCCGAAAGGAAGATCATACAATTCCTGACGGGAGAAGCAACGGAACCACAACAAACAAAAGCAATAAACGATCACAGCGACCAATACAGCGGCAACCGTACTGAGGGTGTTTCGCTGCGTCAAAGCGAAAAGGACAGAATAGGTCCCCAAGGTCAGCAACCCCATGATTGTGGAAGAAATCAGGGGGATAACAAAGGTTTTCCCGATTTCCTGCCGGTAAGAAAGGGCAAGGCCTACCGAACGCCAATTCAGCACGCAGACAATCAGCGGGAAAGTGACGTTGCCGATGATCAGCGCATAAATGCCCAAATTGGTAAATTTGAGCAGAGGATACAGGATCAGCACATGCAATCCCATGGAAATGGCGCCGTGGATGACCGGCGTGCGCATTTGATTGATACTTTGCAGCACCGCGCTGGTGATGGTAGACAACGCGAAAAAGACCACGGCGGAAGAGCCATATACCAGTAGGTTGGTAGCCAAATCACGGTAGGCTGTCAGAGAAGGGAAAAGCAGCGTTAAGATGGGGCGGGCTAACACGGCCAACCCGACAGCGGCAGGAATCGCCACCGCCATATTGAATTTGATAACGCCGCGCACCTTGCGGCGGATTTCTCTCCGATTGCCGGAAGCAGTGGAGGCGGCGATGCTGGGAATGGTGGAAGAGGCCATGGCTGTGGCAACGGCGACGGGTGCGTTGATTAAAATATTATACTGAGAGTTAAAAACGCCCTGTAAAGAGCTAATTGTATTATTATCGATCCCTTTCGCCGCCATCAGATTACCGAATATCAGGTCATCCAGCGTAAAACCGATCTGGTAAACCGTTTGGCTGAGGATGACCGGAATGACCGTGACCAGCAGCGCTTTCACCATATCCTGCGGGGATTCGGTGACGCCATATGGGTCGCTGCGCAGCTGGCGGCGCAAATGAGGACGGCACAGGAAAAAGACAAAGATCAAAAAGAGCAAGGCGGTAAGCGCGCCGGACAGCGTACCCATGATGCCGCCGGCCGCGCCGTAGGCCGATTGCTGCGCAGATTCGGCGAAAGCCTGCATCATCAGCCGGATGGCCACAATGCTGACAATTGCGTTGACAATCTGCTCCAGCAGTTGGGAGACAGCAGTGGGGATCATGGTGTTTTTGCCTTGGAAAAAGCCGCGCAGAACCCCTAAGCCTGACATCACCAGGACCGTGGGCGCTACGATACGAAGAGGCTTTGCCAATCCTTCGCGGGCATATAGCTTTTCTAAAAAATCGGCGCCGAAAAAGAGAAACAACGCCGCTGCCGTTCCGACGAGCAGTGCGAAGAGAAGCGCGGTACGAAACAGGCGGTAAGCGTTCTGATGCTGTTTTTGAATGGAGCGCTGGGCAATCAGCTTGGACACTGCCAGCGGCAGGCTGCTGGAAGCCAAGGTCAGCGTGACGCCGTAGATACCGTAAGCGACGGAATAGATTCCGTTACCTGCGTCTCCCAGCAAATTGGACATGGGGATCCGGTACAAAATGCCGATGAGCCGGACCAAAATACCCGCCACGGCCAGGATGCTTCCCTGGCGAAGGAGGTCGTTTTTTCGCTGTGTTGACATGTTTTCTTCTCCCAATCACATCTAAAAAAGGTCAGATGCCATTATTATACCATTTTTAACTGTGGGCTGGAAACCTTTTTTCAGAAAATTCAAACTTTATGGAAATCCCCTGAAAGGGCGGTTGACAAAAAGGCCTGAGACGATAGAATAAAGACAAAGGGCCGCAAGTACCGGCAAGGGCGAGACTTTTCAAAGCTCTGCGGTGATCTTCTGAAATTTTGGAACAATGGGGGATTTTTCGATGAACTTTATTGATTTGCGCAGTGATACGGTTACCCAGCCCACCGAAGAGATGCGGGCCGCCATGGCTGCCGCACCGGTGGGCGATGATGTATATGGTGATGATCCTACGGTGCGGCAGCTGGAAGAATTGGCTGCCAGGACGCTGGGGAAAGAGGCGGCTATGTTCGTGCCTTCCGGAACCATGGGCAACCAGGTATCCATTATGACGCACACCCGCCGGGGGGATGAGGTGATCTGCAGCGAAAACGCCCACATTGTGCAGCATGAGGTTGGCGCAACGGCGGTGCTTTCAGGGGTATGCCTGCGCACGATCAAAACAGAGGACGATCAGCTGACTGCCGAAATGGTGGAGCGGGCGATTCGCCCCGATGACATCCACATGCCCCGCACCGGCCTGGTGGAGATGGAAAACGCCCTGTCCAACGGCAGAGTGATGCCGCTGGAAAAGATGAAAGAAGTATACGAAACCGCCCACCGGCATGGGCTGCCGGTCCATCTGGACGGGGCCCGGATTTTTAATGCCGCTGAGGCGCTGGGGGTCGAGGCAAAAGAAATTGCCCAATACGGTGACAGCGTGATGTTCTGCCTGTCCAAAGGGCTGTGCGCGCCGGTCGGCTCGATGGTATGCTCCACCGCGGACTTTATCGACCGCGCCAGGAAAAACCGCAAAATTGTAGGCGGCGGCATGCGCCAATGCGGTATTTTGGCGGCGGCCGGGATCATTGCCATTGAAAAAATGTCCAAACGGGTGGGAGAAGATCATGAAAACGCCAAATACTTTGCCCAAAAGCTCGCGGCACTGCCTGGCGTAACGGTGGATATGGACGCGGTGCAGATCAGTATGATCTTTTTTACCATCGACAAGCCCGGTTTTGACCATCAGGCTTTCCCAGCGGTTATGCGGGAAAAAGGAATTCTGGTCAACGGAATAGAGGATGGGAAATACCGCTTCGTAACCCACTATTGGATCGGCAAGAAGGAAATCGACCGGACGATAGACGTTTTGGCGAAGCTGCTGGGATAAAGGCACCCCGGCCGCCGCAGGGACAAAAAGACGGCGGCGCAGCGGGAAAGACACGGATGCGCTTACTGCAGGGACAGAGTGTACAAACCGTTCGAAAAACCGGTTTGGAAAGTTGCATTCTTCGACGATTTTTTGGGATAGACTTTACTTTTTCTTGATTTTCGTATACTATGGAAATAGAGTTTCTGTTGATGGAAAACCGCACCCTTTCACGCGGTTTGATCAAAAGGAAAAGGAGGATGCACAGGCCATGGCGATCAGCGCATCTGCACTGCCCGTGAGAAAAGAGCAGGCCGGTTCCGGCTGTATTTTTGCGTTTTTCCGGCTTTATGGGGGCAAGTGTCGCCATATGGGCTTTTGCAGCGGGAGCAGTGTATCTTCTAAAACAAAATAGGTGCAGCCTGTGGTCCGCCCGCAGGCTGTTTTCTTTTTGGAGAAAGGATGGATATGATGAAAAAAGTTGCGGTCATCATGGGAAGCGACAGCGATTTTCCGGTGATGAAAAACGCGGTCAAATCGCTTAAGGATATGGGAATTCCGGTGGAAGCGCACGTGTTTTCCGCCCATCGTACGCCGAAAGAAGCGGGAGAATTTGCGTCTGCGGCGCGGGATAATGGGTTCGGCGTGATTATCGCCGCAGCCGGGAAAGCGGCTCATCTGGCCGGCGTTTTGGCCGGGCACACCACTCTGCCGGTCATCGGTGTGCCGATGAAAGCGTCGGTATTAGACGGAATGGACGCACTGCTCGCTACCGTCCAGATGCCCAAAGGAGTACCGGTAGCCACCGTGGCTATCGACGGAGCGGATAATGCGGCGCTTTTGGCCGCGCAGATCCTGGCGCTGTCCGAGCCGGCGCTGGCGGACAAGCTGGAAGCGCAGAAAAAGGCCATGGCCGCCCAGGTGCTGGAAAAGGATCAAAAGCTGCAAGCGGAAGTTGCGGCGCTGTAACAAGGATGGAAAAGCCGAAAGGCTGTCAGAATAAATTGCAATATGGAGGAAATATTTATGAAAAAGCTTGAACAGCTGTACGAAGGAAAAGCCAAAAAAGTATTTAAGACCGACGATCCCAACCTGTACATTGTGGATTATAAAGACGATGCAACAGCCTTTAACGGCCTGAAAAAGGGAACCATCGAGGGTAAGGGCATCATCAACAACCGGGTTTCCAATCACCTGATGAAAATGCTGGAGAAAAACGGTATCCCCACCCACCTGGTGGAAGAGATCTCCGATCGGGAGACCGTGGTGAAAAAGGTTACCATTATCCCGCTGGAGGTGATTGTCCGCAATATCGCGGCTGGCTCTTTGTCCAAACGGCTGGGACTGGAAGAGGGTACCAAGCTGAAACACCCGGTGCTGGAATACTGCTACAAAGATGACGCGCTGGGCGACCCAATGGTCAACGATTATCACATTTATGCCATGGGCATTGCGACCAAGGAAGAACTGGATTTGATCGCAGACTACTCTTTCAAAATCAACAAGCTGCTGAGCGACTACCTGAAAGATCTGAACATCGAGCTGATCGACTACAAGATCGAATTCGGCAAGACCCCCGACGGAACCATTATCCTGGCGGATGAGATCTCCCCGGATACCTGCCGTTTCTGGGACAGCAACACCGGCGAAAAACTGGATAAAGACCGTTTCCGCAGAGACCTGGGAAATGTGGAGGGCGCATATCATGAAATCATGAAGCGCCTGCTGGGCGAATAATCCAAACGGATACAAACTGGCAGGGCCGGGCAACTCCGGCCCTGCTCACGGTTCGGGAGAAAAGAAGATGCAAAACGAGATTCATGAGGAATGCGGCGTTTTTGGTATTTATGACAAAGAAGGCAGAAGCGATGTTGCGGCCAATGCTTATTACGCATTGTATGCCCTGCAGCACCGGGGACAGGAAAGCTGCGGGATCGCGGTCAACGACAGTGGGGTGATCACGGTCCACAAGGATCTGGGGCTGGTCCGGGATGTGTTTACCAAGGAGCACCTGCAAGCTTTGGGCCGGGGGCAGATGGCAGTGGGACACACCCGGTATTCTACCACCGGTGCAGTCAGCCGCGCCAACGCGCAGCCGCTGGTGGTCCGCCATGTAAAAGGCCAGATGGCCCTGGCTCACAACGGAAATCTGACCAATGCGGCGGAACTGCGCCGCCAGCTGGAATTATCCGGCGCCATTTTTCACACGACCAATGATTCAGAGGTCATTTCCTATATTATTACCCGGGAACGGCTGAATACCCCCTCTATCGAAAAGGCGGTAGAACAGGCGATGTTTCAGCTGGAGGGCGCATACAGCCTTGTTATCATGTCTCCGCAGAAGCTGATCGCCGCCCGGGATTCCACCGGTTTCCGTCCGCTGTGCATGGGCCGCCTGCCGGAGGGGCAGATCGTATTCGCCTCCGAGACCTGTGCGCTGGACAGTATCGGCGCGGTATTTGTCCGGGACATTGAAGCGGGTGAAATTGTGGTGGTGGACGAGAATGGAGTGCGAAGCATCCGGACTCATTGCAAAGGAAAAGCCCATACCTGCGTGTTTGAATTCGTTTACTTTGCCAGACCCGATTCGGTGATCGAGGGCAAATCGGTTCATGAGGCCCGCCGCCAGGCCGGACGCTTTTTGGCCCAGGAACACCCGGTAGAGGCGGACGTTGTGATCGGCGTGCCGGATTCCGGGCTTGACGCAGCGTTGGGTTACGCGGAGGAATCGGGGATACCATACGGCATGGGATTTGTGAAAAACCGATACATCGCCCGGACTTTTATCCAGCCGGAACAGGGGCAGCGGGAAAATTCGGTCCGCATTAAGCTCAATGCCCTGGCGTCGGTTGTCAAAGGAAAACGGGTCATTATGGTAGATGATTCCATCGTCCGCGGCACAACCAGCGCCCGAATCGTGACCCTTTTGCGGGATGCCGGCGCTACCGAGGTTCATGTACGGGTGTCGGCGCCGCCGTTTATCAGTCCTTGCTATTATGGAACCGACATTGATTCCAAGGAAAATCTTATCGCCTGTCAGATGAGCGAGAAAGAAATTTGCCGGGTCATCGGGGCTGACTCCCTGGGATATTTGAGCGTGGAGGGCGTGCGGCATATCGCCGATGGAGCCCACTGCGACTTCTGCTGCGGATGCTTTACCGGAGAATACCCTGCGGCAACGCCAAAGGAAATGGAAAAATCCAAATTTGAACAGAAAATCAAAAAAGAGTGACCGGCCGCTTTTGCGGTTTCGGTAAGGACGCGGCCCCAAAGGCCGCAATGCGTGCGGCTGTTTTGCCCGCATCTCATCCAATATAACGGACAAAAAATCGCCGCCGCATTTTGCTGCGGCATAAACAGAATGGAGCGTAGTGATTTTATGGAAAAGAGCTTTAGCGACAGCTACAAGGCGGCAGGCGTAGACGTGACTGCCGGTTACAAAGCGGTGGAACTGATGAAAACCCATGTGGCCCGCACCCAGACTGCTGGCTGTATTTCCGGCATTGGCGGCTTCGGCGGCTTGTTTGAAATGGATCTGGCCGGGATGGAAAAGCCGGTATTGGTTTCCGGTACCGACGGTGTGGGAACCAAGCTGAAACTGGCCTTTCTTTTGAATAAGCATGACACAGTGGGCATCGACTGCGTGGCCATGT
>DFDW01000013.1:25389-29439 GCA_002369315.1 Ruminococcaceae bacterium UBA3818 | reverse complement strand
CGTGGCCATGTGCGTCAACGATATTATCTGCGCCGGCGCCAAACCGCTGGTATTTTTGGATTATGTGGCGGTGGGCAAAAACTATCCGGAAAAAGTGGCGCAGATTGTTTCCGGCGTAGCGGAGGGCTGTGTGCAGGCCGGCTGCGCTCTGGTAGGCGGCGAGACTGCTGAAATGCCCGGATTTTATCCGGAGGACGAATACGACCTGGCCGGTTTTTCGGTTGGCGCGGTGGACAAGTCTAAAATTTTGGATATGAATACCATTGAAGAGGGCGATGCGATTATCGGCTTAGCGTCTTCCGGCGTTCATTCCAACGGCTTCAGCCTGGTGCGCAAGGTGTTTGATGTGGAGCACAGCGATCTGGGCGCTTATGCCGACCGGCTGGGCAAACCGCTGGGAGAAACGTTGCTGACTCCTACCAGAATTTATGTAAAACCCATCCTCAAATTGATGGAGGAAGTACAGATCAAATCCATTTCCCATATCACCGGCGGCGGCTTTTACGAGAATATCCCGCGGGCCATCCCCGAGGGCTTCCAGGCAGTCATTGACCGGGATGCGGTGGATGTGCTGCCGATCTTCCAGCTCATTCAGGAGGTGGGCAATATTCCGGAGCGGGATATGTTCAACACCTTTAACATGGGCATCGGCATGTGCGTCGTAGTCAAAAAAGAGGATGCAGCCAAGGCGGTGGAAATCCTCTGCGGATGCGGCGAAAAAGCCAAGGTCATCGGCGAAATCCAAAAAGGCGAGCATACCGTCTCCTTTCGGTAAGGGGGTAGGGGTATGATAAAAATTGCGGTGCTGGTCTCCGGCGGCGGAACCAATCTGCAGGCGCTGATAGACGCGCAGAAGGCCGGAGCGTTCCCCAACGGAAAGATCGTACTGGTCATGGCTTCCAACCCAAAAGCATACGCGCTGGAACGGGCCAAAAACGCGGGTATCGAATCGGTGGTAGTGAGCCGGAAGAGCTTTGACGATCCGGCGGATTACGACCGGGCCGTGGTGGAAACGCTGCAAAGCCGCGGCATTGATCTGGTCGTGCTGGCGGGATTTTTGAGTATCCTGGGCAAACCGGTCATCGACGCGTACCCAGAGCGGATCCTCAATATTCACCCATCGCTGATTCCATCTTTCTGCGGAGCCGGATTTTATGGGCTGCGGGTCCATCAGGCGGCGCTGGATTACGGGGTAAAGATCACCGGCGCGACGGTGCATCTGGTCAACGAGATCCCCGACGGAGGGAGGATCCTGCTGCAGAAGGCGGTAGAGGTGCTGCCCGGCGATACGCCGGAACTGCTGCAGAAAAGGGTCATGGAGCAAGCGGAATGGAAGCTGCTGCCCCAGGCGGTGGCTATGCTGTGCGAGCAGCTGGAGCAGGAAAAAGGAAACTGAATGATACCATTTGTATTTTATAAATTTATGATATATTTCGGAAAGGGGCAAATGGGATGAAAGCGATCAATTTATATGAGTATCTTTCCGGCAATGAATATCCCGGGCGGGGTATTGTGCTGGGACGGTCTGCAGACGGGCGTCATATGCTGATCGGATACTTTATCATGGGCCGCAGTGAAAACAGCCGCAACCGGGTTTTT
Organism: Ruminococcaceae bacterium UBA3818; assembly: GCA_002369315.1. Taxonomy (GTDB): domain Bacteria; phylum Bacillota; class Clostridia; order Oscillospirales; family Ruminococcaceae; genus UBA3818. The sequence continues at coordinate 27,840 of DFDW01000013.1, read as the reverse complement.
GTCACCGAGGGAGAGGGCATTCGGACAGAGGCGTTTGATCCGGCTAAACTGTCCGACCCGTCGCTGATTATTTATTCACCGGTGCGGGTGCTGGGCAAAAGTACGATTGTAACCAACGGAGATCAAACGGACACGATCTACGACTTTATGGCAAAGGGCATGAGTTTTGAGGATGCCCTGCGGACCCGGACTTTTGAGCCGGATGGTCCCAACTTTACCCCTCGCATTTCCGGTGCGGTCTGCGGCGCGGGATACCAGCTTTCCATCTTAAAAAGTGCCGAAGGAAATCCGGATGCGGTACACCGTTTCTTCTTCGATTATACCGACGCGCTGCCGGGACAGGGCCATGTGATCCACACCTACCGGGGAAACGGGAACCCCATTCCTTCCTTTGAGGGAGAACCGGTGCTGGTGGAAATGGCCGACGGATTTGAAGCATTCGGCGAAAAGCTGTGGAATGCGTTAAACGAAGAAAACAAGGTCTCGCTGTTCGTTCGGTCCATTGATTTGGCAACCGGAAAAACTGATACGAAGATTTACAATAAAAACAAATAGGAGGCAGAACCATGGCGAAGGAACTGGAGTTAAAATACGGCTGTAATCCCAATCAAAAGCCTTCCCGTATTTTCATGGCTGATGGCAGCGAGCTGCCCATTGAGGTGCTCAACGGCAAGCCGGGATACATCAACTTTTTGGATGCCTTTAACAGCTGGCAGCTGGTAAAAGAACTGAAAGAAGCCACCGGATTGCCGGCGGCAGCGTCGTTTAAGCATGTCAGCCCGGCAGGTGCGGCGGTTGGCCTGCCTTTGACCGATGTGCTGCGGAAAATCTACTTCACCGGCGATCAGCCCCTGTCCGCGCTGGCCTGTGCCTATGCCCGCGCGAGAGGCGCTGACCGCATGAGCTCCTACGGCGATTTTATCGCCCTGTCCGATACCTGTGACGCCGATACCGCGAATCTGATCCATAAAGAAGTATCCGATGGCGTTATCGCCCCCGGCTATACGGATGAGGCGCTGGAGATCCTCAAATCCAAACGCAAAGGCACCTACAATATCATCAAAATCGACCCGAATTATGTGCCCGCTAAAATCGAGCACAAGCAGGTTTACGGCGTGACCTTTGAGCAGGGCCGCAACGATTTGAAAATCGACAGCGAAATGCTCGGAAACATGGTGACCGAGAATCAAAATCTGCCGGAAGAGGCGAAAATCGACCTGGTGATTTCTTTGATCACCCTTAAATACACCCAGTCCAACTCGGTCTGCTATGCCAAAGGCGGACAGGTCATCGGCGTTGGCGCGGGCCAGCAGTCCCGTATCCATTGCACCAGACTGGCGGGCAACAAAGCGGATGTGTGGTATCTGCGGCAGCACAAAAAAGTTTTGGAACTGCCTTTTAAAGAAAAAATTCGCCGGGCCGACAGAGACAATACCATCGACGTCTATATTTCTGACGATTATATGGATGTGTTGGCCGACGGTGTTTGGGAACAATTCTTTACCGAAAAACCCGAGCCGCTGACCCGGGAAGAAAAACGCGCCTGGTTGGATACCATGTCCGGCGTATCCTTGGGTTCCGATGCTTTTTTCCCGTTTGGCGACAATATCGAGCGGGCCCATAAGAGCGGCGTGGAATACATCGCGCAGCCCGGCGGCTCCATCCGGGACGATAACGTGATCGATACCTGCAATAAGTACGGTATTGCCATGGCGTTCACCGGAATTCGCCTGTTCCACCATTAATCGGCGGGAGGAAGCTACATGAAAGTTTTAGTAGTCGGTTCCGGCGGCCGGGAACATGCGGTGGTTCGGAAGCTGGCGGAAAATAAAGAGATCGAGCATATTTACTGCGCGCCGGGCAACGGCGGCATCAGCGTGCAGGCCACGCCGGTGGAGATAAAAGCCACCGATATAGACAGCATGGTCGCGTTTGCGAAAAACGAGGGGATCGATTTTGCGGTCGTCACCCCAGACGATCCGCTGGTGCTGGGAATGGCCGACGCCATGGAAGAAGCGGGGATTCCCGCTTTCGGCCCCAGCAAAAAAGCGGCCCAGATCGAGGGCAGCAAGGTGTTCGCCAAAAATCTGATGAAGAAATACGGCATCCCCACTGCCAAATACGAAGTGTTTGACGACCCGGCTCAGGTCATCGATTACATTGAGCGGGAGAACCGGTTCCCGGCAGTTATTAAGGCCGACGGGCTGGCGCTTGGAAAAGGCGTGATCATTGCCCAGAATCTTGAGGAAGCCAAAGAGGCGGTTCATTCTATCATGGAGGACAAGATCTTCGGCAAAAGCGGCAACCAGGTGGTGGTAGAGGAATTCCTGACCGGCAAGGAAGTGTCGGTTCTGGCCTTTACCGATTCCCATACGGTAGTTCCGATGGTATCTTCCATGGACCACAAACGGGCCTACGACAATGATGAGGGCCCCAACACCGGCGGCATGG
>DFDW01000013.1:24472-25352 GCA_002369315.1 Ruminococcaceae bacterium UBA3818 | reverse complement strand
CCGGCGGCATGGGCACCATCGCGCCAAGCCCCTACTATACGCCGGAAGTGGCCGGGCGCTGCATGAAAGAAATTTTCCTGCCGACAATCGAAGCCATGAAAAAAGAGGGCTGCCCCTTTAAAGGATGTCTGTACTTCGGCCTGATTTTGACAGAACAAGGCCCGAAAGTGATCGAATACAACTGCCGGTTCGGTGATCCGGAAACGCAGGTAGTGCTGCCGCTTTTGAAAACCGATCTGTTTCGTATCATGCGCGCGGTGCGCGATGAGCACTTAAGCGAGCTGGATATCCAGTGGTCTGACGGCGCAGCGGCCTGCGTGGTACTGGCCAGCGGTGGATATCCGAAAAAGTATGAGACAGGATTCCCCATTGAGGGACTGAATGAGCGGGGAGAACATCCCGATGTGATCGTATATCACGCCGGTACCAAGCGGCAGGACAGCAAATTCCTGACCGCCGGCGGACGGGTGCTCGGCATCACCGGGTTGGGGCAGAATCTGTCTCAAGCGCTGGAAAAAGCATATGGCGCAGTGAAAGAAATCACCTTCCCCAAAGCCCATTACCGTACCGACATCGGCAAAAAATAGGAGAGAGAATATGGCAGTTTATCGTTGTTTTGTAGAAAAGAAAACGCCCTTTGCCGTCGAAGCGGCAGGGGTGCTGAGCGATTTGCGAACGGCATTGCGCACCGAGGACATTACCGGAGTGCGTGTGCTCAACCGCTATGATATCGAGAATATCGATGAAGCGGATTACCGCATGGCTCAGAAAACCATCCTGTCCGAACCGCAGGTGGACGATGTTTACGAGGAAACCGCTCCGGCGCCGGCGGAGGATGAGTGGGTGCTGGCGGTAGAATACCTGCCCGGCCAGTTTGACC
>DFDW01000013.1:0-24419 GCA_002369315.1 Ruminococcaceae bacterium UBA3818 | reverse complement strand
CCAGTTTGACCAGCGGGCGGACTCCTGCGCCCAATGCATCCAGCTGTCCACCTGTAAAGAGCGCCCGGAAGTAAAAACCGCGCGCGTATACTACATCAAAGGAACACTTTCTGATGCGGAAAAACTGAAAATCAAAGAAACCCTGATCAACCCCGTGGAAGCCAGGGAAGCGGCGATGGAAAAGCCCGCTACCATTAAGCAGAATTATGCCAAACCGGATCCGGTTGCGGTGCTGGATGGCTTCAACAGTCTGGACGAGCAGGGCCTGGCGGATTTTATCAAGCAATATGGTCTGGCGATGGACTTGGATGACATCAAGTTCTGTCAGCAATATTTTAAAGATGAGGAAAAACGCTGCCCCACCATCACCGAAATTCGCATGATCGACACCTACTGGTCGGATCATTGCCGTCATACGACTTTTGGCACCATTATTGAAGACGCGGACATTCGGCCGGAGTACATCAAAGAGACTTATGAAAATTATCTGGAGCTGCGCAAGACGCTGTATGCCGGCCGCAGCGATAAGCCGGTAACATTGATGGATCTTGCCACCATCGGCACCAAAGTGCTCAAAGCCGCCGGAAAAATGCACGATTTGGACGAGTCGGAAGAGATCAATGCCTGCTCGGTTAAAATCAAGGTGGATGTAGACGGTGAAGAGCAGGATTGGCTTTTGATGTTTAAAAACGAGACGCACAACCATCCCACCGAAATCGAGCCTTTCGGCGGCGCAGCCACCTGTCTGGGCGGCGCGATTCGTGATCCGCTGTCCGGCCGCAGCTATGTCTATCAGGCCATGCGTGTCACCGGCGCGGCGGATCCGCTGCTGCCGGTCGATCAGACCATGAAGGGCAAGCTGCCCCAGAGAAAAATTGTAACCACCGCAGCGGCAGGATACAGCTCCTACGGTAACCAGATCGGTCTGGCTACTGGGCATGTAACCGAAATCTATCATCCGGGATATGTGGCAAAACGGATGGAAATCGGCGCGGTAGTAGGCGCGGCGCCCCAGGAAAACGTGATTCGTGAACGTCCCGCACCGTCCGATGTAGTCATCCTGCTGGGCGGACGCACCGGACGTGACGGCTGCGGCGGCGCAACCGGATCCTCCAAATCTCACACGCTGGAGTCGCTGGAAAGCTGCGGCGCCGAGGTGCAGAAGGGCAACGCACCGGAGGAGCGAAAACTTCAGCGGCTGTTCCGCAACCCAAAGGCGACCCGACTGATCAAACGCTGCAACGACTTTGGCGCGGGCGGCGTATCGGTAGCCATCGGCGAATTGGCAGATGGGCTGCACATCGATTTAAGCAAAGTTCCGAAGAAATATGAGGGATTGGACGGCACCGAACTTGCTATCAGCGAATCCCAGGAGCGTATGGCAGTGGTTGTAGCCAAAGAGGATGTGGAAACATTCCGTGCGCTGGCTTCTACCGAGAATCTGGAATCCACCGTTGTGGCGGAAGTGACAGCGGAACCCCGTTTGGTGATGGAATTGGATGGCCGGACAATCGTGGACCTGTCGAGAGAATTCCTCAATTCCAACGGCGCGAAAAAATTCACCACGGTATCGGTACCGGATCCGAAGCCGGAAGCGGCAACGCTGGAGTATCTGGATTTCGGCGCGAAGATGGAAAAACTGGCGGACGATCTGAACATCTGCTCCCAGAAGGGGCTGGTGGAACGGTTTGACTCCACCATCGGCGCCGGTACGGTGCTGATGCCTTTCGGCGGCAAATGGCAGCTGACCCCGTCTCAGGCAATGGCGGCCAAGATCCCGGTGCTGGGCGGCGAGACCACGACCTGTTCTTTGATGGGCTGGGGTTTTGACCCGTATCTGTCCAGCCGCAGCCCGTACCATGGGGCCATGATGGCGGTCATCGAATCGGTGGCTAAGATTGTGGCGGCAGGCGGCAGCGCTAAAAATTGCTGGCTGACGTTCCAGGAATATTTTGAGCGGACACAAAACGATCCGGAGCGCTGGGGCAAGCCTTTTGCCGCTTTGTTGGGCGCGCTGAAGGCCCAATTGGAACTGGAGATCGGTTCCATCGGCGGAAAAGACTCTATGTCCGGCACATTTGAAGATATCGACGTACCGCCTACGCTGGTTTCTTTCGCGGTATCCACGGCGAAAGCGGACCGCATTGTTTCCACCGAATTCAAGGGTGAGGGCCATCCGGTCTATCTGATGAAGCCTTTCTACTACCCTAACGGTTTACCGGATTTTGGCAGCGTAAAAGCGGTATTTGAACAGGTGGAGAACCTGATTTCCAAAGGTCGGGTACTGTCCTGCTGGACCTTGAGCGCCGGTGGAGCGGCGGAAGGCCTTATGAAGATGATGCTGGGCAACCATATCGGCTTTGAACTGGACGAATCTTTCCATGAAAACGAATTGTTCGACCAGTGCTACGGCGCGTTTTTGTGCGAATTGGACGGACCGGTGGAATTACCTGGTTCTGCCATCCTGGTGGGTCATACGGCCAAAGGATATTCGCTCAGAACACCGTCGGCTACCGTTAATATGGACAAGCTGCAGAAAATTTATGAAAATAAACTGCAGCCGGTATTCCCGTATCTGAACTGCGAAGAAGAAAAGCCGGTTCAGACGTTCTCTTACGCTTGCGCAACTCCTGCCAAAGCGGCAGCTAAAACGGCGAAACCCCATGTGCTGATCCCGGTATTTCCCGGAACCAACTGCGAATACGATACGGCGCGGGCCTTTGAGCGGGCTGGCGCAGAGGCGGAGATTTTTGTTGTCCGCAATCTGACGCCGCAGGATATTGAGGAGTCAGTGCAGGCATTCCAGAAAGCCATTGCTCAAAGCCAGATCATCGCGATCCCCGGCGGCTTCTCCGGTGGCGACGAGCCGGAGGGATCCGGCAAGTTCATCACGGCATTCTTCCGTAATCCGCAGATCAAGGAGCAGGTGCATGAGCTGTTAAAGAACCGCGATGGTTTGATGTGCGGTATCTGCAACGGATTCCAGGCGCTGATCAAGCTGGGTCTGGTTCCTTTCGGCGAGATCATCGATACCGACAGCAGCTGCCCGACTTTGACCTTCAATACCATCGGCCGCCACCAGTCCATGCTGGTGCGCACACGGGTTGCTTCCAACAAGTCCCCGTGGCTGATGCACAGCAAGGTAGGAGATATCCATACGGTGGCGATTTCCCATGGCGAAGGCCGGTTTGTAGCCGATGAGGCGCTGGTGCAGAAGTTGGCGCAGAATGGTCAGATTGCCACCCAGTATGTGGATCTGGAGGGTAACCCCACATCCAATATCCGATTCAATCCCAATAATTCCGTGCAGGCGATCGAGGGTATTACATCGCCCGACGGACGGGTATTCGGCAAGATGGGCCATTCGGAGCGCTATGGTGAAAATCTGTACAAAAACGTTCCGGACAAGACACTGCAAGACCTGATTTTCCAGGGCGCGGTGGATTACTACAAATAAAATTCCAAACAAAAAGGACCGAAAGGCAAAATCCTTTCGGTCCTTTTTATAATGTCTCAGCTTTGGGAAAAGAGAAGACACTTTTCCTTTCAGGAGGGTTCCTTTTTCAGCATCCGCCCACCATACCGCACGGCAAAGATTTCTTTCTGCGGGTTGGAAAACAAGGTCAAATCAGACCAGGTCATTTTGGACTGAAGGAATAAAACACCGGGCTCTGAAAAACGGTACGGGCGGGACTTGCCGGAGGAAAATACCTCCATTTTCCCGTCGTTCATGGAAATTTCGATGGTACTGTCCTCGGCGGAAACATACCGTCCGCAGGCTTTTTGCTGGAGAGGAAGCGGCCATGGGGCGCAAGGCGCAGGCTCTTCGGGCCGGGGTTCTCGGCCGAGACACCAGAGCATGGCGGCTTCGGCAATCGAAGTGGCGGGGACGCCGGTGGTATTGCATAAAACGACCACGCCGTATCCGGCATCGGGGCAGAAACTGATGGCGGAAGAAACCCCGGTCAGGCTGCCGCCGTGCCCGAATACAGGATGTCCGGCCAGGGCACCTGCCGAAAGTCCGTATCCGTACCCGGTTTTTGGGCGGTAAGAAGCGTAGGAAGCCGTCATGCGGCGAAAAGAATCGGGGGAGAGCAAAGGCGCTCCCTGCTGCAGATAGAGCTGGAGATACTTCTCCATATCCCGGACGGTGGATTTCATGGCACCGCCGCCCATCATCACAAAGGCATTGTCGTGATAATCCCGGGTGGCCAGTAAGCGGCCGTCCCGCTCTTCGTACAGAACTGCCGCATTGGAATCGGCGGCGGGAGGCAAAAAGCCGCATCCGCTGCGGGACATATCAAGAGGGCGAAGAACATGCTTTTTCATGTAGTCGGCATAGGTGTCTTCGCCGCCCTGGGTACGGATGATGTCGGATAACAGGCCAAAGCTGTCATTGGAGTAGCTTAGATATTCGCCGGGATTTCCCAGCGGCGTCTCCTGCGCATCCAAATCCGCGCAGACTTCCTGTACCGAAGCCTGGGAAAAAGGAACGCTGTATGCCAAGTCGATGTCATGATTCCACAAACCCATTTTCCGGGCCAGCGGTTCCACCGTTTTTCGCTGTACCGGCCAAAAGCTGCCGGTATGGCTCATCAGATGGCGGACCAGAACCGGCTTTTCCCGATGGGCATTTTGAAAAGCTGGAATGTAGCGGCTGACCGGCGCATCCAGGTCGATTTTCCCCTGCTGGGCGAGCTGCAGAACCGCCAGGCAGGTAAAGGATTTGGTGACCGACGCCAGTCCAAAGATAGTATCCCGATCGATAGGGAGTTTCAGCGCCTGGTCTCGGTAACCGAAAAACCGTTCCCATACCGGCCCTTCCCGATCGACGACAGCGACAGCGATTCCGACGGCGTCATAGGTTTGCATCACGGTTTCAACATAAGATTCAAAAGAGGCGGATAAATTAGAAGAAAGAGACATCGGTTTTTCTCCTTTCGAAAGGCAGGCAGAAAAGGCTGATTTCCGGCCCGCGTGGACCCGGATCAGTCGGCGGCCAGGTTGCGGACCCAGCGGCCTCGTTTTAAAAACCAGAACGCGATAAACATTTTCACAAGATCCAGCAATTCAATGGTGATATACAGCGGGACAACGCCGATCGGTGTGAAGATGGAAAGCAGAGTAGATACCGCGACCGGACCGACCCAAAGAAAACCGGAATCAATGAGCATGGTGGAGAAAGTATCGCCGCCGGCGCGCAGTACATAGAAAGTGCAGACATTGACCACATAGATCGGCATCAAGCAGCTTTTGATGCGGATGAGTACTTCCAGCGCGTGGATTGCTTCGTCGCTTAACGCATACAGATGATGGATATACGGCGCGATGCAGAACAAAGCCGCGCCCAGAACCATGGAAACCATAACGCCGAAAACGATGATTTTTTTCGCGTCGGATTTTGCTTCTTCCAGCTTATTGGCACCCAGTTTGCCGCCGATAAAAATGGCGATGGCGGAAGAGAGTCCGCCGAAAACGATAAACGCCAGATTCATTACCGTATCAACAACCGAAATCGCCGCGACCAGCAGTTCGTCCGCACGCATATAAGATTTAAACACCAAAGAAGTGCCGATAGAAAAAAACAATTCGTTTGCAGTCAGGGGAACTGCTTTGGCCAGCATACTTTTCATCAAAGACCAATCCAGGAAAATCAGGCCTTTGAGATCCAATTTATAGAAATGCCGCTGCCGGATCAACAGCACCAGATAGATGGTCATTTCCAGCAAACGGGCGATCATGGTGGCCAGTGCAGCGCCTTTGACCCCCATGGCAGGGGCGCCCAGTTTGCCATAGATTAGGATGTAGTTTAAAACCGTGTTGGTCAACACGGTGGCAGTACCCACTTTCAATTGGATTTTGTTTAATCCGATGGCGCGCATGGCCATCATGCAGGTGAAGGAGATCCCATAAGGAATGTAGGTGAATTTGGCGTAGTAGATATACTCGAGCCCCAAATCGACAATTTCCGGCGTGCGGGAAAACAAATGGATAGTCCATTCAGGGGCGACAAACAGTACGCCGGTAAAAAGCGACATAATCAAAAAACCAACGGAGAGGTTAATGTTGAGAATTTTCTGGCACCGCTCGTTTTTGCCGGCACCATAGTTTTGGGCAATATAGATACCGGCCGCGCCGCACAATCCAAACATGATAGATGACGCAATCATGTAAAAGCGGTTGGCAACCGTAACGGTTGTCAAAGCCGTTTGTCCAACGCCGCCGACCATAACATTATCAATCAGGTTGACAAAAGAGGTGACAAACTGCTGCGCCATAATCGGCAGGGCAATGGCGGTTACTTCTTTATAAAAAAGTTTATCGCCAAAAAAACTTTTGATATGAAGCTTTGACATAACGGCTCCTTTCTTTGTGGTAAAATAAATAGGGCAAAGTTGTCTTAAAATGTATTAGGTTGTCTGACCAGTATATCAAAAAAGCATAGAGAATGTCAATGATATCCAGATAAAATCTTTTGCGAAAACAATGGTTGCGGCAAAAGAAGATTTTCCGTATAATACAAAGAAAAAAGGAGGGCATTATGGGAAAAAAAGCGGTGGTCCTGGGAGGAGGCGGTTCCCGCGGTTCCTATCAGATCGGCGTGTGGAAAGCGCTGCAGGAACTGGATTTTGATTATGAAATCGTTACCGGAACATCGGTGGGGGCGCTTAACGGCGCAATGATGGTGCAAAAGGATTATGAACTGGCTGAACACATGTGGCAGAAGCTGAAGACCAGCGATGTGATGGATGTGGCGGTGACAGATAAAATAGAGGGACGGAAGGACCTCACCGGCAAGGTGGGAACGTTTCTCTCGGAAATGGTAAAAAACGGCGGCGCGGATCCCCGGCCTCTGGAGCAGATGCTTCGGGCTTATATCGACGAGGAAAAAATTCGCCGATCCCCAGTGGAATTTGGATTCATAACGGTGGAATATCCACGGCTGGTGCCGAAGGTCCTTTCCAAAGAGTCTGTTCCGGTGGGAGAATTGGTGGATTACCTGATGGCCAGCGCCGCGTGCTTTCCCGCGATGAAAGCGCGGGTGATCGGTGACAAGACCTATATCGATGGCGGTTATTCGGACAATTTGCCGGTGAAAATGGCAGTTGAAATGGGCGCCGACGACATTGTGGCGGTTGATTTGGACGCCATTGGCATTGTGAAAAAGATGGATTTCCCCACGGTGCGGCTGCGCTGTTTGAAAAGCCGGTGGGATTTGGGCGTTTTTTTGCTGTTTGACAGTGATACAACCGTCCGGAATATCCAGCTGGGTTATCTGGAAACCCTAAAGGCGTTCGGCAAAAGGGAAGGCTTTCTGTATACCTTTTTACCGGGGGAAACAACGGCGTTGTACCGGCGGATAGAAAAACAGTCGGACATTCTGCTGGCCAAAAGCGGCATGTATCTGATTCCGGGAAATGTCTATCCGGCGCAGGCCAGGGCGCAGCGAAAGCTGCGGCAGATTTTGGACCGGCCGCAGGGGCGGCTCGACAGCGAGACAATCGCTTTGGCCTGCTGCGAGACGGCGGCCCGGCTGCTGGATGTAACGCCTTTGGAAGAGTATACAGCCCGGTCGATGGAAGCGGTCCTGACCGAAAACTATCAAAAACTGGAGCGGGATGCGGAGAAAATCCCCAGGATCCTGGCAGCCCGGTCGGCAAAAGAGCTGACAAAGCATTTGATGGGCTTGGAAAAGCGGCTGGTGCTTTTATACTGCTGCCGGTGTCTGGACGAAATGCTGGAAGGCTGTTTTTCCCCGTCGGCAGTGCGTGCTCTGTGTTCGGCGGTGACCGAAGAATTTCTGGCCGCCATGTATCTTTGCAGCCTGCGCCAGCCAAAAGCAGAAAATAAAGTGGATACAAACCCTTGACAATTGCATAGGATAGATGTAAGATGGCTCCATAAATTTTCGGAAAGGAACGTACGCAGATGAAACTTTGCTTTACTGCAATTTCATCATCTTGTTGTTCAGGCACTTCTGCAGTGCCTGCGCTTGGCGTACGCTTTTTTCGGAACGATTGATTGTTGCGGCCTTGGATAAACAGCAAGATGGGACGGCCGGATAATCTATATCTGTCGTGAAAGCCGAAGAGCATACGCTCTTCGGCTTTTTTATTTGCAATTATCATTTTGGAGGTAGCAAGAAATGGAACGAGTTTACAATTTTTCCGCAGGCCCTTCGATGATGCCGGTTGAGATTTTACAACAGGCCAAACAGGATTTGGTTTCCTATCCCGGCGCTGGATGCAGTGTGATGGAGATGAGCCATCGTTCTGCGCCATTTGAGAAGATTATTGCGGATGCGGAAAGCGCCCTGCGCAGACTGATGCATATCCCGGATCATTATGCGGTTTTATTTTTGCAGGGAGGCGCTTCGATGCAGTTTTCCGCTGTTCCCATGAATCTGGCGCGGCAGGGACAGACCACAAACTACGCCATCACCGGGCAGTTCGCAGGCAAAGCGTTGGCAGAGGCAGAGCGATGGGGCAATGCGGTCGCGGTTACCTCTTCCAAGGCAGATACCTTTTCGTATATCCCAAAAATCACACCGGATCTTCTGAACCCGGATGCGGCTTATTTGCATATCACCGGAAACAATACCATTTTCGGAACCTGCTATAATACCTTGCCCGAGACTGGCGATATTCCGCTGGTAGCCGACTGGTCCAGCGCGATTTTGGGCCGGGAAATCGATGTGGAGGCTCATGCGCTGATCTACGCGGGCGCACAGAAAAACATGGGCCCCGCCGGATTGACGGTGGTTATTGTCCGCCGGGATCTGCTGGAGCGGGAGGTGGATCCCATTGTGCCAACGATGCTGCGGTATAAAATCATGGCGGAAAATGGCTCTATGTACAATACGCCCCCCTGCTTTGCCATTTATATGGCGGGCTTGATGTTCCAGTGGGTGGAGAACAACGGAGGCGTGGCGGCAATGGAGCAGCGAAACCGGGAAAAAGCGGCAATGCTGTATGACTTTATCGATCGGTCCCAGGTGTTTCACAATCCGGTGGCCAAAGAGGACCGCTCCATTATGAATGTGACCTTTACGCTTCCGATGCCGGAGGATACCAAAGCATTTTTGCAGATGGCCGAGGGCCGGGGCATGATCAACCTGAAAGGGCATCGCAGCGTGGGCGGATGCCGGGCCTCTATTTATAATGGTATGCCAAAAGAGGGTGTGGAGGCGCTGGTGGCCTGCATGAAAGATTACGAAGCAGGTTTACGCAAATAAAAGGAGGGGCTCTCGATGCTGACAGTAAAAAAATTCAATCAAATTTCTGATATTATTTATACCCAGATGCCGAAAGAGCGTTACCGCTTTATCGAAGAAGGGGATGATTATGATGTGGCGCTGGTCCGGTCCGCGGAGCTTGGGGAAACACCATTTCCCAAGCAGCTATTGGCCATTGCCCGGGCTGGCGCGGGGGTCAACAACATCCCGGTAGACCGATGCAGCGAAGAGGGCGTCGTGGTATTCAACACGCCCGGCGCCAACGCCAATGCGGTTAAGGAGCTGGTGCTGTGCGGCATGATGCTGGCCTGCCGCCGGATCGTGCCGGGAATCCAGTGGGTTCAAAGGCAGCACGACAAAGGGGCCGCCGGTGTGGATAAGCGGATGGAAAAAGCGAAAAAAGATTTTGTCGGCGGAGAGATCGCCGGGAAAACGCTGGGCGTAATCGGACTGGGGGCCATCGGTGTGATGGTGGCCAACGCGGCAGTGACATTGGGCATGGAGGTAATCGGCTACGACCCGTTTCTGTCGGTAGATGCGGCGCTGCGGTTGTCCCGCAGCGTGAATCTCGCAAAAACACAGGAAGAATTGTTGAGCAAAAGCGATTTTCTGACGCTGCACCTGCCGCAGACAGCCAAGACCAGAGGGATGATAAACAAAGAGACCCTTGCCGCCATGAAACCCGGTGCAGTGATGCTGAACTTTGCCCGGGGCGGCCTGATCGATGACGACGCGGTACTGGAGGCTTTACAGTCCGGACATCTCAGCCGGTATGTAACCGATTTCCCGGATGACCGGATCATCGCCGATCCCAACGTGATCGCCATGCCGCATCTGGGTGCTTCGACACCGGAAGCGGAGGAAAACTGCGCCCGGATGGCAGCCGCCCAACTGGAGGAATACCTGGTCAACGGCAATATCAAGAACAGTGTCAATTTCCCGGATTGTGAATATCCCCGGGGAGAGGGCTGGCGAATCGCCATCATCAACCGCAACATTACCAACATGGTGGGACAAATCACCGCAGTGCTGGCCCAAAACCGGCTGAACATTGAGCATATGCTCAACCACAGCCGCAATGCCTGGGCGTACACACTGATCGATCTGCTGGAAAAGCCGTCCCAGGAGTGCCTGGACGCGCTGGCAGGTATTGACGGCGTGGTACGGGTTCGGCTGATCGGAGAAGAACAATGAGTACGGCAAGGGAAAAGCTGGCCGGTGTTGGAGCGGCGGTACCGCGCCTGCTGTTTCCCCCAAAAGGGGTAGATTTACAGAAATTTGCCGTAATCGCCTGTGACCAGTACAGCGCGCAGCCGGAATATTGGGAAGCGGTACAGAATTTTACGGATGGCGCGCCGTCTGCTCTGCAGATGATAATGCCGGAGGCCTGGCTGGGTAAAAATCTGGGTCACGAAAACGCGGTTCCGGCGCGCATGAGGCGGTATCTGGAGGATGGCACGCTTTCTGATATTGGCGAGGGAATGATGTTTTTGCATCGGGCCACCACGACAGGAATCAGAAGAGGGTTAATGCTGGCGCTGGATCTGGAGCAATATGACTTCACCCCCGGTTCGTCCTCGCTGATCCGGGCGACAGAAAAAACCGTTTTGGAACGGTTGCCCGCCCGGGTGGCCATCCGATCGAAAGCACCGCTGGAGATGCCGCACATCATGGTGCTACTGGATGACCGCCAGAATCGCTTGATGGGCGCTTTGGATCAAATGACAGCCGAAAAGGACCCGCTTTACGATTTTTCCTTGATGATGGACAGCGGACGCTTAAAAGGGTGGTTTTTGCAGGAGGAGTCGGTCTATGATACGGTAGCGGATGTGCTGACCCGGTTAAAAGAAGAGGCCCTTGACGGGATGCTTTACGCTGTGGGAGACGGAAACCACTCTTTCGCCGCGGCAAAGTCTCACTGGGATACGCTGAAAGCTGGCCTGAACGCAGCCGAGCGGGAATCCCATCCCGCCCGATTTGGGCTGGTGGAGCTGGTGAACCTGTATGATTCCGCACTGGCTTTTGAGCCGATCCACCGGCTGCTGATGGGGGTGGATCCCAAACAGGTCCAGCGGGAATTGGAATTTGATGCAAAGAACCCGCCGCCTCTGCAGCAGCTGCAGCCGCGGCTGGACGAATGGCTGGACCGGCATCCGGAAGCGGAATTGGAGTATATCCATGGGGCGGGGGACTGCCGCCGCCTGGGGCGGGCACCGAACCGGCTGGCAATCGTCTGGGAGCAATTCGATAAGGAAACCCTGTTTTCGGATGTGGCAAGCCGCGGTGTGCTTTGCCGCAAAAGCTTCTCCATGGGAAGCGCGCCGGATAAGCGTTTTTACCTGGAGTGCCGTAAAATTTAATCGCAAAAAAGCCGGATGAGATCTCATCCGGCTTTTTTCAGCAAGGAAAGGTTTAACCGAAGTAAGGACGCAGGGCATTCATGGATTGTTCCATGGCAGGATTGGGATTGTTGTAATACTCGGCAGAGGTCAGCTCTATTGTCATATAGCGCTCATAACCAGATTCTTCAATCTCACGGATGTATTGCTCCAGCGGGAAAATCCCATCTCCCCAGGCAAGATGACCGGCGGGACGCCCGTCGATCAGATGGATGTGCCATAGGTCGTCGCCTAGTTCCCGGGCATATTGGGCGATGGACTCCCCTGCATAGTACATCGGGCTGGTGTCCAGCATACCTTTTAAATTGGGGGAGCCAACTTCCAGGATCGCTTTTTTCAGGGCAGGTAGATTGGTAACCAGGTTGGTCTCATCGGTTCGGATCGGTTCCAGCACCAATACTACGCCCTCTCGCTCGGCCTTGCGGGAAAGCTGCCCCAAACTGTCTATCATCCTCTCCCAGGCGTGCTCCTTGGGCTCGTCGAAGTACCCGTAGCCGGAAGTCAAGAGCATCTGACCGCTGCCCAAATAGGAGCAGACCTCGATTTGTCGGGTCAGACTCTGGATGGAGCGGCGACGTGCTACCTCGCTGTGATAGGAAATATTTACCGGATAACTGCACTGATCGGGTGTGTAGCAGATGACTTTTAAGTGATGATCGGCGATTTTCTGCCGGATAGCGGCCATATCGCCGGAAGAAAGGTCCGGCACATAGAAATGGGGTGCGTTAGGCAATATCTCGATAGATTCGTATCCCAAACGTTCCATTGCGTCGAGGAAATAGTCGAAAGAATAGAACTTATAAACCAGGTTCATACCGGCAATCTGCCTCTTTTGAATTTTCATAAGATTCCTCCTCTTCACAAGATCACAAGGGACGATGCATCAGCTCTTTGGTTGCTTCGTACAGCGCATGAAACACCGGTTTTCCCTTCTGATAAACGGCGTGGTTTTCCGGAATCGGCCGGATGGTTTGGGCTATCTGAATTTTTTCACCCAGAGATTCAAAGCTGTCATAGCAGCCGCAGGACAGCGCACAGAGAATCGCGTCTCCATAGCAGGCGCCGATGGTCACCTGCGGAACCAGAATTTCCCGATCCAGCATGTCTGCGATAATCTGCAGCCATATCGGATTTTTGGCGCCTCCGCCCACTGCCATGATCTTGTTCACCGGCAGATGGTTTTTCGCCAGCAGGTCAAAATGCTGGGCGATTGAATAACCGATCCCCTCCAGCGCCGAACGGTACAGGTGCGCGCGGGTGTGGTGCGACTGCAGCCCGAAAATCATGCCGCGGGCCAGCGGGTCGTTGATGGGGGTGCGTTCTCCCGCGAAATAGGGCAGCGTAAAAAGCCCGTCGCTGCCGGCGGGGACGGACGCGGCAATTTGGGCCATGGCGGCATAGGCGTTTTCGCCGCCGGCTTCCTCTTTTGCCAGCAGCACCGGAAACATCTGATCCCGATACCATTTTGTCAGTGTACCGCCGTTGTTGGTCCCCGCGGCCACACAATAGGTGCCGGGAATCAGGTAAGGCCCCGGCCACACGCGATTGTCCGAGGGGAACCGGTCTGCGTTATAGATGAAAAAGCAGGTGGAACCCAACTGAATCATAATCGTTCCAGGGGTAAAAACGCCGCAGGAAACCGATTCCGCTCCCGAATCCCCAGTGCCGGTGAGCACCTTGGTGCCGGGCTGAAGGCCGGTAAGAGCGGCGGCCTCCGGTGTGACGGTTCCGACCACGTCCGGGGCCAGCGTGATTTCAGCCAATTGGTCCGGACGGCAGAACAGGCCGCATTCCGCCTCGTTCACGCCGGCCTCATTGTACAGCGGCGCAAACGATCCGCTTAAATATTTATCAATGCAGTACCGGCCTGTCATTTTGGCCGTTAAAAAAGAGGACGCGGTGAGAAATTTATAGGTTTTGGCATAAACGTCCGGCAGATGGTTTTTGATCCAGAGAATTTTTGGGGAGATACTGGAAGAAACCAACGGATGGGAAAACACCTGGTCAAACCGGCTGCCGTAATAGGCCTTGATCTGCTCAATCTCCTCCTGGGCACGGGAATCGATGCCATACAGGATCGCTTTGCACAAAGGACGGCAGTGTTCATCCACCGGTACGCAGTCGCATCCCAGGGCGGACAGGCCCACACATTCAATTTCAGCCGGGTCTAAGCCGGACTGCTCCAGCAACTGCCGGGAAATCTTGCAGACGTCCCCCCACCAGACCGCTTCCGCGTCGTGTTCATACCAGCCGGGATTGGGGTTTTCCAGCCCGTGTTTTTGCGAAGCCTGGCAGACGATGTGGCAGTCTGTATCGATCAAAACGCCCTTGCTTTCATAGGTACCAACGTCAATCCCCATAAAATAGCGAGCTTTTTTATCCACAGAAAATCAGTCCTTTCGCAGGGCTTTTGCTTTTTGCATAAAACGCGCGACGCGCTCTTCGTCAATGCGGCCGGTGAAAACACCGTCTTTTTTAAAGGCGGAGCCGACAAAAGCACCGTCAGCCACAGCCAGGATAGCCTCGCAGTTTTTTTCATTGCAGCCGGTGCCGCAGAAAACGGGGGTACTGCCGGCCACCTCTTTGACCTCGACAATTTGGGAAACATCCGGCTGACTGCCCGGCCCGGGACCGGATACGACCAGGCATTCTGCCCGGCATCCGCTGAGAAGAGATTTGGCTTTCTGGGCCAGGGGGCGGCTGTCCATAGGGGTAGTGCCTTCGCCGTTGATAAAATAGCACAGCTTCAGATCGTCCAGATCCAATTCTCTGCGCAGGCGCAGCGTGCGTGCGATATTGCGCTGCTGCAATCCCGTATCCCCCGCCCAGGCGCCGGTGAATAGGCAGCGGGTAAAGGAGGCGCCGGTCGCGGCGCAGATTTCCACACAGCCTTCGCCGTCCGCAATGGTTTCCACGCCGTATGGAACCGTAAACAAATGGCGAATCTCGCCGAAGATGCGGCACATGGCGCCGAAAACAGGCTTGGGAGTGTCGGTGAAAAAGGGTCCGCTGAACTCATTGGTCATCAAAATGCCGTCCACGCCGCCTTTTTGCAGCGCTTCCAGATCCTGCCTTGCGTTTTCGATAATTTGTCCCATGGAACCTTCGTAAAAAGGGTCGCCGGGCAGAGGATCCAAATGTAAAAGCCCGATAATCGGCTTGGAAGTTTGAAACAATTCGGTTGACCAACTCATAAAAGTGCCTCCGTTCTGTAATTTTGCAGGGCCTGTTAAGCGGCCTTACATAAAAAGTATATCATCAGAAATTGGATGTCACAACGAAAAACACCAATTTTTTTGTAGAAAAATTCCTATAATTTTACACAATGCATACAATTTTTGGAAAAAATAGAATAAAAATCTTGTGCTTTCCCAAAAAAACAGAAAGAAAAAAGATACGTAGGATATGTTTTTGTATGCTATAATAGAAAAAACAGCAAAAAGGGGAGACCTTTTGATGGAATATACATTGGAAAAAGGAACCTGGGAAAATATTGACGATGCGGTGCGGGTAGAAGAAGAGACACTTCCCAAAAGCTGCTATCTGCGGGACAACAGCTCCTATTTTCTGGACCATACCGCAGGCGATCTTACCCTGGTCCGGGCCGGAGAGGAGCCGGTGGGGATTGGCAAGCTGTCCGTTTTGCCTGACGGGTCCGGCTGGTTGGAAACATTGCGGGTGCGTCCCTCGTGGCAGGGGCGCGGCGTAGGAAAAGCTATCTATGGCCGGTGGCTGCAAGAGGCTGAGCGCTTGGGATGCCCGGCGATCCGAATGTTTACCGGTACCGGAAATGTTCGCAGCAAAGGGCTGGCAGAACGGTTCGGACTATCTTTGGCGGGAACGTATATCGGCGCCACGGCAAAACTATCCGACGAGAAACTGGATTTGCCGCCGGAATTCAAACCGGTGACTGATTATCGTTTGGCTCAGGTGCTTTTAGAAAGCGGACGATGGAAAATGGAAGATTTCGTGGTGATGAACAATACCTTTTTCCGCTGTTCTGAGAAAACATGGCGCTATTTGTGGGAGCAGGGCATGATTTTTGCGGATGAGCATGGAAGCTTCGTGGTAATCGGCGCCCGGATGCTGCGGCAGCGGGGATTGCATGTGGCTATGTACGGCGGGGACGGCCGCCGCTGCCTGCAATTTGCCAAGGCATATACCCAACGCCAGGGCCTGCCGGCGGTTACAGTGTCTTATCCGCCCCAAAATCAGAGAATCCGATTGGAGCTGGAACAGGAAGGCTTTGTGCATGACCAATCCTGCCGGATTGTAATGGAACGGATTTTGAAAAAATAGGCAGGTTCGGAAGAGCTGAGACGGAGAGAATATCACGGCAGCATGGGGAACGAAACGTTCGGTTGCGGTTTGAGCTCTTTTGGAACAAAAAGCGGCGTGTGCCGAAAAATTTCTGTTGCCCCGCGCTGGTAAGATGGCCGTAGACACAAAATAAAACAGGAGCGGGTAGCTTCCCGTTCCTATTTTCAAACAAAAAAGCCAGACTAGCAGTCCGGCTTTTTTACTTCAAAGAAAGATTGTTTATATTTGCAGACAGGGCAGACCATCGGCGCGGCTTCTCCCTCGTAAAGATAGCCGCAGTTGCGGCAGATCCAGGCAACTTTGCCGCTTTTGCGGAACACGGTTCCCTCTTGCATGTTTTGCTCCAGCATGCGATAACGTTCTTCGTGATCTTTCTCAATCGAAGCGATCCGTTCCATTTTTTGAGCGATTTCTGGAAACCCTTCCATTTTTGCGTCTTTTGCAAAGGACGGGTACATGTCGCTCCATTCGTAATGCTCACCGGCCGCGGCAAGCTTTAAATTTTCTTTGGTATCAGCCATTTGGCCGACGTGTAGGTATTCATACCATTGCTGCGCGTGGGCTTTTTCGTTGCGGGCGGTGGTTTCAAAAATCTGCGCCATTTCCTCGTAACCGTCCTGACGAGCCTTTTGAGCGTATAGCTGATATTTTACCGAGGCCTGGCTTTCTCCGGCAAACGCGGCAATCAGATTTGCTTTTGTTTTGGTTCCCTCTAATTCCATGGAAAAACTCCTTTCTTTTTTTCCTAGTTTGGACAGGCTGGAAAAGAATATGCAAAGGCCTATTGCAAACGAGAGGGAAAAGGCATATAATAGCGATAAACATCTTATGACGTTATAAAAGGAGGTACCGTATGAATGAGAGGAAAACGATAAAAGGAGATATGACTGTAGGCAATCCGGCCCGGTTGATTTTGTCCTTTTCCATTCCTCTGTTGCTGGGAAATGTGCTGCAGCAGATGTATAATATGGCGGACAGCATCGTCGTCGGTAACTATGTTGGAACAACCGCACTGGCTGCGGTGGGAACGGGATTTCCGATTATTTATATGATGGTTGCTTTGTTCATGGGGATTGGCGGCGGCGCGACTGTGATTATTTCACAGTATTACGGAGCCGGCGATTTGAAAAAAGTTTCGGAAACGGTGGACACCATTTATACATTCGGTATCGTTGGAGCGATTCCGATATCGGTTATCGGAATCCTGCTGTCCGGGCCGATGCTTCGGCTGATCAATACGCCGGATGATACGCTGCCCGACGCGCGGCTATATATGACGATTATTTTTGCCGGGACGATTTTTGCCCTGGGATATAATCTGAACAGCGCCATCATGCAGTCGCTGGGGGACAGCAAAACACCGCTGCTTTTGCTGTCCATCACCTGTGGGTTGAATATCCTGTTGGATTTGCTGTTTGTGATCGTGTTTCAATGGGGTGTTGTAGGCGTCGCCGTCGCGACAATTTTTTCGCAGGCGGTTTCCTGGGGTGTCGGCATTTTGTTGGTTAACCGCAAATACACTTACATTCATGTAAATCCGCTGAAGTTTTTCTTTGACCGGGAATTGTTCGGAAAGATTATCCGTCTGGGCCTGCCCGCAGGCCTGCAGCAGATGCTTTTTTCGGTGGGGACACTGGCGCTGCAAAGTCTGGTAAACGGCTATGGTTCGGACTTTATGGCTGGATTTAACGGGGCGAATAAAATCGACATGTTTGCCTTTTTCCCGGCGCAGAGTTTTGGCATGGCGCTGACAACTTATGTGGGACAAAACATCGGCGCGGGAAAAATGCACCGGGTCAAGGAGGGACTGCGCGCTACGATGGTGATGAGCGTTTTGTGCGGCATCGGCGCAATGGCGCTGGTCCTTGGATGTGGGACGAATATGATGCATCTGTTCAGCAGAGAAGCGGCTGTTGTGGAAGCCGGCATGATCTATCTGCGCCCGGTCATGTATTGTTATTTGCTGTTCGCGGTGATGAATACTTTCCTGTCGGTGCTGCGCGGTGCGGGGGATATGGTGTTCCCCATGATCACCAGCCTTTTGTCTTTGTGGCTGATCCGATTGCCGATGGCGTACCTGCTGGCCTATTTCTTCGGAAAAGAGTACATCTTCTTTAGCTATGGCGGCGGCTGGGTTATCGGTATGACGATGGCGATTGTCTATTATTTCGGCGGCCGATGGAAAAAGAAAGCGGTCGTTTCCAGGCGGCGGGAAGAGGATTTGCCTGCAGAATGTGAATAATTTGTTAACTTTTCGTTTTGCTGCATGAATTTCTGCAAAAGGGTCCACTTATAAGGCAGACCCTAAAACAAAGGAGATAAAAAATGAAAAAAATATTTGCATTTATTTTTGCCGCTCTGATGGTCGCGTCGTTGTCGGGATGCGGCAGCAACAATTCTTCGTCTGTGGCCTCGCAGGAGGAATCTGCTGTAAGTTCTTCGGCAGAATCCAGCGCCGTGGAGTCTGAAACCGTTGTGGCCGGAATGAAAGAAGGCAAAACGGTAGAGGGCTTTTTTGCAGCGGTCGACGAACTGTATGGCGAAATGAGCCGTACCCCCATTGACGACGACATGCTGAAAGACCTGTATATGATTGACATGGAAAATGTGGAAACGTACATGGGCGAAACGTCGATGATCAATGTGCATGCGTTCGACGTTTTGGTTGTGCAGGCAAAAGAGGGAAAAGTAGAAGACGTAAAAGCTACGCTGGAAGAAAGAAAGCAAGCCCGTATTTCGGAGTTTGAATTCTATCCGGTCAATAACAACGATGTGAACACCAAAAACGCGTTGGTTTTGACCTCCGGTGATTACGCGATTTTGGTAATCTGCAATGATTACGACAGCATGCAGAAGATTCTGGACGAATACTTTACCTTCTAGAGAATGGTCAGGACCGGCTCTGCCGGTAAAACTCGTTCCTTTCCCAAATGAACAAGCAAAGAAAAACACTGTACGGCAGGATGATCCGGCATACAGTGTTTTTTGTTATCTATTGTGCGCTTTGCCAAAGGCGGCAGAATTATCCTTCTTTCTTCAGAGTAAGAGTGACATATTCCGCGACCTCATCCACAGAAGGGGTTGTGGAAATGCCGATATCGGTAGCGGTGACAACGACAACGTAGTCGTCAATCAGCGGGTAAAACTGCGTCTGGGAAAATTTCATGCCGCCAACATAAATGTCGTAAGAAACAACCGATACGGTCCCGATGGGTGCTTTCAGCTCATCTATTTTCAAATTTTCAACTTTTTCAAACCCATTGGCGAGAAGCTGCCCTTCCAAATCAGACTCAAACGCTGCTTTCATCTCTTTGGCGCTGGCCGCTTTTTGACCGGTACTTTGGACCAGAATGTTCACGTTGGAAGAACCAGAGGTAATGTCCGCGTCTTCAGGGACATAGATAACGCAACCCTGCCCGGTAGCGTCTTCCGTAATCGTCCAGTCTGCCGGAACCTCATAGGAAAAACCGTTGGAACTGTCGGCAACCGTATCCCATTCCGGCTTATCGACCGCAACCGGGTTGGAACCGCAGCCACTCAACAGCAAAGTGAGGATAAATCCTGCGGCGAGCAGCAGGGAAAGTTGTTTTTTCATAGAAAGCTTCCTTCCTTTCACGCATCTCAAAAATGACAACACGCGGTGATGTACAAATAGTATATAGCGGGAAAGCTTTCACTGTCAAGCCGCCTTTTCGCAGGCAAAAGAGATGCTGCGCAGTCAGCAGAGCGCCATACTTTGCCGCGCCGCAGCTTTATGCCTTCGGCACATCGACTGCCGCATCTGTTCCGTCCTCGGGCAGGCTGTCGATCGAATCAACCATTTCGCCGTCGAAGGGCAGGTCGGCATCGTTCGCTTTCGGTTTGGGCTGATATAGCACAGCAAACACGATCAAAGCAACCGCGGCGAGCACGCTTACCAGAATAATCGCAGACTGCTTCGGCGTGAAGATATGCGGCTTATCCGGGTTGGGGTATTTGATTCCCGCGACGATCCGTCCAATCAGCATCCCGACAGCCAGGCTGCCCAGCAAACCGCCGGCAATCCAGGCCCAATTTATCCAGTTCATATGTAAAACTCCTTCGTCAAGATTTATGACACCTATACAACAAACCCCGCCTGCGCAGGGTTTGTTACATACCTATGCCATAAACCAAACAAAAATCCGCATTATGCAAAATCGGAAAAAACATATCCTTTTTCCCGCATTCCGTCAATAAAATCGCCCAGCACCTGTGCGTTGGTGGAAGAAACGGCGTGCAGCAGATAAATCGCGCCGGGATGCGCTTTATTCAGCATGGAAGACAGCGCGTCGGACGGATCGGGCTGCTGGTCGACATACCAGTCCTTGTAGGCGAAACTCCAGAACAGCGACTTATAGCCGCAGCTTTGCACCATCGCCAGCGTTTGCTCGGAAAAATTCCCCTCCGGAAAGCGGAATACAGTCATTTTATATTGATAAGTATCCAGCATATACTGGTGTAAGCTCATTAAATCCTCTTTTGCTTCTTCCAGAGAAAGGGAGGGATAGGTGATATGTTTGTTGCTGTGATTGCCGACCGTGTGTCCTTCCTCAATCATGCGCTGTACCAGCTCCGGCTGCTCCTTGGCATAAGGAAGCGTGACAAAAAATACGGCGTGGACCCCTTTTTCTTTCAGCGTATCCAGAATGTCGGCGGTATAGCCGTTTTCGTACCCCTCGTCAAAAGTCAGGTAGATTTTTTCTGAGGAAGGAGCGATGAAATAAGCGTCGTATTTCCCGTATTTTTCCTGATAAGCGATTGCCCCTTGGGACCGGTTTTCACTGTCTACCGGGCCGCCGGGACCCCATCCCAACGCTTCTCCGCTCAAAGCACCGATTTCGGCAAAATCGGTGCTCATAGTCGGGGAAGCGGACTCATCCATACTTTCCAATCCGCTTTCCAGGCGGCTTTCCAAGTCGCTGAGAATGCTGCTTTCACCGGCAAAGGAAGATGCGGCGGAAGAAGAGCTGGCCTTCGACGAAGAGGAAGAAGCGGTGCTGGAATGGCCGGAAGAAGATTTTCCGCCGGAGGTGCAGCCGCTCAAAGCCAAAAGCATGGCCAACGCCAGCGACAGGGCAAGTGTTTTCTTTGCTTTCATGATGGAACCTCCGTGAATGTTATTATGAAATCAAAAATCGGATTTCGCCATTAGTATGCGCAGGAATGCTGCAAGTATGGGCAGGAAAAATTTTCTTTTTCTTGTCAAAAGTTGCCTGGATTTATTCCTGACAAAAACAGTATACCCTGTTTTGACAAAAAAGGAAAGGACGCGGCAAAAAGGAATAAAAAAAGCTGCCCGAAAGCAGCTTGAAAACAATGATAACGCGCATGTTACTGCGCTTTGTTTTTTATCAGGAACTCTTTTGCCTGATCGATGCTGGAAAAAGAAAGTGGCGAAGAAAAAATATAAGATAAAAAATGGTTCCAAGTTTCCAGCGAAAACTGGTCATCCGGAATATCCCGAATGACAGACTCTTCCCAGAGCAGTTCGGGGTTGGTCCGAAGATCTGATTCATAACATTTTAGTTTTTTGGCAAAGTAACTGTAGATGTCCATAGTACCTCACATAACAGATAGAATCTTAGGGAAACTTATCTACCTTTCATTATAATTAGAACTTGTCTAAAAATCAATCTATAAGAAGTACTTTCCAGTTTTTATATAGTTTTTTTCCAATTCAAATCACTACTCTATAAGTAGGGGATGATTTATGGAGTATGATATCCAATTGATTGGACAACGGATCAAAATGGCAAGAAAAGCCAAGCGGTACACGCAAGACTATGTTTCCGCCCGGGCCAGCATCGGCGATCTTCTGCAGGGCCTAACGCCGCGACAGTTGCAAGATGTGGAGACGATTTTAAAAATCTTTGTAAAAAACTGCAAATAAATACTACGGATAACAACATACACCATATTTGGTGTAATGACAATACATCATATCTAGTGTAAGATAGAATACTCTCAGAAGAAGTTGCTGCCCAATGGGGGGACTTACATGAAACCGTATTATGAAATCATAAGGGATTTGCGGGAAGACCACGATTTGCGGCAGTCGCAGATTGCGCAGCTACTGAAAACAACGCAGCAGGTCTACTCCCGGTATGAAAAAGGGCAAAATGAAATTCCCCTGCGGCATTTGATCACGTTGGCGAAATTTTATAATGTTTCGTTGGATTACATTGCCGGACTGATTACGGAAAAGAAACCTCTGGAATAAAAACGGCCAACCGGAAAGCGGCAGGCCGTTCTTTTCTTTTTCTGCCCCATTGAGAGGGGCAAAACAGATGGGTGGAAATACAGCCGCCCACTTTTTAACAAAGCGGGCGGCGTTCATGCCGGTTACTGCAAAAACAGGCAGAGCAAGAACAGAACACCCAGCAGGCATATGTTGTACCATGTAAACTGGAGAATGTATTTTTTTCGCTGCCTGGGATCATCTCTTGCCACCATCTTGTAAGAGATGAGGCTGGCCATAGAGGCAATCAGCGTGCCGAGGCCACCCAGGTTGCAGCCGATGATCAGCGCGTCCCACTGACTGGTAAACCCGGAAAGCAAAAGGGCGGCAGGTACGTTGCTGATAATTTGGCTGGTTAAAATCGCCGATGCTGCGACGCGCCCGCTGATAACCGACGAAAGAAAGCTTGCAAAAGCGTCTATATTTCCGATGTTGCCGATAAAAATAAAAAAGAAGAAGAAAGTCCCCAAAAGGGAATAGTCGATTTTGGCCAGCAGAGAGCGGCCGGCCACCAGCAGAAACAGAAAAACCAATGCTGCGATCAGAAGGGGAGGGACCAAACGGAAAAGGCCCAAAAGGCAAAGCGCAAATCCCGCCGCGCAGCAAAGCAGTTCCCGTGCCCCGCCCAGCTCGGTTTTCACCGAGACCACCGGCAGCGCTGCGGATTTCCGAAAAAGAATCAGCAAAAACAAGCACAGACCGGACAGCAGGACATAAGGCAACATCAGTCCGCAAAATGCGCCGAATGACATACCGGATTTTGCGTACAGGTAAAGATTTTGAGGATTTCCCATAGGGGTAAGCATGCTGCCCAGGTTAGCGGCAACCGTCTGCATGACAACCAGAGGGACTAAAAGCTGTTCCTGTTTTGCCATCTGCAGGACGATGATACCGAACGGCACAAAGGTGATCAGCGAAACGTCGTTTGTGATGACCATGCTGCAGATAAAAGGCAGAAAAACCAGCACAAGCAGCATACTCCGGGTGGTGCCGGTTCTTCTCAGAAGCTGGTTCCCCAAAAAGACAAATACGCCCGCCTGCTGAAGTCCCGCCATAACTGCCATCAGGCTGAACAAAAGCGCAAGGGTATCCCAGTCGATGTAGGAAAGATAGGCCGGGCCGGGCGGGACCCAAAAGGCAGAAACCAGCGCCAGCAGGGCCGATATGCACAATACGGTCTCTCTGCGAAAAAAGAGGATACAGCTTTTGAGCACTTTTGGCAAGCAAGATCAGCTCCGTTCAAAAGGATTACAAAAGAAAACCGGGAAGTTTGTTTGGAAGAAAAAAGTCCGGACGCAAATCGCATCCGGCGGTATCATGTCTAAGGCAAAAAAGAGATATCTCCGACGCAAGAGACAGAACGGCAAAAAAGAAGAGCCTCAACTGGCAGAGTTGACGAAAAGGAACTTCCGAAAGAATTTTGAGGAAAATCTGAAAACGAAAGTTCAAAAAACATGCGGGATTAATGGACTTTAGGAACTCTTGAAACCGAAAACAAAGGTTGATCAAAATGATTCGGGAACCTAGAACATTTTCTTGAGATTGATCTGCTCTTTATTTCCGGAAAAGCCGCAGCTGCGATAGAAATTGTGTGCATCTGCTCTGGCTGCGCCGGATACTAACCTTATGCCCGACGCGCCGGTTTCACGGGCCCAATGCTCAATTTGTTGCAGCAACGCTCTTCCAATGCCTTGCCGTTTATATTCACCGGATACTGCGATACCCATGATGTTTTTCATGTGAGGTGCATATAAAAGGTCATAATCATTTGCGTGCACATAACCAACGACGGAATCATCCAAAACAGCTACAAAAATTTTGTTGGAGGGATTATTGAGCAGTTTGCTTAAATTCCCAATCGTCGCATCCAAAGGAAATGGATACCCCATCTCTGTAGAGTTGAGCTGACAAATAGCATTCTCATCGGATTCAACTGCTTCACGAATAGAAAAGCCATTCATTATGAACACCTCTATGACTTATATATCTTCATTATAAAGGTGAAATGTTGGATTTGCAATATACCTTACCGATTCACGATTACCTTCAAAAATCGCCTGTATGATTTCGTGAAGAGTGAATCGGTAATAGCGAAGAAGTAAAAATCGCCAATCTTCTGTCGAAGATCGGCGATTTCTGGTGGGAGAAGATGGATTCGAACCATCGAAGCGAAACGCAACAGATTTACAGTCTGCCCCCTTTGGCC
>DFDW01000017.1 GCA_002369315.1 Ruminococcaceae bacterium UBA3818 | reverse complement strand
TGAAGATGCTTCTTACGATATCTCCGACAGCGATCTGCTGAGCAAAGACGATATCGCTTCCTGGCGCCGGGTCGGCGTCCGCTCTGAGGACACCTCCAAACTGAGCGGCACCATGGGTTCCTCCGACGTTCATGTTTACGTCGAGTACACCCGCAAGGGCACTCACACCATCACCGTCTACTACTGGGATATCACCGATCCGGAAAATCCGGTTGCCCTGAGCGTAAACGGCAAGACCTCTGATTCTGTCAGCAAATACGCCGACGAATCTTACAATGTTACCAGCCTGACCACCATCAAAGTTACGAATTACCAGAACCCGGTCGTTGCTGCCGGCAGTGATCCGCTCAGCGGTACTATGGGTGACAAGGATCTGGTCATCAACGTAAACTACACGAAAGTAAACGACCTGTCCTACACCATTGAGTACTACTACGTTGGCGAGGACGCTCCTTTCGATACCGAAACCGTTGAGAACGTAATTCACGGCACACAGGTTGAGGACGTTGTCGATTCCGATGCACTGGCAAAAGGCTTTAAACGGGATCATGTAGAAGGTACTCCGTCAGAAATCACCGAAAACGGCATTGTCATTAAGGTCTACTATGTAGAAAAAGAACCCACTGACGTTGAAATTCCGGTAACGCACACCTATTACACCAATAAACTGGATGGCACGACAGAGGAAGATGGTTCTCAGTCCGGTGCTTCTCTGGTCATCTCCGTATCGGAAGCCCGCGAGACCATCGTTGATTTGAGCGAAGTCGGAAAGCTGCTGACCTACAACGGCGAAAATTATGACTTCTCTTCCATCCGCGTAATCGGCGTACTGAAAGATGAATTCAAAGCTCCGATCGTACCGGGCGCTCCTGTTGGAGAGGAAATTCCTGAGCAGGAAGAATCCGAAGAAGAAGAGCCCGAAGTAACCACCAGCGACATTGCTCTGCTGACCGATGACGATGAGGAAGCCGAAGTTCCTTCCACTACACCGGATCAGGCTTCTCTCCTCTCTTCTAAAGAAGGCAAAACTGCGAAAGCTGTCGTTCTTCCTCCTGAGGTAGAATATACTTCTGATTTCACCTATCAGCCGGAATACGATTATGAAATCTTGCTGACTTACGAGAAAGACGAACCTGAACTGCCCGAAGAGCCGATCCACGTTATCCCGGAACCCGGCGACGAAGGCGATAATAATCCTCCGGTCATTATCAATGATCCTACCGTTCCGCTGGCTCCTCCGCCCAGCAATCTGGTTACCATTCTGGATCCCAACATGCCTTTAGGCAACCTGCCGCAAACCGGCGGTGTTGGCGGACTGACTGCAGGCGCAGGATTGGTTGGTCTGCTCGGCGCGGTTCTGAATCTTTTCCGGAAAAAAGAAGATAAATAACCATCGCGCTTTTTAAAACAATAAAAAAGAGGGAGAAAAATTCTCCCTCTTTTTTTGTTAGCCAAAAAGCTGCAAAAGCTGATGAAACAAAAAGCAGACCGCAATTCCCGCGACAGTCGGAACCAAAAAGGCCATCGCCGTCCATTTGATGCTCTGCGTCTCCTTATGAATGGTAAGACAGGTCGTCGAACAGGGCCAGTGCATCAAAGAAAAAAGCATCACACTGACAGCCGTTGCCCCTGTCCATCCGTTTTCGGTCAAAAGCTGCCGGAGCATGGACAGGCTTTCCATCTCCACCAGGCTTCCGGTGGACAGGTAAGCCATAATGATAATCGGAACGACAATTTCATTGGCGGGCAGGCCAAGGATAAATGCCAGCAGAATCACGCCGTCCATCCCCAACTGACGGGCAAACGGGTCCAAAAAAGCGGCACAATGCGTCAGCGCTGTCGCGTCCCCGATTGTAAGATTGGCCATTAGCCATATCAAAAGCCCCGCAGGTGCCGCAACCGCTGCCGCACGGCCCAATACAAACATCGTCCGGTCAAAAATGGATCGTATGATCACTTTACCGATCTGCGGCCGCCGGTAGGGAGGAAGCTCCAGTGTAAAGGAGGATGGAATGCCTTTCAGTACGGTTTTGGAAAGCATCCAGGACACCAGAAACGTCATGAAAACGCCCAATAAAATCACTGCCGTTAGCAGCAGCGCTGACCCCATCGACTGTCCCAAACCACTGCCGGTCCCTACAAAAAACATGGTCAAAATAGCAATCAGCGTTGGGAAGCGGCCATTGCAAGGCATAAAGTTGTTGGTAAGCATTGCGATTAGCCTCTCGCGCGGGGAATCAATGATCCTGCATCCCACAATTCCCGCAGCGTTACATCCTAGTCCCATACACATCGTCAGGCCCTGTTTTCCGCAGGCACTGCATTTTTTAAAGTAGCGATCCAAATTAAACGCAACCCGCGGCAGGTATCCCAGATCTTCCAATAGAGTAAAGAGCGGGAAAAAGATAGCCATGGGCGGCAGCATGACCGAAACCACCCACGCCAGCGTCCGATAAGCCCCATGGACCAGCATATCGCACAAAAACTGCGGCACGCCAATCCAGCCGAAAAACGCCGCCAGCCTTCCTTCAACCCAAAACAGGCCGGTACTCAGCCATTGCGACGGAATATTCGCGCCGGCGATGGTAAGCCAGAAAATACTTGCCAGCAACGCGATCATAATGGGAAATCCCGTGGCTTTGCTGGTCAGGATTCTGTCTATTTTCCGATCCCGGCTGCTGTAACCATGCCCATCCGAATGTACCGCATGGATGCAGATTCGTTCTGCCTGACGAACCAGTCCTGATACCATTTCATCCCGCAGAGCCTGCTCGTCAAAGCCCGCTTCTTCCAGCTGTTTTCTGGCTTTTCGCAACAGCTCCTGCACGTCAGGCCTATCCAGAACATCCTCGTCCAAGTACTGCTGTGCCGATCGAATCAAATCGTCTTCCCCCTCCAGCAGGCGCAGTGCCAGCCAGCGTGGATTCAGCGCATTCCCGCAGCATTCCCGCAAAGACGGTTCCAGCGTCTTCACCGCCTCTTCCACTGCCGGCGCGTATAACACCCGGACCGGATCGGCCAGGGCATCCTTCTTCTGTGTGATTTCATCCACCGCGTCCATCAGCGCATCCAGGCCTTTTCCGCTTCGGGCGCAGGCGCCGGTCACCGGCACGCCCAGCTGCCGTGACAGCTCATCGATATCCACCCGGATTTTTTTCTTTTCGGCTTCGTCCATCAGGTTGACACAAACCACCGTACGCGGCGTGATTTCGATGGTCTGCAAAACCAGGTTCAGATTGCGCTCCAGGCAGGTGGCGTCGCACACAACCACCACCGCGTCCGGATCGCCGAAGCAGATAAAATCCCGCGCGACTTCCTCCTCCGCCGAATGTGCCATCAAAGAATAACTGCCCGGAATATCCACCATCACAAATCCTCGGCCGTTATGTTCACATCTACCCTGCGCATTAGATACCGTTTTTCCGGGCCAGTTCCCCGTATGCTGATTCATTCCGGTCAATCCATTGAACACCGTACTTTTCCCCACATTCGGGTTTCCCGCCAACGCAACCACCTGATCCTGCGAGGACTGACGGCGAATTACCAGCCCCTCATCCACTGCCTTTCTCCCTGTTGAACCGCTGGTCAATCCCAACGCGGTCACCCCTTTCTGAAAATAGCTTTTCTTTGCGCTGTGCCAAAAAGGAAACGTCCCCGAAAGGCATTTTTGCTTCCGGGGACGTTTTCAATCAGCCGCAGAACACCAAAACACCCGCCGAGTCTTCCGCGCGCAGTGCGATCACCGCGCCGCGGATCAGATAAGCTACCGGGTCTCCGGACGGGCTTTTCTGCACACATTCTACTTTTGTTCCCTCGATCAATCCAATATCCTGCAGACGGCGGCGCATACTGCCCTGTAGCGTCAGTTTTCCCACCCGTGCAGTCTGCCCGCATTGCAAATCGGTCAAAGGCTGTATAGGATTCATAAAGATAAGCTCCTTACCATAAACTGAAATTAGGAATCGGAAACTTTGTTTCCTAATGCCAAGATATGTCAGGATGCCAGATGGTGTGCAAGGGAGGGGGAATGCCATGGAATCATCCGCGTTTTATACCATGAAAGGCTACGAGCTGGCGGCAAATACCCAAATCACCACCGCTATGGAGGATTATCTGGAAATGATCTGCCGTTTGGAAAAAGAAGAGGCCGGCCCTGTCCGCATCCGGGCGCTCTCCCAGAAGCTTCATGTCAAGCCCTCATCCGCTTCCAAAATGGTTTCCAATCTGCAGGAAAAAGGGCTGGTTACATCAAAAAAGTATGGCGAAATCCATCTAACTGACAGCGGCCGTACCTTTGGCCGGTATCTGCTGTACCGTCACGACCTGCTGCACCGTTTTTTGTGCTTCCTCAACCACTCCCAAAATGAATTGGAGCAAGTAGAAAAAATCGAACATTTTGTGGATGAAAAAACCGTCCGCAGCATACAGGCGTTTTTAGACAGCCTGCCGCAAGAAAGCAAAATGTAAAAAACGCCCTGGAGCGAATGCTCCGGGCGTTTTTGATTGGATTTTCAGCGGCGGCTCCGCTTAACCCACGCTTTCGTTGCGCGTCTTGGATAACGCTTTCGATTCAGCACAGACGTCCTATTTTTCCTTTTCCTCTTTCGCTGGACCGCTCATCAGATACAGCGCCGTTCGCATGGTGTGAATCGGCTCTTCTTTCTCAGCCACCCGCACCGCGATATAAGGCTTTGCTCCAGCGCCGATGGATACCCGGCTGCGCAGCGCCGCCGATACCCGGCCGGCCCTTTCAAGATCAAATACCGATGGATAAAAAACGATCATATCGTTTTTCTGGGAGATTTCATAAATTCCCAGCGATGCGGCGATATTGCGCAAAAGCGCCACGTCAATCAGGCCTTGCACTGCCTGAGGCGGATCTCCAAACCGGTCGATCAGCTCATCCGTCACGTCCATGGCATCCTCTTCATTTTGAATGGAGGCAATCTTTTTATAAACATCGATGCGCTGAGACAGATTGTCGATATATCCTTCCGGGATATGGGCGCCGATACGGATATCCACCAGGCATTCCCGCTGGGGGACTGTATCTTCCCCTCGCTGTTCGCTCACCGCCTCGGACAGAAGCTTTAAGTACATCTCATACCCCACGGCCTCCATATGCCCATGCTGGCTGGTGCCCAGCACATTGCCCGCGCCTCGGATCTCCAAGTCCCGCATAGCGATGCGAAATCCCGACCCGAACGAGGTGAATTCCCGGATGGCTGAAAGACGCTTGGCCGCCACATCGGTCAGCTCCCGGCCTGGGAAAAAGGTGAAATAGGCATAGGCCCGCCGGTTGGAGCGGCCCACCCGCCCCCGGATCTGATACAACTGGGAAAGGCCCATCTTGTCCGCCGATTCGATAATCAGCGTGTTGCAGTTGGGTACATCCACCCCGGTTTCGATAATGGTGGTGCAGACCAAAATATCAATCTCATGGTCCAGCAGCTGCCGCCAGACCTCAGACAGCTGCTCCTCGTTCATCTTGCCGTGCGCGGTCGTGATTCTGGCGTCCGGTATCAGCTGACTAATCCGATGGGCGCAGGAATCAATGGACTCCACCCGATTGTGCAGGTAGAACACCTGCCCACCCCGGCGCAGTTCCCGGCGGATGGCCTCGGTGAGGATCCCCCAATCGTGTTCCACCACATAGGTCTGCACGGGATGGCGGTCCATGGGTGCCTCTTCGATGGTAGACATATCCCGGATACCAGACATGGCCATGTTGAGCGTCCGGGGAATGGGCGTTGCCGACAGGGTCAACACGTCCACCGCTTCGCGCATTTCCTTGAATTTTTCTTTATGAGCTACCCCAAAACGCTGCTCCTCGTCGATGATGCACAGCCCTAAATCTTTGAACTGTACGTCCTTTTGCAGCAGCCGGTGGGTGCCGATGATGATATCCACCTCGCCCCGGCGCAGCTTTCGCAGGATCTGTTCCTGCTGCTTGGGGCTGCGGAAGCGGGACAGCAGTTCCACCGTTACCGGGAACCCCTGCATCCGCTCCAAAAACGTTTGATAATGCTGCCAGGCCAGAATGGTGGTGGGCACCAACACTGCGCACTGTTTGGAATCCATTACGCATTTGAAAGCCGCGCGGATGGCCACCTCCGTTTTGCCAAAGCCCACGTCGCCGCATAAAAGCCGGTCCATCGGCCGGGGAGACTCCATATCCTCCTTGATTTCGGCGATACAGCGCAGCTGATCGTTGGTCTCCTCATAGGGGAACCGTTCTTCGAATTCCTTCTGCCATTCGCTATCCGCCGAGAAAGCAAAACCCTTGGCCTGCATGCGGGCGGCATAGAGCTTGATCAGCTCTTCGGCCATTTCGGTGACTGCTTTTTTCACCCGCTGCCGGGTTTTTTGCCATTCCACCGAGTTGAGCTTGTTGAGCTTGACCGTTTTATCCTCTTTGGGGCCGATGTATTTGCTCACCAGATCCAGCTGGGTCACCGGAACAAACAGCGCGTCGGTCCCCGCGTAGCGGATCTTGATGTAATCCTTGGTCACGCCGTGAATTTCCCGCTTGACCACTCCTTCAAACACGCCGATGCCGTGAGCGGCATGAACCACATAGTCGCCAAAGGTCAGATCGGACAGCGAGCGAATCTGTTCACCCGGTTTTTTGGACTTTTTCCGTTTGACCGTTTTAGCAGCGGCCTTGCCGTGGGTAATGAGGGCAAATTTTAATTCCGGCAGTTCCATACCGCCGGAGAGGGAACCGGCCATGACACAGACCTTTCCGGGCGCCAGTTCCCGCTCTCCGGCTGTGACCGGAATATTTCTTTCTGCCAGATCATCCCGCAGCGCTACGGCGGCCTTTTCAGTACCAGTCAGCACTGCCACTCGGTAATCCCGACGCAGAAAGCTGTCCAGATCCTCTTCCAAAAGCTTCAGATCGCCGCCCCAGGGGGAAAGCGCCACAGCGTTGAGGCTGACAAGCTCACTGAGCCGAACTTCCGGCAAAGAGCGGGCAAAGTTTTCCAGGATGGCGCAGGGCCGCCCCTCCATCGCCTCCAGAACCTGGGAGAATTCCATGGCAAAGGTATCGCAGCCCTTGAACAAAACACCCTCCTGCAAAAGCTGTGATACATCCTCATAGTGCTGCCACATGGAGGTCTTGGAAGATTCTTTCACCGAAACCATTTCGCAGAAAATCAGTCCCGCGTCCGGCAGATAGTCCAGCAGAGTTGCCGGCTTCGGATAGATCAACGGCAGGAATTTATCGATATTGTTTAACGAAAGTCCAGCCTCCAGCTTTTCCATGTCGGCAAGCAAGAACTCTTTCGCCTTGACTCCCTGTTTGCCCTGCAGGGAATCATACGCTTTGCCCAGACGCTTGACCAGCCAGGCGTTGTCCGGATACAGCACCTCCCTAGCGGGGGTGATCAGCGCTTCTTTGACCGTGTCGATGCGCCGTTGGGAATCCAGGTCAAAAGTGCTGATGGTGTCGATCTCATCTCCCCAGAATTCCATCCGGTAAGGAGCCGGCGCGTGCGGCGGATAAAAATCCAGAATACCGCCCCTCAGCGAGAACTGGCAGACGCCGTCCACCTGGTCCCGCCGCTCATAACCGGCATGTACCAGACAAGCAGTCAGATCCTGGGGGGAATGTTCCTCGCCGGGATGAAGGGCCATGGTGTTTTTTTGGAGCGTTTCCGGCGGCAGGGTATACTGCAAAAGCGCCTCGATCCCACAAATGACCATCGGGACTTTTCCCTGTACAAGACCGCTCAGCACTTTCAGACGGGCAAATTCATATTCCCGGCTGACCCCCTCCACATCCCAGAAAGTAAATTCCCGCGCCGGGTAGACAGAGGCTCTGTCCTCCCCCGCAAAAGCATTGATATCCTCACACAACCGGGTCGCCATCGCCTCGTCCGGTGTTACCACCAAAAACGGCCCTGTCTCGGACAAAGCTGCCGCTACCGCTGCTTTATGGATATGCCCCAGACCGGTCATTTCAGCGGGCCATCCTCTTTTTGCCATGGCCGCCAGCAGCGTCCGATACTGTGGCGCGGATGAAATCACATCCAGCAGCATTGTCTTCCCTCCCCCGTTTTGTGAAAAGCTATTTTCCATTATATGCGTTCATTGCGTCATCCATACGGCCGGACACGATCATACCGGCCATTTCCGCCGCGTGCTCCAGCACGCGGTCCAGCGCCTTCTGCTCTTCGGCGGAAAACCGGCTGAGTACCCACTTGGCCAAATCGTAATCCGGATGCGGTTTGGCCCCCACCCCGATTTTGACCCGGGGGAACTGGTCGGAACCGGTAAGATAGATGATATTTTTCAATCCGTTGTGCCCGCCATCGGTCCCCTTGCGGCGAATACGCACATGTCCCGGTTCCAGCGAAATATCATCCATAAACACCAGGACCCGCTCCATGGGTATCTTATAAAAAGATGCAGCCTCCTGTACTGCCTGACCGGACAGGTTCATAAAAGTGGAAGGCTTCATCAAAAGCACACGGTGCCCAGCCAGGATTCCGTCGCCGCACAGGGATTTGAATTTCAGGCGGTCGATTTTTACACCCAGCTCACCGGCAATCCGGTCCACCGCCATAAAGCCCGCGTTGTGCCGGGTATTTTCGTATTCCCTGCCGGGATTGCCCAATCCGACGATCAGAAATTCCACCGGACCCGACGGCACATCCGCCTTTTTGGAAAAGAACTTCAGCATATTTCCTCCTTCGCCGGGACCATCGCCCGGTTTTGCCCCAAACGCCTGGCTTTTTCAGGGCAGACAATCAAGGCGGGATATTTCACTACCCCGCCTTGCAAATAAAATCGGATAAAAGGTTTCGTTCCGCCGATCAGACGAACAGCGGAGAAACGGGTTTGTCGGCATAGATGCGCTCGATCGCCTCGGCGAATACCGGGCCCACCGGAACCATGGTGATCTTGGGGATTTTTTTCTCTTCCGGCAGCGCAATGGTGTCCAAAAGCACCAGCTCTTTGATGACGCTCTGCTCAATGCGTTCAATGGCCGGGCCGGACAGTACGCCGTGGGTAGCGCAGGCATATACTTCTGTAGCCCCACCGATTTCGATAATAGCTTTGGCGCCGTTGCACAGGGTACCGGCGGTATCCACCAGGTCGTCTACAATGATGGCGCGTTTGCCTTTTACATCGCCGATGATGTTCATGACCTCAGATACGTTGGCTTTCGGACGGCGTTTGTCGATGATGGCCAAAGGCGCGTTCATCCGCTCGGCAAATTTTCTCGCGCGGGTAACGGAACCCAGGTCGGGAGAAACGACCACTACATCGTCTTGATCTTTGAAGCGCTCTTCAAAATAGGGAGCCAGAATCGGAACGCCCAGCAAATGGTCTACCGGAATGTTGAAAAAGCCCTGGATCTGCGCCGCATGCAAGTCCATAGTCAGCACACGATCGGCGCCTGCGGTGGTAATCAGATCGGCCACCAACTTTGCGGAGATCGGGTCGCGGGCCTTCGCCTTACGATCCTGCCGCGCGTAACCCAGATACGGAATAACTGCGGTGATGCGGCCGGCGGAAGCGCGTTTAAACGCGTCCATCATGATCAGCAGTTCCATCAGACTGTCGTTGACAGGCGTGCTGATCGACTGTACCACAAATACGTCGGATCCGCGGACCGATTCATGGATGGAGACCGAAATCTCACCATCGGAAAAATGGGAAACATCGCATTTGCCCATGGGCAGGCCCAGCACTTTGGCGATATGCTCAGCCACCGCAGGATTGGCGTTGGCGGAGAAAATTTTGATATCCTTACCGTGAAGATTCATTTTTTTAACTCCCTTTTCATGTTATCCTGTTTTTCGTTCTATACTCCACCGTCCTCAGACGGCAAAAGACTATTTTTTCCGCGGGCCCAGCCGCAGGCGGCGGGCTTTGGCCCATCCGGGTTTGACCACCTGACGCGCCCTGGCAACGGCCAGCGCGTCCTCCGGCACCCGGTCGGTAATGGTGGAACCGGCGGCGATATAGCTGCCGGAGCCGATTTCTACCGGCGCGATCAGGTTGCTGTTGCAGCCAATAAAGCAGTCGTCGCCGATAACGGTGCGGTATTTATCATGCCCATCGAAATTGACCGTTACCGTTCCGCAGCCGAAGTTGACGTTTTTGCCCACATCGCTGTCTCCCACATAGGTCAGATGAGCCACGGCCGTATTTTCATCGATTACGGAATTTTTCACTTCCACAAAATTGCCGATTTTGACTCCGGCTTTCAGGTGGCTGTTTGGCCGTACATGGGTAAAAGGGCCGATTTTAATCTTTTCATCCAGCCGGGACTTCTCGATCTGGCAGGCATTGATCTGGCAGCCGTCTCCCACCGTACTGTCCTCAATCACTGTATCCGGGCCGATGACGCAATTTTTCCCGATGATCGTTTTTCCTTTTAAAATGGTGCCGGGCAAGATGGTCGTGTCCTGCCCAATCGAAACGCCCGGCGCGATCACAACGCCGTCGGCGCAGACAATTTCCACGCCCGCGTCCAGATGCCGCTCCAGCTCAGCCTGGCGGGCCATTTCGTTGAGCCGCAAAAGTCCTTTGCGGTCATTGGCGCCCATCGCGACCCGGCTGTCCGCCGCCTGATAGCCGCAGACCCGTCTGCCCTGCGCCGCCGCGATGCCGATCACGTCGGTCAGATAATACTCGCCCTGGGCATTGTCCGCCCGCAGCCTGTTCAGCGCGTCCAGCAAAAAATCCACCGAAAACCAGTAGGTCCCGGCGTTGATTTCCCGGATACGCAGCGTTTCTTCATCCGCGTCCGCCTGTTCTACAATGGAGGACACATCGCCTTTCTCGTCCCGGACGATGCGCCCGTAACCGGTAGGATTGTCCAACCAGGCGCTGACCAGTGTAACAGCCGCCCCTTCTTTTTTATGTAAAAGATATGCATTTTTCAAAGTATCGGCATCCATAAACGGCGCGTCTCCGCACAGCACGGCACAGTCCCCGCCGCGATGGCTTTCCAGAAAAGCCCTGGCCTGCATCACTGCATGCCCGGTACCCAGCCGTTCTTTCTGCTCCACCCAGGAAAACTGCGGGACCGCCTGCCGCACCAAATCCGCGCCGGCGCCCAGCACCGCGCAGACATCCTGGATACCGCATTCTCCCAGCGTGTCGGAAATCCAGCAAATCATGGGGCGAAACAGCACCTCACACAACACTTTCGGGCGGGCCGACCGCATCCGCTTGCCGTCTCCCGCAGCCAGGACAATCGCGCATGCCTGTTCCAAATTTTCCACCTGCCCTGTCTGTATGAATTCCTATTTCATGAATACGCATTCGATATCGATTATATTATTGCAATTTTTTTACGTATTTTCAAGTAAAATAGTCCAACTTTTCGTCGAATGCTATCAATTTCGTATAAATGTAAAAAAAAATGTGAAATATATAGAAAATCCTAGAATTCTTTGCTATAATAATTCTGTGCCTATTGCTCATTTTTGAGGATGGGCTTTAGGGTTGCGCGGATATACACGGGAACAGCCACCGCGCAATAAGACGTAAAATAAAATAGGAGGTTGATTCCCTTGAGCAAGAAGTATGTTTACCTGTTCAAAGAAGGAAATGGCTCTATGAGAGAGCTGCTCGGCGGTAAAGGTGCGAACCTGGCCGAAATGACCAACCTGGGCCTGCCGGTTCCGCAGGGCTTCACCATCACGACTGAAGCCTGCACCCAGTACTACGAAGATGGCCGCAAGATCAACGACGATATCCAGGCTGAGATCATGGAATACGTTGGAAAAATGGAAGAGATCACCGGCAAAAAATTCGGCGATCTGGAAAACCCGCTGCTGGTTTCTGTTCGTTCCGGTGCCCGTGCTTCCATGCCCGGTATGATGGA
>DFDW01000041.1 GCA_002369315.1 Ruminococcaceae bacterium UBA3818 | reverse complement strand
CAGGGCGGCCCGCTGGAGCACATCATCGCCGGCAAGGCA
This sequence comes from Ruminococcaceae bacterium UBA3818, assembly GCA_002369315.1. Taxonomy (GTDB): domain Bacteria; phylum Bacillota; class Clostridia; order Oscillospirales; family Ruminococcaceae; genus UBA3818. The sequence continues at coordinate 27,407 of DFDW01000041.1, read as the reverse complement.
GTCTGCTTTGGAGAAGCGTTAAAACCGGAGTTTAAAGAATATCAAAAGAAGATCGTGGAAAACGCAGCCCATCTGGGCCGGTGCCTCACCGAAAAAGGGTTTGATCTGGTGGGCGGCGGTACCGACAATCATCTGCTGCTGTTGGATCTGCGCTCTATGAACATCACCGGCAAAGAGCTGGAGCGGCGTCTGGACGAAGTGTATATCACCGTCAACAAAAACGCCATCCCCGACGATCCTCAGAAGCCCTTTGTCACCAGCGGTATCCGGGTAGGTACTCCTTATGTGACCTCCCGCGGCTTTGGCAAAGAAGAGATGGAGAAGATCGCCCAGTGGATCTATCTGGCCGCCACCGATTTCGAAGCGTCCGCTGACCGGATCCGCGCTGAGGTAAACGAGACCTGCGCCAAGTTCCCGTTGTACGAATAAAGGGGGAAAATCACATGCAGGCGAAGCAATGTGCCCGCGTTTTCCTATGGTGCGCAATCGCGGCTTTGCTGTTTGCTGTGGGCTTTGTATGGTACGCGCTGCACCATCCGGAATGCGGTACCCCGTTTGGTCTTTCACTGGCCGGAACGTGGACCCTTTACGGGCTGTATCTGGCTGTGACGGCGGCACTGTTTGTGCTATGGGCTGTCTTTCATAAAAAAAGCAAAGCATCTTGAATTTTCGTTTCCGCTTTCCGGCAGCGCCGGGAAGCGGAAATTTTTTCCCATTTGGAACAAAAGTTCTATTCATCGAATCAAAAATCTGCTACAATAGAAAAATCGATACATTTACATTGATACGCGGATTTTCCGCTGCAAAGGGGGTTTTTTTATGACGGCACCATTGGCAGACCGAATCCGTCCGGACAGTCTGGACGACGTGGTGGGACAGGCTCATCTGCTGGGTCCCGGCGCCGTTCTGCGGCGGATGGTGGATTCGGGTCACATCACCAACATGATCTTTTACGGGCCGTCCGGCGTGGGAAAAACGACCGTTGCGCGGATTATCGCCCAAAAAACCGGTAAGACCCTGCATAAATTAAACGGCACCAGCGCCAGCGTGGCGGATATCAAGGAAATTATCAACGGGCTGGGGACTTTCGAGGCCATGGGAGGGGTCCTTTTGTATCTGGATGAGATCCAGTACCTCAATAAAAAACAGCAGCAGTCGCTGCTGGAGTTTATTGAAAACGGGCAGATCACCCTCATTGCCTCCACCACTGAAAATCCTTATTTTTATGTGTATAACGCCATTTTAAGCCGCTCTACCGTCTTTGAGTTCAAACCGGTGGACGCCGCCGATATCGAAGCGGCGGTACGGCGGGCTTTTGCCATTTTGGAGCAGGAACAGCAAACGCCGCTGGAGCTGGAGGACGGCGTTGTGGAAGCCATTGCCCTGGGCTGCGGCGGCGACGTGCGCAAATCCATCAACGCGGTGGAGATGTGCGTGTTGTCCGCTCCGGTACAGGACGGCCGCCGCCGCATTGGCATGGACGCGGTACAGCAGGTGTCCCAGCGCAGCGCCATGCGCTACGACCGGGACGGCGACGCCCACTATGACATTCTTTCCGCTTTCCACAAATCGGTCCGCGGCTCGGACGAAAACGCGGCGCTGCACTATCTGGCCAGGCTTCTGGTCGCCGGGGATATCCTTTCTCCCTGCCGGCGGCTTTTGTGCATCGCCTGTGAGGACATCGGTCTGGCCTGGCCCCAGGCCATTCCCATTGTGAAGGCCTGTGTAGACAGCGCCCTGCAGCTGGGGCTGCCGGAAGCGCGGCTTCCTCTGGCCGACGCCACCATCCTTTTATGCACCGCGCCCAAATCCAACGCCGGGGTGTTGGCCATCGACGCGGCCATGGCCGACGTGAAGCAGGGCAAGACCGGCGATATCCCCGCCTATCTCAAAGACAGCCACTATTCCGGCGCCAAAAAGCTGGGGCGGGGCCTCAGTTATCAATATCCCCATCCTTACCCGGGGCATTACTATCCCCAGCAGTACCTGCCGGACGAAATCAAAGACCGGGTATACTATCAGTTCCAGGACAACAAAACCGAACAGGCGGCAGCCGCCTACCGCAAACAGATCCTGGGTCTTTGGGAAGAAAAAGAAAAGAAATAGCCGCAAAAGAAAAAACCCGGAGTTTTCCGGGCTTTTTCTTTTACCTACGCCCAAAAAGGACCATCCTTTGCCGGACCTTGCCGCCGCGTTTTTCTTTACTGGCAAGACCACGTGGGCACATTCTCCGCGGCGCCAGAACCTACCACAACAAGCAGAACACAATCGGCAAGAAGATGGCCGGGATATAATTCATCACCTTGAGCTTGGTCAGCCCCAGCATGTTAAGTCCCAGCCCGACGATCAGCACCGAGCCCACACAAGTCATTTCTGCAATGACCACATCGCCAAGAAACGGAGCCGCCAGACCTGCCAGCAGAGTGATGCTGCCCTGGAACACCAGCACAAACGCCGCGGCAAACAGTACACCGATACCAAGGGAAGAAGCAAAAATCATCGATGAGACAAAATCCAGCATAGACTTGGTGAACAGCATTTGATGGTCTCCGGTAAGCCCGCTTTGCAAAGAGCCTACGATGGTCATGGCCCCAACGCAGAAAACCAGGCTGGCGGTGACAAATCCCTCCGCCACCGAAACGCCCCCGTCTTTTTTGGAAAACCGGCGTTCCACCCAATTGCCCAGCCATTGGATCTTTCTGTCCAGATCCAGCCCTTCGCCGATCAAAGCGCCGATGACCACCGACAAAATCAGCTTGAGCGTATCCTGGCCTTTTAACGAGCCGGAAATACCGATATAAATCGTACACAGCGCAAGCCCTTTCATCAACGTATCGGACAAACGCTGCGGTAAGCCTTTTTGAATCAAAAGGCCAATGGACCCTCCGCCCAGCACCGCCACCACATTGACCCAGGTTCCCAGCATGATTGTCTCCCCTTTCCTGCCGGCGCCGCAAAATGCCATATCGAAAGCGCCGGCCAAGCAAAATCCTCTTATTCACTATCTGCCAGTATACACGGTTTTATCTGTCGGTACAAGGCTGGTAAGGGGGCTTTTTGTCGGGGAAATTAACAAAAAATTCACATAAAAAGGCCAGCTTGTTTGACAAATCAGGATAGAACGCGATACAATAAAAAAGTATCGGGCTTTTGGCCTAACAGCGGCTGAGACAGCCGCGGGGAAGGAGAATACCATGGGGCTTTTTGAGAAAATTTTCGGTACTTATTCCCAGCGGGAATTGAAAAATATCCGGCCAATCGTGGACCGGGTCCTCGCTTTGGAGGATAAATACAAATCAATGTCCGACCGGCAGCTGCAGGAGCAGACGCCGGCTTTGAAAGCACGGCTTGCCGCCGGCGAAACCCTCGACGACATTCTGCCCGACGCGTTTGCCGTCTGCCGGGAGGCCGCCGACCGGGTGCTGGGCATGCGCCCCTTTCCGGTGCAGGTGCTGGGCGGCGTCGTGCTGCATCAGGGCCGCATCTCCGAGATGAAGACCGGCGAAGGTAAAACCCTGGTTGCTACCCTGCCTGCTTACTTAAACGCGCTGGAAGGCAAGGGCGTACACATCGTTACCGTCAATGACTATCTGGCCAAGCGCGACTCGGAATGGATGGGAAAGGTCTATCGGTTTTTGGGCCTGTCCGTGGGGCTTATCATCCACGACCTCAATTCTGACCAACGGCGGGAAGCGTATGCCGCCGACATTACCTACGGCACCAACAACGAAATGGGATTTGACTATCTGCGGGATAACATGGCCGTCCGCAAAGAAAATCAGGTTCAGCGGGGCCACCACTATGCGATTGTGGACGAGGTGGACTCTATCCTGATCGATGAAGCGCGCACGCCTTTGATTATCTCCGGGCCTGGCGCCAAATCCACCGACCTGTATCAGATGACCGATCAGCTGGTCAAAAAGATGCGCTTTGTCAAAGTCAAGGAATTGGACGCCAAGGAAGAACACGACGATGTGGACGGAGACTACATCGTGGACGAAAAGGCCCGCACCGCCACCCTGACCCCGGCAGGTGTGAAAAAGGCCGAGGCGTATTTCCAGATTGAAAATTTAATGGATATGGAGAACGCCACCTATCTGCACCATGTCAACCAGGCGATCAAGGCTTACGGCACCATGCACCGGGATATCGACTATGTGGTCAAGGACGGGCAGGTGCTGATCGTTGACGAGTTCACCGGCCGCATTATGATGGGGCGCCGGTACAACGAAGGCCTGCATCAGGCGATTGAGGCCAAAGAGGGGGTCAGCATCCAGAAAGAATCCCAAACGCTGGCCACCATCACTTTCCAGAACTATTTCCGCATGTATGACAAGCTGTCCGGTATGACCGGTACGGCTATGACCGAAGAAAGCGAGTTCCGGGAAATCTACGGGCTGGACGTCATTGAAATTCCCACCAACAAGCCGGTGCAGCGGGATGACCGCCCGGATGTGGTGTATAAAACCGAGCAGGGCAAGTTTAACGCTGTAATCGATGATATCGCCGCCTGTCACGAAAAAGGGCAGCCGGTACTGGTTGGTACCATCTCCATCGAAAAATCGGAGCTGCTGTCCAAGATGCTGCGCCGCCGCGGCATCGCCCATGAAGTACTCAACGCCAAATACCATGAAAAAGAAGCCCAGATCGTGGCGCAGGCCGGACATTTGGGCGCGGTGACCATTGCCACCAATATGGCGGGCCGCGGTACCGACATTGTGCTGGGCGGCAACGCGGAATACGCCGCCAAGGACCAGCTGCGCCGGGAAGGCATGACGGAGGAAATGATCCTGGAAGCCACCGGTTTCGGCGAGACCGACGACCAGGAAATTCTGGACGCCCGGGCCCGCTTTGCCCAGCTGATGGAAAAATACAAAGAGGAATTCGCGCCTCAGGCCCAAAAGGTCAAAGAGGTGGGCGGATTGTATATCATCGGCACCGAGCGGCACGAATCCCGCCGAATCGACAATCAGCTGCGCGGGCGCGCCGGCCGCCAGGGCGACCCCGGCGCCACCCGGTTCTACCTGTCGCTGGAAGACGATCTGATGCGGCTGTTCGGTGGCGAGCGGATCTTTAATATGATGGATTCCATCGGCCTGGACGAAAAGACCCCCATCGAAAACAAGATGCTGTCAAACGCCATCGAAAGCGCCCAGAGTAAGGTAGAAGGCCGCAACTTCGCCACCAGAAAACGGGTGCTGGAATACGACGATGTGATGAACAAGCAGCGTGAAACCATCTACCGCCAGAGGGCCAGCGTGTTAAACGGCGAAAGCTTAAAAGATACCATCCTCAAAATGACCGAAAGCACCATCTCCGACGCGGTGGATCTTTTCCTGGCCAACGATGAAAACAAGGAAGACTGGAACCTCAAAGGACTGAAAGTCCATTTCGGCGGCTGGCTGTGCTCCGACGAAGATTTTGTCTATGATGCCCAACAGCTGGACGAGGTCTCCAAATCGGATATTCGGGACACGCTGGTCAGCCGGGCGAAAGAACGGTATGAGAAACGGGAGGCGGAAATCGGCAGCGATTTGATGCGGGAGCTGGAACGAGTCGTGCTTTTGCGCAATGTGGACACCAAATGGATGGATCACATCGACGCCATGGATGAGCTCAAGCGGGGTATCTCTCTGCAGGCCTACGCCCAGCGGGACCCGGTGGTAGAATACCGGATGGTCGGTTCCGATATGTTCGATGAAATGGTCCAGTCCATCAAAGAGGATACGGTAAAGATGATGCTCACCGTACGCGTCAGCCGGGAAGCGCCCCGCCGCGAGCAGGTGGCTCAGCCTATGACGGCGTCCGGCGGCTCTTCCGATGGGACACTGAAAAAGGAGCCGGTAAAGGTCGGCAAAAAAGTGGGCCGCAACGACCCCTGCCCTTGCGGCAGCGGCAAAAAATACAAACACTGCTGCGGCAGATAAAAAATCCGGGCCAATCGGCCCGGATTTTTTTGCGGCGCTGCCTGCCGCCCAAAAAATACCTCAATCCGGTGTCTGGTAAGATATTTTTCCTTCCGGCTTTTCCCCTCTCTTCCAAAACAAGCAGAACCTGTGGTATACTAAAATCAGAAAGGCGTGAAATCATGATTGAAATCAAAGAAGAACAAGAGCGCGCCATTTTGGTTGCGGTGGACACCGGAGCATATGACGTCGATATCTCTCTGAATGAGTTAGGTGAGCTGGCCGAAACTGCCGGCGCTGTTGTGCTGGGCAAAATCAGCCAGAAACGTCCCGCCGTAGACAAAGCCACCTGTGTCGGAAGCGGCATGCTCGAGCAAATCAAAAGCCAGGCCGCAGCGCTGGAAGCAAACCTTTTGATTTTTGACCATGAACTGACTGCCAGCCAGCTGCGCAACATTGAGGATGCGGTGGGCCTTGCCGTTGTGGATCGCACCACCCTGATTCTGGATATTTTCGCCCAGCGGGCACGCAGCCGGGAAGGCAAGCTTCAGGTTGAACTGGCCCAACAGAAATACCGTCTGCCCCGGCTGATGGGCCAAGGGACCGTCCTGTCCCGATTAGGCGGCGGCATTGGTACCCGAGGCCCCGGCGAAAGCAAGCTGGAAAGCGACCGGCGGCATATCCGGCGGCGGATCGAATCGCTGGAAGAGCAGCTGCGGGATCTGAAGCGGCAGCGCAGCACCCGCCGGGCCCGCCGCAAAAAGGACGGCGTGGTAACAGTGGCCATCGTCGGCTACACCAATGTGGGCAAATCCACCCTGCTCAACACCCTCACCGACGCGGGTGTTCTGGCAGAGGATAAACTGTTTGCCACACTGGACCCCACCGCCCGGGCACTGACCCTGCCGGACGGCCGCACCGTCATGCTCATTGACACAGTCGGCCTGGTACGGCGGCTGCCCCATCAGCTGGTAGAAGCGTTTCAGTCTACCCTGGAGGAAGCGGCGGACGCGGATCTCTTGCTGCATGTGTGCGATATTTCCAGCCCGGAGGCGGACGATCAGATCGAAGTGACCCGCCGTTTGCTGGATGAACTGGGTTGTGCCGATACACCGGTGGTCACGGCGCTCAATAAATGCGACCGGCTGGAAAGCATGCCGGCAGCCATCGGCAGCGGCACCGTGCTGATCTCCGCCAAAACCGGATATGGTCTGGACCGGCTGCTGGATGCGCTGGCAAAGGCCCTGCCGCCCAGCCAGCTGCGGATGAAACTGCTTTTGCCTTATGACAAAGCGGCTCTGGCCGCCGAGATTCGGGAAAGCGGCAAAATCTTCTCAGAGGAGTATACGCCTGACGGTCTTTTTCTGGACGCGCTGGTCAGCACGCGGATCAGCTGGAAGCTGGAAGATTTGCAGGCGGACGGCTGAAAGCCGCCGGCTTTGACCCATTCGGGAGAAAAAGACCCGTAGCGTTTTTCATTCTGTGGGCGTGTTTGATTGTCTGTGCCGGCCGGGCGGTCTGTGCGGAAAAAGAAAACACCTCATTTTTCATCCAAAAAACGCAAAGCAAGGTGAAATTGTGAATGAAAAACAAAAATATGAAAAAATTATCCTGAGAATATCCCTATACGCGGGAATGGCCTTTGTGGTCGTGGAGCTTCTGATGTCCTTGTGGAGCAACTCCCAGGCCATTTTGATGGATGCGGTTTTTGACGCGGCGGAATTGATTGTCATTGGCCTTTCCCTGTTTTTGACCCCGCTTTTTTATCAGCCGGTCAGTGAGAAAAAGCCTTACGGCTATTCCCAGTTTGAATCGGTGTTTATCATCGTCAAGGGCTTTATGCTCATTTCCGTCACATTAGGGCTGATTACCAGCAACATCCAGATTTTGCTGCAGGGCGGCCGCCATGTGGACCACGGACAGATTTCCGCCTTCGAGTTTGTACTGGCGTTTCTCAGCCTTTTGGTCCTCCTTTTGATGCGCCATTTTCATAAAAAAACCGCCTCCCCCACAGTGGAAGCGGAAATTTACGGCTGGAAGGTAGACTTTCTTTGCAGCATCGGGATCGCGCTGGCTTTCTTCGCGCAGATTTTTTTAGCCGATACCCCGGCAAAAAAAATCGCGCCTTATTTTGACCAGATCGTAGCGATCGTCATCGCGCTTTTCATGCTGCCGCAGCCGGTTAAAATGATTGCCGACGCATTCCGCAGCATTTTCCTGTTTGCCCCCAAAGAAGGCGTCATTCAAAAGGTGAAAGAAATTTCCCACGGGATTTTAGAGGATTTCCAATATACCGGTACTTTCTACGACGTTGTGATCACCGGGCGGCGGATGTGGATCTCCATTTACTTCAAGCCGAAAAGCGATGTGATTTCCATGACGCTCCTGCGTGAAATGTATGACGAAATGGATACGGCGCTGGGGCAGGAATTCGATGATTACGCTCTGGAACTGGTGCCGGAACTGGAAAAGGAAAACAATCAGAAGGAGACTTTTTGATGAATTTGTTTTTTCCCGCGGACATTGGCATGATCGGCGGCGGCGACGGGCCAACATCCATCTTCGTTTTTGGTAGCGGTTCTTTTTTGGCCTGGGCCGGTGTAGGACTTTTGGCGGCGGTTGTCTGTTTTTTGATTTATCGGTTTTATCGAAAGAAAAAACGCAAATAAAAAATCCTCCGGGTTTTGTTTCCCGGAGGATTTTTTGTTTAGTCAATTTCAATTTTGGAATACAGCGGCTTGCTGTCGTCCTCAACCTCGACTTTGGTGCGGTTGGGGGTCACGTCCTGCGGAACATATTTTTCTCTGGGCTGACGTTTTTCATATCCGCCCCGTCCCGATCTGCCGCTTCTTCCGCCGCGGGTTCCACGGCTGCGCTCGCCGCCTTCCGCCGACCGTTCCCGGTTATAGGTTTTCTTTGGCGGATTGGTAGAGGAAATCACCACCCGGCGGGAAGGTTCTTCTCCAATGGAGGAAGAAGTTACCCCTTCAATGCCCTGAATGGTCGCGTGGATGACCCGGCGCTCATAAGGGTTCATCGGCTCCAGCGTAACGCTGCGTCCGGTCCGGATAACCTGGGAAGACAGCTTTTTCGCCAGATTTTCCAGGGTCTTCTCCCGTTTTTCCCGGTAGTTGCCGCTGTCTACCACGATACGGTAATAATCGCCTTCCATGCGGTTGGCGACCAGTCCCGCCAGATACTGCAAAGCGTCCAGTGTTTCACCCCGGCGGCCGATAAGCACGCCCAAGCCTTCCCCATTCAGGGTAAGATTGGCGCAGTTTTCGCTCTCCGTCACATCAATCTGGACATTTTCCAGCCCCATTTGATGGAAGATGCTCTGCAAATAGTCCACCGCGCACTGCGCCTTGGAAATTTCGATATAGACTCTCACCTTTGCCGGGGTCGAACCCAAACCCAAAAATCCTTTTTTGGGCAGGTCGAGAATCTCGAACTGCGCCTCATCCCGGGATATGCCCATCTGTTCATATGCTTTATCCAATGCCTCATCCACTGTTCTGCCAGTGGCAATGATTTCACGATTCACAATAAAACCTCCATTCCAAACAGCAAAACGCTATTCCTCGTCCTCTGTGTAGACATCGCCGTATTTCTCAGCCATCCGACGACGGGCCTCGGCGATTTTTTTCGCGTTCAGCTCTTTGGCGCTCATGGCTTTTTCGTTTTCTTTTTCATCCAGCTGTTTGCCCTGGGCTTTCTTTTCTTTCAAAAGGCGGCGTTCTTCCCGCTCTCTTTCCTTTTCCGCTTCTTCCGCCGCTCTTGCCGCTTCAACGGCCTCAGTCGGATCGTATTTTTTATGCAGCACAGCGGTCTGAGCCATGGTCAGTACGTTGGACAACAACCAGTACATGCCAACGCCTGCGGGGACCTGGAAGGCGAACCACAAGGAGAACAGCGGCATAAAATACATCATGCCTTTCATCATCCCGCCGCCAGCCGCATCGCCCATTGTCGCCTTATTCTGGCGCTGGGACTGGATGGAAATCAAAAGCGAAGTAATACCGGACAGGATCGGTACCAGCAAAAGGGGAAGATAAACCGACATTGGCTGCCCGTTAGGCGTTAAGGTCGGAGTTGCAGCCAGATTCACGCCTAAAAAAGAGAAGTCCATTGCCTGCGCTTTGGAAATAAAATCGGCGCCCAGTTCGCTCCAGGGAGCCGGGTTTGCCTGAATGGCATTGATGACCGAGATTTGAGAGGCCATGGTATTTCCGGTATTCATCCCCAGGCTGGTCAGAATCTCGGTAGCCTTTTGGATGATTTCGGAGCCAGGCCGGATAATATGTGTGATCGGCTTATAAATAACGTCGATCATACCGAACAGAATGGGAAAGCTGATCAAAGAAGGGAGACATCCGCTCATGGGATTGTAATGCTCTTTCTCATAAAGCTTCATCATCTCTTCATTGAGCTTTTCCTTATTATTTTTATATTTGCGCTGCAGCGCATCCATCTGCGGCTTAAAAATCGCCGTTTTCATCATGGACTTTTGCTGCTTGATCGCCAAGGGAAGCTGCAATACTTTGGTGATAAGGGTAAACAGGATCAGAGCAAGTCCATAGTTTTTTACAATCAAATAGCATGCATACATAATCCAGCCGAGAGGCCAACCGAATACAGTATAAATAAAATTCATTCCTTGTCCTCCGTTTACAAATTTTAAGAAGTCTTTCTGCGCTGAAAAAGCCTGAAGTAAAAGAGGAGGAGCGGCTTAGTCCTTTTTTGAGGCGGAAAACCAATGGAAGGTCTCGGGGACCGGGTCAATTCCGCCAGGGTGAAAAGGATGGCAGCGCAGGATGCGCCGAAGCGCCAAAAACCCGCCCTTCAAAGCGCCAAAACGTTCGATTGCCTGCAGCGCGTAGGAAGAACAGGTGGGATAAAATCTGCAGGTGGGTACTCTTTTGAGTTTAGACAGGTATTTCCGGTACATCCGGATCATCCAAAGCATCCATTTTTTGATCATTTTCCATAAGTCCCAGCTTTTGCAGATGTTTTTGCAAAACAGGTGCGATCTGCGTCGATTTTGCAAGGGGTGTTTTGGTCCGAGCGACCAAAACGATATCATAGCCTTTTTTGATTTGTTGTTCCAGCGGCAGAAACGCCGCCGTAATGATTCGTCTTGCCCTGTTTCGCTTCACCGCGTTTCCAACTTTTTTGGAAGCGGTAATACCGATTCTTGTTTCGTTTTTCCGATTTTTTACTACATAGGTAACGAGCAGAGGATGCGCCGCGTATTTTCCCTTACTGTAAGCGCGGCGAAAATCACGGTTTTGATTGATTTTTGCAATCTTCATGATTTCGACCGCCCTTTCATGAAAACAAGCGCCTTTTGAAAATTTTTCAAAAGGCGCTTCGTCTTTGGTATACTCTTCCGGCCCGGCCGGAAAATACGGCACATAAAAAGAAAGACCACATATGCATGTGGTCAACCCTCTTTAGTAGGAGAGACGTGCTCTGCCTTTGGCTCTTCTGCGCGCCAAAACCTTACGCCCATTTCTGGTTGACATTCTCTTGCGAAAACCGTGTTCTTTTTTTCTCTGCAGCTTTTTGGGCTGATACGTTCTGAACATAAATGTCCCTCCTTTCGAGGCTAACCTTGCAAGAATATAGTATATCTTACCCGGACTTGTTATGTCAATATCAAAAACGAAAAAAAACCGACGCAAAAGCGGAAGAAATCCTCATTTTTAAAAAATCTTCTTTCTCTTTTTTCTTTCTTCCCTTTTTTCTTTCTTTGACTTGTCAATGACAAATCTGCCAAATATACTATTATATATATAGATTCTTTCATCGGTGGAAAACCTTGAAAGTCTACCCTTTTCTGTGGTATAATTTGAGGGTAAATTTTTGTTGAAAAAAATTTTTTCCACCAAGATTCATCCGTCTTTTCAATCTAAAACGAGGAGGTACCAATAACAGATGGAATCCCTGCAGGATATTTTAGATCTGGTCTTTCAAAAGTTACAGGAGACCATGAATCCCACTGCCTTTAAAGTATGGATCAAATGCCTGGAACCGGTACGGATGGAAGATTCCACCGTTTATTTGCAGGTACAAACTCAATTTATGCGGGATCAGATCTCACAAAAATACACCAGCCTTTTGGAAAACACTTTCGAAGAGGTAATCGGTTTTCCGGTCCATGTGGTGATTGATTACAAATTTAAGGACGAAAACGTTCCCATCAGAAAATCTGTTCCGGAACCTCTTAACCGCCGGTACTCCCCTGAGGAAATTGCCAAAACCAGCGCCGGCGGCGATTATGAATATACCTTCAGCACCTTTATTGTAGGGCCTTCCAATAAATTTGCCCATGCGGCTTCTCTCGCGGTGGCAACCAATCCCGCAGGCGCCTACAACCCGCTTTTTATCTATGGCGGCTCCGGTCTGGGAAAGACCCATCTTTTGTACGCCATTTCCAATGAGATCACCAAAAACAATCCCAACGCCAACGCCATTTATATCAAGGGCGAGGATTTTACCAACGAGCTGATTGAAGCCATTAAATCGGAAACGACCATTGCGTTCCACAATAAATACCGCCAGGCTGATATTCTGCTGGTGGACGATATCCAATTCATCGGCGGCAAAGATCAGACACAGGAGGAATTTTTCCATACGTTTAATACCCTATACCAGGCGGAAAAACAGATCGTTCTGACCTCCGACCGGCCTCCAAAAGAAATCAAAACCCTGGAAGACCGGCTTCGTACCCGCTTTGAATGGGGATTGCTGGCCGATATCCAACCGCCGGATTTTGAAACCCGTATTGCCATCATACAGCGAAAGGCGGAACTGTTGGATATCCATGTGCCGGACGAGGTGTGTGAATATATCGCCAACAAATTAAAAACCAACATCCGACAATTGGAGGGTGTTGTCAAAAAATTAAAAGCGTACAAGCTTTTGGCAGGAACGCCTCCGTCGGTTCTGATCGCGCAAAACGCCATTCGGGAAGTGCTCAATGACCAGCAGCCAGTTCCGGTAACGGTAGAGCGCATTATCGCGGAAGTTGGACGCACCTGCGGGGTAACGCCGCAAGATATCCGCTCCAATAAGCGGTCCGCCACGATTTCTTCCGCGCGGCAGGTCTCCATCTACATTGTGCGGGAAATCACCCAGATGTCCATGGCCGCCATCGGCGAGGAATTTGGCGGGCGGGACCACTCGACAATTGTCTATGCCATCCAGCAGGTGGAAAAAAACATGAAAGCGGATTTCCGTTACCGGGAAATGGTAGAGGATATCGTCAAAAATATTCAAAATACCTGATTTTCCATCCTTTCCACCATTCCACAATCCACCAAAAGGGGAAAATTTTTTAAGATGCGAATTTTTTTCCTCATTTTCAACAGAGTTTTCCACATTTTCTAAACTTTAAACCTTTTCTTTTGTTTAATCTTTTTCCGGTTCTTTTTTCTTTTCACAATTTCACATTTTATTCACGTTGCCTTTCACCTGAAAAAATCCGGACAAACCCTTTGTACAAAAGCCTTTTGGGCCTGTTTTCACAAATCCACGGTCTCTACTACTAAGACTATATTTTATTTCTTTCTTTTTCTTTTTTGATTTCGCTTTTTTGATCTGTTAAAAAAGGAGTGTGACTTCATTGAAGTTCAGTTGTTCCCGTCCTGATTTATATGAAATCGTTTCCAATGTTTCCCGCGCCGTTTCCGGGAAAACCTCTTTGGCTGTTCTGGAAGGCATTTTAATCCGCGCGAAAGGAGACACTCTTTCCTTTTTGGGCTATGATTTGGATTTGGGAATTTCTGCCCAAATGAGCGCCCGGGTAGAAGAGGAAGGAGAAATCGTCCTTTCGGCAAAGCTTTTTGTCGATATGATGCGCCGGATGAACGGAGACACCGTTTTCATCAGCACCGATGAAAAATACCTGACCCAAATCAAAAGCGGCGAAACGGAATTTACAATCCTTGGCATTCCGTCGGACGAATTTCCAGAAGTGCCATCGGTACAGGAGGAACAATCGATCAGCCTTCCGCAGCACCTTTTAAAAAGCATGATCGACCAGACCTTGTTCGCCATCTCCACCAATGATTCCAAACCGGTGCACACCGGGTCTTTGTTCCAGCTGGAGGACGGGGAACTTCGGGTGGTGTCGGTAGACGGATTCCGCCTGGCCCTTCGGAGGGAAAAAGTATCGGCCGAAGGAAACGCCCAATTTATCATTCCCGGAAAAACCCTTTCAGAGATGAGCAAGCTTCTCTGCGATGAAGGGGAGGAAGAAACCCGGCTGTACCTGTCCCGCAAACATGTGGTGGTACAGATTGGAAGATATAAAGTGATTTCCCGCCTTCTGGAAGGAGAATTTCTTGATTATAAAGCGGCGATCCCGGCAGGAAGCAACACCGCTGTCACGGTGGGAGTCCGCCCGTTGATCGACAGTATTGAAAGAACTTCCCTTTTGATATCAGACCGTCTGAAAAGCCCTCTGCGGATCCATTTTGGAGAAGATCAGATCAAAATGTCCTGTTCCACCGCTATCGGAAAGGCATATGACCAACTGGAGTGCCAGCTGGAAGGGGATGAAGTGGAAATCGGATTTAACAACCGCTATATGCTCGAAGCGCTGCGCGCTACCGGCTGCGATAAGGTAAATCTTTTGATCAGCGGGCCGCTGGCTCCCATGAAAATGGTACCGCTGGAGGGAGACAGCTTTTTGTTTTTGATTTTGCCGGTGCGTTTAAAAAGCGAAGCGTAATAAAAAAACAAATGCCCCATCGGGCGGAAAGCAGGAAAAAATGGCAGAAGTTCGTGTTTTTCCCATTCGGACCGAATGGATCCGGCTGGATCAATTTTTAAAATATTGCGGACTGGCTGAAACCGGAGGCCATGCCAAGGAAATCGTGGCGGAAGGGGTTGTTTCGGTCAATGGGGAAATTTGTACCGCCCGTGGGAAAAAACTTTACCCCGGCGACCGGGTACAGATCGATCAATATGACCTAGAGGTTGGTCCCTGTGAGAATTAGCCGGCTGAATCTGGAAAATTTCCGGAATATGGAGTCTTTATCCGTTTTTCCTTGTGAAACGGTCAATATCATCTACGGGGACAACGCCCAGGGAAAAACCAATCTGCTGGAAGCGGTTTGGCTTTTATCCGGCGCCAAAAGCTTCCGCGGCGCGAAAGATGCGGATTTTGTCCGCTTTGGGGAAAGCCGCGCAGTCATTGAATCGGAATTTTTCTGTGATGGGCGCCAGCAAACATCGAAAATACAGATTGAGGGAAAAAAAAACGCCTGGCTCAACGACATTAAAAAAGATTCGGTCACTGCGTTCGCCGGAATATTTACCGCCGTGGTCTTTTCCCCGTCCCATTTAAGCCTGGTCAAAGACGGGCCGGCCGGTCGGCGTAAGTTTTTAGATACTTCCATCTGTCAGATCACCCCTCGCTATATCGGCATCATCAGCCAGTACCAGCGGATCCTGCTGCAGCGCAATACGCTGCTTAAGGATATCTCCTATGCGCCGCCGTTATTGGATACGCTGGATATTTGGGACGAAAAGCTGGCGGCTTTGGGTGGGGCGATCATCCGGATGCGGATGGAATATACCCGGCGGCTCCAAAAAGAAGCAGCGGATATTTACAAAGGAATTTCCATGGAACGGGAAACATTTTCCCTTTCCTATCGGCCGTTTGGAATGGATGTTTCACAGGGGCAGAATCAGGAAGAAATTGCCGCGCAGCTAAAAGAAAAAATCGCGCAAAATCGATCGGAGGACCTGCGAAGCGGTTCCACCGGTATTGGCCCTCACCGGGACGATTTGGAAATCACTATTAACGGCCGCAGCGTGAGAGCGTTCGGCTCCCAGGGTCAGCAGCGCAGCTCTGTTTTAGCGCTGAAATTGGCGGAAAGCCGCTGTATTGGCGATATTCTTGGGGAGCGTCCGGTCATTTTGCTGGACGATGTCATGAGCGAGCTGGATCAGAGCCGGCGGGAATATCTGCTGAATCATCTCACCGGAAGTCAGATTTTCATCACCTGCTGCGACAAGGGCTATTTTTCCCGATTAGAACAGGGACGTGTATTCAAAATGGAAAAAGGACGGCTGGAACAGGAATAAAGGAAGGTGTCTTCTTGTATCTGCATTTAGGGCAAAATGTCGTGGTCCGCACGGCCACGATCATCGGCATTTTTGATATTGAAAACACATCGATGAGCAGACTTACCCGGCATTACCTTGCCCAGGCTGAGAAAAACGGGCGGGTGGTCAATGTATCATTAGAACTGCCAAAATCTTTCATTGTCTGTGAAGACCGCAAAAAAGTTACGGTCTATATTTCTCAGATATCCCCCGCGACTTTGCGCAAGCGAACCGGATTTATGGCGGGAATTTCCAATCTGTGATAAATACCCGGTTTTCGGGTTTTCATACTGTCTTTTGACCGAATAAGAATCCTGTCTGGAGGGAAATAATTTGGAACAAAACAATTTGGATCAAAATAATCAAGTGCAAAAATATGATGAAAACGACATTCAGGTGTTGGAGGGACTGGAAGCGGTCCGGAAACGGCCGGGTATGTATATCGGTTCTACCGGCCCACGGGGACTGCACCATCTTGTGTACGAAATCGTCGACAACGCCATTGACGAGGCGCTGGCGGGTTACTGCAACCTGATTACCGTTGAGATTTTAAAAGACAACGTCATCCGCGTAACCGATAACGGGCGTGGTATTCCGGTTGGAATCCATCCCAAAATGGGAATTCCAGCGGTGACGGTGGTTTATACCATCCTGCACGCCGGCGGCAAATTTGGCGGTTCCGGATACAAGGTGTCCGGCGGCCTGCATGGGGTAGGCGCCTCGGTTGTTAACGCGCTGTCTACCTGGCTGGAAGTAAAGGTATCCGACGGGCAGCATGTCCATTATCAGAAGTTCCAGCGCGGTGTTCCGGTGGCGGATCTGAAGATCATCGGCGACACGGATCAGACAGGAACGGAAGTTGTTTTCTCTCCGGACCCGGAAATTTTTGAAGAATTGGAATACGATTATGAAACGCTTCTGGCCCGGCTGCGGGAACAGGCTTTCCTCAATGCCGGCGTGCGCATCCTGCTGCGCGATCTGCGGGGCGAAGAGAGCATCGAAAACGATTTGTGCTATGAGGGAGGAATCCGCTCTTTCGTAGAATACATCCATAAACGCAAGGGACTGGAGATCCTCCATCCCCAGGTGATTTATCTGTCCGGCTCCAAAGGAACCACTACCGCAGAAATCGCCATGCAGTATAATGAAAGCTATAACGAAGTGGTCATGTCTTTCGCCAATGATATCCATACGATAGAAGGCGGAACCCATGAGCAGGGATTTAAAGCGGCTTTGACGAGGGTATTCAACGAGTATGCCCGCCGCCATAACTTTTTGCGGGAAAGCGACAAAAATCTCACCGGCGAAGATGTGCGGGAGGGCTTGACCGCCATTATCTCGGTCAAATTGGAAAATGCCCAGTTCGAAGGGCAGACCAAGGCAAAACTGGGAAATACCGACGTCCGGACACTGGTGGACGGCATTGTTTATGAAAAGCTTGGGACCTTTTTTGAAGAAAACCCCGCAGTGGCAAAAATGATCTTTGAAAAATCCCTCAACGCGGCCCGTGCCCGGGAAGCGGCCCGGAAAGCCCGGGAACTGACCCGGCGCAAATCGGTATTGGAAGGAAGCCAGCTGCCCGGCAAACTGGCAGACTGTTCCGACCGGGACAATACTTACACGGAAATCTACATTGTGGAAGGAGACTCCGCAGGCGGCTCTGCCAAACAGGGACGGGACCGTCGGTTCCAGGCAATCCTGCCTTTGTGGGGCAAAATGCTCAATGTGGAAAAGGCCCGGATCGACAAGGTGTATGGCAATGATAAGCTCATGCCGGTCATCACCGCTTTGGGATGTGGGATCGGGCAGGATTTTGATGTGAGCAAGATCCGTTACGGAAAGGTCATCATCATGGCCGATGCGGATGTGGACGGTTCCCATATTAGAACGCTGCTTTTGACTTTCTTCTTCCGGTTTATGCGTCCTTTGATCGAAGAAGGACATGTTTATCTGGCACAGCCGCCTTTGTACAAGATATCCCGCGGAAAAAAAGTCCGCTATGCTTATACGGATGAGGAACGGGACGAGGCGGTAAAAGAATTGTACGGCGACGAGGATGTGAAAAAAGATATCCAGCGCTATAAAGGCCTTGGCGAGATGGATCCGGAGCAGCTGTGGGAAACGACAATGAATCCGGAAACCCGTATCATGAAACGGGTGGAGATGGAGGACGCGGTCCGCGCCGACGAAATCTTTACTATTCTGATGGGCGATAAGGTCGGCCCCCGCCGGGAATTTATCGAGGCCAACGCGAAATACGTTGAAAATCTGGATATTTAACGCCGAATGAACTGATTTGAAATGCCATTTTGGGAAAATCCCCGCTTTTGGAGGAATTGGATGGAAAAACCGGCGCATATCCTGTCTTTTTCGATGAGCTATCCGCAGTATCGGGATTATTATTTATATCGCGTCAGCACCGGCAGACACCGGCCGGTATGGATGACGCCGGAGTTATTTTTGGCAGCCGGGATTTTAATTGCTGTGGTTTCCTTATTTTGCCGAACTGTGTTTTCAATAGGTTTTTTGTTATTGTTTTCAACGGTTACCGAGGTCCTTTCCATTTTATGCGTCGGCGCTTATTTTGCCGTTCGGCTGGGATGGCTTTTCCTGATCCGGCGCAAAGCGCGTCGGCAGTACCGCCTGGACAGACTGGGAAAGCAAAAAACGCAGATTCGGTTGTATGAAGATTTTTTTACGGTTCACTATCCTGCGTCGGCGCTCGATTGTTTTTACAAAGAAATTCGCTCGATGGACCGAACGCAGCGGCTGACGGTCCTTCGGCTCCAAAACGGAGCGCAGGTCCCGATTCCAAATGAGCAGTGGACACCGCAAATCGCCGCGTTTTTCATGGAGAAGACGCAAACGAAAACAACCGGGCCAAAATTTTGATTTTACAGATGCACAATGCTTTCATAGAAAACGAAAAATCCCCTGGATTTTTCGGACCAAAGGGTGATTAGAAATGAATGAAGATTTAAACAGAGTTATACAGGTCGACCTGGAAAAGGAGATGAAGGAGTCTTATCTTGCCTACTCCATGTCGGTCATCGTAGGCCGCGCCCTGCCGGACGTGCGGGACGGTTTGAAACCGGTTCACCGGCGTATTTTGTACACCATGTATGAAAATGGACTGTCTCCGGATAAAGCGTATCGGAAGTCCGCCGACACCGTCGGTTCGGTGCTGGGTCGGTATCATCCCCACGGCGACGCCTCGGTTTATGACGCGATGGTGCGCCTGGCGCAGGATTTTTCCATGCGCTATCCGCTGGTGGACGGCCACGGTAACTTTGGCTCGGTAGACGGCGACCCTGCGGCGGCCTACCGGTATACGGAAGCGAGAATGAGCAAAATCGCCATGGCGATGCTTACGGATATCGATAAGGACACCGTGGACTTTATGCCCAACTACGACGATCACCTGCAGGAGCCGATCATGCTGCCGTCCCGCTTTCCAAACCTTTTGGTCAACGGCTCTACCGGTATCGCAGTGGGCATGGCCACCAATATCCCGCCTCACAATCTTGGCGAGGTGGTGGACGCGGCTTGCTGCATGATCGACAATCCGGACGCGACGCTGGATGAATTGATGGAGCATTTGAAAGGGCCGGACTTCCCCACCGGCGGCATCATTATGGGCCGCTCTGGGATCCGTGCCGCTTATGCCACCGGCCGGGGAAAAATCACCTTGCGGGCAAAAGCGGAGGTGGAGGAACATAAAAACCGCATGCGCATTGTGGTGACTGAGATTCCGTATATGGTCAACAAAGCGCGGCTGATTGAAAGCATTGCGGGACTGGTCAAGGATAAGCGGATCGACGGCATCAGCGATCTGCGGGATGAGTCTGACCGGGACGGCATGCGAATCGTGATCGAATTAAAGCGGGACGCCAACGCCCAGGTGGTACTCAACCGCCTGTACACTTTCAGCCAGCTGCAGGAGACGGTGGGCGTAATCATGCTGGCCATCGACGGTAAGCAGCCCAAGGTCATGACGCTGCAGGAAATTCTGCGCAGCTATCTGGATTTCCAATTCCAGGTCATTACCCGCCGTACCCGTTACGAACTGAAAAAAGCCAAAGAGCGCGAGCATATTTTGGAAGGACTCAAAATCGCGCTGGACTATATTGATGAGGTTATTAAAATCATCCGGGCTTCCAAAGACCAGCCCGCCTCCAAAGCGGCGCTGATCGAGCGGTTCGGCTTATCCGACGCGCAGGCCGCCGCCATTGTGGCCATGCGTTTGGGCCAGTTATCCGGGTTGGAACGGGCAAAAATCGAGGATGAGCTGGCGGCGATCCTTGCCAAGGTCGCGGATTTGGAAGATATTCTTTCCCATGATAACCGGATCTATGCCATTGTGAAAGAAGAACTGATCGCGCTGAAAGCCAAATTCGGCGACGAGCGCCGCACTGAGATTCAAACGGTTTCCGGCGAGGTGGATATTGAAGATTTGATTCCGGTGGAGGACTGTGTGGTCACCCTGACCCATTTCGGCTATGTCAAACGGCAGCCGGCAGATGTGTATAAGACCCAGAAGCGCGGTGGGCGGGGGATTTCCGGCATGACCCGGCGGGAAGAAGATGTGGTGGAAGACTTGTTTGTCTCTTCCTCTCACGATTATCTGTGTTTCTTTACCAACCGCGGGCGTCTGTTCCGCTTAAAATGTTATGAGATCCCCGAAAGCTCCCGGACAGGGCGCGGTACCAACATCGTGAATCTGCTGCCGCTGGAGCAGGAGGAAAAGGTCAGCGCCGTTTTGAAGGTGTCCGATTTTGTTGATGACCGGTTTTTGGTGATGGTAACCAAAAAAGGCATTATCAAACGCACCGAGCTTTCGGCCTACCGAAATGTCCGCAAGTCAGGGTTAATCGCCATCAGCCTGGATGATGACGATGAACTGGCCTGGGTACGGGAAACTTCCGGCGCCAGCGAGCTTTTGATTGCCACCCGCAACGGCATGGCAATCCGCTTTAACGAAAGCGACGCCCGCCCGCTGGGACGTACCGCCCGCGGCGTAAAATCCATTCAACTGGAAGACGGCGATGAAGTAATCGGCATGGCCCGTGTGAAAGAGGGAGCGACGCTTTTGACCGTGACCGAAAAAGGCTCCGGCCGCCGCACCAGCTTTGACCAGTACCGGCTGCAAAGCAGAGGCGGAAAAGGCATCCGCAACTACAAAGTCAGTGAAGAAAAGGGCCTTGTGGCGGCCGTGAGAGCGGTAACACCGGAAGACGATGTCATCATGATTACCGACGACGGCATTATCATCCGCATCAGTTCGGACGATGTTACCCAGCAGTCCCGCTACGGAAGCGGCGTTCGAGTCATGCGCGTACCGGAGGGCGGCCGGATCGTGACGCTGGCCCGGGTACCGAAAGAGGAAGACGCAGGCGAGATGGAGAATGTGCCATCTGACCTTTTGGAAGGCGAAAATTCCCCTACCGCTGCGGCGGCGGAATCCGCCCCGGGAATAGAGGAAAAGCTGGCTCGGGCGGTCCAGGATTTTGCTGATTTTGCCATCGAACAGCAAAAAGAAGAGCCGACAGAAGAAAATTGATTTCTTGTAAAATCAAAAAGCGGAGCGAAAAAAATACGCTCCGCTTTTTCCACATCAGCGGGAAAACCAGGGGAAAATCAAAGAATCATGGCGGCCAGCAGCATCTCAATCAGCCGGGCATAGATCGGCTCCAGCTCGGTAATGGGCAGCGGGTTTTTGCCGCGGCCGATTTCGATGGTAAAGCCCGGCCGGTGCAATTCTTCGATAAACCAGTCCTTGAGTCCGCCGTGGCTGGCGGTGCCGGTGGGATGGGATAAGGCATATCCGCTGGCGGAAGCCAGCACCTGGGCGATCAGCGGGGAACGGGGCGGCGTATGTTCCCCGTATTGGTAATAAATTTCCTCTCCCTGGGAATGAAAGGCGTATAGCTGCCGCACCGGCTGAGCGCGGATAAACCGGCAGATCGCCCGTGTTTCCGGTTCGCTTTCCGGCCGCTCGCCGCCATATTTTCCCGGCCCCGGCCCCAGGATGCCTGCTGCGCGTTCCGCTTGTTTGCAAAGGGGAAAACCCGCGTTAAAATTATGATTGATGTCTACGCCCCGGGCGTTTGCCTGCCAATGGGAAAAATCCCCGCCGCACAAAGCGGTAATATACCGCTCCATCCCCGGCGCGCCGGCAGCCCCTTCCAGCGCGATGGAAATGCCGTCGGGATTCAGAGCGGGTATTACCACCAGTCCTTGATGTTCCAACGCTTTTTTGATTTGGATATCCGCAAGAGGACGATTTTGTGCTATACTAGAAAATAAGTCATCCAGAAACCGGAACAGCAGCAAAACACCCAGCCATTCCTGACCGTGTATGCCGCCGACAAACAGGGAAAAGCGCTGGGGATTCCCCAGGCGGACAGCGTATATCCCACGGCCCAGCAGCGAACGGCCGATGGGAAAAACGGCGGTGCTTCGCCCATCGCAAAAAGCCTGATAAGAGCGCATTTTTTCCCGGATGCGGGGAAAAACGGGCGGCATAGTATAAAAGGATTCTGTCAAAGTGATCACCTCACAGCATTTTCGTTTTACTATATGTGCCGAACAAGGCTCGATATTTCAAAAGAATGACACAAACAAGCTGTTTTGAGCAGTTTTTCTGCAAGAGAGGAGAGAATGTTATGTCTCATACCGAGAAAACCATTGACTCTACCCGTATTTTTGAGGGAAAAGTCGTCCGCCTGCGCCGGGATACGGTGGAGCTGGAAAACGGCAAGCAGACTTTCCGGGAGGTGATCGACCATCCGGGCGGCGTCAGTATTCTGGCGATGGACGAGAATGAAAAAATCTTTTTTGTCCGGCAGTTCCGCTATCCGTTTGGCAGGACGCTGCTGGAACTGCCCGCGGGTAAGCTGGAACCGGGAGAGGACCCGGCCAATAGCGGACGCCGGGAGCTGCGGGAGGAAACCGGATGTACCGCCGGTCGGTTTGTTTCGATGGGAAAACTGATCCCCACCTGCGCTTATGACACCGAAGTGATCCATCTGTTTTTTGCCTCGGATTTGACCTTTGGGGAACAGGATCTGGATGAGAATGAGTTTTTGTCGGTGGAGCGCTACACGCTGGACGAGGCGCTGCAGATGGTGCTGGACGGCGAGATCATTGACGCGAAAACCCAGATTGGGCTATTAAAATATCAGGCGTTGCACCACGCAGGCCGCATTTGAAAATTGTTTTTTGCGAGAGGTACCCTATGGAAAAAAAACAATCGTTTGCGCTCGGAAAAAAAGACTGGGCTGTCATCGGCGCGCTGCTGTTGCTGGCCGCCGGCTGCTGGATTGCTTACCGGCTTGCCTATCAGCCTCCCAAAGAGCAGAATCTGGCGGTCATTATGGTTGACGGCAAAGAAGTGATGCGGCTGAATTTACTGGAAGAAGAGGACCATATCTTTTCTTTGCAGGAGGATTACGGGGTTCCGGTGTCCTTTCAGATCGAAAACCACAAAATCCGTTTTGTGCAGGTCACCTGTCCCGATCATATTTGCGAAAACGCTGGATTTTTATCCATGGAGGGGCAAAGCGCGGTATGTATGCCAAACCGCACGT
This sequence comes from Ruminococcaceae bacterium UBA3818, assembly GCA_002369315.1. Lineage (GTDB taxonomy): Bacteria > Bacillota > Clostridia > Oscillospirales > Ruminococcaceae > UBA3818. Next base: position 3,793 of record DFDW01000041.1, on the reverse strand, counting down.
CTTTAAGCATTTACGGGGAAGCCGGCTGATGCCGTATGGAAGATAAAATTTGTATATTTAACCAAAAAAACAGGCAAAAATAGAGTGAAAATGTGAAATTTTTATTTTTCTATTTTATTTTGACAGAAAAAGTGCTATAATCTATCCTGATTAGGTGCATTTCGTCAAAAAGGATGAAAATGGCAATGAAAAAAAGAGAAACGGTTTTCATGGTTGCTTCCGGAAAAGGAGGGGTGGGAAAATCCTGCCTGACAGTTACGATTGGACGGGAGCTGGCCCGCCTGGGGCAAAAGACCCTGCTGATCGAGATGGAGCTTGGCCTTGGCGTGTTTGACCTGATGATGGACCTGGAACGGGGCGTATGCTGCCTTTCTGATTTTTTGTCCGGCCGGTGCGCGGCAAAAGATTGTATCCTGCCGGTACCGGACGAGCCCGGTCTGTGGGCGGCCTTGGCACCCAATGAACAGGATTTTTTCTATGATCCGGCGGTGTTCGCAGAAAAAACGAATGAGTTGGCCGGATCTTTTGATTTTATTCTGATCGAAACGCCTCCGGGCTTCGGCTCGTGGTTTGAAGCGGCGCAATGCGCGGCAGACGCGGCGATCATTGTTGCAACACCGGATCTTCCCTGCCTGCGGGACGCGCGCGCGGTGTCTGACCGGCTGGACGAGCAGCCGCGGATCCGCCAATGGTTGGTGGTTAACCGGCTGGATGTAAAACGGTTTTTCCGGCGCCGGCCGATTCCCCATCTGGATTTTGCCATTGATACGGTTGGGGCACAGCTGTTGGGGGTCGTGCCGGAGGATTTGGAGGTTTCCTATTGTCTGAGCGAGGGAACGGCTTTGCCGCAGCAAAACGGCGCAAAAATGGCCTGCCGTAATATTGCTTTACGGCTTTTGGGACAAACAGTAGAATTGGGCGTATAAAAACAGAGAGAGGATGATCTACAGTGACGATCGCATTAACGGCGCACGACGCAAAAAAAGAATTGATGGTCCAATTTTGCATTGCCTATTGTGGCATTTTAAGCCATCATACTTTGTGCGGCTCCGGAACGACCTGCAAAATGGTGGCGGAGGCAACCGGTTTGGAAATTGTCCGTTTTTTAAGCGGGGATCAGGGCGGCGATCAGCAAATCGCGGCGCGGATCGCCTGTAACGAGATCGACCTGCTTTTGTTTTTCCGGGACCCGCTGACCCAAAAAGAGGCGGAGAGCGACCGAGCGCAGCTTTTGCGGCTGTGTGACGTGCATAATATCCCGGTGGCGACGAATATCGCCACAGCGGAAGCGCTGATCCACGCGCTGGAACGCGGTGATTTGGATTGGCGTAATATCGTCCACGCGGGATAAAGCGGCAGAAAAAGGATTTTTCTGATTTTTCCCTTGCCAAAAGGGGAAAATCGTATTATAATCTAAAATCAATCCGGCAGCGAAAAGCACCGGTAAAAACAGAACAAATGCGGATTCGACGGGAAATTTCCGCCAAAGCCGGCACAGAGAGGCGCCTCTTAGGCTGGAAGGGCGCTGCCAACGGCAGGAGGAAACAGACACCCGCTCGGCAGGCAGGGGGAACGTTCCGGCTGCGGAACCGGTAGTCCTGCCCGTAAGGCCGGCGTTAACGGTTTTAAGCGGGGGGCGCCGAAAGGGCCCTCAACAAGGGTGGTACCGCGGATATACTCCGTCCCTTCCGGCGTGGGAGGGACGGAGTTTTTGTTTTTCGGTCCGATTTTGAAACATAAGGATGAGACCGCTTTTGGCGGATGGCAAAAAGGAGGAGCAAAGATGGCGATTTTAACCAAGGGGCCCAGAGGTACCCAGGATGTACTGCCTGCCCAAAGTTATAAATGGCAGTATCTGGAGAAAAAAGTAATGGAGATCGCGGGGCTGTATGGTTTCCGGGAGATCCGTGTCCCCACTTTTGAGCATACGGAGCTGTTTAACCGCTCGGTGGGCGATACCACCGACGTGGTACAGAAGGAAATGTACACCTTTGAGGACAAGGGCGGCCGGTCCATTACCCTGCGGCCGGAAGGGACTGCAGGTACCCTGCGAAGCGCCATCGAACACGGGCTTTTGGGCGATGCGCTTCCGGTAAAGGCGGCGTATCTGCTGTCCGCGTTCCGGTATGAAAAACCCCAGGCGGGCCGCCTGCGGGAATTCCACCAGTTCGGCGTGGAGATGCTTGGTTCTCCCGCCGCCGCCAGCGACGCGGAAGTGATCTCTATGGTGTTTCACATGTTCCGGGAGTTGGGAATCGAAGCGCAGCTGGAGCTAAACTCCATTGGCTGCCCCACCTGTCGGGCCAGATATCAAAAGGCGCTGCACGACCATTTTGCCGCCCGCCGGGAGGAGCTGTGCGATACCTGCAAAGACCGGTTGGAGCGCAATCCCATGCGGTTGTTGGACTGCAAAAGCCCTATTTGCCAGCAGATCGGCGAAGGCGCGCCCATGATGCTGGACTTTTTGTGCGAGGAATGTACCGACCACTTTACGCAGGTCAAGGCACGGCTGGACGCGATGGGGATCCCTTATGTCATCAACCCCAAAATCGTCCGCGGACTGGATTATTACACCAAAACCGTATTTGAATTTGTCACCGACAAAATCGGCGCGCAGAGCACCATCTGTGCCGGCGGCCGGTATGACGGACTCATTGAGCAGCTGGGCGGCCCGTCGCTGCCCGGAATCGGCTTTGCCATGGGATTGGAGCGTATCCTTATGACCATGGAGGCCTGCGGCAGCCCCTTCCCGGGTCAGCCGGAGTGCATGGCGTTCATCGGCAGCATGGGCGACGCGGCAGGCGCCAAGGCGGCGCAGCTGGTGACGCAGCTGCGGGATGAAGGATTCTGGGCCGAGTGCGACACCATGGGCCGGTCGGTCAAGGCGCAGATGAAGTTCGCCAACAAGCTGGGCGCGCGCTTCTCCGCGATCATTGGCGACAGCGAATTGGAAGCGGGAACAGTGAAGCTGAAAAAGATGGACGATGGCACTGTCACCGAGATCCGGCTGAATGCGGATCCGTCGGAGCCGGACAGCCTGGTGCAGGCGATTTACGCAAGCCGCCTGGAAGATGTGGCCGGCGCGCTGAAAGATGAATAAAACCGAGGATCAGATCCCCGAAAAAGATAGGAGTATGATGATCATGATGCAGTCAAGAACCCATACCTGCGGCCAGCTGCGGCTGGAGCACGCGGGTCAGACCGTGACGCTGGCGGGCTTTATGGAAAATGTCCGTGAGGTGGGCGGAAGTCTGGCCTTCGTTGTCCTGCGCGATTTTTACGGCACCACCCAGCTGGTGGTAGAGGACGCCGAGCTTCTGGCACTGGTCAAAGGCCTCAATAAGGAAACGACCCTGCAGGTCACCGGCGTTGTGCGGGAGCGTTCCAGCAAAAATCCCAAGCAGCCTACCGGCGACATCGAAGTGGTTCCCTCCCAGATCAAGGTACTGGGCCGCTGCCGCCACAACGAGCTTCCCTTTGAGATCAACCGCAGCCGAGAGGCGGACGAGACCCAGCGGCTGCGCTACCGCTATCTGGATCTGCGCAACCCGGCGATCAAACAGAATATCGTTTTGCGCTGCAACGTGGTCGCCGCTTTGCGTAAAGCCATGATGGAGCACGATTTTCTGGAAATCACCACCCCGATTCTGACTGCGTCTTCTCCTGAGGGCGCCCGGGACTATCTGGTTCCGGCCCGTAAGCATCCGGGGATGTTTTACGCGCTGCCCCAGGCGCCGCAGCAGTTTAAACAGCTTTTGATGACCTCCGGTTTTGACCGTTATTTCCAGATCGC
>DFDW01000042.1 GCA_002369315.1 Ruminococcaceae bacterium UBA3818 | reverse complement strand
GACCTCTAGCGTGACAGGCTAGCGTTCTAACCAACTGAACTACCAGGCCATTTTTGGTGGGAACAACAGGGCTCGAACCTGTGACCCTCTGCTTGTAAGGCAGATGCTCTCCCAGCTGAGCTATGCTCCCACTCTTCTTCGCTTTTCAGCGACGTGTTTTATTATATCGGATTTATTTTATTTTGTCAATTATAAATCTGAAAAACATGGAGATATTTGTCTGTCTTTTGGAAAAAGCAGCTTGATCCGATTCAGAAGACATACAATATGCCCGGAACCTTTTCTAAAAGATTGACAAATGAAAGCGCCGGTAGTATGATAAAAAACAATTAAATATAGCATTTAAGTGCCGCCAATTTCGATAGGAGTTGGTGGAGAATAGTGAACCCGGTTAGAATCCGGGACGGTACCGCCACTGTATGCGAGGAGGCACCGCACGTGACGAAAGTCAGCCATTGGGAAAATCCTGAGAAGGCAGTGCGGATGGCTATGATACGCGAGTCAGGAGACCTGCTTAAATGTGTTGATGTCTGTTTGCTCTCGATGTTGGAGAAATGGGCAGTTTTATTTTGCAGGAAATCGGCTGCGGTAGTCTTTTTTACAGACTGCCGCAGCCTTTATTTTTGCAGAATTGAGCTTTTGGATATTCTTCGGGAAATGGCACAAAGAAATATCACCATTATTATGTCCCTCCATGAAATCGATTTGGCAATGAAATTTTCCGATTATCTTCTTTGTGTGAAAGGCGACACCATTGAAGCTTATGGTTCGCCGGAAGCCATACTGAAAGGCCATGCAATCGAAGAGTTGTACAATATGCAATATGGCTCCTATAACCTGCTGTTCGGCAGCATAGAACTGGAAAAACCGCCTGGCGATCCCAAAGTATTCGTCGTAGCCGGCAATGGCTGTGGTATTCCTTTCTACAGAGCGCGGCAAAAGAAAAAGATCCCTTTTGCGGTTGGAATCCTGTTTGAAAATGATGTGGATTATCAGGTGGCGCGAGAACTAAGCGGCTGCGTAGTCGTCTCTCCTGCTTTTGAAGCAATCACCGAGGAACTTCTGCAAAAAGCTGCCTCGTTTTTATTGCAGTGCGAAGCGGTAATCGATGCCGGAACGAATATTGGGACTTTTAACCAGGCAAACGCTAGGCTCCTGGAACTGGCGAAAAAAAACAATATTCCTGTTTATTGTCCCTGTGTGCTGTGAAACCATATTTTATCCTCTTTTCACTCACTTTTGCATCTAATCCTGTTGAAAGGAGAAAACTCCGCCATGATTGACATGAGCTCACCTTTGAGGATGGACAAGCAGACTTCCGCAATTTTACCGGGAAGAGATTCTATCGTCCGCCAAGGGGACAGATATACCATAAAGGATGGAAAAAAGCTCCGCCTTGGATATACCACTGGTTCCTGTGCCGCAGCAGCTGCGAAAGCTGCTGCGTGGATGCTGCTGACAGGCGGAAAAAAAGAACGGATTCTCTTGGATACGCCCAAAGGAATTAGATTAGATCTTCCTGTATTGCAGATTGAAAGAGGGGTGGGCAGCGTTTCCTGTGCCATTGAAAAAGATAGCGGAGATGATCCGGATGTAACAAAAGGCACACTCATTTTTGCATCAGTATCTTATCTGGAATCACCGGAAATCATCATCGACGGCGGCGAAGGTGTCGGACGTGTTACAAAGCGGGGCTTGGATCAACCTGTGGGCGCAGCTGCCATCAACTCCGTTCCCCGCCGCATGATTCGGGAGAATCTGGAGGAAATCTGCAGGATGACGGATTATCACGGCGGGCTTTCTGTGACCATTTCGGTACCGGAGGGAGAAGAAATTGCGAAGAAAACCTTTAATGCAAGGCTGGGGATTTTAGGCGGTATCTCTATTTTGGGTACCACGGGAATTGTGGAACCCATGAGCGAACAGGCATTGATAGACACAATCCGAGTGGAACTTCACCAACGCCGGGTGAATGGAGCCGATTATGTGCTGTTGACCCCTGGCAACTACGGATTTGACTATATTCAGCAGAATATCAACATAGACCCAACTGCCGCTGTGATGACTTCCAACTTTGTGGGTGATACGCTGGATATCTGTAAGGAACTTGGATTTCGGGGCGCTCTGCTGATTGGTCATATCGGCAAGCTGGTAAAAATTGCAGGCGGTATGCTGAATACACATTCCAAATATGGCGATTGCCGTATGGAGATTCTGGCGGCGTATGCCGGAGCATCCGGCTTGGATGCGTCTTCTGTTTCCGACATACTGTCATGCGCGACCTGCGACGATGCGATTCGTATTTTGGACGAATCGGGAATGCGGGAAAGGACATTGGAACGTCTAGCCGAACGAATCTCGTTTATTATAAATAATCGCGTGAACGGAGCAATCAAAACAGGTGCAATACTTTTTTCCAAACAATACGGGTTTTTATGCGAAACAAAGTGTGCTCGATTGTTATTGCGCAAAATATCGGAGGAATGATTTTATGGTCCATTTTGTTGGAGCTGGCTGCGGTGCTGCTGATCTGATCACGATTAGAGGTGCGCAGATGCTGGGAGAAGCAGATGTTGTAATTTACGCCGGTTCTTTAGTCAATCCGGAATTGCTTACCTATACGAAAAAAGGTTGTGAGATTCATGACAGCGCTAAAATGACATTAGAACAGGTCATTGAGGTCATACAGGCAGCCGAAGCCCATGGGAAAAACACGGTACGTCTTCACTCCGGCGACTCCAGCGTTTATGGCGCTGTCCGGGAACAGTTCGACGAACTGGATCGGTTGGAAATTGGCTACGACGTCTGCCCCGGCGTCAGTTCTTTTTGCGGAGCCGCCGCATCTTTGAAAACAGAATACACCTTGCCAGGTGTGAGCCAAACGGTTATTATTACCCGGGCGGCTGGACGGACGCCAGTACCTGATCGGGAATCGATTCGGTCGTTGTCAGCTCATCAGTCTACTATGGTCCTTTTTCTCAGCACCTCTTTGACCGAAAAACTGCAGGATGACCTTCTGGCTGGCGGATATCCTCAAGACACACCGGTGGCAATCGTGTATAAGGCCACTTGGCCGGAAGAGAAAATTTTCCGCTGCACAGTGGATACTTTGCATGAGACTGTTGCCGGGAATCATCTGACCAAAACCGCGCTGATCATCGTCGGGAATTGTATGGGAGACGAGTATCTTCGCTCCCTATTATATCATCCCGGTTTTTCTACCGAATATCGAGAGGCGATAAAATGAAAATCGCAATATTTGCTTACAGCCGGCAAGGCTGCAAAACCGCAAGAACTGTTATGGAGCACTTCAAAGCCGAGGAAATCCGCGCATTTACCAAGGAACGGTTTGAGGAAAGCGGATTCCAGCCGCTGTGCCAACCATCTTCCCTCTTCTACGGATCTATGTTTGAATGGGCAGACACAATGGTTTTTATTGGCTCCTGCGGCATCGCCGTGCGGGAAATTGCACCCCATATCCGCGACAAAAAATCCGATCCCGCGGTAATCGTCGTAGATGAATTGGCTCACTTTACGATTTCTCTTCTTTCCGGGCACATCGGAGGCGCCAACGCCATAGCGTCGAAATTGGCAAAAAGTTTGGACTCTATTCCTGTCATTACGACTGCTTCCGATATCAATCATAAATTTTCAGCAGACGCTTGGGCAACACAAAATGGATATATCATCGCAGATATCCACAAAGCAAAAGCGGTTTCGTCTGGAATTCTGGAACAGGATATTCCTTTACACAGCGATTTTCCAGTGCTGACCCCTTACCCCAACGGCTTGGTACCGGGAATCGCAGGCGATGTGGGAATTTGCATCAGCTATAGAACCGACGAACCGTTCGACCAAACACTCCGTTTGATACCAAAGATTCTTCATCTTGGCATCGGATGTAAAAAAGGCATATCTGCCAAAGCGATTTGTGAAACGGTTGACACGGTTTTAAAGCAAAACCATATCGACCGGCGTTCCATTAAATGCGTTGCCTCTATCGATTTGAAAGCACAGGAGTCTGGACTTCTGGCCTATTGCCAAGAGAATAATTGGCCGGTTTCTTTTTATTCCGCAGAGGATTTAAAAATGGTAAAGGGGTCTTTTACACCCTCAACTTTTGTGCAAAGTGTTACAGGAATCGATAATGTATGCGAACGAGCCGCATTGTACGGCGCAGAAAAACTGATCGTCAAAAAAAATGCATTAAACGGTGTGACAGCAGCAATTGCGGCAGAGAAATGGGAGGTGCGCTTTGAGTAAAGTAATCGTTGTGGGCATTGGCCCCGGAAATGATGCAAATATGACAATCGGGGCGGATCAGGCCTTGAAAAAAGCCAATGTAATCATTGGATATCATGTATATGTGGATTTAATTAAAGAGCGATATCCTGATAAGATATTTATGACAACCTCCATGACACAGGAAGTAGAGCGATGTCAGATGGCGCTGGATATGGCCATGCAAGGAAAAACAGTCGCTATGGTCTGTTCCGGAGACAGCGGTATTTACGGAATGGCTTCTCTGATTTATGAGTTGAGAGGCGAAAATACTGTGCCAGAGGTTGAGATTATCCCAGGCCTGACGGCGGCCTGCAGCGGCTCGGCGTTGTTAGGGGCTCCTCTCACCCATGATTTTGCTGTCATCAGCCTCAGCGACCGTTTGACGCCATGGAGCAAAATAGAAAAACGGCTGGAAGCTGCTGCAATTGCGGATTTATCGATTGTTTTATATAATCCGGTCAGTCGCGGCCGCCCCGACCACCTGCTACGGGCTTGTGATATCCTGCTCCGGCATCTTCCCGCGGCCCGTATCTGCGGTATAGCCCAGCGAATCGGCCGGGATGGAGAAAACCGCCGCATCATGACTTTGGGAGAACTGAGAAATGCTGAGGCCGATATGTTTTGCACTGTATTTGTCGGTAATTCGATGACCAAGATCATAGCAAAAAATATGGTTACACCAAGAGGGTATCGAGATGTATAAAATATGTGTGTTCGCCGGAACAACAGAAGGACGCGAATTGATAGAGTTTCTAAGCAATCAGCCTGTTTCTGTTACCGTCTGTGTTGCAACAGAATATGGCAAAACTTTGATGCCGGATGCTGAAAACCTTACCATATGTTGTAAACGGATGAATGTGGATGAAATTATGGAATTGTTAGAGGACCAGCATTTCGATTTGGTAATCGATGCTACCCATCCCTATGCTGTCTCTATCACCGATGGTATTACCAAAGCTTGTGCATCTACCCGCACCGAATATATTCGCTTACTCCGCAAAGCTTCCAATACGGTACAGGATGCCGTATATGTTTGCGATGTTTGTTCAGCGGTGGATTTTCTGAACAATACAGAGGGAAATATTCTTTTGACAACCGGTAGCAAGGAACTCGAACAAATTAAAAAGCTGAAAAATTTTTCCGAGCGCGTATATGCCCGCGTTCTTCCCATGGCCGCTTCGCTGGACGCCTGCTATGCCGCTGGCTTAAAACCCGCACATATCATCGCGATGCAAGGGCCTTTTTCAGAAGAGATGAACGATGCCATGCTGCATTTTACATCCGCAAGCTGGCTGGTGACAAAGGATGGCGGCGAAGCGGGCGGCTTTGAGGCAAAGTTAAACGCAGCGCAAAAAGCAGGAGCGAGGTTGGTCATTATCGGCAGACCTCCCCAGCACGCTGGTATCTCTTTTTCCGAAACGGTAGAATTGCTGTGTAAACATTATGGATGCACTGTTATTCCCTATGTGAGTGTAGTCGGAATTGGGCCAGGCGGTCAAAACGCAATGACAAGAGAAGTTTACCAGACAATCGAAAATTCTGATTGTCTGATTGGCGCAAAACGAATGTTAAAGGCAGTTTTACTGCCCGGTCAAATTGCGCATGATGCTATATTGCCAGAGGAAATCGCCGATTTTATTCTGACACATCATGAATATCGGCATTTTACAGTTGTCCTGTCAGGAGATGTAGGTTTTTACAGCGGCGCCAAAAGGCTCCTGCCTTTTCTAGACTCCTGCAAAGTGGAAGTTTTCCCCGGTTTAAGCTCTTTGGCCTATCTGTGTTCCCGCCTAAAGACTTCTTATGAAGATGTAGTAACAATAAGTCTCCATGGCAGGAATTATAATGCTATTCCTGAGATCCGCGCCAACGCAAGAGTATTTGTGTTATTAGGCGGCTCAAACGATATTGGACATTTATGCCAAACTTTAATAGACGCAGGCCTTGGGCATGTTCATATCAGTGTTGGGGAACGGTTGAGTTATCCAGATGAAAAGATTACCCAAGGCACCGCCGAAGAGCTTGCAGGGGGCCAGTATGAATCTTTGAGCGTAGCACTGATTGAAAACGGGCAACCTGACGCGATTGTTACGCATGGTCTTTCGGATGCCTCCTTTCAGCGTGGTTTTGCATCTGATGTCATAATTCCCATGACCAAGAGCGAAGTTCGTTCTGTATGCTTATCCAAGCTCCGGCTGACAGAGAGATCCATTTGCTGGGATATCGGTGCTGGAACCGGCTCTGTGGCGATCGAGATGGCCCTTCAGGCTAAAAAGGGACAAGTTTATGCTGTCGAACAAAAAAAAGAGGCACTGGAATTGCTGGAAGAAAATAAAAAAAGATTCTCCGTCGATAACCTAACAGTCGTTCCGGGATGTGCACCGGATGTTTGCCGCGATCTTCCGGTCCCCACACATGCTTTTATCGGGGGCAGTTCCGGAAATATGAAAGAAATCTTTTCCCTGTTACTCCGGAAAAATCCGCAAATTCGTATTGTGGCAACAGCGATTTCTTTGGAATCAATTGGAGAACTGACCTCCTGTATGAAATCTTTCCCGTTTTCGGAAACGGAGGTCATCTCTATGAGTATTGCCAAAGACAAAAAAGCAGGGGCATATCACCTGATGACCGGCCAAAATCCCATTTACATCTTTACCATGAAAGACGAAGATATCCATTGATAAAGCTGCCGAATGAGAATGGTTATTTGCCTCGATTGCAACGACTTTAACATCAAAATAAAATAATGCAACGAAAAAACGTTCTCCGCCCGACAAACAGCGATTACAAAGCGCCGAATCAAGCGGAGAACGTTTTGGATTTCGAAAATAAATCTTAAAATCCCGGATAAGAAATTTTGAAAACGGCTACAAACACCGGGAAAAACGCCAAAGAAGTTATCAAAGAGAAAATTCAGGAATACATAAACCGGATATGGGAAAAATAAAAGCAAGAGGTGAAAGTCCATGTGCCATAAAAAAGAAGAGGGCGCACCGATTAAACGCGGAAACGCCACTCGTATTGACCCTGAAAAAGATATTATACCCAAAAATCTGATGTACAGTGTAACGCGACACGATAAGCCATCTCCGGATGAAAGCAACATTCCCATTCCGGATACAGAAAATACCGCTTTGTCCAAAAAATTTGTGGATGATAATCATTTGGATTAACCGGCATAGAAAATCTTTTTCAGTTCTTCCAATCGCTTTTCCCCTATGCCGGGAATCTCATCCAAATCGTCCATTGAAGAAATCGGACCGTTTTGTTTTAAAAAATCATAAATCTTTTGGGCCGTCGCAGGGCCGATGTCCTCCGCATAGGCAATCTCGTCGACCGTTGCGGTATTGATGTTGAGTTTGTCCCGGTATTCCACCGGCGCTTGGGTCACTGACCAAATCCGAATGGATGAACCGGACAAAACGGGCCGTGTCAACGCAAGGATCAGCCAGGTTATCAATACGGAAACCAAAACCAATGCTGCTAAAATCCAGTAAAACCGGCGAATTCTTTTTTCTTCCGACAACTTCATCCAACCTTTTACAAACCGGCTTTCCTGTTGTGGTGCCGGTTTGTTTTTGCAAAATATATCTTATGCAGCTTACTGCAAATCCCTATTTTAATTCTACAATGGTAACGCCAGTCTCCCCTTCACCATAAACGCCCAACCGGAAGGAACGAACATTTTTATGCCGCCGCAGGTGCTGGTGGATCGCGTTGCGCAAAACACCGGTTCCCTTGCCATGAATCAGGGTAAGGGTATGAAGGCCGGTCATGACCGCATTGTCGATAAACCGGTCGGTTTCCATAATGCCTTCTTCCGCATTCATACCGCGCAGGTCAATTTCTGCATCGCTGGCTCTCTTCGCTTTTTTGGTCGCGCTCACAGATACGGAACCGCCAGCCGAACGCCGGCTGTTCTTTTTATCAGGCGTTGGATCCGCCAGGCGCAAGGAGGATAACTTTACAGTCAGCTTGATTGCACCAGACTGTACCTGGACCATATCGTTTTTATCCGGCAGAGATAAAACCTTTCCGGATGAACCAAGATCAGTTACAAACACCGTATCTCCTTTGACCAGCGGCCTGGGCAGCTTATAGTCTTCCTGCTGCTTTTGCGCTACCGGATCGGAAAGGTCATACAAACGGTTTAAATTCGAGCGCATCTGCGTTTTGGCTTTAGACGCCAACTGGGAAAAAGCTTCCGAATCCTTTTGCTTGCGGATTTCCTGCAGTTCATCCAGCAGCTTTTCCGATTCTGCACGAACATTTTCTACAATGCGCCGTGCCTCATACCGTGCTTTTTCCACTTCTTTTTCTTTTTCTTTATCAAGATTTGCTTTATATTCGGCGATTTCTTTTTTAGTAGCCTGTGCCTGTGTCCGAAGAAGCTGCGCTTCCTCCAATTCTTTGGCAAGACTCTGGCGTGTTTGCTCCAGCTGCGAAACCGCATCTTCAAATTTTGCGCTTTCGTAAGACACCAATTCTTTTGCCCGATTCACAATTTCGGCGCCGATTCCCAAACGCTGCGAAATAGCGAAAGCATTGGATTTGCCGGGAACGCCGATGGACAGCTTGTAAGTTGGCCGCAAAGAGGAGACGTCAAACTCACAGGAGCCGTTTTCTACTCCTTCTGTTTCCAACGCAAATAGCTTGATTTCCGCATAATGGGTCGTGGCGGCAATCCGAGCGCCTTTTCGCCGAAGTGACTCAATAATTGAAATAGCAAGCGCTGCTCCCTCTACGGGATCGGTACCGGCGCCTAATTCATCCAGCAGAACAAGGGTACGGTCGTCCGTTTTTTCCAAAATGGAGATAATATTGACCATGTGGGCTGAAAAGGTGGACAAATTTTGTTCAATGCTCTGTTCGTCCCCAATATCGGCCAGTACATTTTCGAAAACAGAAATCTGGCTGCCGTCTGCCGCCGGAATCATCAGACCGCACATCGCCATTAAGGTAAACAATCCCAACGTTTTCAGCGCAACCGTTTTGCCTCCAGTATTTGGTCCGGTAATGATTAGTGTATCAAATGCGTCCCCCAGATAGATGTCCGTTGGCACTACCGCCGTTTTTGTAATCATTGGATGCCGCGCTTTTTTCAGCCGGATCACCCCGTCGTCAGTCAAAACAGGCTCCATTGCCTGCATCTTGTCGGCCAGCCGGGACTTGGCGAAAATCAAATCAATTTCCACCACCGAATCGTAATCCTGCAGGATACTTTGACTGTGCTCTCCTACCAAATTGGACAATTCTGCCACGATTCTGGCAATTTCATCGCTTTCTTTTCCTTGAAGCAGGCGGATTTCGTTGTTGGCTTCCACAACGCCAAGCGGCTCGATAAACAAAGTAGCGCCGCTGGATGAAGTATCATGCACTAGACCTTTGATTTCCGCGCGGTGTTCTGCTTTGACCGGAACGACATAGCGCCCATCCCGCATTGTAACCAAGCTTTCCTGAAGATATTTTTGGTAAGCAGGAGAATGGATCAGTTTGTCCAGCTGATTTTTGACGCTGAGTCCCGCGTTGCGAATTTTTCTGCGGATATCGGCCAGTGCCGGACTCGCGTTATCCGCCACCATATCTTCTGAAAGAATCGCTGTATTGATTCGGTCCTCAATAAATGGATGCGGGGTCAGACCGCTGAAAAGATAGTCCAGAGAGGTTTCCGTTGTTTCACAATGTTTTCGCCAGTCGGACAAGGAGCGGATAGTCCGAAGCGCATTGGAAATTTCCAATAGCTCCCGTAAAGAAAGGCTGGTTCCCAATTCGGCACGTTTGACCATGTTTTTGATATTTTTAAAGTTATAAACGGTGGGAGAACCGTAACGGTTCGACAATGCATTGGCATCTGCCGTCTGCCGCATCTCCTCCTTGGCCCGGTACAGGCTGGTCTGCGGCTCCAAGGCCAACGCTTTTTCTTTGCTGTCGTCACAGCTGGCGCATTCGGCCAGCATGTTTAAAATTTTATCTAATTCCAGTGCCTGCTGGTGTTTTTTCTCAATCGGCAATGATGTCACCTTCCCTCAGCGAAGCGAGACAAGGGAATGAAAAAATTCCAAACTTTGATAGTTTCGCTCCGTTTGACTTTGCAAAAACTGCTCCGCCGCATCATTCAGGCAGCGGATGCTTTCCGGCCCGATGGTAAACGCGAACAGCTTTTCCATCGGCGAATAAATGATATGGCGCATGGCCGCTAAGGCTCCTGCCGTCAAAAAGATATGTATCCCTTTTTTCTCAGCGCTACAATCTGTACAGTAAATGGTCCCTTCATTCGGGTAAAAGGCCATCTGTTTTGCTGTATAACAGCCGCACCCCGCGCAGGAAACCAAATCTGGCATAAATCCGGCAAGACTTGAAGCGCGCAGTTCAAAAAGCGCTTTTAAGAGCATCCAGTCGATTCGGTCGCGCTGCAGAAAAGAAAGACAATTGAGCAGCAGCTTTAAAAACTGCCCTTCATCGTTCTCCTTGGGTCCCAGAACAGCAGAAACTTCCGCAAAATAAGAGGCCAAAGCCAACTTCTCTACAGATTTCCGCAGGCCGAAAAACTGCTCAATGCTGTCGGCATGATCTAAAGAATAGCGCTCCCGGTTCCGGAATAAAACCATCGATGAATAACACAAAAGGCCGGTAGAAGGAGCCAATTGATTTTTGAACCGTCGCGCTCCCCTGGCATAGGCAAAAATCACGCCTTGATCTTCGGTTAAAATAGTCAGTAGTTTATCCTCGTCTCCATTGGCCAGTTCCTTCAGGATGATCCCCTTCGTTTTGATCTGCATTGACCATCTCATCCTCCGATTCGTCCTGCAAATGCCGCAGCAGCATAGATGCCCTACGATACTGCATATAATCGCTCACCGCTCCAGTTTTTAAGAACTGATTCCATGCGTCTTCCGGTCTCATATAAAAACCTCCTGCCCGGCGAAATACATTAACAGTATTTCCCCAGAAGCAAAAGACTATGACCGGGAAAACGGTCCATTTTTTCTATAAATTTTTCCCACCGGCAACAGAGACTGCTCTTCTGCCGTATAGTGCACAAGGTACGGTAAACAGCCATGCTATCCTGTTTTTCATAGTAACATACAATCTGTCTTCCGTCAAACCAAGGGCTTTTCTCGTTCTGGAAAAAATCAATGGTAAATACGCAAAATGGGCTGCAAGTCGGACAGACCCACAACCCACCATTTTTAGGATTCACGAAAACCAAGATCCCGAATCACACCTGGGCAGTTTCTCCAATCTTCCTTGACCTTGACCCAGCATTGCAGATTCACTTTAATATCTAAAAAGGATTCAATATCCCGCCTTGCCTGACTGGCAACTTTTTTCAGCATAGTGCCCTGCTTACCGATAATAATGCCTTTGTGGCTGTCTTTTTCGCAGTAAATCACGGCATGGATGTCGATTAGATCCTTCTCTTCCCGTTCGACCATCTGCTCCACTGTAACGGCTGTTCCATGTGGGATTTCCTCACTCAGGCAATTTAAAAGCTTTTCCCTGATAATCTCTGCAACAATAACCCGTTCCGGCTGGTCTGTCATCGCATCATCGGGAAAATAATGCGGTCCTTCTTTTGCGTAATGGGACAGTTCCGCCAATAACTGGGGCATACCGTCACCTGTTAAGGCACTGACCGGAACAACGGCCTCAAAGGGAAACAATTTAGAAAAGGCAGAAATTTTTTCCATCATTACGTCTTTTTTGGGAATGGTATCAATTTTATTGATCGCCAGAATAGCGGGAATACGCAAATCGCGAAAACGCTGCAATAATTCCAATTCCATCGGGTGGATTTTCCCCAACGGTTCTGTTACCAACACCGCAGCATCTACATCCACCACCGAATCCTTGATCTGTTTTACCATGAATTCACTGAGCTTCGTTCTGGGATTGTGCAAGCCCGGCGTGTCGATGAAAACAAACTGCGTCTCGCCTTCCGTAAAGACGCCGGTGATTCGCGTACGAGTTGTCTGCGGTTTTGGCGACACAATTGCAACTTTTTCTCCGACAAACCGATTCAGCAAGCTGGATTTTCCAACATTGGGACGCCCAACAATGGCAATAAAGGCCGAAAATGTTTTTTCCATGGTATCCTCCTATTTTCCGGTAACGGCCTCCAAATCCACATCGCGAGTGAGTCCAAGCCTAGAGAGAATCATTTCCTCTTTTTCCCGCATTTTTGCCGCTTCCAGCCCACCTGTTTCGTGATCATAGCCCAACAAATGAAGCATAGAGTGAACGGTTAAAAACCCCATTTCCCGCTGGAATGAATGACCGTACAACTTAGCCTGAGAAACAGCTTTTTCCACCGATATAACGATATCTCCCAGCATATAAGCGCCAGTATCCTCATTCTTATCAAACACGCCGTTTTCACCCAGCGGAAAAGACAGTACATCCGTTTCCATGTCCCTGCTGCGGAATTCCGCGTTTAATTGTTTGATTTCCTGATTATCTACAAAACTAATGCTAACTTCTGCCGGTTTTTCAAATTTTTCGAAAGACAGTACAGCATGACAACAGCGACGCAGCAACAGACGTGTCCCAGAAGGAATCTTCACTTTCTTTTGACGATTCGAAATTTGTACTTTCAATTTTTCCATCGCTTCTCCGCCAAACGGCGTTCTCCCTCTCTTTCCTAAACTTTCATCTCATTTTCTACAAAGGCGATCTATTTCTGAAGATAAAAACGCTGACATTTCATCAAAATGATTTTTTCTCTCACAATTCCATAATATGTAACATATTATACATCCTCAAAATATCATTCGTAAAGGCTTTTTTGATAAATTTTATACAATAAATCAAATTTCGCTGTTTTACAGATGATAACAGAAAAAATGGCGCCCCACGCATTGAAAAATACAGTTTTAGGCTCCTCCATATGCCTTGAAATAAAAAATACAGCACCTTTCCAGGCGCTGTATTTCACAACCTATTTTCTTTTGCCGCGCGACGTCTGCCGACTGGAAGCGTATAGTTTTTTCTCATTTTCCGCTTTTTCAAAAGCCTTAACAATATCTTTCACCAAACGGTTACGCACAACATCGCGATTGTTTAACCGGATTACCGCAACCCCTTCGATAGAAGTCAGGATAGATGCGCATTTTTCCAAACCGGAATCTTCTTTTTTGGGCAGGTCAATCTGTGTAATATCGCCCGTCAATACCATTTTGGAATTTTCGCCCAAACGGGTTAAGGCCATTTTCAAAGTGGAAAGTGAAGCGTTCTGGCTCTCGTCTATGATGATACTCGCCCGATTCAAAGTCCGTCCGCGCATATATGCTAACGGAGCGATCTCGATGATGCCGCGTTCCACATATTTTTGAACACTCTCCGCGCCCAACATATCGTTCAAAGCGTCATACAGCGGGCGAAGATAGGGGTCGACTTTCTGCGCTAAATCTCCCGGCAAAAAGCCAAGTCTCTCTTCTCCGGCTTCTATGGCGGGCCGGCTCATAATAATGCGTTCCACCTTACCGTCTTTCAAATCCGCTACCGCTTGCGCAACGGCCAGATAGGTTTTTCCCGTTCCGGCAGGTCCAATGCAAAGCGTAACCGTATTTTGCTGAAGCGCTTTGATGTAGTTTTTTTGCCCAATCGTTTTACACTTGACCGGCCGGTTGGAGTGGGCAATGACAACAATATCGGACATAGCGCTTAATGTTTCGTTCATTTCCCCTTCCCGGACAGACTCCAATACACGATACACGACATCAATCGTAATTTCTTCTTTGTTTTCATAAAGGATTTTCAGGTTATTTAAAACATCGGCGGCATTTTGTACCGCTGTTTCTGTCTCGCCGGTAATCTCAATATGAGCGTTCCTGGCACGAATAGACACAGGAAACGCTTGTTCAATTACACGGATATTTTTATCTTGAACGCCAAAAATAGCCATTTGCTGCTCGAGAGTAAATTCCAGTTCCTGCACCGAAAACGATCCCTCCTGTTTAGATATCGACAAGGGAATTATACTGTATTTTTCCCGCTTTTTCAAGAAAAACAGCGCCTATGAACAACACTTCTTTACGCATAAAAAACAGACTGCCGTATCGAGAAAAACGGCAGCCTGTTTTGATTTTATCGGGTTACTTTATGAAATACTTTCTTTCCTTTTTTCACAATGACATCGCCCTGTTCGAATAACGCTTCCGGAATACGGGAAGTTGGGTCGCTGATTTTTTCCTCGTTGACAGAAATACCGCCCTGCTGAACCAAACGGCGCCCCTCGGCTTTTGACGGCGCCAATCCTGCTGCAACCAGCAGATCCAAAATACCAACAGAACCATCCTGGAACAATTCCCCGGGCAGCTGCGTTGTAGGCATATTGCTGTTATCCGCGCCGCCGGAGAACAGCGCTTTCGCCGCTTCCAGTGCTTTGTCAGCGTCCTCTTTGCTATGGACCATTTGGGTCAGTTCATAAGCCAAAATCTCTTTTGCCTGATTCAATTCGCTTCCTTGCCAGCTTTCCATGGCTTCGATTTCCTCAATCGGCAGGAAAGTGAGCAGTTTCAGACAATTGATAACATCCGCGTCATCCACATTGCGCCAATACTGGAAAAACTCATATGGAGTCGTTTTTTCCGGATCAAGCCAAAGCGCTCCCTTTTCGGTCTTGCCCATCTTTTTGCCTTCTTTGGTGGTCAAGAGTGTAAAGGTTAATCCATACACATCCTCGTGTTCCACACGGCGGACCAGATCCACACCGCCCAAAATATTGGACCATTGGTCGTTGCCACCCAATTCCATTTTACACCCGTATTCCCGGAACAGATGCAAAAAGTCATAACTCTGCATGATCATATAGTTAAATTCCAGGAAAGTGCATCCCCGTTCCAAACGAGTTTTAACGCTGTCGGCCGTCAGCATTTTGTTCACTGAAAAATGTACGCCAACATCCCGCAGGAGTTCAATATATTTCAAATTCATCAGCCAGTCACCATTTCGGGCAACGATGGCTTTTCCAGGTGTGATATCAACAAATTTGCTCATCTGTTTCAAAAACTGATCCGCGTTGTAGTTGATCTCATCAACTGTCAGCATTTTACGCATATCGGTTTTTCCGGTAGGATCACCTACCATCGTCGTACCGGTTCCCAACAAAAGGATCGGCATGTGACCTGCCTGCTGCAAACGCTTAATGACAACCAGCTGCAAAAAATGGCCAATATGCAGGCTGTCAGCCGTGGCGTCGAAACCAATATAAAAAGTTACCTTTTCTTTTTCAAAAAGCTCTTTTACCCTTTCTTCATCGGTACACTGAGCGATCAATCCACGTCGTTTAAATTCCTCAAAAACTGTCATATTGATTCTCCTTCATAGAAAATAAAAAACCCTCTGTCTTTTGACAGAGGGCGTAAACTTACGCGGTACCACCTCATTCACCGCAAATCCTGCGGCCTCACCGGATACAGGCAAAACACCGATATCCTCTCTCTGTAACGGGAGAACCCGCCCTTGCCTACTGGAAAACTCTTTCGGAAGGTAGCTCCAAGATGTATTCACAAAACCATTCAGCGCCTTTTTCCACCAACCAAAGGCTCTCTTTCCCTGAAATCAGAATTGCTACTTCTTCTCTTCACCGCTTTTCGCTTATCGCTATCGATTATAATAAGCTTTTTCTTTTTTGTCAAGCTTTTTTGCCTGACATTTTACCTGACTGAAACTTCGTTCCAGACTTACTTTACCGGCATCCGTTCTCTTTTTTGGCGTAGCATCGAACGGCCAGAAAAGCAGATCCGCACAATCGAGGAAACACAAATCATCGCAAATCCGATTACAGCTGCAATTTCCAGTGTGTACAGTCCTGTTTCCCAAAACAATTGGTTTTCCCCTATAACACAATATTCCATTGTATGATAAATTCCACTTCCGGGCACCAAAGGAATCAATCCTGCCACCAAATAAATCGTCACCGGTGTTTTATAGATTCTGGCGAATACCTCTGCATAAACAGACATGATGACAGCGGCAAAAAAGTAGCCAAAAATATCCGTGGAAAACCAATGAGCGGTCAAAAGATAGGCAAGCCAGCTGACCATTCCTCCCAATGCAGAAAGAAGAAGCTTTTTCTCTCTAAGATTGAAAATAACACCAAATGCCAGCACTCCAACCGCCGCGTATAAGCATGTCAAAAAATCTCCGCATACGCCGCTTGTTCCCAGCATCGATTGGAAAAAGGAAAGTGGTACCATAACACCTACCGCTATCCCTGTACCAATTAATACTGCTTCGGAAATGCGCATCAATCCTGCGATAAAATCTTCTGCCATAATATCCCGCATGGCATTTGTCAGCATTAATCCGGGTACCAAATTCATGATCGCTCCCATAAGGACGTGACTGACTTGGTTCAGGACATGAAGCTGTATCCCCAGAGCTGCCATAAATGCTGACATCGCTCCGCAGATTACGGTCACAAAGAAACTGTTGGCATTCAGCTTTCCAAGTCCATAGGAAACCAGTTTAATCATTACGCCGATAGGAAAAGCCCATAGCCCGTCTTTCCAGTTGCCACCAAAAAACAATGCAAAAATCAGAGCGGCCACTCCGTGTGCACAGCAAAGCACCCACAAAGGATATCCTGGTCCATTTTGGACTTCCCAAAGCAATCTTCTCGCTTCGTCATAATCCGGCTTTTCCACACAAAGCCGGCGAGAAAGGTTATTCAGCCGATCCACCTTATCCAAATCGGTTCCTTTTGAGGCAAGGCGCCTGGTCCAGCTGAACGTTTCCTCGCCAAAAGCAATTGAAACAATAATTGTGCTGGGTATCGCAAACACATCGACACTGTCTACTCCATAGGCAAAACAAATCCGTTTGACCGTTTCCTCTACCCGATAAATTTCTCCCCCGTAGGAAAGCATGTCAAAACCGATGTCTGAAACCAGCTGCAAGAGCTTTTTATTTTCCATTTCCACTTTCCTTTGTCTGTAAAAGCAGTTCTCTGGCGCTTGCCAAAACTGTTGGCGTTATGTTTTCTCCTCCCATAATACGTGCTAGTTCCCGGACCCGTTCTTCCTGCGACAATGTTTTTACCGTCGTAAAAGTACGGCTGTCACGAACGGTTTTTGCAATCAGAAGATGGGTATCGGCAAAAGCAGCTACCTGCGCTAAGTGGGTAACGCAAATAATCTGCCGTCCACCGGAAGCCTGCTTGAGTTTGCGGCCGATTTTTTGTGCCGCCCGACCGCTGACGCCGGTATCCACTTCGTCGAAAATCAAAGTGCCGACACGATCCCCTTCTGCAATCACGTTTTTCAGACTCAGCATGATTCGGGACAGTTCACCGCCAGAAGCAATTTTTCCAATGGGTTTGGGAGGTTCTCCCGGGTTGGTGGAAATATAGAATTCCATTCGGTCGACTCCCGTTTCGTCCGGTTCCCCGGTTTCGGTCTGGACCGTAAATTTAACCGATGGCATATCCAAAAAAGCCAATTCGGCACAAACCTGTTCCTGGAATTCCTTGGCCGCTGCCTTTCTTTTTTCACTGAGCTGTTTTGCCAGATCCATCATCCGCACTTCACTTTTCGCCCGTTCTGCTTCCAATTTGGCTTTTAGCTCTTCTGCGTGTGTAATCGAATCCAGTTCCTGCTGAGCCTGTTCTTCAAAACGCAGGATCTCTTCGATCGATCCGCCGTATTTTCTCTTCAACCGGAAAATCAGATCCAAACGCTCTTCAATCCGATCCAGTTCCGCTGGATCGATCTCTGCGTCAGACAGTATGTCCCGCAGGGTTTCTCCCATTTCCTCCAGTTCGTACCGAATATCCAAAATCCGGTCCGCTTTTAACTGCGGATAATAGTCCCCCAATATCTGCATCTGTTCCTGTGTTTGATCCAACAACGCAAGAACACCATCCTGTTCATCGGAGCCCTGCAAAAAATCGTGAGCGGTATGTAATGCGTCGATAATTTTAGCACTGTTTTGCATTCTCTTTTTCGACGCCTGAAGTTCTTCTTCCTCTCCCGGCATGAGGGCGGAAGCGGAAATTTCGTTGATTTGATAAGAGAGCAAATCAATTCTCTGTGCTTTTTCCCTCTCGTCGCTTTGAAGTTGACGCAATTTTCTCTGCAGCTCTACATAATAAGCATACTCTACCCGGTATTCTTTCAAAAGCGCCGACGTTTTGCCGAATTGATCAATGTATCCCAAATGCTGTTCCGGCAGCAAAAGAGACTGATTGTCATGCTGTCCGTGAATATTGATAAGGCTTTGCGCCACTTCCCGCAGAATAGATACCGTTGCGGGCCGTCCGCCGATTTTACAGGATGTTTTCCCATCGGCAGAAATCTCCCGCGCCAACAAAAGCGATCCGTCCTCCTCCGGCTCAAAGCCCAGGGAGAGCAGCTGTTCTTTTGTTTCATCTCCAATGTCCTCAAACAATGCGGTAACAAACGCTTTCGGCGCTCCTGTACGCACCAAATCGCGGGAAATGCGATTTCCCAAAACAGCATTGATCGCGTCAATAACAATGGATTTACCGGCTCCTGTTTCACCGGTAAACACATTTAAGCCATTTTCAAAAATGACCTGCACCTTCTCAATGACCGCAATATTTTGAATAAAAAGCTGTGAAAGCATGATTTCACCTGCCCTGTATATGCTTGCTCAATTCATCTTCCAGATTTTTTGCCATCCAATCTTCTTGCATCATCACGAAAAAGGTATTGTCTCCGGAAAGAGTACCTACAACGCCTTTTACCTCCATCGTGTCCAGCATTTCGCAAACAGCGTTTGCCATACCAGTGTGGCATTTCACGACTACAAAGTTTTTACAGCTTTCGATACTGTAAACCGATTTGTTAAAAAACGAGTAAAATTGAGAAGACATGTCCGGACGCTGCTTACCTGCGGAAACACTGTAGCGATATTTTCCGTCATTTGCGGCCGTCTTCACCAAACGCAATTCTTTCATATCTCTTGAAACCGTTGCCTGTGTTACTTCGAAGCCGCTTTCGCGCAGCAGACGAAGGAGTTCCTCCTGCGTGTCCACATCGTTTGTCGCAATCAATTCCAAAATTTTCTGATGCCGTTTCGATTTCATTCGTGACTACCTCCCCACATTAATTTTTGATTCAGCACTTCATAAAAACCTTTTCCGGAAAATCGAATCAATTTAAAAACTTTTTGTGAGCGTCGGACCTGAATATCCTGTCCGACCGGTACTTTCATCCCCAAGCTTCCATCTGCCGATAAAATCAAATCGCTGTCATTGTTGACATGTTTTGCCCGCAGCGTGAGTTTTCGGTCAGGAGCAAAAAGGATCGTGCGGGAAAAAAGCGTGTACGGACAAATCGGCGATAAACTGATCGACTGAATAGCAGGGTCCACCACCGGACCGCCAGCGCTCATGGCATAAGCGGTGGACCCGGTCGGCGTGGAAAGAATAACGCCATCCCCCCGCAAAGAGTAAAGGGGATTACCATCACAGAGAATATCAATATCGACAATGCGGGAATATTCTCCACGGGTCAGTACAATGTCATTGACTGCCCAACAGCTCTCTGTGTTAGTCGACGCTTCAATCAGCATCCGCTCTTCGATGGAATAGTTGCCAGAAGCGATTTGTGAAATCAAATCCGTTTCATCCCGTTCCATCGTGGCAAGAAAGCCCACTCTCCCCGCGTTAATCCCCAAAACAGGGATGTCATACCGAACCGCGTCCTGCGCCACATGAAGAATGGTCCCATCTCCTCCGATGGCAATGATAAAATCACTGTTTTTTAACCCTTGCTCTTTCGGCTGAAACGACACACTTCGGATGGGGAATTCCCTTTGCATGGCATCCGGCATTACCGCGGTAATACCGCATTTTTCCATGACACGGGCAACGGCGAATGTACATGCGCGCGAGTTCGCTTTCCCTAAATTTGGAATAATGTATCCTTGCATAGCCTTTCTCCTTACTGTTTGTCCAACTGTGCGTGAGATGTTTCTACAACAGAACCGATTGCTTCATGATCCACCGAATTGCGCGATACAGCCTCTTTTTTCAAATGAACCAAATACTCAATATTCCCTTCCGGCCCCTTTACTGGCGAAAAGGTTAATCCTAATACAGAAAAGCCTGCCTCTATTGCAAAGTCAATCACCTTTACAATGGTTTCGAAATGTATCTGCGGATCTTTTACGACTCCTTTTTTTCCAACCATGCCTTTCCCTGCCTCAAACTGCGGTTTGATCAGGCAAATCATTTCCCCTGTTTCTGACAGCAAAGGATACGCCGTCGGAAGAATTAAAGTTAGAGAGATAAATGAGACATCCACACTTGCAAAGTCTACCGGTTCAGCCACAAGTTCCCGGGTGACACGGCGAAAATTGGTTCGTTCCAGGTTGACTACCCGCGTATCTGTCCGCAATTTCCAGGCAAGCTGGCCGTAACCTACATCGATGGCATAAACTTTTTTTGCACCATTTTGCAGCATACAATCGGTAAAACCACCGGTGGACGCACCAATATCCATGCAAACAGCATCCTGTATCTGGATTGGAAATGACGACAGCGCTTTTTCCAACTTTAAACCGCCCCGGGAAACGTAACGAAGTGTTTCGCCGCGCAGCTCGATTTTGTCGTCTTCTTTCACTTCAAAGCCTGCTTTATCCGCTTTTTGCCCATTGACATATACGATACCGGCCATTATGACCGCTTTGGCCTTGTCTCTGCCGGAAACCAGGCCCAATTGAACCAATTTTGTGTCTAAACGTGTTTTCATGCCTTTCACCTTATTGCTTCTTCTACCCAAGCAGCAAGCTGCTGCGGAGTCCAGCCAAGTTCTTCAAAAATTTCGTCGACAGATGCCTGCGCCAAAAATCGATTCGGGATTGCCCGGACAAAATACCTGCCTTGATAACCGTTTTTCAGAAGAAGATTCCCTGTCATCTGGGCAATCGATCCTTGCTCTGAAGATTCTTCTACGAAAAAGATGCTTTTCTTTTTTAAAAGCATCGGCAGCAATTCTTCACAGTATGGCAGCAACTGTGTCAGTTTTAACACCCCAACGCGGACGCCTCTCTGCTTCAAAAGTTCCGCAGCCTGACAACAGGAAACAGCAATTCTCCCATAAGAAACCAAAAGGATATCTGCATCTTCTGAAATCTGAAACTTTTCGTTTCCGTGTAATCCCGCGGGAAATGCCTTTTCCCTGCCTTTGGGATACCGGACAGCCACCGGCCCGTTACAGCGGTATACCGCCCGATCCAGACACGCCCGCAATTCCGGATAGGTTGCCGGAGATAAAATGGTCATTCCAGGAATAGATGAGAGAAAAGAAATATCAAAAACTCCCTGATGGGTCTCCCCGTCCTCGCCTACTATGCCAGCGCGGTCCACCGCCAGTACAACATGCTCATTGGCAATGGCCATATCCTGCATCACCTGGTCATAAGCGCGCTGCAAAAATGTGGAATATACCGCAAAAACAGGGCGAAATCCGCCTGCAGACAATCCGGCGCAGAACGTGGCCGCATGGGGTTCCGCGATTCCGACATCATAAAAACGTTCCGGAAAACGGACGGCAAATTCTTCCAATCCGGTTCCGTCTTTCATTGCGGCCGTGACAGCGCAAATTTTAGAGTCTTTTTCGGCGGCCTCCGCAATCCAACTTCCGAAAACTGCCGAAAAATCCTGAGGCCGGTTTTCGCAGCTTCCCAATTGGGCATTAAACTGCGGAACGCCGTGATAGGCATCCGGCTGTTTTTCAGCAAAGCTGTATCCTTTTCCCTTAACTGTATCGACATGCACCAAAACCGGCCCGTTTGACGCTTTGGCGCGCTCAAACGCGTCGCAAAGACTTTCCAGGTCGTGACCATCCACTGGTCCGACATATTCAAATCCAAAATCTTCAAACAGATTGCTATGGTAAAGCATTTCCTTTAAATAGCTTTTAGAATCAGATGCCAGCTTTGCCAGTGGTTTTCCCACCAGAGGAACGGCGGATATCAGTTTTCGTATCTGGTTACGCGTCGAATAGTATTCCGGTTTGGAGCGAATTTGCGCCAAATAGCGGGCGAAAGCGCCAACGTTTTTGGAAATGGACATCTCGTTGTCATTTAGGACAACAATAATCCGGTCTTTGTAATGTCCCGCGTTATTCAACGCTTCATAAGCCATTCCGCCAGTGAACGCCCCGTCTCCGATAACTGCAATGGAAAAACCCGGTTCATGGTTCAGCGTTTTGGCGCGAGCAAGTCCGGCCGCAACAGAGATGGACGTACTGCTGTGTCCGGCGACAAAAGCGTCATAAGGGCTTTCCGCCGGCTTTGGAAAACCGGAAATACCGCCCTTTTGCCGCAGTGTGTTCATTTTATTTTTTCTGCCGGTTAAAATTTTGTGCGTGTAAGTCTGATGCCCGACATCCCAGACGATTTTATCGCACGGCGGATGAAATGTTTTGTGTAAAGCCACTGTCAACTCCACAACGCCTAAATTTGAAGACAAATGTCCACCGGTTTTTGAAACGGTATGAATTAAAACATTTCGGATTTCCGCACACAACGCATCGAGCTGACGAAACGACAGACTTTTCAGATCCTGCGGCAGCTTGATGTGATCCAACAAATAATCCAATTTTCAACAACCCTTTTTTCTTACGTTTACAGACTATACCACCGGAAAAATCATTGCAACCAGAATGCCGAGCAGCATGCCGCCTAAAACTTCCAACGGCGTATGGCCCAAATATTCTTTCAGCGCCTTATCGCCCAATTCTCCTGCAATCTGGTCATCTTCCGGATTGTCCGATTCCTCGGATACAAGCTGAAAGCCAAATACCAGCTTATTCAATACTTTCGCATGCTCACCCGCGGCGCGGCGTACCCCCATCGCATCGTACATAACGATACAGGCCAATGCCAGCGACAGCGCAAATTCTGCAGAGGAAACCCCGGTTTTTCTGGCCATGGCAATCGTTAAAGAACAAACCAACGCCGTATGAGAACTGGGCATTCCTCCTGCTCCGATCATGCGTTCCATAACCAGTTTCTTTTTCACAACCAGCGTCAGAAGTGTTTTGGAAACCTGTGCCAAAAACCACGCGGTAATGGCTACGTTAATATAATAATTGACAGTAAGCCCTCTGATTACGTTCATTTTTTCAAATCCTTTATTGCAGTCTATTGAGCAAAGCCTCGGTTAGGTCTGTCAAAAAGCTTTCTGCTGCCCCTAACATTTCCAGTTGGCGCAACGCTTTTTCCGTATAACTTTTCGCAATTTCTTGCGCTTTTTCCAATCCCAATAAGGTGACAAATGTATTTTTATGATTCGCTTCATCGCTTCCGACCGGCTTTCCCAAAAGGGATGGATCTCCGGTTACGTCCAGTATATCATCAACGATTTGAAAAGCCAACCCCAAAAATCGTGCATAATTTTCCGCTGTTGCTATCTTCTCCTCCTGTCCGGCCAACAGGCATCCGGACACGCAGGACGCTTCCAACAAGGCACCGGTTTTCAGCCGATACATCTGCTCCAGCGTTTCTAAGTCGATCGGTTGGCCCTCGCTCTCCAAATCAATTACTTGTCCTCCGATCATTCCAAGATATCCAGCGCATGCCGACAGTCTTTTTTCCACAGCCAGGACATTCGCTGCCGGAAGCTCATCCGCCGCCTGGGCCGCTGTTTCAAAAGCGCAGGTTAAAAGCCCATCCCCAGCTAAGAGCGCGGTGGCCTCTCCGAATTGAATATGACAGGATGGTTTCCCGCGGCGCAATGCATCATCGTCCATACATGGCAGATCGTCATGGATCAAAGAATAGGCATGGATCATCTCCAGCGCGCATGCTACCGGCATAGCCTGCCGCATGGAAATACCTCCCAATCGAGCAAATTCCAGAACCAGAATCGCCCGAATCCGTTTTCCGCCGCCCAGCAGTGAATAGCGCATTGCCTCGATTACTTTTTCCTGCCGGCAAGACGTCTTGGGCAGCGCCCGATCCAATGCTTCTTCTATCTCTTCTCTATACGTTTTCCACTGTTCCTGAAAGCTTTTCTTGCGACTCGTCAGACTCATTTTTCGCCATAACCTCTTTCACGCGCAGTTTTGCCTGCTGTAATTTTTCGTTGCAAAAGCGGACCAATGCAGTTCCCTCTTCGAATAAGGCCAACGATTCATCCAGGGTTCCCTGTCCGCTGTCCAGTATCTGTAAAATCTGCTCGATTCTGGCCATTGCCTGCTCAAGCGACATATCTTTTTTTGCCGTAGTTTTACTCACTTTCTTTGCCTCCTTGCAAGATTTGGGCTGGAACGGTTCCGTCTGTCAGCCGAATTGTGACCCGGTCTCCCGCCTTTATCTGGCCGGCACTGCTGATGGTTTTTCCTTTCATGGTGACAACCGAAAAGCCGCGCGCCATTACCTTAAAAGGGCTGAGAGAATCCAGAATTCCGGCAGCTTTTCCCAATCTTGCTTCTTCCCGTTCCAGACGAACCGGTATCAATGCGTTCAATCGGGCCGCCTGCTCTTCTATTCTCGCCTGCGCTTGTTCCACTGTGTAATACGGAGAACGCAGTGCCTGGTGATTCTGATACCCTTCCAATTTTGTCTGCAGCGCTGATAAACGCATGCTCAGGCTGTCATGGATTCGTTTATGTCGTCCGAATTGGGTTTCAAGAACCTGAATCCGACTTTCTATCTTTTGTGCCATTTGTCTTTCATAAGAAAACAATTGAAACTGAAGATCCTTTTTATCCGGAACCGCCAGTTCCGCCGCGGCTGAAGGCGTGGGTGCCCGCAAATCTGCCACAAAATCACAGATGGTAAAATCCACTTCGTGGCCCACCGCCGAGATAATCGGTGTGCGGCAGCGAAAAATTTCACGAGCCAGCGCTTCGTCGTTAAAACTCCACAGATCCTCCAGCGATCCGCCGCCGCGTCCGATAATCAGAAGATCGCACAATCCCAATTCATCCATCTGCCGGACGGCCGCGCATAAATCAGCGGCAGATTTCTCTCCCTGCACCAGCACTGACCGAATCAAAACGACAACGGATGGATACCTGCGTCGCAGAATATTCAGCATGTCCTGCAATGCAGCTCCTGTTTTAGCCGTAATTATCCCAATGACCTGTGGGAAAGGGGGAATCGGCTTTTTATGCGCCGAATCAAACAGCCCCTCTTCCGATAGCTTCTTTTTCAGTTGCTCAAAAGCGAGACTCAAATCCCCAATTCCGTCCGGCTGCATTTCACGGCAGTAAATCTGATACACGCCGTCCCGGTCATACACGCCGACTTCTCCACGAACCAATACTGTCATACCATTTTCCGGCGTAAATCGAACGTGGGACGCATAATTTCGAAACATGACCGCCTTGACAGAAGCGTCCTTGTCTTTCAGCGTAAAATAGAAATGGCCGGATGCGTATTGTCCTTTAAAATTGGAGATTTCTCCGCGGATAAAAACATCTTTCAGTTGTAAATTCTGCTCAAAAAGAGATTTGATATAACGATTCAGTTGGGAAACGCTCAACACCGTATGGTTTGGCATTTTAAACCTCCCGTGCCGCCTGGGCCGCTAATACGGCAACTCCAGCGGCATTATCACTGGAAAAAACAGGGGGACAGAACACGCCGCCAAACCTGCTTTCCATCTCCTGCCGGATATAGCGGTTGGACATAACCCCACCCGCATACAATAACGGATATTTCGGATATTGCTCCAGAAGAGCCATGGTCATACCACAAAGAGAAGACAATAAAAAATCAAGACAATATCGTGCGATGTCCGCCGGCTGTTCCCCTTTTTCCAACATGGAACGACATCGGTTTTCCACCCCGGAAAGGCTGCAATCGCAGCCCTTCATAACCGGTTTGACCGAAAACTTTTTACTGCTCTGCTCGGCAAGAAGTTCCATCTGTGGTCCTGCGGGAAAAGGCAGTCCCAACATCTGTCCGACCCGATCTACGGCCTGCCCCGCTTTTAAATCCAGAGAGCCGGCCACTTTTTGGATATCCATTCGAACGCCATCAGGAGACACCAGAAGCGCCTCAGAAGTACCACCGGAAAAATGGAATGCCAAAAACGGGCCGTTCAGCCAATCCAAATGCCCGGAGCCATAAAGCGCCGCAGCAATATGCCCCTCCTGATGAGAAAACGGAAACACCGGAATTTTCAGAGCCGCTCCCATCGTTCCGGCTTGCGAATATCCCGCCAAAAAGCAGGGCATATAGGAATCTTCCCGCCGTCTCGGCTGGGTAGACACGCCGATTCCATCCAATTTGACAGACGGCTGACCGTTAAACAAAAGCGCCGCTAGCTCCGGCAGCTGACGCACATGCTGAAACAGCGCTTCACTTTGCCGCAGGCCAAGCATTCCTTTTTCTACAGGAAGCAGCTTTTTCTGCTGTATCAGTTTACCGGATTTTGAATCAAAAAGCGCCATAGACGTCGTATAGTTACTGGTGTCAATTCCCAAAAACAGCCCCATTACGCTTGTCCGTCCCTTTCCTCTTGTAAAGAGCCGCCGGCCGCGCGGGAAACAGCGCCCAGAACACCGTTGACAAACGAAGAATCTTCTTCTCCGCCGAATTTTTTCGCCAGTTCTACCGCTTCATTGATGGAAACACTTTCCGGAATGGATTCTTCAAACTTCATTTCATACAAAGCAAGGCGCAGCACCGCCAATGAAACCCTGGAAATCCGGTTCTTTTTCCAGCGGGTGGCATGGTTCTCGATCAGCTGATCCAGATCCTCTATTCTCTCAATCGTGTTTTTAGCCAATGAATAAGCAAATGGGTTAATCTGCAAAGAGCGGCCTTCTACCGCGTTGGCGATGATATCATCGACCTGCTCGCCGGAAAAAGAATATTCAAAAATAATAAAAAATGCTTCTTCCCTCGCTTCACGCCTTGTCATTTTATACCTCCGATTGATCTTATTTTACTCCTGATACGAAAAAGAAGCCCTCCGAGATTGGAGGGCTTACGCCGCTTTACTGAGCCGCCTCGCCAAAGGTAATGCCTACCACAAAAACGTTTACCTTTGCTACCACGATCCCGGTCATATTCTGCACTGCATTTTTCACGCTTTTTTGAATGTTTTCAGAAACAACCGGAATTTTGGCTCCATATTTTAGATTGACATATACGTCGATGACTGCTACATCATCATTCATTTCGATATTGATCGATTTCGCAGTCTGCGATTTGGTCAGAAACTTTTTGAGGTTCACAGACGCAGGGCAATAAGCCATAGAGGCTACGCCATCGATTTCTTTCGCGGCAAAATTAGCAATTGTAGCCACAACTTCCTGGGAAATTCTCAGATTTCCAACGGTTTCACGCTTCTCTCGTTCCATCAAGATCCCTCCTGCCACCGGGTTGATTTCCGGCGAAATATCATATAAAACCCAAAAGCATTTTCAAACTGCTTTCCGTACTCCTTTTTTCGTTGTAAAACAAATTTATGCTGTCGAAAAAAGAATATCTGGATACGGATACATTATACCACAAAAAAGCAAAGACACAACCTTATTTCCAATATTTTATACGAAAACCCCTTTGCCCGTAACCAGAAAGAAAAGGGGGAAATAAAAAATCTTCTTGCTTTAATTTTCAAAACAGAAAAAGCCCCAAGGTACAAAGACTTTGGGGCTTTCTTTATTGAGCTTCGGTGATGGATATATTTTCTTCCAATGCACCAGTCTCGGCAATCAGAATATCTTTGATTTGTGCGACTTCCTCTTTTAGCAGTCCATTGGTCTTTACAATAACGTCAACCCGGTCTCCATCGATATATACCATGCAGTCGGAAAAGCCTTTTGCCTTGATCATATTCTCGATTTTTCCTTCCGTTTCAATCGCTTCGGCTACTCCTGCGGCTTTAACGGCCAGCTGGGATTTCTGCTCATCGCTTAATGAGCTGTCCTGAAACATTTGCGTTAAAGTGTCGATTGCGCTGTCCCGCGACTGCTGCCTGGTCAAGCGCGCCTCACTGAAAAAAGAACTGCCCGCCGCATTTACCTCCAGATCGCCGTTTGCTTCTCCGGTATTGGCATCGACATATTGCGCATCCCCATAGTTTTTCCCCGCCTCCAGCTGATCGGTAATCGTTAAGCCGCCATCTTTTCCGCCAAAAGTCCAATTGAGATAGACCGCAATTCCCAAAACCAAAACCAGAGCGGCCAGGATAATATGTCTTTTTCCTAAAATCATGTTCATGAAAGTTTCCTCCGTTCCATTCGTTTATTTTGAGGGCTTTGTCAGCTGCGCGACATACACCCGGTTAGATGAGATTCCCAACGCGCAGGTAACCGCATTTACTACCTGCTCGTTGACCTGGGCGCTGCCCGCCCCTTCGCATACAATAACGACTCCCTGTACCGTCGGTTCCAACTGCTTTTGAAGCAGTGGCTGCTCTTCGCCGTTTTTGTTGACCAATATGTATTTTTGTTCACTGTTATCTTTTTCCCGCAGCGTTTTTACGCCTTCGCTGTCGTAGTCTTTTGTCGTGTCTGTGTTTCGGATTTCCTCCTGCAGATACACATACTCTGCCCCGCTTTCCAGCGTAACCCACACCTGCGCTTTCCCCACTCCCTGGATACTGCTGACCAGATTATGTATTTTCGCTTCTGTTTGCCTGCAAAAAGTCTCATTGTCAATGGAAACAGATACCGCATCCTGCGGTGTTTTTGTGTTTTGCGGCAAAATTTCAGAAAGCAGAATCAGCAGAATCCCAATCATTCCAATCAGGACAATCCATTTTATCTTTTTATCCGTATTGAAAATGGAAACCGCTTTTTTCCATATTTCCAGTGCTTTTTCTTTTCCGTTCACGACGCTTCCTCGCTTTCTTCCAAAATTTCAGGAGTAATTCCTGTTTGCTCCTGAACGACTTGTGAGATTTCTTCCTTATTTGAAACAGTTTCCTCCAATCGAATTGTGATACTGTTAATGTATATGTTGTCATTTTCCTCAACATGTACGCTTACGCCGATTTCTTTCGGAAAAATCTGGCGGTCTGATAGAATTTTCTCCACGATCTTGCGAACATTACCGGCAAAGCCGTCGGCTGTTTGGCGAAGAATTTCCGCTGAAAGGCGATCCGTTGTCTGTTCTGCAAACACCATGGCAGGCTCAAAATCCTGGTTCTGAAAAGACAACCCTTGTGAAAAGGGACCCATGATACAGCAAACGAAAAACAGACCTATGACGCAGCGGAGTGCTTTTTGTACCTTTCCCTCCGGCGCCGCCAGCTGCGCGACTGAGGCGGCAATAGCCGCAGCGCATACTGCGGCCGCCCAAATGCGTATGATACTCAATATGATCCTCCCATTCCTACGATCAGCATAACTGTGGTTGAAATAATAAACAAAAGCCCAAACAGTAAGGTAATGGACATCAAAAGTCCCAGTGCAGAGGCAGTTCCTTCCAGCACTTTGGACAATGTCCCCGCTCCAACCAGCTGGCTCACCAGCGCGGCAGCCTGCATTGCCAGATACCAGCAAATGATTTCGGTAAGAAGAGGCAGAAAAGTAAAGGCTGCAATGAAAATCCCATATGCGCCTACACAGGTGCGCAGCAGTTTTAAACACGCTTGTGCGGTGACCAGAGCGTCGGATAAAGCGCTGCCGATTACCGGCACAAAACTGCTTGTGACAAATTTGGCAGTTTTGAGCGTCACCGTGTCTGCGCTGACCGCTACCATGCTTTGCACGCCCAAAATCCCCACATATACGGTTAAAAGCAATCCCAGCGCCCAATTCACGAATTTTTTCACCGTTTTGCCGATTTGGTCCAAATGCAGTTCTGGCACAATGGCAGCTGTAAAGCAAAACGCCAGAAATACGCCGATGAAAGGTACCAGGATTTGAGAAACCGCCTGCCCGACCACCTGAGAGGTCCCGAACAGCAAAAGATGATAAATGCCGGCAGAAACCGGCTGGCCTCCAGCGGTTAAAATCCCGCAGAAGACCGGAATAAAACCATTCATAAACTGGGAGCTCTGCAAGATGGCCTGAGAGGTTTTTTGGATACAGTCCGTCACCGGCTCCAGCACGGCTGCGACCACACATAAAACAGCTACGCTGCTGAACACCTTGTCCAATCCTTTGGCATTAAACCCAACTTTCAGCGCGTCCATGGCAGCGCAAATCAGGATAATTGCAATCAGCGTTCCCAACAATAAAAGCGGCGTGTGGATTTTTTGAGAAAACACTTCCCTGCATACGTTCCACAGCTGGGCGGGTGTCAACGACAAAAGCTGCCGGTAGTCCAACTGCTGCAGATCCAACTGCGCCATAATCTCTTTCGCCTCTTCCGGAGCCTGTTCTGCCAATTCCTGCGCGCCCGATGCTTCTATCTGTCCCTGCAGATTCTGTTCTGCTGTTTCATCTGGCGTTTCCTGCGCCCAGGCAATGCCGGGAACCCAAAGAAAGCAAAGTAAAAGCAAACTTATCATTCTATGTCCCATTTTTCTTCCCTTTATATTGCAATCAGCTGTTTTACAATTTCCAACAATTTTCCGAACAACGGCAGTCCCAAAGAAAGTACGGTGATCTTACCCGCCAATTCCAGCTTGGAGCTGATTGCTATTTCGCCGGCATCACGACAAGCATCGCTGGCCAGCTGTGTCAGATAGCATACCCCGAGGCTTTTTATCAAAATGGCGATATACTCCAAAGACAGGCTGGCTTTGGATAACATTGTTTTCAACTCATCGAAAATCGGAAGCAACTGTGAACACAGCATTCCGATCACCAAAATTCCCACTGCCAACGATACAAACACCGCATACTCCGGTTTATACTGCCTTAATAGTACCGCAATCACCATACCGATCAGTCCAATGCCGATGATACCGACCCATTCCATTCCAATCACCCCAGTCCAAAAATGGTTTTTACCGTTTCAAACAAGGTATTGATCTCGTTAATAATCATCATCAAAACAACAATCAGCCCTGCCAATGTTGTCATCATCGCCTGCTCTTCCCGGCCGGATCGAATCAGAACCTGGTTGAGTACCGCCACAATAATCCCAATGGCGGCGATTTTAAAAATCAAATCCACATCCATCTTTTTCTCCTCCTTTTTTCTTCCACTACTACAGCGCTGATACAATCATCCGCCGCATACATAGTATCCTGCCTGCACTTTGGGGAACAGATAGGTCCACATGCGGTTGCATCTGTTCATGCGCATCCTCCTTGTAACTTGTCCTATGCACTATAAATATGCCTGTCCTTTGGTTTTGAGAACTGATTATAAAAAAGAAAAAGGCTTTTGAGAAAATTCTTCTCAAAAGCCTTTTGAAACGCAAAATGGCTATTTTACAGTGATCAGCTCATATTCGCGGGTGCCGAGACCTATTTTTTCCGCATGCTCCAGACAGGTGCGCCATTCCGATTCCGGTGTGGAGTTGGTAAAATGGTCGTGGTGATCTACAAAATCCGGTTTTGCCATATTCCGCGCCAGCTGTCCGTCGGGAAGCGGCGCTGCCGCCAGACAGGCGTCTACGCAGGCCTGATCCAACGCCAATGGATCAAACGAGGCAAACATGCCGATGTTCGGCAAAATCGGCGCATCGTTTTCACAATGGCAGTCGCAGTTCGGAGACACATCTACCACCAGAGAAATGTGGAAACAGGGTCTTCCATCGACAACCGCTTTGGTATATTCCGCCATACGGCAGTTTAAATCGGAAAGTGCTGCGCTGCTGTTAAAAGCAATCGCGTCGAAATTACAGGCGCCAAGACAGCGGCCGCATCCGACACAGTGATTCTGATCCACTCTCATTTTCTTGCTGCTTTCGTCAAATACCAGTCCATGATTGGCGCATTCCTGCTGACACCGTCGGCATCCGCGGCACTTTTCAGAATCGATGCTGGGGTTTCCGTCTTTATGCTGGTCTTTCTTTCCGGCGCGAGACCCGCATCCCATACCGATATTTTTAATCGCTCCGCCGAATCCGGTCATTTCATGTCCCTTAAAATGAGTCAGGCTGATGAATACATCCGCGTCCATAATAGCCCGTCCGATTTTAGCCTCTTTGATGTATTCTCCCCCTTGCACCGGAACTGCCACATCGTCTGTCCCCTTCAATCCGTCTCCAATCAGGATAGGACAACCGACCGTCAAAGGTGTAAATCCGTTTTCCCAGGCACAGTACAGATGCTCCAAGGCATTTTTGCGGCTCCCGGGATACAACGTATTGCAGTCAGTCAAAAAAGGATGACCGCCCAGTTCCTTCACCACATCTGCCACGGCTTTGGCGTAATTGGGACGAAGAAAACTGATGTTTCCCAACTCTCCGAAATGCATTTTAATTGCCGCGAACTTTCCGTCCATGTCGATTTGGCCGATTCCTGCCGCGCGAATCAGCTTTTTCAGTTTGGCAGGCAGACCGTCGCCAAAAGCAACGGTGTGAAAGTCAGTAAAATAGACTTTTGCTTTTTCCATTATATTTCCTCCCGTGTTTTCAGGCCGTCGGTCTGTATGCCCCGCCGGCCATATCTTCATTTATAACTTTATCATATGGCATAGAGTCAGCTCTATGTCAAGCCTTTGGGACCATTTGCTTGAACGGCTGCAGGGACTTTTTTTGCAGTCAACCGGTTTATTTCAAAAATGCTTTGATCTGTTCCAAAGCCTGCAAAGCCACGTTTCTTCCGCAGCAATACACCTGCTGCATCCGTTCCGGGCGGTGTTCAATCCGACCGATGGGAAGCGGATACGGCGGACGAAGGACCATAACGGTTCCCGCATGTTCCCTTTCCTTGATATACGCCAGCGTTTCATTGTATTTTTCGTGGCGGTGTTTCATTGCTTCAACCGTTTTTGGATATTGTCGAAGCCCCATTCGAATCAGCGGCATCGCACTGTTTTTCTTTTTGCAATAGCCTTCCGGCTGCGTCAGAATAACCAGATTTTTGTCGTAGCCGATTTTTTCGAAATATCGAAGCGGGATAGAATCCACAATGCCGCCATCGAGCATCCTGCGTCCTTCAACTTCGACCGCTTTTGAAACAAGCGGCATAGAAGCTGAGGCGCGGAACCATTCAAAACACGCGTCATCCGCTTCATCGCACTGATGGTAAACCGCTTCACCGGTTTCTATGTCCGTACAGACAACATAAAATGCCATGGGGTTCTGCCGGAATGTTTCAGCGTCGAATATATCCAGCGTTTTGGGAAGTGTATGATAACAAAAATCCGCGCCAAACAAATCTCCGGTTTTCATCAACGAGCGAAAACTGCAGTATCTTGGGTCCTTTGCATATTTCATATTATAGCGGATAGCTCGCCCGGGCTGTTGGGATTTATAGTTGCACCCAAATGCCGCGCCGGCGGATACACCAATCGCTCCATCAAAATCGATCTGATGTTCCATCAATACGTCTATCGCACCGGCGGAAAACAACCCTCTCATTCCTCCGCCTTCTAAAACCAGTCCTGTTTTCATATCTTTTTCCTCTCGCCTGATCCAAGCATCTGAAATTCTATTTTTCAATTTGAATGACACAATCATTATAGCACATAAACCGAAATACAGCCAAGGTAAATCCGGAAACAGGAAAAAAGGATTGAGAAAACAGATTCGTTTTGATACAATAAAATTGATTTTTTAAAAGTGAAGCAGCCAAAAGGAGCATTGGTATGGAACTGAAAAAATATAAGCATGAAGCGCCCTATTCCTATACTCTGGGGATGGCTCCCACCCTCGAATTGATTCAAAACAAGCCGGACATGATCGACAAGATTTATGTGCATCCAAATTATACGCCAAAGGACGAAATCTACAATATCTTTGATGTCTGTAAAGGCGCCCATCTTGTCTACGAAGTCAATAAAAAGATATTTGACCGTCTTTCCATGAAAGAAAACGTCTTTGTTCTCGGCGCTTTTTTCAAATATGACGCTCCCGTTTCGTCAGACCGTCCCCACATCGTACTGGTCAATCCCAGCAATTCAGGAAATTTGGGCACGATTATCCGCACCGGTTTGGGCTTTGGATTCAAAGATCTTGTCATTATTCGCCCCGGCGTAGATCCTTATGACCCTAAAACCATCCGCTCTTCCATGGGGGCTTTGTTCCATATTCGTCTGTCCTTTTTTGATTCTTTTGAGGAGTATAAAAGGCAGTTTCCCACCCACGAAATTTATACTTTCATGCTCAAAGGAAAGCGGCTGTTAAGTGATATCGCCCCAAAGCCCGACAAGCCCTTTTCCCTGGTTTTCGGCAACGAAGCCACCGGTCTGCCGGATTCTTTTCTGGATTATGGGGAAAGTATTTTTATCAAACACAGCAAAGAAATCGATTCTTTGAATCTTTCCATCGCCTTCGGCATCGCGGCAAATGCTTTTTCTATTGACGAATAAAAAATAATTGCACACAAGGTCCTCCGTCAAGCAACAACGGCGGGCCTTATTTTTTGTTTACCAAAGCAAAATGACCAGCAGCACACCTCCCATCAACCCCAGAGAACGGTACAATTTTCCGCTTGTGGCATAGTGTTGCGATGCCGCATCCAACTGATTTTTCAGCCTGATTTGCAGCAAATGAAGCTGGTCAAGCTGCCCCTGCAATCCGGTGCTTCCCAAAACATCACCGATATCCGACAGTATCTGGCGTTCTTCTTCTGTCAAAACATCCATCGCAGGATCCTTTAGGCTCTCCCTCCAGGCAGCGGGGAACGCCATTCCGTTTTGATGGAAAGAGAGGCATACCGGAAGAAAGGTAAGATCTTTCACCGTTTTCTTCTGTTCGATTTCCCGCAGGATCTCCGCCGGTTCCGCCATGGTAAAAGCAAGCTGCGATTTAAACAGTTCAATCAGCGACACGGAACATTCCAGCAGGCGCACCCGGCGGTATATCTGAAATGCCGCCCAAGATCCCATCCCCGCGCAAGCCGCGGCCTCCAGAAAAAATCCGATCCATTTCATCTTTTATTTTCCTCCCATCCAACCACTGTTTTATCGTCCCTACCCTCTCCTGCGTATCCAAAACGGCAACAGCGCTGCACATTCCCATTTGCAGCAGACGTGCAATCGCGGGCTTTTGGCAAAGGTCCTCAAAACTTCTGCCGTGGACAGAAGCCGCCATTATTACGCCGGACGCCATGGCAAAAGCAATGGGCAGAACCTCGCTTTCCCGCCCGATTTCATCGCAAAAAATCAAATGAGGCGACAAAGTCCTCACAGCCATGGAAATCCCTTCTTCCTTGGAGAAACCATTGAGCACATCGGTACAAAAACCCACATCATTTTGCGGACATCCGCCGACAGAAGCGGCAATTTCTCCTCGTTCATCGATCAGCGCGATTTTAAGGATTTTTCCGCCATACCCACTTCCCAGCTGACGTACCATATCCCGCAAAATCGTTGTTTTTCCGCTGGCGGGAGGGCCGGCCAGAAGGATACCGCCCATCCGGTCCCACTGGCGCAGAATTTCATCGGCTGCGCCCAAAATCTGATGAGATACCCGGATGTGAATGGAAGAAACTTCCCGTATGCCTGTCAGCACCCCTTCCTGATAAACGCCTGTCCCGCAAATACCTGCCCGGTGTCCGCCTTTCAATGTGACAAAACCGTATTGCAGTTCATTTTGGTGCGTGTGTACTGCATAGCCGCAAATCGCCCGAAAACATTCCTCCAATGTTTCCCGCCCAATAGAAAGAGTATCCGATTGCGGAAAATGCCGGACGGCGCCGGACTCCGATAAAAAAAGATTCTCTTCTCCTATTTGAAGAGATACAGGCTGACGCAATCGAAGACGGACTTCCCGTATTTCGCTTTGAAGGCACGGGTCCAACGCATTTATCCCATGGCAAACAGACTGCGGCAGCACAGATAAAATATTTTCCGAAAAGTTATTTTTTCGTCCGTTCATTGTTCACGCCCCTTTGTCCATGGATATGTGGACTTGTCCTGATGTAGAACAAAAAACACGGATGTTTTCACATCCGTGTCCAAGCAAAAAAGGCCTTTCGATAAACGAAAGGCCTTTGGAGCGGGTTACGAGGCTCGAACTCGCTACCTCCACCTTGGCAAGGTGGCGCTCTACCAGATGAGCTAAACCCGCAACTGCCTTTTTATTATAGTCAAAGGCACACAGTCTGTCAAGATTCTTTTTTTAATTTTTATCTGTCCTTTTTTTATGTTTTCTGCTATAATAACCTCACGGCGTTAG
>DFDW01000033.1 GCA_002369315.1 Ruminococcaceae bacterium UBA3818 | reverse complement strand
TGATGTCCGCCGCCGTTCCCTGGATGGGCGTGTTCATAGCCACCCGCTTTCCAAACGCCTGCAGATTTTTGTTGGAGGCCGCCAGCTCCGGCAGATACCGCCTCCGGTGGAACATGGTTTCCACATAGCCATGCTCCTTGCCAAAATCCACAATGTCATCCATATACCGTTTTACGCCCGAATAGGTGCGTAGATAATCCTTGATATACTGGTCTGCTTCTGCCACCGAAACGCCGATATCCTGCGACAGCGAAAACGCTCCGATGCCATAGACAATGCCGAAATTGACCGCTTTGGCCCGGGAACGCATCAGCGGCGTAACGAACATGGGCGGTTGATTAAACACCTGAGAGGCGGTGACGGTGTGAATGTCGGTACCATCCAAAAACGCCTGCTGCATGGTCTTGTCGTCCGCCACATGAGACAGTACCCGCAGCTCGATCTGAGAGTAGTCCGCGTCTACCAGCAGATACCCCGGCCGTGCCTTGAAAAACTTGCGCAGATTGCTGCCCAACTCGGTCCGCACCGGGATATTCTGCATATTCGGCTCGGTGGAGCTGATACGCCCGGTACGAGTCTCGGTCTGATTGAAAGAAGAGTGGATACGCCCATCCTCCCCAATGAGTTTCATAAAGCCATCGACATAAGTGGACTTGAGTTTGGTGACGGTACGGTAGTCCAGGATCAGCGGTACGATAGGGTGCTTATCCTTGAGGTAGTCCAGCACGTCCGCATTGGTGGAATAGCCGGTTTTGGTCTTTTTGCCCGCCGGAAGCCCCAGCTTCTCAAACAGGATCGTTCCCAACTGCTTGGGAGAGGCGATGTTGAATTTCTCGCCCGCCTGCTGGTAGATTTCCGATTCCAGCTGATCGATCCGCCGGGACATCTCCTCTCCGAACGCCACCAGCTCATCCCGGTCAATGCCGAAACCCTCTTTTTCCATCTGGGACAGAACCCTCGCCAGCGGGATTTCCACCTCTCTCAACAAATATTCCTGCTGATTTTGCTCCAGTTCTTTTTCCATCGGCTCATACACCGCCATCAGTCGTGTCAAACGTTCCTCGGGGATCTCATATCCCTCTGTCCGGGACAGCGACAGGGTCGTATTCGCATAGGCGGCGCTCAGCCGTTCCAAATCGTAGCTGTTGGCCGTGGGATTTAACAGATAACCCGCCAGCGCCGCGTCAAACGTGATGCCGGCCGGTTCGATTTCCCACTCCAGCGACTTTCGGTACAACTGCTTTGCATCCGCCACCGCCTTGGGATTGCCGCTGGTCAGGACCTTTTGCAGCAAACTTCGGTCCTCTGCAGAAAAGCAGGCAATCCGCTCCTTGTCAGACATCGCGAAGCGGCCTATTTCGTCATCCCAGCAGATAAAAATCGTTTTTTCGCCGGCGATAACCTCCTCCGCCGAGGCCGCCTCCAGCACCTGCTGAGACTGCTTCTGCTGATTTGCCAAGACGCGTTTTTCTTCCGGATGCAGCCCCAACCGGGCGACCATGGAAAACATCTCTAGCCGGTTTAGCGCAGCCACAGACTTTTCCTGGTCCGCCGGCCGGATCTGATACGCGTCCATATCCGTCTGCACCGGTGCGTCCAACCGGATACGGGCCAGATCGCGGCTCATGTAAGCGGTTTCCCGGTCCTTTTCCAGCTTCTGCCGCACTGCCGGCCGGATAGATGGGTCATCCAGATGGTCGTATAGGTTGTCCAAATCATGGAAATCATGAATCAGCGCCACCGCTGTTTTTTCTCCAATGCCCGCCACGCCGGGAATATTATCCGAACTATCCCCCATCAACGCCTTTACATCGATCAACTGATCGGGCAGCACCGTATATTTCTCTACGATTGCCGGTATATCATACAAAGTGGACTCCGGCCGCCCCATTTTGGTGGTGGCCAAACGCACCTGCACCTGCTGTGTGACCAACTGCAGCGCATCCCGGTCGCCGGTGGCGATCACACATTGTCCTCCCTGCTCCTGACAGGCCCGGCTGAGGGTGCCGAGGATATCGTCTGCCTCATATCCTTCGCACTCTACCACCGTATAACCCAGATCGGTCAATAGCTCCTTGAGAACCGGAAGCTGCCCTGCCAGTTCCGGAGGCATTCCTTTGCGCCCGGCTTTGTACCCATCAAACTGCTGATGGCGAAACGTCGGCCCTTTCCGGTCAAAGGCGATCGCCACCCGGTCGGGCGCCGTCTCCTCCAACACCTTTAGCAGAATGCTTAAAAAGCCGTAGATGCCATTGGTGTAAATCCCTTCCTTTGTCGTTAAAAGCTTAATGCCATAAAAAGCGCGGTTCAGCACTGAATTGCCGTCAATCGTCAAAAGTTTCATTGGTTTTCCCTCCGATTCCCTGGATTTTATCAAAACGCAAGCGACAGGAAGACATTGGTTTTTGCAAATGGATCTCTCCGTGCCGGTGTCGATTCCGGCATTTTTTGTCAGGATCCTTTGCTGTTTTTTGGCCATGGGGTCTTCTCTTGGTCTGTTTTTCACTTTCAAATTTCGTAAAAAATATTATACCACAAAAGCATGGGCATGTAACCATTAAAAACACCGATTATGATTTTTAAAAATCTCCCGTTGCGGAAAAAAGGCTTTTTTGGTATGATGAAAAAAATCAGGCCGCTAGCCGGCCTCGCTCTGCGCCTTTTACAAAACCTGCTCCGGCAGCAATGTCTGTTCCCACAAAAGGCGCTATACACCATCAATCCCAAAGCGAAAGGGTAAAATATCAGATGAACCTGAAAATCGGAACCGTTGAAATACAAAAAACAGCGGCCCTCGCACCGCTGGCCGGCATTGCCGACCGCGCTTTCCGGGAGGTCTGCCGCCGTCTGGGGGCCTGCTATACCGTGGGCGAGATGACCAGCTCCAAAGGCCTTACTTATCAGAACAAAAAAACCGCCGACCTTTTGACGCTCGGCCCTACCGAACATCCCGGCGGCATCCAGCTGTTCGGCGACGACCCTTTGACCATGGCCCGCGCTGCCGAACTGTCTATGGCCTATGAGCCGGACATCATCGATATCAACATGGGCTGCCCTGCCCCCAAGGTGGCGGGTAACGGCGGCGGCAGCGCCCTGATGAAAAACCCTCAGCTCGCCGGGCAGATCATCCGGGAGGTTTCCCGAGCGGTGCCGGTACCGGTAACGGTCAAGTTTCGCAAAGGTTGGGACGCCCGGTCTGTCAACGCGGTTGAATTTGCCAAAATGGCAGAGCAAAGCGGTGCGGCTGCAGTGACCATTCATGGGCGTACCCGCCAGCAAATGTATGCTCCCTGCGCCGACTGGCAGATTATCAAAGAGGTAAAAGACGCTGTCTGCATCCCTGTCATCGGCAACGGAGATGTGGATTCGGTTGCGTCCGCTGTGCGAATGTATGAGCAGACAGGCGTTGACTTAATCATGATCGGCCGGGGCGCTTTGGGGAACCCTTACCTGTTCACCCAAATCTCCCGCTACCTGCTTGACGGTACGCTGCTGCCCGACCCGTCTTTGGCCCAACGGATGGGATATCTGCTGGAGCAAACCCGGCTGGCGGTAGAATATAAAGGCGAGTATGTGGCTTTAAAGGAAGCGCGCAAACACGCTGCCTGGTACCTTAAGGGCGTTCACGGCGCCGCCCGGCTCCGGGGGCGGACCGGATCGCTGAAAACCCTTTCCGATTTGGAAAACCTGATTCAGGACGCGTTGGAAGAAGAACAAAAATCCGCTTCGCAGCAATAGCGAGCGGCGCAGGAGGTGCTTTTTCATGGCAATGGCAGTGGTATCCGCACCGGGAAAAATCAATCTGACCCTGGATATCCTAGGCCGGTGGGAAGATGGCTATCACGAGATGGAGATGATCATGCACGCGGTGAGCCTGGAAAACACCGTATATCTTACCAAACAGGAAAAGGCCGGCATTCGCCTTGCCTGTTCCAATCCGGCGGTGCCAACCGGCGAAAAAAATCTTGCTTATCGGGCTGCCCTGGCCTTTTTTAACGCCTGGGGCCATTGCTTCGGATTGGATATCCGGGTGGAAA
Organism: Ruminococcaceae bacterium UBA3818; assembly: GCA_002369315.1. Classification (GTDB taxonomy): domain Bacteria; phylum Bacillota; class Clostridia; order Oscillospirales; family Ruminococcaceae; genus UBA3818. Next base: position 16,920 of record DFDW01000033.1, on the reverse strand, counting down.
AACGAGTTCCCATGGAAGCGGGCATGGCAGGCGGAAGCGCCGACGCCGCCGGCGTTTTGGCCGGACTCAACGAACTGACCGGCTCCCCTTTCTCGCTGGAGGAATTGTGCCAAATCGGTTTGACTCTGGGAGCCGATATTCCTTTTTGCCTGCATGGAGGCGCGGCGCTGGTGCAGGGTATCGGAGAAAAAATCACGCCGCTGGCGCCGCTGGAAAACGGCTGGTTTGTGATTGCCAAGCCGCCTCAGGGCGTTAAAACCGCCGGTTGCTTTGCCGCTTACGACGCGTTGGACTGTGTCCGCCATCCCAATACGCCGCAAGCATTGGAAGCAATGCAAAAACAGGACCTTGCCGCATTGGGCCCGCTTTTTGAAAATGTGTTGGAACAGGCGGTGGATCTTCCTGTGGTGGGAGAAATCCGGGAAAGCATGCTCAAAAACGGCGCGCTGGGAAGCCGGATGACCGGCAGCGGCTCTGCTGTTTTCGGCCTGTTTACCGATAAAAATCCGGCCCTTCGCTGCATTCGGCGGATGTATCGTTTCGGCGGCTCTTTCTTTCTCGCGCGGCCGGTCAGCCACGGCGCTAAAGTTTTATATCAAGGATAAATCCTAAAAAATTGCATAAGACAGAAAAACCCCGTCCATACTACGCTCAGAAACTGATCGTAAGGACGGGGTTTTACATATGCGTAAAAAAGAATGGTTTGTACTCATCGCCTGTATTTTGAGCATCGCCTGCACCACCCTATTCTCCTTTGGGGAAAAATGCTCTTTTATTCGGGAAAACACCCTGCGCCTTCATATTCTGGCCAATTCCGATTCTCCCGGCGACCAGGCCTTAAAGCTAAAAATCCGGGATGCTATACTGGACCGGTCGGGCAGCCTGTTCTCCGGGTGCAACACCCGCGAAAAAATGATCAAAGCAGCCGAAATGCAGCTGCCGGACATCCAGCGTATTGCCGAACAAACCGCTCTGCACAACGGGTATGATCTGCCGGTAAACGTATCCCTTACCGATATGTTTTTTCAGACACGTCAATATGATAATGTCATTCTCCCGGCCGGAACCTACACGGCTGTCCGCATTGAGCTTGGGCAGGCCGCGGGTAAAAACTGGTGGTGCGTGCTCTACCCGCCTTTGTGCGTGGAAGCAGCGCAAACCGGATTTTCCGAGGACGAGGCCCAACTCAGCAGCAGCCTGCTGCAGCAGGAACAGCTGCCCCGGTACCGGGCCCGCCTGGCGATTGTGGAATGGTGGGAATCTTTTTGCCTGTGGGCAAAGAACAATTGATTTTACAAAATTCACAAAGGAGGGGATCGAGTGCCCGAACAGAACGCCCAAAAACAGAAAACCCGCTTCTTCATTCTTGCTTTTGCCCTGTCTTTTTGTGTTCTGGCCCTGATGGGCCTGATTGTGGTATTTATGCTCAACCCTGCAGAATCGGAACCTTCCGGACAGGTTTCCGCCGATACCTTTTATCTCCCGCGGGAAGAGGACAATCTTTCCGTTCTGATCACCTGCCAAAACCCCGATGCGGCAGACGGCGTCTTTTTTGCGCTGGTAAGGCTAGACATCTTAGGCGGCCATATTCCGGTGATCCTCTTTCCGCATCAGGTCATTCTGGACGCGGAAACGGGCTATGAGACCCTTTTTGCCGCCTATCAAACCGGTGGGCCCCAAGCGGCTGCAGAAGCGCTGTCGGCTTCTTTTTCCATTCCCATCGACCGCTACGTCAACGCGGACAGTCAGGACATTATCGACGCAATCAATCGAATCGGTGCGGCGGAGTATGATTTGGACAAGACGCTTTCCTGGGACGAAAACGGTATTTTCATCAACCTGTCCGACGGACGGCAGCTCGTCGACGGGCAAAAATTTTGGGATATCCTGCGCTATCCCGGCTACCAGGAAAGCGGTTTGGAACAATGCCGCGAAGGCGCCCAACTGATTGCCAGTTATATCAACAGCCGTCTTTTTGCCTTTTTGGGGCAGAATGCCGAAGCCCTGGTCAGCGGACTTTTAAATCTGGTAGAAACGGATCTTTCTTATCTGGATTTTGAGTCCCGCCTTCCCGCTCTCACCTTTTTGTCCAAACTCAGCGGCGATCCCGCACAGGCTTATACGCTGACCGGCGGCTGGAACCGGGACGGCCAATTCGTCCCGGATGCTGCCGCCCACCGGCAATTAGTGCAGGTCTTCTCCTGATGCTGCCGTCCCGACGCCACTCGCCAAAAGCATTTTGCCGAATCTTTGTGTTTTTGCCGGCGCATCGGGTGCGCAAAACCGCAAAATGCCGGAAAGGAACCCTTTCCGGCATTTTTTTCGATTTTCAAATGCTTTTTTTCCTGTTTTTTCCGGCTCGTACTTTTCTTTTTCATCAGGCTGCCGGAGTTTTACAGCACTTTGATAATATAGCCCTCTTTGCGAGGTTTCGGCTGCGGCAGTTCTCCATCCGGATAGCCCAAAGCCAACGCTCCAACGCCTGTCAGCGGATCGGTAATTCCCCACTGGCTGAGCAACTCTTTGCCTTCGGGTGACTCAAACATTTCCCGCTCCCGATGAATCCAGCAGCTCCCCAAGCCCAGAGAATGAGCGGCCAGCATCATATTTTCCAAAACGCAGCTTCCATCCTCCACCTTGGTTCCTCTTTCCGAGCAGGCAAGCACCAGCAAAATCGTCGGCGCGCCGTAATACGGATCGTTGTCTCTGCCCATGACCTTTGCGTTCAGCTTCCGCAGTTTTTCGGCGGTTTCAGGGTTCTGAACAGCGATGATAACTGGAGACTGCGCCCCCATCCCCGTAGGAGCATAGGTGCCCGCCTCCAGAATCAGGTCCAGTTTTTCCTGCTCTACCTGCTTGGGAAGATACTTCCGAACTGCTCTTCTGCTCTTTAGATTTTCCAATACCGGATTTGTCATAACAAGACCTCCTTTTGGGATTTCAATCTCTCCCGCACCCAAAGCAGGACACTTCTCGTGCCGGCTTTGACCCTTTGTTGATTTCTTTTAGTATAGACCAAATATCCTCAAAAAGCAAAATCCCAGCGCCTTGAAAAACAAATTTTTTCTGTAAAAGAGAAAAATTTTAAAAAACAAGAAGCTCCCGAAACATGCCGGAAGCTTCTTGCTCTGAAAGCGAAAAGGTGGTCTTTCCGCTTATTTTTTCATGTTGCTCTGGAAGGTGACCGAAGTGTCGCCCTGCAGGTCGTTGCCGAACTGATAGTCTTTTCCAGGCAGGATCGCGTTGAGCAGGATGCCCAGGATAGCGGCGATTGCCAGACCGGTCAGGGTCAGGCTGTTGCTGCCGAAGGTGAAAGTCAGTCCGCCGATGCCGTTAAAGCCCAGACCGCTGACCAGAATCACTGCCGCAATCAGCAGGTTTCTGGTGTTGGTGAAGTCCACCTTGTTTTCCACTACGTTGCGCACGCCGACCGCAGAGATCATGCCGTACAGCACAAAGGAAACGCCGCCGATGATCGCGGTGGGAATGGAGTGGATGATCTCCGCAAACGCGGGGCTGAAGGAGAGGACAATCGCGCCGTAAGCCGCGATGCGTACCACACGGGGATCATATACGCGGGACAGAACCAGCACGCCGGTATTCTCGCCGTAGGTGGTGTTGGCCGGGCCGCCGAACAGCGCAGCCAAAGAGGTTGCCAGACCGTCGCCGATCAGGCTGCGGTGCAGGCCGGGATCTTCGATATAATTTTCGCCGCAGGTAGCGCCAATGGCGGAAATATCACCGATATGCTCCATCATGGAAGCGATGGCAATAGGCGCCATGATCAAAATAGCAGACAGATCGAATTTGGCCATCTGGAACGGGGGCAGGCCCACAATGTCGGCCTGAGCCACGCCGGAGAAGTCAACCAAGCCGAAGCACAGGGCAACCACATAGGGGACCAAAACGCCCATCAAAATCGGAATGATCTTGATCATGCCTTTTCCCCACATGTTGCAGATAACGATAACCACAACCGAAAAGGCAGCCAGCCACCAGTTTTCCGAAGCGTTGGTCACGGCGCTGGGTGCCAGGATCAGACCGATCAAAATAATGATCGGGCCGGTTACGACCGGAGGCAGGAAGCGCATAACCCGCTTAATGCCGACAAATCTGACTACTGCAGCCATAACCAGATACAAAAGTCCGGCTACTACAATACCGCCGCAGGCATAGGGCAGCTTTTCTGCTTCCGTCAGGTTCGCGTAAACGCCGGTATCCAGCATTTTCACCGCGGCGAATCCACCCAGGAAAGCAAAGGATGAACCCAGGAAAGCCGGTACCTTAAATTTTGTGCAGAGATGGAAGAACAAGGTGCCAAGGCCGGCGCAGATCAACGTAACCTGTACGCTTAGACCGGTAATGATCGGCACCAAAATGGTAGCGCCAAACATGGCGAACATGTGCTGGATGCCCAGAACCAGCATTTTTCCCACGCCCAGTTTTCGCGCGTCGCGAATGGGCTCGGAGGGGACGGTGGTCTGTTTGCTCATTTCATTTCCTCCCTATTTGTTTTCATGCCGCGGCCTGTCTGGCGCGGCTTTTTCCGGCAAAGCCGGCGGACACCTCTTTTACTGCAGTGAAAGCACGCAGTAAAAAACGGCATCTCTGAAGAAACAGAAATACCGTTATCGAACACAAAAAAGAAAAAAGGGGGAAGAAAGCGTTTTGAACCCTGCTCGCATTCTTTCCGCCTCCTTTGTTTTTGGTTCCTGTCATCGATTTATTATAACACAATTCGACCGTACCATCAACTGGATATTTTGCACAGAAAAAATGAGGATGAAAAGGGAAAATCCAATGTCCGCTACAAAGTTTTGTCCTGCTTTTACAGAGTTTTTGCAGTCTGCCTTTGGACAAGGGAAAGCGTCTCGCCGCTGCAGTCAGTCTATCCGCCAACAGGTCAGATGGCCGTCTGCCTTCCCATCCGCATTTGCCGCCCTTTCTGCATAAGCGCCCGGCATCCAACCGGCATCCGCTCAGGCTTCGCCTTTGCTTTCCCACCGCACTACGGGCGGGGTTGACGGCGCTTTGCAAACAACCGAAACAGCCCTCGCCGTTTCTCTTCACCCTGTCTTTGGAAACCGGACTGTGCTTTTTCAGCGCACGCTTTTTCCTTTCCGGGCATATCATCCCGCATCGGGTCCCAAACGTTTGTCAGCGCGCAAGGACGGTCTTCCAGAACGTCAAGCCTCTGCTTGTGCGACGGGTCCGTCCCTTCCGACTCTTCCGGCTCTTCTGCGCCGGGCCAGCCGGCCTGTGCCATTTCCTCCTCGCTTAAAACCCACAAAGGAGTTTGGGATAGCCCTTTCTTTTTGTCCATCATCCTACTCCTGTCCGGCCAGATAACGCTCGGCCTCCATAGCGGCGATGGCTCCGTCCGCCGCCGCAGTTATAATCTGGCGCAGGCTTTTCACCCGAATATCTCCTGCCGCAAACACGCCGGGGATGGCGGTATGCATATTCTCGTCGGTTTTGATATAGCCTTTTTCCAGCGGAAGTTTCCCCTCCAGCAAGCCAGAGTTAGGGTCCAGGCCCACAAAAACGAACAGCCCCATCATGCCGTCAGCCTCATCCGCCTTGATTTCGGTAATTTCATTGGTTTTGACATTGCGCAGGCAGATGCTCTGCAACACATCCTGTCCGTCCAGCGACTCCACCACCGAATCCCAAATAAATGCCATTTTTTCGTTGGCAAAAGCCTTATCCTGCAGCGATTTTACCGCACGCAGCTGATCGCGCCGGTGGATGATCGTTACCTTGCGGGCAAAGCGGGTCAAAAACAGCGCTTCCTCCACCGCCGAATCCCCGCCGCCGACCACGTAGACCTCCAGCCCGCGGAAAAAGGCGCCGTCACAGGTCGCGCAGTAGGATACACCCTGTCCGGTAAAGGTCTCCTCACCGGGGCAGCCCAGCTTGCGGGGCGAGGCGCCGGTAGCTAAAATCACCGTCCGGGCCTGATACTCTCCGGACGCGCCGGTCAGGGTCTTTACCTCTCCCTCCAGCTCCAGCGAACGGATCTCATCCATCTTTCTCTGAGCGCCAAAAGACTGTGCCTGCTCCATCATACGGGCAGTGAGGGTATAACCGGTTTCGTCCTCAAGCATTGCGCCGGGATAGTTTTCCACCCGGTCAGTCTGGGCAGCCTGTCCGCCTTCGACGCCCCGCTCCAAAATCAGCGTGGAAAGCCCTGCTCTGGCGCCGTACAGTCCTGCTGCAAGGCCTGCCGGTCCCGCGCCGAGAATGATTAAATCGTATATTTGCTCCATGATATGCCTCCTTTATTTTCCTGCCGCAAGGCCTGCTCCTAGTATGGGCCGGCCGCAGACAGGATATAACCAAATTGCCGGACGAAATCCATCCGGCAACGCGTTTTATATTCCCATTTTCTTTGCCAGTGCAGCGGGAGCGGCGGCGCAGGTCATCGCCTCTTCCGCGCTGATTTTTCCCTGGCGGTACAATTCCAGAATGCTTGCGTCCATGCTGATCATTCCCTCGCCCGCCGACGAATAAATCACCGTATCAATCTGGTGCACCTTGGATTCCCGGATCATATTGCGGATGGCGCCGTTCGCCTTCATAATTTCAAAGGCAGGCGCTACCGACCCATCTTTTGCCGGGATCAGCTGCTGGGACACCACCGCCTGCAGCACCATGGACAGCTGCACCCGGATCTGGGGCTGTTGGCTGGGCGGAAACGCATCGATCACCCGGTCGATGGTGTTGGCCGCGCCGACGGTGTGCAAAGTGGAAAAGACCAGATGCCCGGTTTCTGCGGCGGTCAAGGCGGTGCTGATGGTCTCATAATCCCGCATTTCGCCCAGCAAAATGACGTTGGGTGCCTGCCGCAGCGCCGCTCTGAGCGCCGTGACATAGCTTTCTGTATCGTTGGAAATTTCCCGCTGGCTGACCACGCTTTTTTTATGGCTGTGCAGATACTCGATCGGATCCTCCAGCGTGATGACGTGGCAATTGCGGGAACGGTTGATCAAATCGATAATACAGGCCAGCGTAGTGGATTTTCCGCTTCCCGCCGGACCGGTGACCAGCACGAGTCCTTTTTTCAGCTGGCCCAAATCCAGTACCGTTTGCGGAACCCCCAGCAAAACCGGATCGGGAAGTTCGAATTTCACCACCCGAATCACCGCTGCCAGAGAGCCGCGCTGCTTGTAGGTACTTACCCGAAAGCGGGAAATTCCCACCAGGGAAAAGGAAAAGTCGTCGTCCCCTTTTTCCAGCAGCCGCTTCGGATCCCGCTGCGAAGCCAACTCGTAAATTTCCAGGATCATCGCGCGGGTAACGTCGGGATACAGCTTTTGTTCCGACTGGTTGTGGATGCTGTTGTTGATTTTATAGGCCAGCGGCAGGCCGGATACAATGAAGATATCCGAAGCGCCTTTTTCCACCGCCTCTTTGAGCATTTCGGTCAGTTGCATGGTCCGTCTCCTTTTATCCAATAGGAAGGTTTCCCGGCTGGAACACCGGCATACCAGCTTCATCCATTGTCTCTTCCGGCGGAACAGTCTTCCACAGCAGCCGCGCGATAGAAGCATCCTTTTGGTTTTGCCAATAGCGTTCCGTCACATCCAGGCAAATTTGCAGCGTCCAACCATCCTCCTGGCGCACGACGCAAAAAATCTGCCATCTGCCGTCTTCCAAAACAGTGAGCCTCGCCCCGTCTTCGGTCAGATCCGGGCTTTCAAATCCGGCAAGAGCGTTTTCCAACGCCGTCCGGCAGGCTGCCGCATCCTGGCTTTGTGCCGGACGTGCCTTTTCCAGCAAAGCCGACAAATCCGAAAGCATCCGCTCGCCGGCCGCGTCCAGCGCATAGTAGGAAACTGCCGCATCGGCAGTTTTTTGGCTGAGTTTATCGTCCGCTCGTGCAGACACCAGACTGAGCGTGGCAAAGGTTGTCAGGCACAGCACGACAAAAATCACCAGGATCGACGAAGAGCCAATGCTCAGGCCAAAGCTGCGTTTTTCCTTTTTCATGGCTGCACACCCTTTCTTGATTTTATGCCGTCGCGCCTATCCCAGATATTTTTCCACCGGAACCTGCAAAATCTCTCCTTTTTCATCCCAGGCCACAACTGCCGCCGAGAAATAATCTGCCCGGTCGGCTTTTTCCGGGGCAATTTCTCCGCCGTCCGGCAGCTGCAGACACTGTCCGCCGCAAAGCACCGTTACGGTATAAACCGCGCTTTGCGCGTCGGTGCGGTTCCAGTCATTGTCAAAGCAAAGATCCAGCCTTCCGGGCGACGCAGTCGCATCCAGCTGGGCCGCCAGCTTTTCCAGGTCCCCATCCGCCGCTTTGACAAGTTCCGCCGCGGACTGGACCTCCCTGGCAGCCGCAGTCAGTTTACTGCTTTCGGCGCTGGTCAGGTGCGCTTGCACAAATAAATTCACGCACACAGCGCTGGTTACTGCGAAAAAAAGGATCGCGATAATCAGTTCCAGCAAAAAAAGGCCGGAACGGGACATTCTGTTCACTGCCATGATTCGCGCCTCCTTTCCCTCATTCTCCGCACCGCAGGAAAACCGTTTCCCTGCGCATTTCGCCGTCTGGCCCCACAGCGGTCAATGTCAGCACCGGTCCCTCCTGCTCAATAAGCAGTTCCTGCTGCTCTTTGATCGGCTGTCCATCAGTCGGTTTGACCGGTACGCCCTGCGCCACAAAAACTTCCCGCAGATAGCCGTCATACACATAAATCCAGGTTTCATAGGTCTGACCCCCGGCCCGCTGTGACAAAATCAGAGCGGGACTTTCTCCCACACTGCTGATTTTTACCGCATCCGCCGCATCGTTCTGGCGGATTTTTTCGGTCAGGTAGGTCAGGGAGGTACGGCTGTCGTAGTTGCCGTTCATTCTGTCAACGGTCTGCCGGTACACATTGGCGCCGATGATCACGACCATCAGCGCAGAAGCGGCAAACACGCAGAAAAGCGCCAGCGTGAACAAAAAATCCACCACATGTCCTTTCTGTATGCCAAACTGCTTCAACCCTGCCATCTCCTTTCCCTGTCTCTTTCTTTATTGCTGCCCATCAAAGCCGTCTTCTATCAAAAACACCGCAATCTCCGGCAGCAAATTATCGCCCATGTTTTGGTAATGAATCACATATTTCTCCTCGTCCACTACGAGGCCATAATTTTCTTTGAGATACGCCACGCCGGACGGATAACGGCCCTCAATGGCGTAGCATTGCACCGCCGCGCGGCGCACCGCCTGCTGTGCCGAACGCAGCTGCTCTTCCCGCGCTGTTTTGGAAACACTTTGAACACCGCAGAAAAACAAAACGACGATCAAAAGAAATGACGCCAGCGGCAAAAATAAATCCTTTAACAGAACATGTTCTTTTTTCTGTTTGAAATACCGGCTCATGGCTGGCTCCTTTCTTTCGTTTTTTTAACGTTAGCCGATACTGCTCATGATTCCCATCAGCGGGAGCATGACCGAGAGCAAAATCATCCCGACGATAACGGACAAAACCGCCACCAGCGTCGGCTCCAGCACGCCCAATAGCTTACTGATGGTCTCATCAATCTCCTCTTCGTACCGATCGGCGATTTTTTTCATCACTGCGTCTGCCGAACCGGTTTTAAAGCCCACCGTGATCATCCGGGCATAAACGCTGGAAAACAGCTGGGTTTCCAACAGCGCTTCTGCAAAAGAAGCGCCCTGCGCCATCTGTTGTTTCATCCGGCTGATCTTTTCCTGGGTTTTGATATCATCGACCAAATTGGCCGCCATATCCAAAGACTGATCCACATCCAATCCACTGGACAGCATCATCGACATGGCGGAAGCAAAACGGCCTGCCGCCACCTTCGCCGCGATACGGCGGGTCGCGAAAAAGCTGCTGAAGAGGCCAGATAAAAACGCCCGTCCGCCCGCTGTCCGGCGCAAAATCAGCCATGCCGCCGTCAGGCCCAGAATGACGCCGATGATAACCGCCGAATACCGGCTCAAGACCTCTCCAAATCGCATGATACCCAAGGCGAAAGCGGACATCTCACTGCCCAGCTGTTGGAACACCTGATTGAAGACCGGCAGAACCTTTCCAATCAGAATCCCAATGACGACAACCATAATGGCAATCATGACCAGCGGATAGGTCACAGCACTTTTCACGCTGCGGCTGATAGACTGGCTTCGTTCATAATAAGCGGTCAGGGAATCCAGTACCTCATCCAGCCGCCCGGACTGTTCGCCGATGCCGATCATATCCAACATGTATTTGGGAAAGCGTCCGGTCTGCGCCAAACCGCTGTGCAGCGGCTCGCCCTCCTCCAATTTGTCCAGCACCGACTGCAGCAGCTCCCGGGTTCTGGCGTCGTCGGCATCTTCCATCATAATCGAAATTCCTTCCTGCGCCGGGATGCCCGCCTTGGTAATCAAAGCCAGCTGCGCGCAAAACGCAGAAAGTTCACTGGCGGAAAGGGTGCCTCTGGTAGAATCTTTCGCGGCCATTTTGTCACTCCTCACACAAAGTTAATGCTCTTTAATACACATACATCGCGTTGTAATTGCTTCCGTTGCCAATATAGCTCATGATATCGCCGCTTTCATTGCCGCTGGAGGCAAAAGTCGGATCCATGCGCTTCCACGACTGCCCGTCAAAATAAATAATGCCGTTGACCCATCCCACATCGGTGATATAGGTGCTGATCCAGGCGTGATAGATATTGCCCGCGTATCCTACCACCAGTTTGGTGGGAATGTTCTGCGTTCGGAGCATGGTGGCCATCACCGCCGCATAGTCAAAACAAATGCCCATACCGCTGTTTAAAATGCTGTCCACGTTGGGCAGATAACCGAAAGAAACATTGGCGGCCTTGTTGAAATCATAAGAAATATTGTGGATCACATAGTTGTAAATATTTTCCACCACTTCCAGATCGCTGGTGGCGGTACTGGCCAGCCGAGCGCCTTTTGCCACAGTTTGGCTGCCGCTGTAAAAATTCACATACTGGTTGGGGTACAAAAACGGCAAAAAGCTGTTGCGCAAACTTACGCTGATATATTGTCCCAGCGCCAGGGCATACTGGTTGCCGGACACGTTTTCATACACGTTGATGCTGTATCCGCCGCTCCCCTGTGAAAGAGGAAACACCTCATAAGAACCGCTGTTGTTGAGCGCGTATGTATAGGTGCTGCCGCCGTCGCGAGTGATCTGCACCCGGATTTTGGATACACCGCCGTTGTATTTGATCATCACATACCCCTCGGAGGTATTGGACGCGTCGATCTGGGCGCCGCCGCCGGAATAAACCACCGTTCCGGAGGCTACCGGTGTCAGCACCGTATAAGTCCCGGCAGATTCCTGCGGCTTCGGCGTTGAAGGCTGCTGCTCTTCCGCTCCGGACTGGGAAGGCTCCGCCGCAGACTGGGAAGCCTCTTCTGCCGGCCGGGAAGATTCCGCCGCAGACGACGATTCCGACTCCGATGCCGATGCGGAAGAGGGCGCCGGATCCTGCTGCAGCTGGCTTTCCTGCGCTTCTTCATGGGAGGATTCTTCCGCTTCGCTTTGCTGGGAAGAAAAGGTTTCATATCCGCTGACAAGCACCTGGGATGATTCTTCCGGTGCGGAAGAACCGAAAGAATCCGTTGTCGAAGAAGAAAAATCCTCATCTGAGCAGCCGCAGAACGTCAACAGCAGACCGCACAAAGCCATTGCCGCCAAACAGCGGCATGTGCGTTTTGGCACCTTTTCCTCACCTCTTTTCATCCAATTCGGCAAAATACCTTCTATTCAGCCTGAGACGCGGAAACATCCGCATCCATCCTTGCCTCGAACACCAATTGATCGCCCGATTCCCGAACATCGACCAGCCGCGCGGTTACGACAATGCGGTTGATATAGGTGCCGATGGGGTCGCAGGAGGTTAGAGTCAGACAGGGATATTCTTTGCATGCGATGGGGGTCCAATCATCCGCCTGAATGATTTGGGTCGACTCATACAGGTAAACATAGACCTTTTCCTCATAGACCAGATACATCAGGTCCCCATCCGTCAGCGTATCGATATAATAAAATTCCGCTCCCTCAATGTCCCGGTGGCCGGCAATGCTCACATTGGCATTGGTATCCGGCGCGGGCAGCTGAGCATATTCATATAATCCGGGGCCGGACCGCAGCGCCTGTGTATCCGCGCTGCTCTGGACCGGCACATCCTGATTCAGCGCCGGGATCACCAGACGCATACTTCCGTTTTCATACTCTTCCCGATCCGTGGTGACCACCAGTTTTCCCACCGGATAATCCTGCCGGACCTGGCTGATGCTCCACCTTTCCTCTTCGTCGGCAACAGAGAGCGACGATAAATCCACCCCCACTTCCCGCACAGGCTCTTCTGGGCTGCGCATCATCCAAAGGCCCGCAATCAGCAAAATCAGCCCCACTGCGGCAAAAATGAGAGAAACCGCCTGACGGCGGGTCAATCTGCGGTTTTCCTTCGGCTGATCGCTTTCCATAAACTTTACCCCCAAAGCAGCATAAAACTGCAAAAAATTCAATCTGATGGTATTATAAACGATTTTTTTCTAAAAGGAAAGAAGTTTCTGTTTCTCCGTCCCAGACTGTTTTGCTGGAGCCTGTTTTAGGTTCCAGCTTTTTACATCTTATTTGTGTTTTTACTTGAATTTTTGGGTGGGATATACTATATTATAATGTAGTATATTAATGAAAGGAGGGTATCGCTGTGCCAAAAGGAACCGCTCTTTCTCTTGCGGAAAAAGCAGATGTCGCTGTTCACGTTTCGATGCTGGGCGGATTTCGGCTGCAAGCAGGAGATTTTGAGGTGGACGAAAGCCGCAACCGTGCCAGGCAACTGTGGAATTTGCTGGAGTATCTGATTGCATTCCGCCACCGGGCTATCTCCCCTGATGAATTGGCCGACGCGCTTTGGCACGATGATGAGATTGATAATCCATCCAGCGCTTTGAAAAATCTCGTCTACCGTGTTCGCACAATCTTGATTTCCCACGAGATTCCTTATGCCAAAGACATGATCCTGTGCCGCCGCGGTGCCTATTCCTGGAATAATGCGTTGCCCACTACGGTGGACATTGAGGAATTCGAACGTCTCATACATGAGGCGGATGAAAAAGAGGGCCAGCCGGACAAACAGCTGGACTTATATATGGAAGCTCTTTCCTATTATAAAGGGGATCTTCTGCCTAAATCCGCTTTTGAGGAATGGGTCGTCCCGCTTTCCACCTATTACCACAGCCTGTATGTCAAATGCGTGACCAAGACCACCCGTCTTTTGTCCGACGTCGGCCGTCATCAGGAAATCGTGGATATCGCCCAGCAGGCCATCGTCATCGACCAGTTTGAGGAATCTTTCCACGAAGCGCTGATTCTGGCGCAGATCGCATTGGGGAATCAGCAGCGCGCGATGGCCCACTACGATTATGTGACCAACCTGTTTTACCGGGAATTGGGGGTAAAACCTTCCGACAGGCTGCGCAGCCTGTACCGGGAGATCATCAAGAACGCCCAACATGTGGAAACCGACCTGGAGATCATCAAAGAAGACCTGCGGGAGGCTTCGCTGGCGTACGGCGCCTTCTTCTGTGAATACGAGGTGTTCAAAAACATTTACCGCCTGGAAGCGAGAGCCGCGGAGCGGACCGGCCAATCCGTATTCCTGCTTTTGCTGACTGTTTCCGATCTGGATGGGCAGATCCCCGGCGTTAAGCTCCTAAATAACAGCATGGATCGCCTGCAGGACTGTTTGCTGCACAGCCTGCGCCGAAACGATGTCGTGGCCCGCTTTAGCCCCACCCAGTTTGTGGTTATGCTTTCCTCCCTCACCTTTGAAAACAGCCTGATGGTGCAGGATCGCATTCTCGGCCGCTTCAAGCGGGAAAATCCCCGCATCGCCGTTCGCATCCATTCGAAGCTGCAGCCGATGGATCCTGTACGCCCACAGGGGAATTTTTAAGAAATTTGTATAATTAGGTCGATATTTTGAGCCTGTTTTTTACAGGCTCTTTTTTATTTGTGACCAGTTTATGACCACCTTATGGCATACTAAGAGCACAGAAAGCAACAAAAAGGGGGACTGCTATCTGAAAAAACTCGGTACTGTTCAGCGATCAGTCAATCTTACCAAAACCCGAGTCTGTGTGGATTCTGTACAGAACTCAGAGCCGATTGGATTCTTATACAACCCATATATGGCCGACCGAATTGCTTTTTTCGGATACCTTTCCCTCATCAATATCCTGGATGATTTTTTTGATCGAATGCAGTGTCCTCAAGCTTATCACCAATACCGTGTTTGGCAGACAGAAAAAAACAATCGGAAGCTTCCGGAAAAGGAGGTAACGCAATTTATGGCAGAAGATGTAATCCATTCAAAGAACGGCGAAAAAGCTACCTTTACCATCCAGGTACAGTTCCGCCAGAACGCCACCTGGCAGGGAACCATCGCCTGGATGGAAAGCAAAAAGATCCAGCAATTCCGCAGCGCACTGGAAATGATAAAGCTGATGGACAACGCTTTATCCGAATCCGGCAGCGGCGACGATGTGAATTGGGAATAGTTCATTTAAAGCAACTTAATAAAGCGAAACAAAAGGAGGAACATTATGGCACATCTAAAACGACTTGCTTCTTGTCTGTTGGCAGTTCTGCTGGTTGTCACTTTGATTCCCGGCGGCGCACTTCAGACAGCCGAAGCGACAGAAACCCCTACCCTAACCCCTGATCCGGTTGTCAACCCGGCGGACAATGTGACTTTGTCCAAAACCGCGGTACAGACGGCCATCGACGAATGGGAAGTCACACTGCAGATTTCCGGCGGCGGTTCGACTTCCGTAAAACCGCAGATCGATATTGTGCTGGTCACCGACTACTCCGAAAGCATGAATAACCATGTTTACGGCGGCAGCATCTGCGGTAGCACCAGTTTTTACGAAGACTCTCATACCGATCGTGTCTGCGCAGACTGCGGCAGCGATGATATCGATTGGAAAAACGGCAAAAAAGGAAATCCCGGTTATTATTACTGTGACGACTGCAAATCCAAAAATATCACGACCAAAACCATTATTGACGGTTGGTGGTGCTCGAACTGCTACCACTACTATGAAGGCGAATCTCACCCCGAGTCCTGCACGCAGAATCTGAGCGGTGAGGATCTCGGCTCCCGCCGGGAGATCGCCCAGAAGGCACAGGTTGCACTGATCGATTCTCTTGTCGCCAAAGGCATTAACGCAAGAATCGGTGTGGTTCAATTCGGTGGTCTCAGCAAAGAAAAGCTGGCTTTGACCGCGATTCTCAATGAAGATGGCACGACCAACACCACCAATGTTGCGGCCATTAAAGCTGCCATCAACGCCGGCAAAATGAGTGGGCTTGACGGTAACAAAATCGACAGCGGTTACTGGAAGGGAAGCTCCGGCGGCACCAACATCGAGGCAGGCCTGATTCAAGGAAACAAAACCCTCTATCCCACCGGCGACAGCGGCTCCGCCAATCAGAAATTTATGATTTTGCTGTCCGACGGTCAGCCGAACGTATACAGCGAAGACGGTTCCGATTCCAGCTCCGATGGCGGATATGCTGCCACTGCGGCAGAAAACCGTGCGACTGCCATCAAAAACAGCCACAAAACCAACTTTGAGTTGTATACGGTTGGCTTTACCACTAAGGTAGAATGTCTGGAGAACATCGCTTCCAGCAGCGACAAATACTACTATGCAGTAGGCGCTGACCTCGGCAGCATCTTCAACAATATTCTGAACTCCATTTTGTGGGTCATCAACAACGGTACAGTTGCCGACATCATGGGCGGCATGGTGGACCTGATCACCGAGCAATCGGATATTTCCTACAGTCCCACTTCTCTGAACTCCACCTCTTCTCTGCCGAAGCCTACGCAGCCGTCGGTCAGTGTCAGCGGCGATTCCATCCGTTGGAAAACCGGCTCGTATGTATCCGGCAGCGCAACCATGACCTACAAGGTCAAACTGGATCCTTCTGTTGTGACAAGCGCAAACAGCGACAGCATCAACGTTCCGTTGAACGAATCCGCTGTTTTGACTTATCAAAACAAAGAGGGAAAAGATCAGACCCTCAACTTCCCGGTACCTACTGCGGTAATCGAAATCGGTACGTTGGAAGTAACATCCATCGGCCTTCCGCAGGGTATATCCGGCACGACCCAGTCGGTTGGAAACAGACTGGTCGGCAACGCGGCCTTCCCCCAGACGCCTTATACGGTTTTCGCACCTATCGCGGCGCCCGCAGGCTATGAGTTGAAAAGTGTAAAAGTAAACGGCGTTGAGATGAGCAAAACCGCATTTGACGCGGCTTATCTGAAAGACGGCAAATATCAACTGCCGGTGAAAAAAGGCAAACAGACCGTTGAATACGTTTACGGCCCGATTTCCGTCAACACTGTTAAAATTGAGAAATATGACGAATCCGGCGAGGCTCTGACGGGCGCTGTATTCACCATCGATCAGGGTATCGGTGTAAAAGCTGCCGATCAGGGAGCGGATCAAAACAGCACCTATGCCATGAGCTTTACCTACGGCGTTAACTACACCGTTTCGGAGAGCACCGCTCCTTTGACCTACAACGGCGTTTCGGATTTCACCGTTACGCTGAAATCGAACGGAACTGAATTGGAATTTGTCGGCGACGCTCCTGCCGGTGTTACGCTGAGCGGCTTGACCATTCAGGTGCAGAACGCCCGCAAGGACCAGCACGATGTCATCGTTCACTATGTAGAGCAGGGTACCACCAATGAGCTGGCTACCCAGGATACCGCAGCTACCGCTTATGAAGATGCTTCTTACGATATCTCCTCCAGCACCCTGCTGAACAAAGACGATATCGCTTCCTGGAGCCGGGTCGGCATCAGATCCGTTGACGAAGCCAAACTGAGCGGCACCATGGGCAC
>DFDW01000023.1 GCA_002369315.1 Ruminococcaceae bacterium UBA3818 | reverse complement strand
ACATCAGCTTCCCAAGCTGAGGTTGCGAGTTCGATTCTCGTTGCCCGCTCCAATCAAAAAACACATCAGAAAGCCTTTTGGCATCTGATGTGTTTTTTTGTTGAAAGAAAAATTTTTATTCGTTGACTTGCCTGTTCAGTTCCTGTTCAATGATGTCGTGCAATAAAGAAGGAAGCTGTTTCTTTTCTTCCCGGCTCATTCCCGTGATAGCGACCGGCGGCAGAATTGTCAGCCGCACTTTGGCGGGGTGAATCCAGAATCCATGAGCCTCCATCACCCGGTATGATCCGTTGATGACCAGCGGAACCACCGGAACTTCTGATTTGGTTGCCAGCCGCAGCCCGCCGGACTGGAATGATCGCATCTGATCTTTCCGGCTTCTGGTTCCTTCCGGGAAAAGAATAATCGGATAACCGCTCTGAATGGTTTGGGCCGCTTCGCCGATCGCCCCCATTGCCTGACGTGGATTGTCCCGATCCAGAAAAACACAATGCAAATAGTGCATCCAACTGCGGATAAGCGGAATTTTTTGTGTCTCAATTTTTGCAACAAAGCCATGCGGCCGATCCAGATAAGCCAACAAAATCGGGATATCAAAATTGCCTTGATGATTGCCCACAAAAACAGCCGGACCGGCCGGAATGTTCTCTGTTCCGGATACTTCGACCTGCACGCCCGCCATCCGCAGCAGGCTGTGCGCCCAAGCGGACACCGACCGTTCCACCAGCTGATCCCGATCTTCTTTTCTTCCCGCCTGATCCAGTTTTTTTACGCGATGCAAGGTGGGAAGATAACGAAGCAGAATTATCCAAAAATACAAAAACCAGATAATCGTCCTCACAATCATAGCTCCCTGTTTTTATTAGGATTCCATCCCATTGTTTTTCTCCTGCTGAACCTGCTGTTCAAACCAGGAGCCGCTTTGCGATTTCTCTTCTTCGGCAAGGCCATCCGATTCAGGAGCCGTCGGATTCGGCGGCGCAGCAGAAAAACCTGTCTGCGGGTAGGGTTGACCGGGATAAGCGGCAGTTTGCCCCGAGAATCCATGGTAGTCCGCAGCATTGCCCTGCGCCGGAGAATAGGGCTGATAGATTGGCCGTTCTTCCCCTATGTACCCATTCTGACCACCCAGCTCATCCATTCCCGCCATACCGCCGGAAATAACCTTATATTTCAGAATTTCATATAATTCGGTCAATGTTGCCTGAATATAAGGCGCGACAAACAATGTACCGATACCGCAGGCCATTGCGCCAAGGAAAAGCCATCCCAAAAAAGAAAGATCCAAAACGAAAATAGACCCTTTTTCCCCCTGTGTCATCGAGCGGGAAATGGCAAACGCCCGTTTGGAATCGATATTGGGGTTTTCCGCCAAAATATATGGAATCATGCTATATTCATACGACTTCACAATTCCCGGAATAACGAATAGCAGGCTCCACAAAAAGACATATAAGTCCCGCAAAAACATCGTTTTAACTACATTCAAATACACACCGCTTTTGAACAGGGAAAAAATCTGATCATATCCCCCTTTGTTCTGACGGTTCGCAAGAAAGAAGCGGCATTTTCCCACCTCAACCGGATTTGCCACAAAAATACCAAATAATATTCCAATTGATGACAGGATACAAAAAAGCAACAACACAATGCCGCCTATTTGCCAGGAAAAAAGGTCGCCGGAAATACGGTAGGTTGTAGTAAAGCTGGTTGTATAGCTGCTGCCCATCGTTGAAATGCTGGTGACCAAAGACACAATCAGGCATGCCAGCAACGCTTTCCAGTAGCTGAAACTCAGAACATATTTTGCAGTTCCTTTCACTTGTTCTCTTGTCCACATAAAAATCCCTCCTGTATGTGGCTATCGTATCATATTGCCTATAAAAAATCAAACAAACTTTCTTCTTTTCCCAAAGCACCCAAACAATTCGTTCCAATCGGGCCTTGTTTCGATCTTACGGGCAAGCGGATGACAAAAAGCGATAATAATTTTTGAAAAACTATTTACAAGCAGCATAACTGGTGATAAAATGTATCCAGCAAAAATGTATGTGAGGTTTCTTTATGAACAAGACCTATACCAACAACTTTACCTTCTTCTTTAGCTGGGCTTTCTTCTTTAGCACCGGCTTAGTTGAATATGGTAAAATATGATAGGTCACTTCAGCAAGTACAAAATCAGGGACTTATGATATTTTTCATAAGTCCCTTTTTTATTGCTGTTTCGCACAACGTTTTATCAATTAGGAGAGGATGTTTTAAAATGGTAGTTGTACTCAGACCCAATACCCAGAAAGAAAAAACAGAAATGCTGATTGAGGAAATCAAGTCGCAGTATTCTGGCGTTGCCTGTCACTGCACAGAGGGTACGCAGGTAACGATCATCGGCCTTGTCGGCGATACCTCCCATGTGGATATGGATTCGATTCTGGCGCATCAGGACATCGTAGAGCGTGTCACCCGCGTACAGGAACCGTATAAAATGGTCAATCGAAAATTCCACCCGCAGAATACCGTTATCACCCTGGACAACGGCCTGCAGATCGGCGGAAATCAAATCGTAGTCATGGCCGGTCCCTGCTCGGTAGAATCTGAAGAGCAGATCATCGAAGTTGCCAGCAAAGTAAAAGCATCCGGTGCCCACATTCTCCGGGGCGGCGCATTCAAGCCCCGCACTTCCCCCTACGCATTCCAGGGTCTGCGGGCCGAAGGCGTGGAACTGCTTTTAAAGGCCAAAGAGGCCACCGGCCTGCCGATCGTTTCCGAGGTAATGAGCGCGGCGCAGATTCCTTTGTTCCGCGATGTCGATATCATCCAGGTAGGCGCACGCAATATGCAGAATTTCGAATTGCTCAAAGAGCTGGGACGCTTGGATAAACCGATTTTGCTCAAACGCGGTCTTTCCAGCACGATTGAGGAGTGGCTGATGAGCGCCGAGTATATCATGGCAGGCGGCAACGAAAAAGTGATCCTCTGCGAACGGGGTATTCGTACTTATGAAACCTTTACCCGCAATACGCTGGACGTTTCCGCGGTACCGATCTTAAAGCATTTGACCCATCTGCCGGTTATCGTCGACCCCAGCCACGGAACCGGTATTACCTGGCTGGTGGAGCCAATGGCGAAATCGGCAATCGTTGCCGGAGCGGACGGCCTGATGATCGAAGTGCACAATAATCCCGAAAAAGCACTGTCTGACGGCGCGCAATCTCTGCGTCCCGAAACGTTTGACGGCGTTATGACCAGCCTGCGGCGTTATGTACAGGTCGAAGGCAGATCACTGTAAGATAAAGGGGAAAAACAATGAACGATCAACTGGAGCGGGTTCGCCTGCAAATCAACACAGTAGACGCAGAACTAAGCCGCCTGTTCTCTCAGCGTATGGATCTTGTCGCGCAGGTAGCAAAAATCAAAGAAGAAGCCGGTCTTCCAATTTATGACCCTCAACGGGAAAAGCAGGTGCTGGAACGTATTTCCCAGCGTGTGGAAGCGGCCAAAGCGCCCCATTTGCGCCGGGTCTATCAATGCCTAATGGACGCCAGCAAGGATTATGAGCGGGGTCTGATGAACACCATACCCGCACCGGCACTGATGGAAGATGATTTCCCTTGCCGTCCCAAAGTGGCCTGTCAGGGAGTCCCCGGTGCTTTTTCCGGCGAAGCTGCGCGCTGCATGTTCCCGGATGGTGAACAGATTTTTGTCCACAGCTGGGAAGATGCTTTTGAAAAAGTCAGCCAAGGGGAGTGTGATTTTGCCGTTCTTCCGGTGGAAAACTCTCTCGCCGGTTCTGTGGGACAGGTCTACGATCTGCTGCTGCAATACCGTCTTACGATCAGCAAGGCGTGCCGGCTACCGGTAGAACAGAATCTGCTGGTATTGCCGGGCGCAACACTGGATGATATTCATGAAATTTATTCTCATCCGCAAGGGCTTGCCCAATGCAAAAAATTCTGTGCCCGTTTACCGCTTGCCAGAACCATCCCGATGGAGAATACGGCAGCGGCTGCCAAAATGGTCGCTGCGCTGGGAGATATTCATAAAGCCGCCATCGCTTCTTCCTACTGCGCTGAAATTTATGGATTGCAGGTACTTGCCGACAATATCCAGACCGCGCAGCACAACACCACCCGCTTTGTGGCGGTTTCACGCCAGAGCTTTCATACGGAACACGCCAATAAAATCAGCTTAGTCTTTTCCCTGCCGCATCAGCCCGGAGCGCTGAATCAGCTGCTCTCCCAATTTGCGGCGCTGGGCTTAAATTTGACGAAAATCGAGTCAAGGCCGGTGGGTGAAAAAAACTTTGAATACTACTTTTATCTGGATTTTGCAGGAAATACCTCTTCAGCACAGATTCAGCTTTTGATGGATGATTTACGCAAAAATCTTCCGAGCTTTACCTTTTTGGGAAATTATCAGGAGATTTGATTTGCCCCAGATGTTTTTGCAGGATACCTTTTCTTCCGCATCCGCATAAGATAAAGCGGGAGTGTGATAATAATGCAAAACAACACAACAGCAGATGCTTATTTCGGCCGTGCGCTGACCCGGCCGCCGCAGGCAATTGCACAGCTTGCCGGCGATGCCGCCCATCCTTGGCTTTGGGGTATCGTAAGGTTTTATCAACTGGCAAAAGGTGTGCTTCTTTGTGCGCATTTTACCGGTCTTCCTGTCGGAACCGGAATTTGCCGGACCCGTGTTTTCGGGCTCCATATTCACGAACAAGGAGACTGCTCCGGCAATCCGCCTGATCCGTTTGCCAACACAGAAGGCCACTACAACCCTTCCGGCTGCGCACATCCTGCCCACGCGGGCGATCTTCCTCCCCTGATTGCCGATAATGGCCGCGCCTGGTTTGCCTTTTATACCGATCGATTTTCCGTGCGTGAAATTTTAGGCCGTTCCGTTGTCGTTCACGCAGAGCGGGATGACTTTACCACACAGCCCTCCGGCAATTCCGGCTCAAAAATCGGCTGCGGAATCATTCAAAGAGCAGATACTTCACGCATTTGCGGCTCGCAGCATATTTTATAGTGCGGAAACAATCCGCAAGATTGGGAGGATAGAAATGATGAATTGCAATCGGTACAGAAGCTGCGGCACCGGAAGAAGCGGCTGCGGAAGCGGAGGATGCAGCGGATCTTTTACAGAATACATCCCGGTAACGGTAAACTATGAGGTCATTCTAGGAAACGGATTTGTGGGCGGAGACGGCATCGGCGGTGGAAACGGAATTTCCCCGGCAAACGCCGCAGACGGCTTTTATGCCCCAGCTTCGGAATCCAGTCGCTATACCCCCGGCCCTTGCGATTGCCTTTAATTTTTGCCCGCCTGTTTTGCGGGCGGGTACATAAAGATTTTCTATTCTTCCCCAAAAAGAAAGCGCCGAATGGGCGCTTTCTTTTTGGGGAAGAACACATCTTCTTTTCATTTGGCAGCTTATTCTCAAAGCCAAAATAGGTTCCTGCCTTCATCGGGATATACACCGGAAAATTTGTCCGCCGCACCGGCATCGGTATAAAATCGGGCGTCCGCCGCTCGACAAAACCGCATCGACGAACCGGCTGCGTCGTGTTCGTTCATAGCGGGCACCACACGCTAAACAGGTGATTTCGTACCGAATCCGGTCTTTTCTGTTTCCCTGCTGCGACGGACAAGTACCGGCTAAACGGGACGGCTCTGCACCGATTTTATGACAAATCGATTGCCAAACCGGACCGTGCCCCTGGTTTTTACCGGTCAGAAGAGCAGCCGCCGCGTGGGCGTACTCATGCCGGACAGTATCCCAAAACGCTGTTTCTTCATCCTTTAAAAAGGATGCAATTAAAATTTTATACGGAACCGCTTTGCGCCCGTTTCGATATTTGCAGCATCCATATTGATACACGGCCTGCGGAGAAAACATAATTTCCAAGCCTGAAGTATCTACTCCTATCATTTGATCGAGCCTTTGGTATTCCCGGCGTATTTCTTCTATCGTATGCATTGCGTTTTCCTTTCTGTGCTGTCGGGAAATAACTGCAAAAATGGCGCCTTTGCCAAAGCAGAGGCGCCTTCTTTTAAAAATGATAAACATCTTCGGCCGAAAGGACTTTAATCCCTTGGTCTGTGAGAACCTTGGCCGCTTTCTCTCCATCCGATACCCGCATAATGATGCAGGCATCCTGGGTTGTATGGCTGATAAAAGCGTAAACATACTCAACGTTAATCCCATTGTCATCCGCCAATGCAAACACTTTGGAGAGACTTCCCGGCTCATCCGCAATTCCCACCGCAATGACATTGGTGATAGAAACGGTAAAGCCGTTCTCTTTCAGTACCCGTTCACATTTTTCCGGATCGTTAACGATGAGCCTCAGAATACCGAAATCAACGGTATCGGAGATGGAAATGGATCGGATATCGATCTCATTTTCCGCCATCAGGCGGGTGATTTGTGACAAACGTCCCGGCTCGTTTTGCACAAATACAGAAATTTGTTTGACCAGCATGGTTTTTCCTCCTTTACGCGTTCGGTTCGTTTCTCAAATCCACAATGCGTTTCGCTTTTCCGGTAGACCGCTCAATCGAACGAGGCTCTACCAAAGTAACCTTACAGTCAAGCCCCAGAACTGTACGCAGCTGAGCGCGAATCCCGCCAGCTACTTTCTCCAGTGCGCCGTATTGATCCAGCAAAGAGCCATCGATCAATTCCACTTTGACTTCAAGATTATCCATGTAGTTCTTTTTGCGCAAAATCAGCTGATAGTGGGGTCCAATATGAGGAGACTGAATCAGCACGCTCTCAATCTGGGACGGGAAGACATTGACGCCTTTGATAATCAGCATATCGTCGGTGCGTCCCACCACCTTATTCATGCGCGCAAAGGTACGACCGCATTCGCAAGGCTCATATGTAATCTTTGCGATATCTTTGGTGCGGTAACGGAAAATTGGGAACGCTTCTTTCGATAAAGGCGTAATAACCAGCTCTCCCGTTTCCCCTTCCGGCAGAACCTCTCCGGTATCCGGGTCGATAATTTCCGCCAGAAAATGGTCCTCATTGATATGCAGTCCGTTGCGGAACTGACATTCGCCAGAGACGCCGGGGCCGCCTAATTCGGTAAGGCCATAGTTATCCGTTACCGTAATACCAATATTCTTTTCAATTTGGTCGCGCATCTCCGTGGTACATACTTCGCTGCCGAACAAGCCAAGACGAAGCTGCAGCTGGTTGGCGACGCCCATATCCTTTGCAAGTTCGCTCAGGTACACCGCATAGGACGGGGTGGCTACCAAAAGAGTCGTACCGAAATCTTTCATCAGCATGATCTGCTTTTCACTGTTGCCGCTGGAAATCGGCACCACCATGGACCCGATCTTTTCCAGTGCGTAATGCAGTCCAAAAGCGCCGGTAAACAGGCCGTACCCGAAAGCGATTTGAGAGATATCATCCGAAGTCGCGCCCGCGGCAACGGCAAGACGCGCCACGCAATCGCTCCAGGTATCCAAATCACGCCTGGTATAACCGCCGACGATCGGCTTTCCGGTTGTGCCGGAAGACGCATGGATCTCAACGACCTCTTTCTTGGGCACCGCAAAAAGGCCAAACGGATAATTATCCCGCAGATCCGCCTTTGTTGTAAACGGAAGACGGCGCACATCATCCAAAGATTTAATCTGATCCGGCGTAACGCCGGCCTCTTCCATAATTTTATGATAATACGGAACTCTATCGTAGCTCCATTTTACCGTATGCTGTAATTTTTTCAGCTGTAATGCACGAATCTCCTCGCGCGGCATGGTTTCCGCATCTTTTTGCCAGAACACAAAACCGCTCCTTTCCATATGATGAAGTCTTTTTCATTGTATTCCGTATTCCTCCTTCTGTCAATGAATATTTTTTTGCATTTAAAGCTTTAACTTTTTAAAGTTTAAATTGACATCATAGACACTTTCTGCTATGATAGTGTTCAAGCTTATTCAACGCTTTAAAGCAAAGGAGTATTTTTATGATTGCTAAAATCGTCCTGCTTGTAATCTTTTTCGGCACAATGATTGCCATTGGTATTTACTGCCGCCGGCATTCCACCAATGTGCAGGGGTTTGTTCTGGGCAGCCGGAACGTTGGCCCCTGGCTGACTGCTTTCGCTTACGGTACGTCTTATTTTTCCGCCGTTGTATTTGTCGGCTATGCCGGGCAGTTCGGATGGAAATATGGCATTTCTTCTACCTGGATCGGCATCGGTAACGCATTGCTTGGCAGCCTGCTGGCCTGGGTTGTACTCGGGCGGCGCACTCGCATTATGAGTAACTATCTGTCTGCTGCCACCATGCCAGATTTTTTTGGCAAACGTTTTGACAGCAAAGCGCTGAAAATCTCCGCTTCCGCAATTGTTTTCATCTTTTTGGTTCCTTACACCGCTTCTGTCTACAACGGATTATCCCGGTTATTCGGCATGGCGTTTGATATTCCCTATTCGGTTTGCGTAATTGCAATGGCTGTTCTCACCGGCATTTACGTCATTTTGGGCGGCTATATGGCCACCGCCATCAACGACTTTATTCAAGGCATTATCATGCTTGGCGGTATCGCGGCGGTCGTCGTCTCTGTACTCAATGGCCAGGGTGGTTTCACAAAGGCAATCTTCCAACTGGCTGAAATCCCCAGCGAAATTCCCGGTACGCTCGGTCAGCAGGGAGCTTATACTTCCTTCTTCGGTCCTGACCCGCTGAATCTTCTTGGCGTGGTAATTCTGACCTCTTTGGGTACTTGGGGCCTGCCGCAGATGGTACATAAATTTTACGCGATCAAAAGCGAAAAAGATATCAAAACCGGAACCATTATTTCGACGGTCTTCGCCATCGTTATCTCCGGTGGATGCTACTTTTTAGGCGGCTTCGGGCGGTTGTTTGACAATCCCTCTCTGTATAATGAACAGGGCGGCGTCATCTACGACAGCATTATTCCGTTTATGCTTTCTTCCCTGCCTGACATTTTAATCGGTATCGTTATTGTTCTGGTGCTGTCCGCCTCCATGTCCACCCTTTCCTCGTTGGTGTTGACTTCCAGTTCTACTTTGACTCTGGACTTTTTAAAAGACAATATCATTAAAAATCTCAATGAAAAACGTCAGCTTTTGCTAATGCGTATACTGGTCGTCTTTTTCATTGTTTTGTCTGTCGTTCTGGCATTGGATCCTCCCACCTTTATCGCTCAACTGATGGGAATCTCCTGGGGTGCGCTGGCAGGAGCTTTTCTGGCTCCGTTTTTGTATGGTTTATATTGGAAAGGCGTTACCAAAGCTTCGGTTTGGGCCAGCTTTGCCGTTGGCATTGGCATTACGGTAACAAATATGTTCTGGAAATACATCGCTTCTCCCATTAACGCAGGCGCCATCGCAATGATCGCCGGATTGATTGTTGTTCCGCTGGTCAGCTTGGTTACACCCAAAATGAAAAAAGAAGAAACGGACAAAATCTTCTCCTGCTATGACGAAACCGTTACCGTCAAACGGAAAACCGCTTTGCCGGTTGAAGAATAAGCGACAATTGATTTTGTCTTGGCTTGAGATACCGTCCAATTCTCCAAAGCACAAAAGCGCCGCAAGGTAAAAACTTTGCGGCGCTTCATTTGTTTTGTAAGCCGGACTGGCGGAAAACTAGTCGTCTACACGTTTTACTCCGAGCGTTGCTGTTTCGCCATTGATATCCCACTCTTTGGTATAGCCATCCAGTTTATCCAGATTGAGAGCGTCTGCCAAGGTATCGTTTTCAATAACCGGCAGGTTCCTTTGCATAATGGAGGCGATTTTTTCACTGCCTTTGACATAGACATAAATATGATCCATGACATTGAAATCTGCTTCTTTGCGCATCGTTTGCAGCTTGCTGATGATCTCACGGACAAAGCCTTCTTCGACCAAAGCGTCGGTCAGCTCCGTATCGATAGCGACGGTAATGCCTCCATCCTCTACGGAATAGTATTTTTCGGAACGGGTCATTTCAATCAGCAGGTCTTCCGGCGCCAGTTCGATTTCTCCCGAAGAAAGCGCCAGCTTTAATACGCCAGTGGAATCCAGCTGTTTTTTGGCAGCGCTGCCATCCAGATTGGACAAAGCAGTTCGGATTTCTCCCAGCTGCTTGCCATATTTCGGTCCCAGGGTCTTAAGCTGCGGTTTAAAGCTATAGGAGGTGAAGTTGGAAACATCGTTAGTGAATTCGACCGATTTGATGTTCAATTCATCTTCGATGATCTCTTTGTAGTACTCGCCTACCTCATCTTCCGCCTTGACATACATCTTAGCCAACGGTTGGCGGTTTTTCATAGCTGCGCCGTTTCGTGCGGCCCGTCCCAGCACGACTACTTTGAGGACAGTATCCATATCCTCTTCCAGTTTTTTGTCGATCATCTGCTCATCCGCTTTTGGATAGCCACACAGATGAACGCTTTCCGGCGCGGAATGATCCAAACCACAGACCAGGTTGCGGTAAATGCTCTCGGTCATAAAAGGAATCATGGGTGCTGCCAATTTCGCAACAGTGACCAGCGCGGTATAAAGCGTCATATACGCGTTGATCTTGTCCTGCGGCATTCCTTTGACCCAGAACCGTTCCCGGCTGCGGCGCACATACCAGTTGCTCATGTCATCCACAAAATCCTGCAAAGCACGGGCCGCTTCAGGAATCCGGTAATGGCCGAGATGGTTGTCCACTTCCAAAATTAAGCTGTTCATTTTGGACAGCAGCCAGCGGTCCATAACCGACAGTTTATCATACTCCAGTTTGTATTGGGTCGCGTCAAAATCGTCAATATTCGCGTACAGTACAAAGAAAGCATAGGTATTCCACAGCGTTCCCAT
>DFDW01000015.1 GCA_002369315.1 Ruminococcaceae bacterium UBA3818 | reverse complement strand
ACGAGTGGGGTTATTCCAACAAAGTCCTGATGCTCATCGAGCATATGGCGAAAGTTGACCACGGTTGTTGCTGCTGCTAGTTTTTACTAGCTCAAAAGACCGCAATCAAAAGATTGCGGTCTTTTTTTGTGCCTTTAAAAACGAACTTTCCAGGTTCCTTCCTCAGCGTTTTTCCTTGAAAATGGAAATAGTGACATGCCTGTCTGCGACTTTTTTTGCAGACAGGCTGTGCTATACTTGTAACGATTTGCCGGAAAGAGCCCATGAAAAATCCGCAAATAGGGTGAAATCGTGAAAATAAATAAAAAGAAACTATATTATTCTGATAAAATCACCATTTTGCACAATATTATATTGCAAAAAAAGGAAAGTGTGGTACAATGAAAACAAGAGAAATGGGAGGTGGCGGCAATGGAAAAATATCCGTCGAATGATTTAAATGAAATTATGGACTTTTGCCGCGGAATGCACTACCATGCCTACCGATTTTTAGGAGCACATCCGGAAAAGAGGGAAGAAGGAAAAGGATTCCGTTTTCGGGTATGGGCGCCTGCGGCGAAAGCAGTTTCTGTTGTGGGCGATTTCAATGATTGGGACCCTCAGGCAAATCCTTTGGAGAAATTGGAATCCGGGGGAATTTGGGAAGGGTTTATTCCGGGGCTGAAACAGTTTGACCTGTATAAATACGCTGTTACCGCTCACAGCGGAAAGACGACACTGAAAGCAGATCCTTACGCTTTTCATCATGAAACGGCGCCGGGAACAGCCTCGAAACTGTATGACATCTCCCGCTACCGCTGGCACGATTCCGCTTGGCTCAAACGGAGAAAAGCACAAAACCCGTTTACCGTACCGATGAATATTTACGAGATGCATTTAGGCTCCTGGAGGCGGTATGAAGACGGAAATTGCTTTTCGTATGAAAAAACAGCGGAAGAGTTGATTCCTTACTTAAAACAAATGGGGTATACCCATGTGGAAATTATGCCGGTCACGGAGTATCCGTATGACGGCTCCTGGGGATATCAGGTGACAGGATATTTTGCACCGACTTCCCGGTACGGCACGCCGGAACAATTTATGCGTTTTGTGGACCTGCTGCATCAGGCGGATATCGGCGTGATTATGGACTGGGTACCCGCCCATTTTCCCAAAGATGCCCACGGCCTCTATGAATTTGACGGATCCTCCTGCTATGAATACAGCGATCCCAGAAAGCGGGAACACAAACAATGGGGCACCCATGTTTTTGACTATGCCAAACCGGAAGTGCAGAGTTTTCTGATTTCTTCCGCCATGCTCTGGGTGCAGGATTTTCATGTGGACGGTATCCGGGTAGACGCTGTGGCGTCGATGCTATATCTGGACTATGACAGAAAAGAGGGAGAATGGACGCCGAACCATCAAGGTGGTCGGGAGAATCTGGAAGCGGTCGCTTTCTTACAGAAACTCAATGCCATTATCCTTTCTGAAAATCCTGGCGTTCTCATGATTGCAGAAGAATCCACTGCCTGGCCAATGGTTACCAAACCGGCATTCAACGGCGGGCTGGGTTTCCATTACAAATGGAACATGGGGTGGATGAATGATGTTTTGTCCTACTTCTCAATGGATCCGATTTATCGTGCGTATAACCATGATAAATTGACGTTCAGTATGTTCTATGCGTTTTCCGAAAATTTTGTTCTGCCGATTTCCCATGACGAGGTGGTGCACGGAAAATGCTCATTAATCAATAAAATGCCGGGAGACTATGACCTGAAATTCGCCGGTGTACGGTCTTTTCTGGGCTACATGATGGCGCATCCGGGCAAAAAACTCCTGTTTATGGGCCAGGAGTTCGGGCAGTTTATTGAGTGGAATGAAAAGCAGGAACTGGACTGGCTGCTTCTCGGCTATGAAAAGCACCAACAGCTGCAGCGATATGTGGCAAAGCTGAACCATTATTATCTGGAACATTCTCCTTTCTGGCAGATTGAGGACTCCTGGGAAGGGTTCCAATGGCTTGTGGCCGATGACAACCAGCAGAATATCATTATTTTCCGCCGGATGGACGAAGCAAACAAAAGCATCATGGTCGTTTGCAATTTCTGTCCTGTGGCGCGGTACGATTATGTAGTAGGCGTGCCGGATGCCGGGCGGTATAAGGAAACATTTAATTCCGACGCCAAAGAGTTCGGTGGCAGCGGTTTGACCAACGGGACTGTACGTACCCGTAAAAAACCGTCGCATGGGTGCGATCATTCGGTTAGCCTGACCATACCGCCTTTGTCCACGATGTACCTGGAGTTTACACCGGCAGCGCCTCGAAAGCCCCGTAAAAAGCCGCAGGAAAAGGCTGCGCGGAAAAAAACTGGCCAAAAATGATGAATGCGGGTTTTACTCCCGTTTTGAAAAAGGAGGGTTTTCCTTGAGGAAAAAAGAATGGATCGCAATGTTGTTGGCAGGCGGTCAGGGCAGCCGCCTGTACAGCCTGACCAAGAACCTTGCAAAACCGGCAGTGCCTTTCGGGGGAAAATACCGGATTATCGACTTTCCGCTGTCTAACTGTGTGAACTCCGGAATCGATACAGTCGGCGTTCTCACACAGTATCAGCCGCTGGTGCTCAACGAGTATATCGGCAGCGGCCAGCCTTGGGACCTGGACCGTCAGGAAGGCGGTGTGTTTGTCCTTCCGCCATATCAGAAGAGTTCCGGATCCGACTGGTACACCGGAACGGCCAACGCGATCTATCAGAACCTGCCGTTTATTGAGCGGTATGATCCGGAATATGTTCTGATCCTTTCCGGGGACCATATTTACAAGATGGATTATGAGAAAATGCTCAAATTCCATAAGGAAAAAGAGGCAGATTGCACCATAGCGGTATTGCAGGTGCCAATGGAAGAAGCTTCCCGTTTCGGCATCATGAACGCTTATGACGACGGGCAGATTTATGAGTTTGAAGAAAAACCTGCCAATCCAAAGAGCAATTTAGCGTCGATGGGAATTTACATATTCAGTTGGAATAAGCTGCGGGAATACCTGGAGAAGGATGCGAAAACGCCGGGCAGCGCCAACGATTTCGGAAAGAATATCATTCCCAACATGCTGGCGGCTCATGAGCGGATGTATGCATATGCGTTTGATGGGTACTGGAAAGACGTGGGCACGATCGACAGTTTGTGGGAAGCCAATATGGACCTTCTGGACCCCAAGGTTCCCCTGTCTTTGTACGACCCGGAATGGAAAATTTACGCCCGCAATCCGGCGCTTCCGCCTCACTATATTGCGCCCGGGGCGGTTGTGCAGAATTCCATGATTACAGAAGGCTGCGTGATCGAAGGAACGGTGGATTTTTCCGTTATTTTTGCCGGCGTTACAATCGAAGAGGGAGCTGTCGTGCGTGATAGTATTATTATGCCGGGCAGTGTCGTCAAAAAAGGCGCAGTGGTGGACTATACCATCGTCGCCGAGCAGGCGGTGATTGGGGAAAACGCAGTAATCGGTGCGCGCCCGGAGAAGATGGAAAACATCTCCGAATGGGGCGTGACGGTGATCGGAAACGGCGTTACCATTGGAGCAGGTGTGAACATCGCACCGAAATCCATGGTGGAAACGGATATCACCGCTGAGGAGGTACAGGGAAAATGATCAAACGTACTGCAATGGGGATTATTTTTTCCAATATGCACGATAACCATTTGGGAAGCCTGACACGTGGGAGGACCACGGGGTCTGTGCCGTTTGGCGGCAGATACCGTTTGGTGGATTTTGTGCTGTCGAGCATGGTAAACTCCGGTGTCAGGGAGGTAGGCGTAATCGCGAAATCCAACTATCAAACGCTGATGGAACACCTGGGAAGCGGCAGAGAATGGGATTTGGCGCGAAAGCTGGGCGGCTTAACGGTTTTGCCGCCTTACAGCAGCGGCGACAACCAGGGAATTTATGCAGGCCGTTTGGATGCATTGGCCGGCGTGTCCAGCTATATTCAAAATGGTCGTGCGGAATATGTGATTTTGGCGGACTGC
Organism: Ruminococcaceae bacterium UBA3818; assembly: GCA_002369315.1. Classification (GTDB taxonomy): domain Bacteria; phylum Bacillota; class Clostridia; order Oscillospirales; family Ruminococcaceae; genus UBA3818. The sequence continues at coordinate 48,935 of DFDW01000015.1, read as the reverse complement.
GACCTGATTGCAAATCTGGATTTTCAGAAGATGATTGCGTTCCACGAAGAGAAAGGCGCGGAAATCACTTTGGCTTACCGGCGTGAAAAAATCCGGCGGGAAGGCAATGAGAATATCAGCGTTTTTGAAGTGGGAAGCGACGGACGTGTCGGTCAGGTATGGCTCTCTCCCCAGGCGGAAGAGGAGCAGAATGCGTACTTGAATGTTGCGGTGATGAAGCGGGAATTGCTGGAAAAAATCGTAGAGGACGCGCGCAGCCGCAATAAGAGAAGCTTTACCAAGGATATTTTGGTGGAAAAAAGCGATTCCATGCGCATTTACGCTTATGAGATTGAAAACTGTGTCATGCGGATCAACAGCCTGCAGGATTATTTTGACGCCAGTATGGCGCTTTTGCAGCCGCAGGTGCGTCAGGAGCTTTTCCCGTCCAACCGGCCGATTTTGACCCGTGTTCGGGATCAGGTGCCTGCTAAATACGGCCTCGGAGCTGCCGTGAAGAACTCCCTGGTGGCGGACGGATGTATCATTGAAGGTGCGGTGGAAAATTCCATTATTTTCCGTGGCGCAAAAATCGGCCGTGGCGCGGTGATCCGCAACAGCATCGTTATGGCGGGTTCTGTTATTGGCGACGGGGCGCGTTTGGAATACGTAGTGGCCGATCGGGAAACGACGATTCGCGATACCAGAACGCTGGTGGGATATAAAACGTATCCACTTTTCATTGAGAAGAAGAGCGTGATTTAAAAGCCTTCTTGGATGCGGAAAGAATTGGGACAGGAGGTTTGATCTATGAAGATTTTGTACGCAGCCAGCGAAGCGCTTCCTTTTATGGCTTCCGGCGGATTGGCGGACGTTGCCGGCTCTCTGCCGAAAGCAATCCGCAATAAAATGCATGCTTGCCGGGTCGTGATGCCGTTGTATAGTGACATCAAGCCGGAACTGCGCGCAAAAATGAAGTATGTGACAAATTTTACCGTCTATTTGTCGTGGCGCAGCCTTTACTGCGGCGTATTTGAGGCCAATCACAACGGCGTTGTTTATTATTTCTTGGATAACGAATATTATTTTAAGCGTCCTGGTTTGTATGGCTATTATGACGATGGCGAACGATTTGCGTTCTTTTCCAAAGCGATTCTGGAAATGCTGCATTATATTGACTATGCGCCGGATATCATTCATTGCAACGACTGGCAGACCGCTTTGGTCCCGGTTTATCTGAACCTGTTTTACAGGGGAGAAAAGAAGTTTCGCGACCTGAAAACGGTGCTTACCATCCACAATATTCAGTATCAGGGAAAATACGGAATGGAAATGGTCCAGGATGTGTTGGGACTTCCGCAAAGCGCCACTCCGATTATCGAGTATGACGGATGCGTGAACTATATGAAAGGCGGTATTGATCAGTGCAATATGATCACCACCGTCAGCCAGACCTATGCGCAGGAAATTCTGGATCCATGGTATTCCCATGGATTGGACAGAATCCTGAAAGCGCGCCAGTTTAAACTGATGGGCATTCTGAACGGCATCGATGTGGATGGGTATAATCCACAGACCGATCCGAATTTGGCGGCACCTTTTTCCGCGGATCATCCGGAGGGAAAAGCGGAGAATAAGCGGGCGCTGCAGGAAGAGATGGGTCTGCCCCAGAGAAGCGACGTCATGCTTTTGGGAATTGTCAGCCGCCTAGTGGACCATAAGGGCTTGGATCTGGTCAAATATATCGGCGAAGAGATCCTCAAAGAAAATTTGCAGCTGGTCGTGCTAGGCTCCGGAGAGTATATGTTCGAATCGTTTTTTGAAGAGATGCAGAAAAAGTATCCGGAGAAAGTCAGCTTTGCAAAAGGCTTTATCCCGCCGCTTGCCCGCAAGATCTATGCCGGTGCCGACGCATTCCTGATGCCGTCTAAAAGTGAACCATGCGGTTTGGCGCAGATGGTTGCTCTGCGGTATGGCACGATTCCGATCGTGAGAACGACCGGCGGGCTGAAAGACTCCATTCAGGATCTGGGCGGAGAAGAGGGCAATGGCTTTACATTCCAGTCCTATAATGCGCACGATATGCTGGGAGCGATCAAACGGGCCCTTGCTCTGTATTCGGATCAGCAGGCGTGGCAGAAAGCTGTTGTCCACGCATTGGAATGTGATTTCAGCTGGAAAAAATCCGCAGGTGAATATATTGCCATGTACCGAAAAGTGCTGGAAGGCTAAAAGCGCGGATGAGAACTTTCTCAAAATATTTCTAAAAACAAGAAACGGCGCGGCCTCATAAGAGGCTGCGCCGTTTTGCTATCGTATTTAACATTTTCCTGAGACAGGAATGGAGATTGCGGCATGGCCCCTAACGTTTTTCTTTTCAACCAACCGGGCAATGAAACAAATCAAAGAAGCCAATAAACTGCCAGGGCACTCATAAAAAAACCTACAATGTCCGCCGTGAGCGCAGAGGGGAGCGTGTGTCGGGTTTTTTGTACTTTTGTAGCGCCGTAATACACCGCTATGGTGTAAAAAGTCGTTTCGGTCGATCCCTGCATCACGCTGGCGACCCTGCCGATAAAGCTGTCAGGTCCGTATTGCTGCAGAATATCCTGAAAAATGACCAAGGCGCCGCTGCCGGAAATGGGGCGGAGAATTGCCAGCGGGATCACCTCCTGCGGCAGGTGCAGCAAGTTTGCTACAGGGCGCAGCGCATAAGTAAAGAGATCCAGCGCGCCGGAGGATTTGAACATGCCTACTGCTGTGATTAGGGCGATCAGGGCAGGCAAAATCTGGGCAGATGTGGTAAGTCCGTCTTTGGCGCCCTCTAAAAAGCAGTCGAACACCGGAACTTTTTTGATTGCTCCGTAGCCGACGATCAGTACGATTGCAACAGGAAGAATGTATTGTGAAATTTGGCTCATGTCAGTCCGCTCCTTTCCCAAACAAGCGGGAGAAAAACTTGGCGGCTAAAATTCCGGAGAGAATGGACATGGATGATGCCAGCCAAACCGCCGGGAGAATTTCCATGGGCGCCGCGCTTCCGGCTGCCAGGCGCAGCGCGGCGGTGGTGGTTGGAATCAGCTGGAGCGAAGCTGTGTTCAAAACCACCAGCAAAGCCATCTCGTTTGAGGCGATCCCTTTGCGGGGAGATATTTTTTCCAACTCTTTCATAGCGGCAATGCCCAGCGGCGTAGCTGCATTGCCCAATCCCAACAGATTCGCTGTCAGATTCATGATAATGGCCTTGGCCGCTTTGGAGTCGGCGGGAAGATGCCAAAACAGCAGTTTCATGACGGGCCGAAACAGCCGGCTGAGTTTTCCGGTCAAATCGGAAACTTCCGCGATACGCATCAGCCCGCTCCACAGGCACATAACGCCGGCCAACTGAATTGCCAGAGTAACAGCATTTGAGCATTCATTTACGGCGGATATGGATACCTGCTCCATCCTGCCGTTTAAAATTCCGAAAAGCAAAGATAAAACGAGCATACCCGTAAACAGCCAGGACATCATTTCCATTTCCCCCTTTGTCCTATATGTATAAAAGAAGCAAGAAAAATATGTTTCTAAAAAACAGGTAAAAATTTGGTCGTTATGACAAAATATAAATGTCAAATTAACCAAAAATAAGATAAAAAGTATCGATATTTTGAGAGAAAAACCAGTTTTATTTGACAAATTTTTTGAAATTGTATATGATATTTTTTAGAGTTCATTTGAACAAAAATGAAATGAGGGAAATATGGATGAAAGCGACAGGCATTGTAAGAAAAGTGGATGAGTTGGGCCGTGTGGTTCTTCCTATCGAATTGAGAAGAAATCTGGATATCAATGAAAAAGACGCGCTGGAGATTTATGTGGAAGAGGATAAGATCATCCTAAAAAAATATGAGCCTGCCTGCATTTTTTGCAATCAATCGGAAGATACCGTTGTTTACAAAGGAAAAAATATTTGTGCGAAGTGTTTGGCTGAATTGAAAAAATAGGCAATTTGGTTAAAAAGCGCCGGCTCATTTGAGAGCGGGCGCTTTTTCTGAACTTGCCGGAAAAAAGCTGCAAAGGCTTTCTTTTCGGAACAGACGATTGTGGAAAGCAAAAAGATGTGATAGAATAAAAACAAGGATAATTGATTTTAAATCTTGAAAAAAGAATGGAAAGGGGCGTTTGCTTGAAAATTCAAGAATCGGCAGAGGACTATTTGGAAGCAATCCTGATTTTAAAACAGACCAAAGGTGCGGTGCGCTCCATCGATATTGTACGTTACATGGAATTCTCCAAGCCAAGTGTCAGCAGGGCAATGAGCCTTCTGCGGGAAAACGGATACATCCTCATGGAAAAAGAAGGCTGGATTGAGTTAACCGATGCTGGCCGGAAAATTGCGGAACGGATTTACGAACGGCATCGCCTGCTTAGCGAGTGGCTGATAGCGCTGGGTGTTCCAGAGGGAATTGCAGCAAAAGATGCCTGCCGGATCGAACACGACATTAGCGAGGAAACCTTTGAAAAACTAAAGGAACATATCTCGAAGCAGGGAAAATAAATTTTGCACATTGGATCAAAATTACCAGTTGTAATAACAAAAAGGCCTCCTGGAAACAGGAGGCTTTTTTTGTCGAGATAAGATAAACGGTATTTTTATCGGGGAGATTCTTTTTTGTTCGGAAACCGCAAAAAGAAACATCATTTTTTTTTGCGGCTGAAAAGAAGAGAAGCAGACCAAAAGGCAAAGAAAGCCGCAATATTGACACAGACAACGCTGGCGCCTGCCGGAGTAGACCAGGCATAGGAAATCAAAATGCCGATCAAAAAACAAAAGACGGATAAAAAGGCTGAGCAAGTAACCACGGAGCGGAAGCTTTTAAAAATCCGCATGCTGGTAAGCGCGGGAAAAATAACCAGGCTGGAGATGAGCAGAGCACCCATCAGCCGCATACCCAGTACAATGGTGACCGCAGTCAACAACGCAATGAGCATATTGTACCATCCGGCCTTGACGCCGGTGGCCCGGGCAAAATTCTCATCGAAAGTGATAGCAAAAATTTTGTGGTAAAAGATTACATATAAAGCCAACACCACGATGGAAAGAATTACGCTGAGCCAGACATCCTCCTGGCTGATGGCAAGTATGCTGCCGAACATATAGTTATAGACGTCAATATTCATGCCGGTAGAGAGGGAGACAGCCATAACGCCGATGGCCAGCGCGCCGGTGGAAATCAGGGCGATTGCGGCATCTCCTTTGATTTTACTGTTCTCCGAAAGGCGAAGCAGCAAAAAGGCCGCTGCGACGACCACCGGAATCGCAACTGCAAGCGGGGCGGCGTTGACCGCCGTGGCGATGGCCAGCGCCCCGAAACCTACATGGGACAGGCCGTCGCCAATCATGGAATAGCGTTTGAGAACCAGGCTGACTCCCAAAAGGGAAGCGCACAGCGATACCAGCGTGCCAACGACGATTGCTCGGATCAAAAAAGGATAAGACAGCATCTGTACCAATACATCAATCATGCTCCGGACCTCCCAAAAACTGCTTGGCGGCGCCGCTTTTCAGATAGTCGGCCGTGCTTCCGAAAAAGAGCGGACGGTTATGCAGATGCAGAATATGACTTGCATACTGCACCGCGCTTTGAATATCATGTGAGACCATGATAATTGTGATTCCCCGCTGATTGAGCTGCTGAATCATACGGTACATTTCAAGGGTAACCATTGGATCCAGGCCCGCCACAGGCTCATCCAACAACAGGAGCTTGTGGGTGGCGCACAATGCCCTGGCCAGCAGGACTCGCTGCTGTTGGCCGCCGGAAAGTTCGCGGTAAGAACGGCGGCGCAGCTCCCACAAATCCAGTTTCTTCAGCGTTTCCTGCGCCAGACTGCGCTGTGCCGAGGAATAAAAGGGGGAAAGTCCGCTTTGATTCATGCAGCCGGACTGCACCACCTCCCATACACTGGCGGGAAAATCTTTTTGCGCGCCGGTTTGCTGCGGCAGATAGCCAATCTCAGTTTGCCGCAGCCCATCGCCAAACTGAATGGAGCCGCACAAAGGGCGCTTAAAAGAAAGCAGCGCCTTGATCAAGGTGCTTTTGCCGGAACCGTTTTCTCCCACGATGCACAGGTAATCTCCCGCGTGGACCGAGAAAGAAAGATCGGACAAAACTACGTTGTTTTCGTATGCCAAACTGATGTTGTCACAGGTGATTAGAGCCATGTCAGCGCAGGGCCTCCTTCAGCGTGTTCAAATTTTGTTCCATTAAAGACAGGTAAGTGGCGCCATCTTTTTGATCCTGTGCGGAAACATTGTGGCAAGAATGGAACAATGCGGTTTTGGCACCGGCAGCTTCCGCAATGCTGTCTGCAACCTGATGGTTGGAAAATTCAATATAAAATACCGTACTGATGTTTTCTGATTTTACTTTATCGGTTAAAAATGCGATGGTCGCGGCGCTGGGCTCTGTTTCGCTGCTGCATCCCGGAAAGGCGGCAAAACATTCCAGGCCGTATTCTTCCGCAAAATAACGAAAAGGAAAACGGTCGCCGAACACCATGATCTTCTTGGAAACACCAGCAAAAAAATCACGGAACCTTTGGTCCATCGACTCCAGCTCAGCGGCATAAGAGTCGGCGTTTTTCTGATAAAAGGCGGCGTTGTCCGGGTCAATGCCGCATAAGGCCTTTTCAATGGCCCGAGAAATCCTGACCGCGTTTTTGGGCGAGGTCCAAACATGTTCATCGTATTCCGTTTCGTGTTCGCCGGACGGTTCTTCTTCCTGCATCCCTTCCAGCATTTCTTCTTCATACACGTTGACACAGTCCATCATTTTTACCGTATTGACCGGTTTGTCAAGCGAGGAAAGCAGATCATCCACCCAAGCGTCGGATTCGCCGCCGGTGTATAAAAATAAGTCGCAGTTTTGAATCCGTATCATGTCCTGAGGCGTTGGCTCATAGGAGTGACTTTCCATCCCCGGAGACAGCAGGATGGTGACATCCGCATACTCTCCCGCGATCGCGCGGGCAAAATCATAGGAGGGGAAGACGGTGGAAACGATCCGCAGACGTCCGTCAGCCGGTGCAGATGAAGAAACGTTGCTGCCGCATCCGGCCAAAAGGAAAGCCGCCATGACGGCACACAGCAGAATTTGAATCAATTTTTTCATAACATCCTCCAAAGCTTTATCGATGACGAAAAGGCCGCTGCCGAAAGAGCGGGAAGAAAGGCAGGGACCTTGCAGGTTAATGGCGGCATTTTTGGCAAAGGCCGTACAGGATACTTTTCCCGCTGTCGACCAGAAAACCATGATCTGTTTCGATATGCTCCTGCATATCTTTCATAAAACCGCAATCCATGTGAATCAGCTGCCCACACCGCAGGCATTTTAAGTGAAAGTGGCAGTGGCAGGCTTCTGAATCGTTGTATTGATAAAAAGCACCGCTGCCGTCGGACTCGGTGTATTTTTTGAGTTTTCCTTCCCGGCACAAAAGCGAAAGGGCCCGGTATAAAGTTGCGGTTCCGACCAGAATGCTTTTCTGCGCGGTCAAATCCTTGACGCAAAAGCATTGATCCGGATGAGCGGCAAAAAACTGCAGAACCATTTCCCGCTGTTTGGTGTGATAAGAACGAATTTCTCCCATTTTGGCATCTCCAATTTGATAATGAATATCAAATTGGAGTATAGCACGAGGATACAGGAAATGCAAGAAAAAATTGAACGGAAAAAAGCAAAGAAAAAGTCCGCTGTTTTCCAAGAAAAAAGCGGACCCAAAACTTTTGATGCAGATGATTAAAAACTACCTTTTTTCGATATCGGCCCGAATGCAGGCGGCTAAATCCGAAACGGTGGTTTCGTCGTATTTTTCAAATGCACAGGAGTCGATGATGAAAGCCCCCATCCGTTTCATATCGTCCAGATTTGCCTGCTGGATTTCCTCGGTTTGGGAGGAGGTGCAGTCAGATAAGACCACAACATTATAATCCAGCGCATTGGCATCATAGCAGGTGGTGCGGATACAGTTCGGCGTTGTGGTGCCAGCCAGAATAACGGTTCGGATATCCAGCCGGCGCAGGATCAGATCCAGTTCCGTCTGGAAGAAAGCGCTCCAGCGCGGCTTGATGATTGTATAATCTCCAGGTTGCGGGCGAAGGCTTTCCGGTTCCTGCGCGCCAAAACTGCCTGGAGACATACTGCGCCCACCGGCAACCCAGCTTTGATAGCGGGTACATTCCACATCGCTGCCGTCCTCCCGATAAATGCGCTTGACAAAAAAGACAGGGATTCCCTTTTGCCGTGCCGTTTGGATGGCTTTTTCACAAGCGGGGACTGTGGCGGCGGCTCCTTTGATGCAATGGGCGGAAGAGGGGTCAATAAAGCCTTGTTCCATGTCGATGAGGATAAAAGCAGATTTGGTCGGGTTCTTCATTGTAAGTTCCTCCGAAACGCAGAGATGATTGGGATGGATTACCGCATAAATTGTGCCGCATGGATTTTCCCATGCGGCACAACTTTGCTCGACAGAATTTGTTTTTACATCGAAAAAGAAGAACTAGTCCTCTTTTTCGATTACAGCGTCTACCACATTTTTGCGGACGCTTTCGATTCCGTTCAGGCAGGAGGATTTGGCTTTATAGCTTTCCGATACGGCAATGATTTCACCGTTTTTGGCTTTTAAGCGGAACCGGCTCTCGCCTTTTTTATCCAAGTAAATTTCGAATTTCGGATGTTTCTGAACCTCAAATCCTTCGATCGTCTGATCTTCAACAGCGGCGACGGGAGCGTTGTTGATCACGCTTTGAATGCCATTCCGGCAAGAGGCCTCAGAGGAGTAGACTTCGGAATTGGCAATCACTTCGCCGTTTTTGGCTTTTAAGCGGAAAGTAAAACCGGTGGCAGTTGTTTTGATTGTAAATTTACCCATTATAATCTCTCCTTTAAAATATATGTTCCGCCGTTCCCCAACGAATCGACGGTAACTTCCAAAATCGTTTTCCGCCGGAAAACGCCGTCTCCGATTGAAACAAGAGAAGCTGTTTTGGCTGAAAATTGAACAAAAACAGGCGCGCAATACGCCAAAATACCAGAAAAAATGCCTGATATATTCATTATAGTCGGTTTTTTGAAAAAGACAATGGATTTTTAATAGGGAGGCAATGAAATATCAAAAATTCAAGTGGAAAATGAAAAAGGTCAGAGGTGCCGGAACAAAAACAAAGGGATTGACGATGCCGGCAGAGCGGATCGCGGATTTTTCACAAAAAAATCGCCGTGAACAATTTGTTCACGGCGATCTGTAACATCGCTACACGATAGATACCTCTCAACATCATTTCAATCGTCCACAAAGCGGACACCTCAACTTCTTCACGATTCCTTATTACTTGCCCAAAATCCCGAATGGGCGGACGAGTGAATAATGAATCGTGAAAAGGTAATAAGTAAAAATCCCGAACGCTTTTGGCATTCGGGATTTTTGGTGGAGACGGTGAGATTCGAACTCATGACCTCTCGGATGCGAACCGAACGCTCTACCAACTGAGCTACGCCCCCATATTTTATTTTCAGTGACAACGCATATTAGTATAATCGATAATCCCCCAAAAATCAAGGGGTTTTCTAAATTTTCTTTAGGATTTTTAACTGCCTGTCTGCGCGATGGATTTTCTTTTTATCGATATGATGAAAATCAAAAGCCGAACAGAGAATTTTATAAGCAAAACGCTTGTTTTTCTCCGGATAAATTGACAAGTAGGTTTCCTACACTATAATGAGAACATAATTTATGAAAAAAAACAGGGAGAGACGAGATGAACGAGACACAGAAAATCACCCGGCCATCCTACCTTCTGAAATTGACCTGGCCGGTTTTTATGGAATTGATTCTCCAAATGCTGGTAGGTAATATCGACCAATTTATGGTTGGGCAATACTCGCAGCTTGCGGTAGGCGCAATCGGCAACGCGAACCAGATCCTCAATGTGCTGATTATCACTTTCAGCGTCATCAGCACGGCGGCAATGATTTTGATTTCCCAATATCGTGGGGCGAATGACCAGCAAAAAGTCCACCAGCTGTATACGTTGTCTTTTTCGGTCAATACAGCGTTTGGTCTGGTGATCGGTGTGGCTTTGCTGCTGTGCAATCAATCGATTTTTCAGCTGATGCAGGTGCCGGAAGAATTGATGGAAGGATCCCGGATTTATATCAGCATCATTGGAAGCTGCTTGTTTTTGCAGGCCATTCAGCTGACCCTGTCCGCCTTTTTTCGCAGCCATGCGATGATGAAGGAATCCCTGGTCGTTTCGGTAGTGGTCAATCTTGTGAACATAGGTGGAAATATGCTTTTGATCAACGGAATGTTCGGCCTGCCCGCTTTGGGCGTGGCGGGAGCGGCGATCGCCAGCAATCTCAGCCGTATGGCAGGGTTGGCGATTATGCTCCGGCTGTTTTATAAAAAGCTGAACGCCCGTTTTTCCATCCGCTATTTGCGCCCCTTTCCCACAAAGATGCTGCGGCAGCTGCTTCGTATTGGCTTGCCTTCTGGCGGAGAGTCGTTGTCTTACAACATGACCCAGGTGTTTATCATGACCTTTGTGAACCTGTTCGGTGCCGTATCGATTAATACCAAGGTCTACGCCAGTATGTTTGCCATGTGTTCCTACCTTTTCTCTTCCGCTATCGGCCAGGCAAGCCAGGTCATCGTGGGATATTTAGTGGGCGCGGGAGACCTGCGCAGCGCCAACCGCCAGGTATGGTACACCTGCCGGCTGTCCATGCTGGTATCGCTGGGAGTAGCATCGGTTTTATGGGTGTTGAGCAAACCGATTTTTGGAATTTTCACTTCCGATTCGGCGGTGATCGAATTGGGCGCGGCAATCATGTTCATTGAGATTTTTCTGGAGTGGGGACGAAGCGTCAATATTGTCATGGTACGCTGTTTGCAGGCGGCGGGCGACATCCGCTTCCCTGTGGTTCTGGGTATTTTGTCGGCCTGGACTGTGGCGGTACTGGGCGGCTATTTGATCGGTGTTGCGGCAGGGTACGGCTTGATTGGCATATGGGCGGCCATGGCCTGCGATGAATGTATTCGTGCGGTTGTCTTTCTGTTTCGATGGAAAAGCGGCGCGTGGAAAAACAGAGCGTTTGTGGAGCCGCGGGAAGAAACGCTTCCGGAACAGCCATGATAAAGCTTTGAAAACCGGGTTGGGGCGCAGTGTGATTTTGAGAATTGATTTGACTTTCCTTTTTTCGAAAATTATAATAAAAATAGCCGCATGACGGGTTATTGTTTTTATGAAAGGAAGTTTTCCGATGTACCAAAAACAATTAGAAGAATATTTCGCAGCGCATAAAGATGAAATGATTGAGGATATCTGTACCTTGATTCGTATTCCCAGCGACCGGCAGCAGCCGAAGGAGGGAATGCCCTTCGGGGAAGGTCCCGCCAGGGCGCTGGAGGCCGCAATGGATATCGGGCGGCGCATGGGCATGAAAGTCACCGACTATGACCATTATGTCGCTACCTTTGATTTGAATGAGCAGGAGAGAGGATTGGATATCCTGGCCCATTTGGATATCGTTCCGGTTGGAGATGACTGGACGGTAACCAAACCTTTTGAACCGAAAATCCTGGATGGAAAGCTGTATGGGCGCGGTTCTGCCGATGACAAAGGCCCTGCGATGGCTGGCCTTTGGGCGGCAAAAGCGGTAAAAGATTTAAAGATCCCTCTGTCGAAAAACTGCCGCGTGATTTTGGGCACTGACGAAGAAAGCGGCAGCAGCGATATCGCCCATTACTATCAAACGGAAAAAGAAGCGCCTGCTACTTTTTCGCCAGATGCGGATTTCCCGGTTATTAATGTGGAAAAAGGCAGTTATAGCAGTGATTTTACCGCCCAATGGGAAGAAGACGCTAAATTGCCGCGGATTGTATCGGTCAAAGGCGGGTTCCGGCACAATGTGATCCCGGATAAGGCCGAAGCGATGCTGGAAGGAATCGAGTTGGATGCGGTGCGCGCAGCCTGTGTAGATTACAGCAGGGAAAGCGGTGTGGATTTTTCCGCCGAGCAAAAAGACGGTGTTATTTTGATAGAAGCCAAAGGCCGCGCGGCACATGCTTCTACCCCGGAAGCTGGCGCCAACGCGGTAACGGCCATGGTGGAATTTCTGTCCCGCTTGCCCATGGCCGATTCGGAAGGATTTTCCAAATTGCGTGCTGTCAATGGTATCTTCCCGCATGGCGATTGGGAAGGAAAGGCTGCTGGGGTCAAGATGTCCGATGAAATATCCGGCCCTCTGACCATCGCCTTTTCTGTGTTCGAGTATAGCCTGACTGGATTGAAAGGCGTGTTCGACAGCAGAGTTTCTCTTTGCGCAAACGAGCAGAATATGCGCGATGTATTGGTGGAGGCTTTCGGAAAAGAGGGTATCCAGCTGGGAAACCGGAAGATGCGCCCGGGCCATCATGTTCCGGCGGATAGTCCTTTTATCCAGACGCTTTTACGTTGCTATGAGCGATACACCGGCAAAAAAGGAGAATGTATCGCAATCGGAGGCGGGACTTATACCCACAATCTGAAAAACGGCGTTGCATTTGGCTGCGCGGATCCCGCAGTGGACAATCATATGCACGGTGCCGACGAATTTGCGGTGATCGACCAGTTGATTTTGAGCGCGAAAATTTTCGCACAGGCGATTATTGATCTGTGCCGCTAGAGAACAACAGGAAAAGCCATCCTCTTTGAGAGGATGGCTTTTTTGTTTGCAACCTGCTAGCAGCAGGAGCTTTTCACACGGAAAGACTCACAATCTGTACATTCGACTACAGTCGGATTTGTCTCATGGGTACCGACTTTAATGCTGTCGAGCGAACAGTAGTTTTCGTTTCCGCAGTGGTGGGCGCACTGTTGAACAGTACAGCCAATGGATTTGTTTGCTTTGGATTCAGGCATTATAAAACCTCCTTTGCAGATTGCAAAAGTAGTATGAACGGTTTTCCCGCGTTTTATTCCTTTTTTTATCACGGTGCGGCACCAGAGATTTGTACTGCGGGAAAAAGCAAAGAGGGCAAAATTATACCTTGCGGTTTATGAGATGGTGGAGGAAGCGCAAAATGAAAAAGAAAAGTTTGTTCGAATTCATGGAGGTGCAAAAATGATAGACGATCGATATGTGATTACAGAAGAGGAACGAAAAAAGATATTGGCGAATGTGTTCTATAGCCTGGAACCACTGAAATTAAAGGTTTTTTCCGCTAAGGAGAAGAAAAAAATCGTTATTTTGACAAAAATAGCGGAGAAATTTGAATCGGACCGGTCGTATACCGGGAAGGAAACGGATGCAATTCTGAAAGAGATTTTTGACGATTACGTATCGCTGCGCCGCAGTCTGATCGAATATGGATTTTTAGACCGCACCGCGGATGGCAGTAAATATTGGAAGCGGGGGTAAGCGGAATCCGCTTTTGAACCATGGAAATCGAACGATAAAAGTCTGCGGAAGAGCGACACCGCGGGATGATTGCAAAAACAATTGCTTTATAGTACAATAAAATTATCAATTGTCATTTTCGGCCCACGGGACCTCCGATTGGGCAGCCGGGTTTGACAGAAAAAAGGAGCGTTTTTCATGACCAAAAAAGAGCGGGTCATTGCGGCGATCGAGGGCAGACCAGTAGACCGCGTACCTTCTGGTTTTTGGCTGCATTTCCCCGAAACTTGCTTTCATGGAGATGCAGCGGTGCAGGCACATGTGGATTTCTTTCGTGAAACAGGGACGGATATTCAAAAAATCATGAATGAAAATCTGGTTCCCTGCGATATTCCGATTCAAAAAGCTTCCGACTGGAAAAATTTAAAACCTTTTCACCGACAGTCCCCCTTTATTGTGGAGCAGGTGGATCTCATTAAGCGGATCTTGGACAAAACCGGCGGGGAAGGAATGACGCTGGCGACCGTACATGGCATTGTCGCCTCCGCCTGGCACGCCAGAGGCGGTTCCGCCGGATATGAGACAGGCAGCGGACTGCTGGCGGCACATCTGCGCGAAGATCCCAAAGCGGTTTCCTATGGCTGGGAAATCATTTCAGACGGGCTTGCGATTTTAGCGGAAGCATGCCTGGAGGCGGGCGCCGACGGCATTTATTATGCGGCGTTGGGCGGCGAGAGCTACCTTTTTACCGATGAGGAGTTCGAAACCTATATCAAGCCCCATGATCTTAAAATTCTGAAAGCGGCGGAAAAATCCCCCTATAATGTGCTGCACATCTGCAAGGACCGGCTGAATTTGGCGCGTTACAAGGATTATCCCTTTGCGGTGGTCAATTGGGGCGTATACGAAAAAAACCCCTCGCTGTTGGATGGGGCGGCTCTGTTCCCGGATCGAGTAATTTTAGGCGGTTTGGATGACCGGGCTGGTGTGCTGGTAGACGGCAGTGAGGCGCAAATTCGGGACGCGGTTCACCAGCTGCTGCACACGATGGAGGGCCGGCGGTTCCTGTTGGGTGCAGATTGTACGCTGCCGACAGAGATTTCTTACAGCCGGATTCGTACCGCTGTGGAGGCAGCAAAATAGGAGGGTTCTATGGAAAAAACAGAGCGCTGCAAAATATCTGTACTGGTTTTAAATCTATCTCTCATCTGCCAAATCCTGTATGCTTTGGCTGAAGGAGCGATTTTGGTTTTGCAGCGTCCGCTAAAGACGCTGCTGAACGTGGGCCCATCGGATATCATCCAGCAAAATCTGTATCCAATGATGGATATTTTGCTGATTGTCATCTTGCTGGTGCTGCATGTAGGTTTGTTTGTGCTGATTTGGAGTCAGGGAAGGAATGTGTCTTTTCAAGCGGCGGAAATTTTAGCCATTGTAATCGGCGGTCTGGCTTTGACCGGGCTTCCCGTTTCGACAGCCATCCTTACCAATATGGGGTATGCGGCCCAAGGGGCTGAGATGTTGGCAAATTATTCGCTGTTGGCAAATTTGATGGGGATGGTTCGCCCATTATCCCGCTTGGGTTTGGTTTTGCTGGTCGTGGGGGCGACTGCTTCATTGGGCAATAAACGTGCCTGCCAGCGGCCCCGGTAAAAAGCAGACGGAATGGCAAAAATCACAGGATTCTATAAAAAAAGACTGCGAAAAGCTCCCTGCTGGTAAGACAGTAAAATCAAATTTCTTGGAACAGGCATGACCAAAATCATGCCTGTTCCGCTTTTAGCAGCTCATCCACGGGAATGTAGCCCACAAGGTCGTACTCGATATGTACCTTCTGCCTGCGCTTGCCGCTGGACTTGTCAGGTGCATCTACATAGACCGCCTTGACAAGCTCTCTGAGGGCATAGGGGGTCAGTTCCGTGAGGGTGCTGTTCCTCTTTACCCGCTGAACAAACTGCTCTATATTCTCTGCCTGTTGTTCCTGTTCATGGATTTGCTGTTGCAGACCTTTGACCTCGGCTTTGAGGGTTTTCTGTTCCTCGGTATAGTTCTTGCTCATCATGGCGAAGCGTTCATCATCCAGCCGACCGGCAACATTGTCCTCGTAAATGCGGATGAAAAGACGGTCAAGCTCGCCGATTCGCTTCTCAGCCTGTGCCAGCCGCTTTTGATACAGCCGCAGCGATTCCTCGCTCTGTATACGGAGCTTTTGCTCCATTTCAGAACGGAAATACGCCTCATAGCGAGTGACTACCGATACGACCTCCTGAATGTGCTTCCAGACGATCTGTTCCAGCACAACGGCACGGATATAATGTCCGCTGCACTTGTCCTTATTGACACGATGGGTGGAGCAGATAAAGAAGTCCTGCCGCTTTTCAAAATAGCTGGTGGTGGAGTAGTAGAGCTTCTGCTTGCAGTCGTTGCAGAACACCAGACCGGAGAACATATTGCTCTTTCCCGTCGCCGTTCTGCGGTGCCGCTGCTGCCTGATCTCCTGCACCTTATCAAAGACTTCCAGAGAGATGATTGCCGGATGGGTGTTATAGAAAATCTTGCGATTCTCCATCGGATTTTCCCGCTGCTTCTTGTCCCAGATGGAGTTGGTATAGGTCTTGAAATTGACCGTGCAGCCTGTGTACTCCATGTATTCGAGGATATAAGCAACGGTGCTTTCGTGCCAGCGGTACTCGTTCTCCGGAGTCTGATGCGGTGTTTTTCTGCCCTCCCGCTGCTTGTATGCGGTGGGGTTCAGCGCCTTCTCCTTTTCCAGTAGGGCGGCGATCTGACTCGGTCCTTTTCCCTCCATACAGAGCGCAAAGATTCGCTTCACGACCTGTGCGGCTTCCTCGTCAATCACCCATTTCTTGGGATCGTCAGGCTCACGCTTATAGCCGTAGGGAACGTTGGTGGTCAAGCGTTCTCCGCGCTCACCCTTTGCCTTGTTGACGGCACGGATTTTTCGGCTGGTGTCTTTGGCAAAAAACTCATTAAACCAGTTCTTGATGCCTGCAATGTCGTTGTCGGTGCTGTTGGGGTCAATGGTGTCGAAGTGGTCGTTGATGGCAATATACCGCACGCCGTACTGAGGAAACGTGTAGTTGATATAAAGCCCTGTCAGCGAGGAATTACGACCGAGTCTTGAAAGATCTTTCGTAATCACCGTTTCCACATGACCGGCTTCAATTTCCGCAAGCATCTTCTGAAAGCCGGGGCGGTTGGAAAAATCCACGCCACTGTACCCATCATCAATAAAGAACGTCGGGTTCGGAAAGTGCTGAGATTTTGCATACTCCATTAACATGATCTGCTGATGCTGGATGGAGTTCGACGGGTCATCCTTGCCGCCTTTTTCTTTGGTGTCCTCCACGGACAGTCTGCAATAAAGCGCTGTGATTTTGTCGGTTGCCCTTAACATATTGTTGTCCTCCTTCGGTGGGGCAACTGCCTGAACAGGATTGGATTCTGGGTTTATATCAAGAGAAACGTTGTTACTCATCGGCGTCCTCCGTGATACCGTTTTTATTATCGGCAGCGTTCTGCTCCATAATGCGTCTGAGCTTCTTGTCGAGGGTTTCCGTTCCCTCATAGCTGCCGGTTACGGTGTATTCCGTGCCGCCGTGTTCCTCCACGATTTTGACGTCGGGCAGCCAAAAGGCGGACGGATTTTTCACAACAATGCTGCCCTTTTCATCGAAAGAAAACTCCCTCTTGGGGGCATCGTCGGGGCGCGGCTTGACCTTGGCATACAGGTCGGGATTGGAGAAATAAAACGAGCGGATTTCAGCGTCCTCCTCGCCGTTATCAAAATCATCGTCGGCGAAAATCTCATCCAGTTCCTCGTCGGTCAGTTCGATGATCTCATTGTCATTTTCTTTCGGATTCACTTCGTCAAGCCTCCTTCACTTCAGTTCATTTTATGTAAAAATTCAGTCGGAGTAGCAAAACGGACGAACGCCGTCAATGGTCAAGATGAACGGCTGCGCCGCCATTGACAGCGCCCCTCCGTTTCGCTTTTTGGCAGACAAGGCGGCGGTTGCCGCCGATTTCCATTTAACGAAATGGCGCTTGCTAACATGGGAAACGGAGAATAGCAAGCACAGCAAGTGTAGCTACACTTGCGAAAACCGGCGTGGTACGACCGAGATTTCCTTGCAGAATAGCAAGCAAATCCGGTGAGTACCCACACCGGAGCTTGCCAGAATGGCAAGCAATGCACGGCGGTACCCACTTCTCATTACCTGCCAACTGCGAAATGCACTTGGCAAGCAATGCTCGTGTTTATGCACCCGTGCAATCTTGTTGGGGAAACGCCCCAAACCCCTGAACGATTTCAGAGAAATCGGCTACGCTCCTGCGGAGCTGAACATCAATCTATCTTCGGAAAGTGAGTCAGGGATTTTTGGTTTCACGGCGTTCAGGCATATCCGGTTTTTTCTCATATCTGTCGATCGCCACTTGGCGAAGGTAAGCGCTCATATTCTCTATCCCAAGCTGCGCCATATTCGCCTTTATCAAGCCGAGTTCTCTTTCATCTACGAAAAATTTGACCTGTATCGGTCGCTTGCGATTCCTGTTGTCTGGCATCGGGATTCCTCTTTACTCCTACGGATTATTTCTAATCAAAACCGATCGATTATTGATATGCAGTTCTGTGTTCTCCTACAAAATCACGCATAGAATACGCTTGTAAATTCCTGCTCCTGAACCTTCATCTTTGCTGTAAACTCTGAATAATTCTGCGCATCTATGGGAATTTTCAAGCCGTGCTTGATAACGCTGATGTCGTCACGCGCCATAACATTTTTCTCATAGGTCAAACCACGGTTCAACCACAATTTCAAATCGTCAGACCCTTCCGCTTCTGGATAGAGATAGTAACCAGCCTTTGCATCAAACCGGAACATATAGGCAAGCACCTGTAAATAATCTCGATTGCCAATGTTGTCAAGGGGTTTATACTTCGCGTCAGCAATGATCCGTGGTTTGCTATTCCGGCTGATGAAATCGGGATAGATCAAGCCTACATTTCCATCAAACAGTCTCTGAGCGCCTGTGCCGCTCTTGTTCATTGGGTGGTAGAAGATATCTTCAATGAGCAAGTTAATATATTCCTCCCACAGCCATGCACCGTCAAACAGAATACCGTATATCTGCCTCGCTCCCGTGCCAATTTGATGTTTCTGGTGTCGGAGGATTAAGAGACACAACCTTTGTAATGCGAGATACTCTCTGAAATAAGCGTGGCGGACGGTATTCTTTTTATTCTGTTCAATGATTTTCTGCCTGTCATACGGCTCATATCCCGGAGTCGCATCTATAACGAGTTTTACCTCGTCTTTCACTTTGATAAGAAGTTTATTGCCGTAAGGCTTTCTTTTGATAAACTCTATGGTATGCCGCACCAGCTCCATCAGACTGTTATCGTAGGAAAACTCTCTCTGGCTGTATGCAACATTTCCTACAAATGGGGTGTTCTTCTCTATATGTCTTGCGATATCAATCGTGCCCTTTACATTTCCATCATTGTACCTGTGGCGGATATACTTTTTGAACAAGCCCTTCCGCATCGCTGCTTTGAGGTAATACGGAAACAGAAACAGCAGGAAATTGAACAGCCGATTGTCTTGATTGGCATCTGCATCCAAATCTACGATATTTGGAAAGTCCAGAACTTTGTCTAAAAGATACTGGAAAAAGTAATCCTCACCCTCTCCGCAAAAACGGGACGCGATCACAAGCCGCTCATCACCGTAGCCAAGAAAGCCCATCACATTACCAGAGCGATAGGTATCATTGACGCTTTGGAGGATCATCTGATCTTGCGTAATATCCTCTGCATCCTTTACGGTTTCAGGAAATACGAACACACCTTCACGCTCAAGCTGTTCCAATGTTTTATCCGCAATTTTGCCTGTCAGCCTCGCTACTTGAGAAAAGGCATCTTTTTTCTGCTGGGAGTTATCCTTGATCCTGAGCAGCTTCATTCGCATCACCTCTGGCAGGTTTCTGATAGCCGTATGCCCTTGCGAACCGATTCATAATTCCTTCCTCATCGTACATTCCCTGAATGTATTCCTGTAGGAGCGGTTGCAAATAATCAGTCCAAAGTTGGTCAAAATCAAGTGTTTTCAACTTCAGGAAGTAAGACGCTCCGATCTGATAATTTTCATTCAGATCCTCGACCTCTGCGATTGCCTTATTGAGCGCAGCCATCCTTCTGATTGCCTCAGCCTCCAACTCCTCGTTTTCCAGCGACGCAAGCATCTCAAGGCGCTCATCCGCTCTGAGTTCTACGAATCGGAAGCGACGACGCATGGCAAAATCAAAGCTGTCCACAGAGCGGTCAATATCGTTCATGGTGCCGATGATATAGACATTTTCAGGAATATAGAGCTTTTCGCCGGGGTCAGAGTGCAGATTGGAATACTGCGTGGAGATCTCTCCGGCTTTGCCGCGATAACCGGGATCTATTGCAAAGAACAATTCACCGAAAATCTTTGAAATTTCACCGCGGTTGATTTCGTCTATGATGAATATGTATTTTTTCAGTTCCTCCTGTTTTGCCTTTGCTTTTGAAATTGTACTTTTCTTTGCTTTGATTGCTTTATAGATGGCAAAGTCATAGGAATATCCTTGCGTAGCAAATGTCTTTCCGAAAAAGGACGTGATATCCTTTATTTTTTCAAACTTCTGCCCGGATTCCAGCATCTTCCGAACTTCATCCAAACTCAGAGCAAGCCTGTTGACAGATGCGTTTCCGGGAATAGAAATATGGATATGCCCGTCATCCACGCCGGTAATGGTAAATTCATTTCCATTGATCGTCTTAAATGTGTCAACGCCAAACTCAACGCCGGAGAAAAACTCTGTCATGGATTCTTGAACCGTGACTTCCTTTTCTACGGTTTCTCTGGATTTTTGGGAGTCCTCATAGTTCTTTCTGGCACGGGCAACAAACTTCTTGAAAATGCCATCCTGCAATTCAAAGCCCATTGTCCCATCATCATTGATTTTCGGTCTTAGTCCTTCAACAAAATCAGAGTAGTCATAACTCGGATGGAACTGAACGAACTCAACCTGTTTTTTCTGCTCGTCAGTAAGAAGTGTGTAATCGTCAAAGTACCCATTGCTGATGATGTCCGCAGCGATTTCTTTGGCAAGATAAGATTTTCCGGTACCGGGCGCACCTCTGAAAATCAGATTTTTTGATTCAATCAGCATGGAAGAAAACGGATTTCGGTATCCCTTGAACTGTTGAACAAGCTCTTCCTGAACAGCAGCTTCCGTTTCTGTCGCTGCGGTTTCCTTCTCATCTTTTTCGCGGTATGTCAAAATAAACTGATCTCCCGATTCACCGAAACGCTTCAAACATTCCTGAACGAAGATAATCGTAGAGAAGATATTCCAGCAATAGATAACAAACTGCCGTCCGTTGTCATAGCCGTATGTCAGGTACTCTATTGTGTTGCGGTGCTTCTTGAAATCGTCAACACTCGCATAAATACCTCTGATTACGTCGCTGTCCGGGTTATATTTGCAGACAGGGAAGTTCTCCTTGTCCTCAACCGATAATGCAGCAAGCTGCTTCTCGAACACCTGACAGGCAATGCGGGGCAAGGTTTGATTGGAATTTCTTCTTTCGCCTTTGCTGTAGGCTCGCTTGATTACGTCTCCATTTGCCCTCTTGAAACAGGCATCCAGCGGCTTATAGTTATCACCGAGGCTCAGATTATTCATTGTAAAGCGTTCATCTGTTGACTCGACGCTTTCGGCAGTAATAGATAACTCAAATTTTTCTTGCTGCTTAGTCTCGATGGAGAAGCCCAGACTTTCCAGATAGTTCTTTGCGTCAACGCTGTTAAAGGATTCTGTCGAAATATCCGTGCTGTTTGCCAAATGGTCAGCAACGGCTACCACATACTTCGGCGGATATTTTTTCCCATCCTCAGACACAAGTACATATTTTACGCTTGTATTATGTTCGGGAACTCCGTTCTCGTCGATAAATTTCAGGGCATCAATAACATCCTGCTTTTTCAGCTTTGGTATAGCCATGCTGCACCTCCTCGAAAGTGTGTACACACACTATATCACAAGGATAGCTCTGTTTTCAATACAATACCCAGAATTTATCGCCCTAAAATGTAACTTTTCTACGAATATAAGCTGATTTTCAGTTTCCCCAGTGTCGAACATACTCTGCATCGAAATACCCCTCTATCGACTTTACGGTTTTGTGGGGTATTTTGCACGACCGCAAATATGCGCACTTCCCAGCGAATCGTATACCTTATACAGCGATTCGCTGTTTCACAAAGGAACTGCATGAGAGCGATAACTATTTCACCCTTTTTACTATCCTTGCTTTACAGAGCAGAAAGTCGGTGATTTTCAACCCTTAGATGTACAAAAACAGGCAGCACCCAACCGAAGCTGAGTGCCGCCTGTTTTGTTGTCCAATCCTGCTTAGCAGATGCCGATTTTGTAGTTTTCTCAAATTACTGTCTTATCGGCACACGGCAAATGGCAGTCTTTTTTTATTTGTCCTAAAACCGCAGAGAAAGGCAGCTTAAACCACCGTCGATTTTCCGATATTCAGAAGTGTCCACAACCAATACTTCATATCCCAGGCTTTCGATGGCTTTTTGTGTCTGTGGATAACCAGCAGGCACCAGCACTTTGCCATTGACCCAGATACAGTTGGCGCCGTATTCTTCTCCGGCGGCTATCTGGATTTGATGAAATTTGGAAAAAGTCGGATTTTCCAGAAATTCGCCGCAGATCAGCAAATGATTGTTTTCAAGATAGGAAAGACCTGTTTTCAGATGCAGAATCGTGTGGAGAGGTACCATTTCTCCGCTCATACCGTACTTTTTCAGCGCATCGATCAATTGCTGCGCACCCTCCACGTTTGTACGGGCGGAAATACCGATATAAAAATGGTCTCCAACCATCATGACATCTCCGCCTTCTAATGTGCCGGGCGATTGAATATACTCGATTCGATCTTCACCGTAAAACTTTTTTATCACAGGGACCATAGCCTCTATCTCACCTTTTCGGAAAGGGGCGCCGGGATTGGTAATCAAAGCGAATTGCCGGGTCAAAACGGCGGTATCTTCCACAAAGCAGGAGTCGGGGTATGCTTCGTCTGCTTCCAACACGGTGACTTTCACGCCGCATTGCCGCAAAGCCTCTATATAAGCGGCATGCTGCTTCAAAGCCAATTCATAATCCGGTTTCCCCAAATCGGCAGTGGTAATGCCGTTAATCATGGCGCGACAGGGCTTTTTTACAATTACATTGGTAAACATTGATGATTCCTTCACTCACGGATTGAATAATTATAATGATTATATTAATAAAAATACAACAATACCAGAGAAAAATGATATAAAATCTTAAATTTATGCATATTTGGCGAAGATTCTGAAAGAAAAAGCATTTGGGAAAAATTTTTTGACATTTTTGTGCATTGTAATCTGCAGGGAAAAGGCATAAAATAATCAAATAAATAATTTGTATACAGGAGTACTTCCACACCAAATGCGCTGGGTGGAGAACGACTGGAATTATCTCAAATCAGGAAAGGGTGTTACGATGTTATTTGAAAATCAATACCGAACCAATACATGTGGGGAGCTCAGAGAAAATAATATCGGAGCGTCGGTCCGGGTATGCGGGTGGATTCAGTCTGTTCGTGACCACGGCGGTGTCTTGTTTGTGGATCTGCGCGATGAGTATGGCGTGATACAGGTGGTTTTTCATGACGAAACCATGCTCAAGGGCGTGCCGAAAGAATCGGTGGTATCGGTGAGCGGCAAAGTAGTGGAACGGGATCCGGAAACGGTGAATCCCAAAATTCCAACCGGGTATGTGGAAGTTGTCGCTGAAGAAATGACGGTGCTCAGCCGGGCGGTTTCCGGACTGCCATTCGAAATAGATCAATCCAAAGATACCAAGGAAGAATTGCGCTTGTCTTACCGCTTTTTGGATTTACGCAATCCGAAAGTGCATGAGAATATCGTCTTGCGTTCTCGTATTATCTCTTATCTGCGTCAGAAAATGACCGAACAGGGTTTTTTGGAGATTCAGACGCCGATTCTGTCCGCTTCTTCACCGGAGGGTGCCCGGGATTATCTGGTGCCCAGCCGTAAGCATCCGGGGCAATTTTATGCGCTTCCACAGGCGCCCCAGATTTTCAAACAGCTTTTGATGGTGTCCGGATTTGACCGGTATTTTCAGATTGCCCCTTGTTTCCGGGACGAAGACGCAAGGGCAGACCGTTCCCCCGGTGAGTTTTACCAGTTGGATTTTGAGATGGCTTTTGCCACGCAGGAAGAGGTGTTCCGGGTAGCGGAAGAAGTGATTGGCGACACGTTCCGTACCTTTTCGGATAAAACAGTGACCGAAGGCCCTTTTCCGCGCATTCGTTACGAAGAGGCAATGTTAAAATATGGTACCGATAAGCCGGATTTGAGAAACCCCTTGGAGATCGTGGAATTGAGCGATCTGTTTGTGGAAAGTGATTTTAAACCGTTTCGCGGACAAACCGTGCGGGGAATCTGCGTGAAGGGGGCTGCCAGCCAATCCAAAAAGTTTTTCGAAACGATGCTGGATTACGCGATGGGAATCGGCATGAAGGGATTGGGCTATTTAAAAGGCGAGGGCGGACTCAAGTTCGCCGGCCCCATTGATAAATTTTTGGATGACACCTTGCGTCAGCAGCTGGTAGACCGAACCGGCGTGGGTGAGGGGGACATCCTGTATTTCATTGCCGATAGTAAAGAAGCGGCCCCGAAGTTGGCAGGGCAGATCCGGGCTGAGTTAGGACGCCGGCTGGATTTGCTGGAAAAAGACGCATTCCGCTTTTGCTTTATTGTGGATTTCCCCATGTATGAGTTGAATGAGGAGTCCGGCGAGGTAGGCTTTACGCATAACCCGTTCTCCATGCCGCAGGGAGGTCTCAAAGCACTGGAGGAGAAGGACCCGTTGGATATTCTGGCTTATCAGTACGATATTGTCTGCAACGGAGTGGAACTTTCTTCCGGCGCAGTGCGTAACCATGACTTGAATATCATGCGCAAGGCTTTTGCGATTGCCGGGTATGATGAGGCGGTCCTTAAAGAAAAATTCGGGTCGCTGTACCGGGCATTTCAATACGGTGCGCCGCCTCACGCCGGAATGGCTCCCGGTGTGGATAGGATGGTGATGCTGCTGACCGGCGAGGAGAACATCCGGGAGGTCATCGCGTTCCCCATGAACAGCAACGGCCAGGATCTTCTGATGGGCGCGCCCGGCCCCGTAACGCTGCAGCAGCTGAGAGAAGCGCACATCAAACTTCGCTAGGGGGCACCGAAAATGATTACAAAAGAAGAAATCCTGGAGATTGCCACGTTAAGCAAACTCTATGTGTCAGAAGAAAAGCTGGATGATTTGACAAAAGCCATGGGGGACATTCTGGCTTTTGCGGATACCATTAATGCGGCAGGCGCCCAAGCGGAAGAATATGAGGGGCTCGAAGGCCTGTCCAATGTGTTTCGGGAAGACGAGGTATTGCCCTCCTATCCGGCGGAAGAGATCCTTCAAAATGCTGGCGGCGGAGAAAACGGATATTTCCCGGTGAAAAAACGAAAATAGGAGGGGAAAGCTGTGTCAGGCATGATAAAAACAATAGGCGGCCTGCTGCGTCAGAAAAAGGTGAGCTGTGCCGAATTGACCCAGGCGTATCTGGATGGAATCGCCAAGGATAACAGCACTCTCAACGCCTATGTACGGGTAACTGCGGACCGTGCATTGGAAACCGCCGGGGCGGTGGACCGAAAAATCGCAGCGGGAGAGCCTCTTTCCTTGCTGGAAGGCATTCCGATGACGCTGAAAGACAACATCTCTACCCGCGGGATCGAAACGACCTGCTGTTCCCGCATCTTGAAAGGATATACCCCGATTTACGACGCGACTGTTTGGCAGACGCTGCAAAAGCAGAATGCCGTGCTGCTGGGCAAAACCAATATGGATGAATTTGCCATGGGTTCTTCCTGCGAAACTTCCTGCTTTGGCGGAGCAGCCAACCCGTTTGATACCGGCCATGTGGCGGGCGGAAGTTCCGGCGGCGGCGCATCGGCAGTGGGAGGCAATCTGGCGGTCTATGCGCTGGGGTCTGATACCGGAGGCTCTATCCGCCAACCGGCCGGATTTTGCGGACTGGTGGGTCTGAAACCCACCTATGGCGCGGTGTCCCGCTTTGGTTTGATTGCTTATGCGTCCAGCCTGGATCAGATCGGACCGATCTGCAAAACCGTATCCGATGCCGCAGCGGTGTTTGAGACGATCAGCGACCGGGACCCGATGGATTCCACCAGCGTGGGGAGGAAAGAGTCGGTTTTGGCTCAATTGGAGCAAAAACCGGATTCGCTTACAATTGGCGTTGTAAAGGAGTATTTCCATGGGGTAGAGCCGCAGGTAGAAACGGCCCTGCAGGAGGCGGTCCGCACTTATGAAAAATTGGGCGCGAAAATCGTGGAACTTTCCATGCCGGCTATCTCCTATGCGCTGCCGGTATACTATATTTTGGCCTGCGCAGAGGCTTCCTCCAATCTTGGAAGATATGATGGCATCCGTTATGGGTATCGCGCTGAACATTATAACAGCATTCACGAAATGATTTGCAAGACCCGCAGCGAAGGGTTTGGGCCGGAAGTACAGCGGCGCATTCTGCTGGGCTCTTATGTGCTCAGCGCGGGGTATTATGATGCTTATTATAAAAAAGCGCAGAACCTGCGAGGAGCGGTGATCAGGGGCTTTGAGGAAACGTTTGCACAATGCGATGTCATTTTGGCTCCTACTGTGCCGATGACGGCATTCCCAAAAGGGTTCGCCGAACAGGACCAGGTGCAGACCTATCAAACGGATATTTGCACTGTGCCGGTCAATATCGCGGGGATTCCAGCCTTGAGCATGCCCTGTGGATATGACCGGAAAGGGCTTCCCATCGGCATGCAGCTGATTGCCAACCGGTTTGAGGAGAAGAAGCTGCTGCAAACGGCTTTTCTGTTTGAGCAGGAAATGGCCGGGGAAATTTACCGCAAAACCGAATGGGGGTGCCGTCAGTATGCGTGAGTATGAACTGGTAGCGGGATTGGAAACGCATGTGGAGCTTTCTACCAAAACAAAGATTTTCTGCGGCTGCACCACCGAATTCGGCGGTGCGCCCAATACCCACTGCTGCCCCATTTGCATCGGGCTGCCCGGCGTATTGCCGAAGCTGAACCGGCAGGTAGTCCGATATGGGATACTGGCGGGGCTTGCAACCAACTGTAAAATCAACCCTGTCTCCAAAATGGACCGGAAAAACTACGTTTATCCCGACCTGCCAAAAGCGTATCAGGTATCCCAATATGACAAGCCTTTGTGCCTGGATGGGGCCATCGAGCTGGACAGCGGGAAAAAGATTCGTCTGACCCGTATTCACATCGAGGAGGATGCGGGTAAGCTGGTCCACGAGCGGGGAGATACCTTTGTGGACTACAACCGCGGCGGGGTTCCGCTGATCGAAGTCGTGACGGAACCGGATTTTCGGTCTATCGAAGAAGTAAAGGAATATGTGGAAAAGCTGCAGCTTCTGATGAAATACATCGGTGTATCCGACTGTAAAATGCAGGAAGGGTCCTTGCGGTGTGACGTGAATATTTCCGTGCGGCCCAAAGGCAGCGATACGTTCGGCACCCGAACAGAGATCAAAAACATGAACTCCTTTACGTTTATGACCAAGGCGCTGGAATATGAATTCGAACGACAGGTGGATTTGCTGGAAAACGGGGAGCAGGTCATCCAGGAAACGCGCCGTTATAACGACGCCACCGGGGAAACGGAAAGCATGCGTTCCAAAGAGGACGCGCATGACTACCGATACTTTAAGGAGCCGGATCTGGTGACGATCCGAACCAGTGAAGAAGAGATCGAAGAGCTTCGCGCAATGCTGCCGGAACTGCCGGATCAGAAGAGGGCGCGGTACCTGGAAATGGGCATCAACGAAGGAGATACGGCGGCGTTGATCCGTTCCCGGCGGGCAGCGGAGTTTTTTGATGAAGCGGCGAAAGGACTGAAAATGCCGAAAACCGCCGCCGCGTTCATTGTGGGCCAGATGTTCAGCCGCTATTCTACCGAAGAACAGCGAGACGCCTGGGAGGTGTCCATTACCCCAACGCAGCTGCATGAACTGTGCGAACTGGTCGAGTCCGGAAAGTGCAACAGGAATTTGGCGAAAACAGCGTTTGACAAGATGCTCGATACCGGAAAGAGCGCAACGGAATTTTTGTCTGCCAGCGACCTTGCGGGAATCAGCGATGAACAGTTGTGTGAGATTTGCCAAAAAGTCATGAATCAAAACAGCGATGCGGTGCAAAGCTATCGAAACGGCAAGGAATCCGTGCTGAAAGCGCTGGTCGGCGCAGTGATGCGGGAGACCCGTGGACGTGCGGACGCCTCTAAGGCGACAGGGCTGCTTATTGACATGCTGAAAAAGGAATGATAGGCTAGGAAGAGAAGTCCTTTCCCAAGCTTATGAAAAGGCCGGAGCGGATGCGCCGGCCTTTTTGCCGTTTGGCAAGGCGATTCTGCAAACAATTCAAACAGGAGGAGCTGCAAAATGAAGCTGATTTCATGGAATGTCAATGGCCTGCGGGCCTGTATGGGAAAAGGCTTTCTGGAGTTTTTTAAAGAAGTGGATGCGGACATGTTCTGTATCCAGGAGACAAAGATGCAGCCCGGCCAGCTGGAACTGGAATTGGAGGGCTATCATCAGTATTGGTGCAGCGCGCAGAAAAAAGGATATTCTGGTACGGCGCTGTTTTGCAAACAAGAACCGATTTCCGTACAGTATGAGCTGCCGCAAGAAATCCATGCGAGCGAGGGGCGGGTCATTGCTGCGGAATTTGAACGCTTTTACCTGGTAAATGTCTATACGCCCAATTCCCAGCGAGGTCTGACCCGCTTGGACTACCGTATGGAATGGGAGGATGCCTTTTTGACATATATCCGGCAGCTGGAAGAGAAAAAGCCGGTAATCATCTGCGGGGATATGAATGTGGCGCATCGGGAGATCGATCTGAAAAATCCCAAAACAAACGTGGGAAATGCGGGTTTTACCCCGCAGGAGCGGGAAAAAATGACGGCGCTGCAGCAGGCCGGTTATTTGGATAGCTTCCGCTATTTTTACCCGGATCTGACCGGCGCTTATTCCTGGTGGAGTTATATGTTCCATGCCCGGGAAAACAATGCCGGATGGCGGATCGATTATTTCCTGGTGTCCCAGAAACTGGAATCGTTTATGAAAGACGCGAAAATCCACAATGAAGTAATGGGAAGCGATCATTGCCCGGTGGAACTGATGTTGGAATGGTAAGGAGAATAGAGTAAAAAGGAGAGGTCACGCCGCTGTAGCAGAAATGATTGGTGGTGATGATGGGCCAATCCCGATTCTTACTGTCTCTTCCAAAGAAGTGGAAAAATGTCCGATTTGTCGCCTGCGCCTACTTGATGGAGCAGGAGAGAATCTGGAAATGGGCTTGTCAACCGATGCTGGGATTTGGTATACTGTTTTTGGAATTTTTTGGCCGCGCAAAACCGCGGAGAAAGGGAAGATTATGGGGAAGAATGCAGAATATATTCAGCGGGTTATGGGCTATGTGGAAGAAAACGTACCGGTCATCCAATCCATTTTGGCTGATCGCAAGGACCTTTGCAATGAATTTTTGAAAAATGTGCAGGGGAAAGAGTTGGACAAAATTCTACTGTTCGGCATCGGCAGCTCCTATAACGCGGGGCTGATGGTAAAGCCGCTTCTGGAATCGGCTTTGCAGATGGATGTGCTGGTCGCATCCCCGGCTATGTATGAGCAGCTGTGCCGCAGCCGCAGCTTTGACAATGCGCTTTTGATCGCAGCCAGCCAGTCTGGCAAAAGCGCTGCTACGATCGATGTGGTCAAGGAACTGAAAGCGAAAGGCGCTTTTGTGGTAGGATTGACCGGCAACTTGGAATCACCGTTGGCAAAAGAATCCTCCGCGGCGGTGGATATCCATTGCGGAGAGGAAAAGTCCAGCGTTATGACCAAGGGAGTACTGGCCACTGCTATGATGATGGCCATGATCGGTCTGGAATATGGAGCGGCCAGCGGCCGTGTGTCACAGAAAGATTATGATAAAATTATGGCGGATTTTAATTTCATTGCCAGTCACATGCGGGAAAATCTCTCCTTGACGAAAGAATGGTGCGCCGCCAATGTAAAAGACTGGAGCCAGTATCGTTCTTTCTCGTTAATCAGCAACATTGATTCGACGGGAACTACCCTGGAAATTGCCTTAAAGGTGATGGAAAGCATTTTCCTTCCTTCTGACTCTTTTGAAGTGGAAGAATATTTGCATGGACCCCACCTGCTTCTTTCCCGCAAAGAAGCGGCTCTGCTGCAATTGGATTCGGTAAGCATGGACCATGAAAAATTGTCCCGTATCCACAGCTTCCTGCGGGAAAAAAATGCTCCCTCCTACCAAATCACCCAGGAGGGCGTGCCGGGCTTCACCAAAGACAGCTTGAAAATTTGCAGCGTACAAAATGGCCTTTTGGATTTCGCGGAGTTTTTGCCTGTACTGCAGGTGTGGAGTATCAGCCTGTGGGAGTATTTTGACCAGCATGGACTGGACGAATTTGAGATGCCTGGAGATCTTTCTGGTGCTTTGGCCACAAAAGTAAAATAAGCAGTTTACAAGCAATCAAAAATATGCTATGATGTGATATGACATCATAGCATATTTTGTGTTTTTTTGGATAGAGAAAGATGGTGAAGAATCATGGAGCTGTTGCAGGACCATAATGAACCTTTATACCTTCAGCTGAAGAAAATTCTTCGGACCGCAGTGGTGAATGGGGAATATACGCCGGGACAGCAGATTCCCACCGAGCAGGAGCTGATGAAGCAGTACAACGTCAGCCGCATTACTGTCCGCCGCGCGATTCAGGAATTGATCAATGAAAAATACCTGATCAAAAGCCAGGGAAAAGGGACTTTTGTCAGCCAGACGCGTCCCAATAGGGAACTTGTAAAGTTGAAAAGCTTTACAGAAGACTGCGAAGATAATCATCGGGTCGCCAAGTCTCAGGTTTTGTCTGTAACGGTTGATAAAGCCAATAAGCACGATGTCAGCCGCTTGGGCGTATCATCGAATGACAAGGTTATTCACATTACACGGTTGCGCTTCCGGGATGATGTACCGCTTTTGATCGAGCATTCTTACTATCCGTATCCGCAATACGAATTTTTGCTGCACCATAACCTCAGCGGGTCGGTTTACGCAATTTTAAAAGAGGAATTGGGATTGGTTCCTGTCCGTTCCGAAAAAAGTGTGGAAATTGCTTACGCGACAGCGGAACAGGCCCAGCTGCTGGGAACCAATAAAGGGGCGGCACTGTTTTTAATGCGCACTGTTGTGTACGACGAGGAAGACCATCCGGTTCACCATAATATCGTTTATATGGATGGTGTGGCCTATCGTTTTAGCTTTTAAGGCGGGGCTTGAAAACTCTTTTTGCCTGATTCACGAAAGCACGCGAAAAAATATACACATATCCTTGTGAAATTTTGACCAAATTCACGATTTTTGTTTTTAGTGTTTACAAATGCAGACGGTTATGATAATATGACGTTATAGGATAACCACGGGATTTCCATGCGCTTTTCTGTGGTCCCTATAAATATGGCACGGCTTTTGCTGTGTCGGTAAATTGCCTATTATTTATAAGGAGGAATTTCCAATGGCTTGTTGTCCGAAATCTGTTATTGCTGAAATCCTGAAAGCCAAAGGCACCATCAAGAGCGTATACTTTGTTGCTTGCGGCGGTTCTTACGCTGGCCTGCATCCGGGTAAATATTTCCTGGAGAGCGAGAGCAAAGAGCTGAAAGTAGATCATTACAGCTCCAACGAGTTCTGCCATGCTACCCCGAAGTCTCTGGGCGAACATTCTATCGTTATCACCCAGTCTGCTTCCGGTAACACTCCTGAGACTGTAAAAGCTGCTGAGATCGCTCAGAAAGCTGGCGCGGCTTCTATCGTTATCACCAACAAACCCGATTCTCCTCTGGCTCAGAACGGCGACTATGTTCTGGTTCCTGAGAAAGGTTCTACCGCTAACAGCGGCCAGGGCTACTCTCTGAAACTGGCTGTTGAGATCCTGAATCAGACCGAGGGTTACGAGAACTACGATGAGATGTACAACGGCTTTGACAGAATTGACAAAATCGTTGGCAACGCTACTCAGTTCATCGCTCCCAGAGCTGAGAAATGGGCGAAAATGTACAAAGACGAGAAACTCATCTACACCATGGGTTCTGGCTCTGCGCACAGTGTTGCTTATTCCTTCTCTATCTGCCTGCTGATGGAGATGCAGTGGATCAACTCTTCCGCGATTCATTCCGGCGAGTACTTCCATGGCCCGTTTGAGATCACTGACCGCGAGACTCCCTTCATCGTATTCATGAGCGAAGGCCGTACCCGTCCGCTGGATCAGAGAGCTCTGGACTTCCTGAAACAGTACGCTGAGAAACTGATGATCGTTGACGTAAAAGAGCTGGGCATCAACACCATCGACGATAAAGTTGTTGAGTTCTTCAACCCGCTGCTGCTCGTTCATGCGATCCGCGTTTTCGCTCAGAAACTGTCTGAGGAGAGAAAACATCCGCTGACCGTCAGAAGATATATGTGGAAACTGGAGTACTAATCCAGGATTAGTATCAAAGCTTTACATAGCTTCTAAAAAGAGGGGTTTTTACCCCTCTTTTTTTTTTGCTTTTTGATGTTTTTGTGTTACAATAAAGAAAAATGTGGGAGGGGATCAGTTTGAAAGGCAATATCGGATTTATCGGTGCCGGAAATATGGCCGGTGCGATTATCAGGGGCGTTCTTCAGAAAAAAATCTTTTTGCCGGAGCAGGTGTGGGCTTCCGCGCCAAGTATGACGCACCTTTCTTCTTTGCAGCAAGACTGTCAAATCCACATCACGCCGGACAACAGGGAGACTGCCGCTCAGTCGGATATTCTGGTGCTGGCGGTGAAACCTTATTTGATCGCACCAGTGATTGAGCAAATCAAGGATTGCGTCAAGCCGGGCGCTATTGTTGTTTCGATTGCGGCGGGCGTAACCTTGGCGCAGATGGATGAAAGCTTTGAAAAACCGGTTCATCTTGTGCGGGTCATGCCAAACACCCCTTGTATGGTCGGGGAGGGAATGTCTGCGATTTTCCCCGGGCGCTGGGTCACGCAGGATGAAACGGAGGAAGTCCGTAGTATTTTTGCGGCTTTGGGCCGGGCGGAGGTACTGGATGAGCGCTTGATCGATGTGGTTGGTGCGGTCAGCGGGTCATCGCCGGCTTATGTATATCTGTTTATTGAGGCAATGGCGGACGCCGCGGTAAAGGGCGGCATGCCCCGGGCGCAAGCATATCAGTTTGCGGCACAGGCGGTGCTGGGAGCGGCAAAAATGGTTCTGGAAACAGGACTGCATCCGGGTGCGCTGAAAGACATGGTGTGTTCTCCCGGCGGTACTACGATCGAGGCGATTGAAGTGCTGGAGCAAAAAGGAATGCGCGGTGCGGTATTTGCGGCGATGGACGCCTGTATGGAAAAGTCAGCTAAAATGAGCAAATAAGCCCGGCGCCTGGTAGGATGTGAAATGGTGCTCCTTTGGCAATAACCCTTGACAACTGTTTCGGGTTATGTTACCATATTTTTGTATTCTAAAGCACGATTGAACTCACATGTTTGTGTAAGTCATTTGTTCGCCGAATGGGTTACACAAACATGTGAGCTTTTTTTTGGCCGGAATATAATATTTTTTTGGAGGTACCAATATGAATCACGGTACAGTAAAATGGTTTAATGCAGACAAGGGCTTTGGCTTTATTTCCAATGACGATGGCGGCGAGGACGTATTTGTTCATTTCTCCGCTATCATGGTCGATGGTTTTAAGACTTTGAACGAAGGACAAAAGGTCACTTTCGATATCGAAGCAGACCCGAAAAACAGCGGGAAAACCAGAGCTGTAAACGTTTGCCCGCAGTAATCTCTGCCACAAAGAAAAAGCCGGTCTTTTGGCCGGCTTTTTTCTGTTAAAAATTCCGTTTTTGCCTTGTTGAAAAACTTGCTTTTCCAACAGAATGTTTCTTGTGGACCCAGTACGCTTCTGCAAGATACGAGAAATAAAATAGAAAAAGAGTGATTTGGACATAGGGATTGAAATCTAAAAAAAACCATGATAAAATAATAAAGTTAAAGCGAGAAAGGAAAGGCGGTTTTATCCATGTCCGGGCATTCGAAATGGAGTACGATTAAACGGAAAAAAGAAAAAACAGATAGTCAGCGCGCTAAGGTCTTCACAAAGATCGGCAGAGAAATCAGCGTGGCGGTAAAAGAAGGCGGTCCGGATCCTGCTGTAAACGGAAAATTGCGCGATCTGATTTCAAAAGCAAAAGCGAATAACGTGCCTAACGACAATATTGACCGCATTATCAAAAAGGCCAGTGCGGAGGGCGATAAAAACGATTATGAGACCATCTTTTATGAGGGATACGGCCCTTGCGGCGTTGCGGTCATTGTCGAGGCTTTGACGGATAACCGTAACCGCACGGCAGGCGATTTGCGTCATTATTTCGATAAGTTCGGCGGAAATCTGGGGCAGAATGGCTGCGTGTCGTTCATGTTTGAACAAAAAGGCCTTATTGTTATGGAAAATACCGGCATTGACGAAGAAAAAATCATGGAAGACTGCATGGAGGCCGGTGCTGCCGACTTTAAATATGATGAGGATTCCATTGAAATCTTTACCGATCCGGCGGATCTGCGCAATGTACGCGAGTCGCTGGAGGCAAAAGGATACGCATTGGCTTCTGCGGAAGTTGAGTATATTCCCAGCACGATGACGGCGATTGAGGACCCGGATTTGATTATAAAGATGGGGAAAATGCTGGAAGTGATGGATGACAACGACGATATCCAGAATGTTTGGCACAACTGGGACAACGAGGAAGATTACGAAGGATAGGTTAATACGCAAAGCCCTCACTTGGGTTTCCGAGTGAGGGCTTTTTATTAAAAAAATAAAAGAATATTTGTTCTTTTTTCTATTGACTTTCAAAAGAACATACGTTATAATACAGATAAAAGAACAGATGTTCTAAACAAGGAGGGGCAATCATGAAAAAGGCTTTTATGTTATTGATTACAATCGGAGCGGTAATGCTGCTTGGTACAGCTGGTGCCAGCGATGTTGGAAATATTACGGTTGGAAGAGCGTGCATGCAGGGGCTGGCATCGGTTGGCTTTTTGATTTCCGGCATGTTTGGCCTTCTGCTTTGCCGGATGGATGAAGTGCGTATTCGCCGTATGCGCAGAAATAGAGAAGCACGGCGGAGAATTTCCGGCCAAAGAACATACGTTTATAATGGGAGATAATACATCGGATTGCTCCTATTTTACCTAAATTTCTTCTTGATGTTTGTGTTTTTTCATAGGAATTGGTTAATTTTAAAAAATACGGTTGACTTTTTTTCGGAAAGTTGTTAAGATAGTTGCAACTTCATAAATTCAACGCGTTGATAGGGATTAGTAGGATCCGCTGCAATATGCAGAGAGCCGCGGTTAGCTGAAAAGCGGTTATTGCAAAGTTTCTGAACTCACCCTTGAGCGGTCAGCTGAACGATGAACCAGTAGGCTTGAACGGTTTTTTCCACCGATATCGGAAAGCGCGTTAGTAGACGCGTCAAAGCGGGCATGTTTCATGTCAACAGAAGTGGTACCGCGGAGGTTTCGCCTTCGTCTTCTATCAAAGAAGACGAAGGCTTTTTT
Source organism: Ruminococcaceae bacterium UBA3818 (assembly GCA_002369315.1). Lineage (GTDB taxonomy): Bacteria > Bacillota > Clostridia > Oscillospirales > Ruminococcaceae > UBA3818. Next base: position 13,642 of record DFDW01000015.1, on the reverse strand, counting down.
ATTGGGCCAAATGGAAAAACAATGGGAGGAGAACAAGAGATGGACGATATGATGAATATTACGGTGAGCAAGCTCCTGGAGCAAGTTGCCAAGCAGTATCCCGACGACGAAGCGGTCAAGTTTACCGACCGGGATTACCGCCGTACTTGGAAAGAATTCAATGAGGAGGCGGAAACCATTGCCAAAGGTTTTTTGGAAATGGGGATTCAAAAAGGCGACCACGTGGCAATTTGGGCGACCAATGTGCCGGAATGGATGCTGACTTTCTTTGCCTGCACCAAAATAGGAGCGGTACTGGTCACCGTTAATACCGCGTATAAAGTTTTTGAACTGGAGTACCTGCTGCGCCAGTCGGATTCAAAAATGCTGGTGATGATCGACAACTTTAAAAAGAACGATTATATTCAGATCGTCAACGAATTGTGCCCAACTCTGAAGGACAGCAAACCGGGTGAATATAATAATCCGATGCTGCCGTATCTGAAAACGGTCGTGTACGCCGGAAATAAAGATACGGCGCCTGCCGGCATGCTTCATTGGAAAGAATTGTATCAAAAAGCGAAAAATATTGACGATGAGACGTTTCAAGCTATTTACGACAGTGTCAATCCTCAGGACATCTGCAACATGCAGTATACCTCCGGCACGACCGGTTTCCCCAAGGGTGTTATGCTGACCCATTACAACATCGTAAACAACGGTAAGGCCATTGGCGATTGCATGAAATTTACCCATGATGACAAACTTTGTATTGTGGTTCCATTTTTCCATTGTTTTGGAATGGTGCTTGCTATGATGGCATGCTTGACTCATTCTACTGCGATGGTGCCGGTGGATGTTTACAGCCCGGTAAAGGTAATGGACGCGCTGCAAAATGAAAAGTGCACGGCGTTTCATGGTGTACCGACCATGTTTATCGGCATGCTGGAGCATCCGGATTTTGAAAAATATGATTTCTCTCATATGCGTACCGGTATCATGGCAGGTTCGCCTTGTCCCATTAAGGTAATGGAACAGGTTGTAGAAAAAATGAATATGCGGGAAATCACCATTACTTACGGACAAACCGAGGCTTCTCCCGCAACGACCATGACCACCACTGACGATAGTTTGGAACTTCGGGTGAGCACCGTCGGCCGCTCTATGCCGCATGTGGAGACCAAGATCATTGATCCGGAAACCGGAGAAACACTGGGACCGGGGCAGACGGGTGAATTTTGCTCCCGCGGTTACAATACAATGAGAGGTTATTACAAAATGGAAGAAGCAACCCGCCAGGTGATCGATAAAGATGGCTGGCTGCACTCCGGAGACCTTGCAACTGTGGACGAAAAAGGGTATTATAAGATTACGGGCCGAATCAAGGATATGATTATTCGCGGCGGCGAAAACATCTATCCGAAGGAGATTGAAGAATTTTTGTATACCCATCCGTCCATCAGCGACGTTCAGGTGATCGGCGTACCCAGCAAACGGTACGGAGAAGAAATTATGGCGTGCATCATTTTGAAAGAAGGATGCACGATGACCGAAGAGGAAGTAAAAGCTTTTGTCGGTTCCAGTATGGCACGGCATAAGATTCCCAGTTTTGTGGCTTTTGTAGATTCTTTCCCCATGAATGCAGCGGGAAAAATACAAAAGTTCAAGCTGAGAGAATGGGCGGTTGAATATTTAAATCTCCAGGAAGCGGCCTCGATTGAAACAGCATAAAATTCTTTCGGGAGCGTGTAACAGAATGACCCCTAATAATGTAAAACTTTGCATGGGCTGCATGAATCCCTTGCCAGAAGGGGAGGATAAATGTCCCCATTGCGGATATCAGGAGGGAATGCCATATAGTATGACTTACCTGCGGCCGGGAACTGTTCTGAAAGAACGGTACCTGATTGGTAAGGTCGCGGACAAAAACAGCGAAGGCGCTACTTATATCGCTTATGATCAGACAGAAGATAAAAAAGTTTTGGTCCGGGAATTTATGCCGGAGCAAATTGCAGAGCGCAATGAATCCAATCAGTGCATCCGGCCTAAAGCAGGATATGAGCGCCAGTTCAAAACCGCGCTGTCGGATTTTGTGGAGCTATCCCGCCAATTGCTGGCACTGAATAAGATCAGCGGCATTGTACCGGTGTTGGACCGGTTTGTGGACAACGATACGGTTTATGTTGTATATCGCTTCCTTCGCACGCTGAAACTTTCCGATTTTCTTCAGCGAAATGGCGGCGAACTGACCTGGAGCCAGACGAAAAAGATGTTTCTTCCTTTGCTGAACACGTTGTCTCAGCTACATAAAAAGGGGATCCTTCACCGCGGAATCAGCCCGGAAACCATCTGGGTAGATCAGGATAACAAGCTTTGGCTGGCAGGATTCTGCATTGCGGATACCCGGACCGAAGGCGGCGATGTGGGCGCAGCGCTTTTTGAAGGCTATGCGGCGCCAGAGCAATACTCGCTCAGCAGCTGGCAGGGAACTTGGACTGACGTGTATGGGATTTCCGCAGTTTTGTACCGAACCCTTACCGGTACGCGCCCTGCGGACGGAAACAGCCGCCGCATCAGCGACGATTTATGCCCTCCGAATGAACTCAACAGAAAAATCCCGGCCAATATTTCCGACGCGATCTTTACGGGAATGATTGTTCCGAATGAAAAGCGTGTTCAGAATATTGATGAGTTTACCGGCCTTTTGCTGGAAGAGGGAGATACCCATACAGCGATTTTTGAATCCTCCAAGGTGAATTTAGAGGTAAAAAAGAAAAAGAATCAAAGTAGAAAGGTCCGAGTGGCAGTTTGGGCAATGGGCATCACCCTGCTGATTCTGTTGGGCGTGATGTTCTGGGTACTATATACGCTGGGAATCTTTGACAAGAAAGAGACTTCCAGACCGTCCCAGACGATCTCCTATCTGGATGAACAGTCTGCCGCAACCAATTCTGCCATTTCAGCCGATGGAGTCCCGGATTTTGTGGGAAAAGATATTGATGCGATCAAGAATGATCCGGCTTATGCCGATCGCTTTGAATTTATTGAAAAAGAGGGGGATTATAACGAGGAATATTCCAAAAATATCGTATACTATCAGGAGCCGGCAAAAGGTACGCCTATGCCGAACAAAGGGTGTGTGACGCTGTATGTCAGCAAAGGATCTGAAATGGTTCCTATGCCAGGCCTGAAAGGGAGCACTCTGGAATTTGCGACAAAAACGCTGACCGAAAATGAGCTGGAATATGAAACGGTAGGTATTGTGGATGCTTCAGCTGAATCGGGCTTAGTGATTCGTACCGTTCCAGCAGAAGGTGAGATGGTCAGCAAAAAGACCGGCACAGTCTACCTGTATATTAAGGAAGATAGCGTGAGTTCTTCCGGCAGCTTCAACGGCGACGCGGTAGGCGTGAAAGATGACAACGATGATGATGACGATGAATAGGGATAATTTCTCGTAAATGATGAAAGGATGATGCAGTATGAAGCTTTCCTTGTCAACGTTGGGATGCCCCGGCTGGTCCTGGAACGAGATTTTTGCTACAGCCAAGGATCTTGGCATGAACGGAATCGAGGTGCGTGGTGTCGCCAATGAAATGTTTGCGCCGGCGATACCGGTGTTCAATCAGGGAAAACGCATGGAAACAATGGAGAGGATCGAAAAATCGGGCATGCAGCTTTCCATGCTGACTTCCGGCGCTTGCCTGGGAGGACCTGATCCGGAGAAATATATGCAGGAGGCAAAGGCGTATATCGATTTTGCGCAAATCGTAAAATCCCCTTATGTCCGGGTTATGGTTTCTTCGGTTCCGCAGCCGACGGGGGAGGAAAATCTCACGCAAACTCGGGAACTGTACGCGCAGCTCTGTTCCTATGCTGAGGGCAAAGGAATCAAGGTATTGATTGAGACCAATGGCGTACTGGCCAATTCTCAGGTCCTGGCGGAAATGATGCAGACCATTGATTCTCCCAGTGCCGGCGTCTTGTGGGATATTCATCATCCTTACCGGTTTTATCAAGAGACGCCGAAAGAGACGTATGAAAATCTGAAAGACTGGATTTGCTATCTGCATGTGAAAGATTCGGTCATGAAAGATGGTCAGGTAGAGTACCGGATGATGGGGTACGGCGATGTACCGGTGTTTGATACGCTGAAGATTCTTCACGAAGGTGGATACGATGGCTATATTTCTCTGGAATGGGTCAAGCGCTGGTGCCCGGACCTGCAGGAGCCGGGAATCGTTTTTGCCCATTACGCTACCTATATGCGCTATCTTTTGAACCAATTGGATGAAAGATAAAGAAAAAAGCCGCCTGAAACATTCAGGCGGCTTTTGCATTCTTTTATCCCAATCGGAAATTTCTATCAGTATATATAAAAAGCCTGCCGAATCTCGGCAGGCTTTTTGCAATCATTAATTGCTGGTGTAGGGCAGAAGAGCCAAATGTCTGGCACGTTTGATCGCAACGGTCAGCTGACGCTGATGTTTCGCGCAGGTGCCGGTAACTCTGCGAGGAATGATTTTCGCTCTTTCGGACAGGCATCTTCTGATTTTCGGAATATCTCTGTAATAGCTGATATGATCGATCTTATCAGCACAGAAAGCACAAACCTTTTTACGGCCTTTTCTGCCGCCACGGTTACCTCTTTCAGGTCTTTCCATGAATAAAACCTCCTTTGAAATGATGAGAACTAGAAGGGCAGATCGTCCAGACCGCCGATTTCTTCAAAATCCTCCGCATTGCCACTGGAATAAGCAACGCCGGTATTGACGTCGCTGGCGGCAGGGGCAGAGAAAACGTTGCCGGAATCGCCGGGATTACTGTTCTTGCTGCCGTCGACAAAATGTACGTTATCCGCTACAACTTCGTAACGTCTGCGTTTTTCGCCGTTTTTGTCCGTATAGTTGGTTACCTGCAGGCGGCCTTCCACCAGAATCGGTTTGCCTTTTTGGAAATACCGGCAAACAAATTCGGCAGTGCCTCTCCAGGCGACACAGTCAATAAAATCTGTCTGGCGATCAGCGCCCTTGGAATAAGCGCGGTCGCAGGCAACAGTAAAAGAAGTGACGGAAATATTACTGGGTGTTTGCCGCAATTCAGGGTCGGCAGTCAGACGCCCCATAATAATGGCCTTATTATACATCGTAAAACCCGTCCTTTCTCTTTGACTATTCTTCTACCGCTACGGTCAGGGAACGAAGAACACCGTCAGTGATGTTGTAGATACGATCCAACTCAGCGGGGAAATCAGGTTTGGAGGTAAAGGTAATCATTACATAATACCCTTCCTGCTCATCCTCGATCTCGTAAGCGAGTCTGCGTTTGCCCCAATCGTCTACATTGTCGATTGTGCCGTTCTCACTGATGAGGTTTTTGAACTTTTCGACCAGCGCATTGATGCCGTCTTCACCTTTTTTGGTGTTCAGGATCATCGTGGTCTCATACTGCTGGATAGTTTTTGCCATTTGTTACACCTCCTTTTGGACATTAGGCCCTGCTTCTCAGAGCAGGACAAGGATGTTAGAGGCTGTTACAGCCGCATAACAGTAATATATTATCAGCTTTGTCCGGAAAAGTCAATGAAAAAATGCCGAAATCAAAGGGTTTTCGCCAGGTTTTTTAGGTATTCCCGCAGTTCCGCGCCGATTTCCGGATGCTTCAATCCCACTTCGACACAAGCCTGCAGGATACCCAGCTTGTTGCCCATGTCATAGCGGGTGCCGACATAGTCAACACCGATCATGCCCTCGGAACGGGCCAGCTGCAGCATTGCATCTGTCAGCTGGATCTCGCCGCCGGCGCCCGGTTTGGTATTTTCCAGAATATCAAAAATTTTAGAAGGAAGAACACAGCGCCCTAAGATAGAATACAAAGATAATACCTGGTCAGGCTTCGGCTTTTCAATCATATCAGTGACCCGAAACAGATTGTCCCGAATCGGTTCTGTTTTCAAAGAAGAATATTTTAAAATCTGCTCGGCGGTAACTTCCTTGATTCCCACAGTGGCAAGGCCGAATTCCTCATAAGCGCGGCAAAGCTGTCCGCAAGCGGGAATATCGCTGATAATGACGTCGTCGCCGTACATAACAGCGAACGGTTCATCGCCGACAAAGGATTTGGCGCACCAAACCGCATGGCCGAGCCCCTTGGTCTCTTTTTGGCGGACATACTGGATATTTGCCATTTTCGTAATAGAAACAATCTGCTCATACAATTCTTCTTTGCCAGAGGCCAAAAGACGCTGCTCCAATTCGGGTGAGCGGTCAAAATGATCCTCCATGGCGCTTTTGCCGCGGTTGGTAATGATCAGAATATCCGTAATGCCGGATTGAACAGCTTCTTCCACAAGATATTGGATGGCGGGCTTGTCCACAATGGGAAGCATTTCTTTCGGAATGGATTTGGAAGCGGGCAAAACGCGTGTTCCCAGACCAGCGGCAGGGATGATCGCCTTTGTAACTTTCATGTGATTTCCTCCTCAAAATAATGGGGCTTCTGATACAACAATTACCGACCAGTTGTTTCTATTTTAACCGAAAAATCGGAGCTTTTGTTACGGAACCCTGCACAGGCTCAAATCATCAAATACGGCATAAGGATCATGCAAAACGCAACGTAAGCCATCATTAAAAAGCAAATGGCAACAAGATTGGTACGTCCCTTTTTGGTAAGCGCCGCGGAATATTCCTGCGGGGAAACAAAAACTTTATTCTGAATTTTTTTGATCTTCCCAATACAATGGCGGTAGTACAGCCAGTTGCAGAATAAACACAGTGCCATGGAAAGCATCGCTGAAACGATACTGCAGATCTGCGCGGCCAAGAGCATGGCGTTAAATCCTGAAGAATATCCGGAAAGCAGGCCGGCGGAAACAGCCAGATCCTCATACAGGCAGATGGCCGATGGGATACTCAAAAGAGTATTGACAATCAAAATCAAGAAAGACACCCCATACATTTTTCGGTACAAGAAATATTTCCAGCCAAAAAACAAAGCGGAAAAATTAAAAGAAATAGGGCGCCCAGACCGCTTGATCCGTAAAAAATTGGATAGAAAATAAGCGGAATTGCTGCCAATAAATTGAGACAAATCCCGAACCTTGACCCCGTCTATTTCCTCATCTGGGTTGGTGCCGCCATAAGGATCTCCGTAGGGAATGCCGTAAGAAGGCATTTCGCTACCGAAAGGTGCCTGATTTTGAAAAGGAGGAGGGATTCCGGGACCGGTTTGCGCCTGTCCGTTCAAACGTGAGCCGCAGTTGCTGCAGAAAATGCCATCTTCCGGATTCTTTGCCCCGCAGCGAGGGCATTTGACTTCCGGACTGTCCTGTTCAGAATCAGAGTCGACAGGGGGTTCCCAGCTTTTGCCCAAAGCGTGATTGGCAATCAAAGCGCAGTGCCCCAGACTCTGGTAACATGCCCGATGATGCGGTGCGCCGCAGTCCGGGCAAACGACGATATCTTCGTTTTCGGAAAAAGGTTTTCCGCAGACGGGGCAAGTTGCATTGGAATATTTATTCAAGAAAAAGCCACTCCTTTGTGGATTCCTAGAGAATAGGAAAAATAAAATCCATTTTCAGCATCTGTCGCCGGGCAGAGCGGAAAAGATTTTATATAAAAAGATTATAAATCATTTTACAACAAAAACCAACTGAAATATAGATGAGAAAAGGTATCTAATTTTGAACACTTTGAAAACATTTGCCTGGATATGGCGAAAGCTTTACTTTTAAGAGAATATTTCTTATAATAAAAATACTTGTTTTTATTTTCTGCTCGGCGGAAATTGGCTGCAAAATATCGGCACCTTGAAAGAATTTTTGTGTTGGCGCGAATACACTGGGCATCGGATGATTTTCGCGTACAAGACTGCCGAGATTTGTAATATCGTTTTGACCAAAACAAATCATATGTGGGTATAAGGGAGAGGACATGATGATCCAATTAGAAGAGCTGAAAGGCAAACTGTCAGAATTAAAGCCGCAGATTGATGACTATCGCTCTGCAATCGGAATGGATGAACTGTTAAAAAAGCAGCGGGAGCTGGAAGAAAAGACGGCGGACCCTAATTTTTGGAACGATCTGGAGACTTCCTCCAAAGTTTTGCAGCAGATTAGCCAGATTAAGGCAAAAGCCGCTACCTACACCAAAATGGAAAGCGACTATGAGGATTTAGCTACCTTGATCGAGATCGCCATGGAAGAAGAGGATGAGTCGTCCTATGCGGAGATACAGTCACTTTACCAGGCACTGGCGGCTTATTATGAGGAACAGAAGCTTTTAACCCTTCTGTCCGGAGAATATGACAGTAAAAACGCTATTTTAACCTTCCATGCGGGCGCCGGCGGCACGGAATCCCAGGATTGGGTGCAGATGCTGCTGCGGATGTACACGCGTTGGGGAGAGAGGCATGGATTTAAAGTAAAGATTCTGGATATCCTCGATGGAGAGGAAGCGGGTATCAAAAGTGCCTCAGTGCTGGTGGAAGGGATGAACGCCTACGGTTATCTCAAATCGGAAACTGGCGTTCACCGGCTGGTTCGGGTATCGCCATTCGACGCTTCTGGCCGCAGGCATACTTCCTTTGCCTCTTTGGAGGTCATGCCGGAAATCGACGATGATACGGTTGTGGAAATCCGGGAAGAGGATTTGAAGGTCGACACCTATCGTTCCAGCGGTGCCGGTGGTCAGCATGTCAACAAAACAGAATCTGCAATCCGGATTACCCATATTCCTACCGGAGTGATTGTCGCTTGCCAGAATGAGCGAAGCCAGCATCAGAACCGGGAAGTCGCCATGAAAATGCTGCGCTCCAAACTGATCGAGATCAAGGAGCGGGAGCATCTGGAAAAAATCGAGGACATCAAGGGAGACCAAAAGGATATCGGCTGGGGCAACCAGATCCGCTCTTATGTATTTATGCCCTATACACTGGTAAAAGATCATCGAACCGGATTTGAAAACGGCAACATCGGCGCTGTGATGGATGGAGATTTGGATGGGTTCATCAACGCCTATCTGAAAGCCAGCAGCCTGGGGCAGCTGCAAAAATAGTTGGGGAATGTTTTTATGCGAGTCGTTGTGAAAGTTGGCACATCCACACTGGCACATACAACTGGCCGGCTGAATATTCGGAGAGTTGAGCAGCTGTGCCGTGTGTTAAGCGATTTAAAAAACGCAGGACATCAGATTATCCTGGTTTCTTCCGGCGCCATTTGAATGGGCGTGGGCAAGCTGTCTCTTCCGCATCGACCAAGCGACATGCCGACCAAACAGGCGGCTGCCGCTGTGGGACAGTGCGAGCTGATGTACGTTTATGACAAGCTGTTTACCGAATATAATCATACGGTTGCCCAAATGCTGCTGACCGGTGAGGACTTGGAAAGTGATGAGCGGCGGACGAATTTTCAAAATACCCTTTACCGTCTTTTGGAATTGGGCGCGCTGCCGATCGTCAACGAAAACGATACCGTCGCCACGGAAGAAATTGCCGTGGGAGATAACGATACGCTTGCGGCTATTGTAGCAAAATGCGCCGGTGCGGATTTACTGGTTCTGTTAAGCGATATCGATGGTCTGTTTACCGCCGATCCCAGAAAAGACCCCGACGCGCGCCTGATTCCACTTGTGGAAGAGCTGACGCCGCAGGTTTATGCGTTGGCGGGCGAAAAGGGCAGCGATTTGGCCTGCGGCGGCATGGCCACCAAGCTGAAAGCGGCAAAAACGGCAATGGAAAACGGATTTGACATGGTCATTTCCAACGGGCAGCGCCCGGAAGAACTCTATGATATCGTAGAAGGCGTCCCGGTGGGAACACTGTTTAAAAGCGGCGGCAAACATTGAGTGTTACAGACGAAAACGGCAGCCGTATTCCGGATGGAGAAGAGGACTTTGATACGGAATTTTTGGATTATATCCTCGCGGTCAAAGTGGTAGATGGCATGGAAGAAGCGATTTCGCATATCGCCGACCACTCTACCGGGCACAGCGAAGCAATTGTCACGGCGGCTCCCGATGCGGCGCAGCATTTTACCGCGCGGATAGACAGTGCGGCGGTCTACGTCAATGCTTCCACACGCTTTACCAACGGAGGAGAATTCGGGTTAGGCTGCGAAATGGGAATTTCAACACAAAAACTCCACGCCAGAGGCCCTTTGGAGCTGGAAGAGCTATGCAGCTACAAATATGTGATTCAAGGAAACGGCCAGGTGCGATAAAATCCGTCATCCGGCTTCATGCACAATGTTCCGACGGCGCTTTTCCTGTTGCAGAGCCAAAAAACCGGCAAGTTCTTTTGAACTGCCGGTTTTTTTGTGAGATGCTATATGAAAATCCTATGCGAGATAGGAAGAATTGGTAGTCCGCCTGACCATCGGTTCGGTATTCCGCCCATACCCGACGGCCCCGGCAGTAATCATTCCTTGGAATGACTCTATCTTATCAGAGGATTGTTACCCCTTTATAAACAAAAATAGAAATATTTCCAAAGCAAATGTGAAGCTTTTGGCATGAAACGAAAAACGTGTCCATTTTTACCGGAATAGCGGCATGTCCCGCCGGCAATCCGCCTGCCAATGCAAAACTACCGACACTCAGACGAAAAGGCAGGAGGAGGTCTTTTTTCTCTGGCGCTCCCATATACTGGATTTGTAAGGCTTGTCTTGCGAAAACAGTTTCAGGGAGGATTTGGGATGATCAAAAAAGCGGGAAGAGGACAGCAGTTCAGACGGGGCATTCGAAAACTTCTCTACCGAAACGAGATATTTTTTTTGCTTGCCGTACTGTTTTTAACCGGCGTTTTCATTGGAGCTGTTCTGATTCGCGCAAACGGCGAAAGCTGGCAGGGATTTATTCAGCAAATCATCGCAGGTTTTGCCGATGGAAGAAGCCATCAGACCATCGCGGAAACTTTTTTGCAGTCACTGGCAGGGTCTTCGCTTTTTCTGTGCGCTATCTTCCTGTGCGGATTCTGCGCGGTAGGACAGCCGCTGGTCTGTCTGATTTTATTGTTTCGAGGAATGGGCTATGGTTTGACAGCCGGCGGTGTTTACAGCGTATATGGGCTCGGCGGAATGGGGTATGTGGCGCTGCTTTTACTGCCGAACTGCATTCTGACGGTGCTGGTCCTGCTGCGGGCGGGACAAAGCGCTTTCCGATTTTCTACCGGCCTGTACGGGGCGATGAAAGGGTCCGGCAAACTGACTGCCCGTCCTTACTGCTTTGAATTCTCTGTTTTGGCTGTGTGTCTGATTGCGGTTGCGCTGTTGGATAGCCTTTGCAGTTGCTTTTTTGGCGATTTGTTTTTTCCTATGCAATAAATGGCAGATTGTTCACAGAAAAGATATGAAATTTTTTGGATTTATGGTATGATAAAAAAGCGGGTTTCCCGCAATGTGAAAAATTGGGAGAGATCAATCCAATGGGACTTATTTCCAACATGTTCAATTATTCCAAACCGGGGCCTGGCGTTGATAAGGAGGAACGGCAAAAACGGCGTTTCTTTTTGTTTTTTGAGTTGTTTTTCAGAAAATTCTGGAAATTAATCCAGCTGAATCTGCTGTATGTCCTGTTTTGGATTCCGCCGCTGATCGCCGGAACGCTGCTGACCCCCTATAATGCAACGCTGGCCTATCTGGCTTTTTTTCTGGTGGGAACCTTTACGGCGGGCCCTGCCACAGCGGGGGCGGTTTATATCCTGCGGAATTTCGCAACCCAGACGCCGGTGTTCCTGCTGTCTGATTTTTTCCAGCAGTTTAAGGCGAATTATAAACAATCGGCTCTGGCTTTCCTATTCAATTCACTTGCCCTGTTTGCCTGTTATGCGTCTTACCTTTTTTATGGGGAATACATGGACATGGGGTTCCTGAACTATGTATTCAAGGCAATGGTTTTAATTATGGCGCTGTTGGTCTTGTTTGAAACGTTCCATACGTTCTTAATGATCGTAACCGTTGATTTGAAGCTGAAAGATATTTTCAAAAACTGCTTTTTGTTTGCGATTTTAAATTTGGTGCGTAATTTTTGCAGTTTACTGTTCGCGGTGGGCTTTTTATGGCTGGAATACAAATTTTTCCCGCTTTCCATGTTCATCTTTCCTTTTGTTGGACTTGTATTTCCGCTGTTTATCATCACCTTTAACGCGTATCCTGTGGTGAAAAAGTACGCGATTGATCCTTATTATGAAGCACAGGGAGAACCAAAAGAAGACGAAAGTATTTTTGAAGATTAAAATCAACTGAACCCAAAAGCCATGGGAAACCCCATGGCTTTTCTTTTTTCGTCGGTTTTAAGCGGGATCTTTGCGCAGGGAATGGGCCTGGAAAAAATGGTTGATCCGGTTGCTAAGAAAAAGAAGCGGAAAGGTCAGAACAAACCAGAAAAAAGAAAATAGCGGGCACACCTGCCCCAGAAAATTCATCCATTGGCCGCTATAATCCCATACGTTCCAACGCATCCACAGATTGACAACGATACCGGTGAACAATTCGACAATCGTAATCAGCACGGAACCCAGAAAACATTTTTTCCAAATGGATAAGGTACGTGCATAGATATTGGACAGGTGGATTCCCACAAAGCAAATGCCTCCTGCCAGCGTCATCGTCCAGTGGGTGTTGCCGCGCCACAAAATTTCCAACAGGCTGTAACCCACCGCGCCGATGGAAAAAACCGAAACGATTTCCTCTTTTTTTACCATTGTTTTCCAACCTCATTTTGCCATTGATAGATATATTGTTTCAAAAAAGCAAAAGGTTATCCCAGTGAAATTCTGGATGCGGTTTTGTTGACAAAAAAAGGGGAATCTTCTATCATAAAAACAAACAATGTCGAAGAGGTGCAAAGCATGCGGCAGATCGAGATACTGGATTCTTCCCTGCGGGACGGCGCGCAGGCAGAGGGGATTTTTTATTCGTTGGAAGATAAACTGCGGATTGCTTATGCTTTGGACCGCATTGGAATCGGCTACATTGAAGCAGGAAATCCGGCCTCCAATCCAAAGGACATGGAGCTGTTTCGGCGCATTGCGCAGCAGCCTTTTCAGCAGGCAAAATTAGTGGCGTTTGGCTCTACCAGAAAACCTGGCATCCCGGTACAGGAGGATGCAGGCTGTACCGCTCTGGCGGCGGCCGGAACCGACTATGTGTCCATTTTCGGCAAAAGCTGGGATCTTCATGTTACACAAGTGCTGAAAACTTCCTTGGCTGAAAATCTGCAGATGATTCGGGAAACGGTATCCTATTTTTCTGACACGGGGAAAAAAGTGTTTTTTGACGCCGAGCATTTTTTTGACGGCTATCGCAACAACCCCTCTTATGCCATGCAGACAATCCTGGCGGCAGAACAGGCCGGCGCGGTGCGGATTGTTTTATGCGATACCAATGGCGGAAGCTTTCCGCAGGAAATCGCCGCGGCTGTGGAAGAAGTAAAAAAGATTTGCCATGTACCGTTGGGCATCCATTGCCATAATGACATGGACTGTGCAGTGGCGGCGAGCATTATGGCGGTCGAGGCCGGATGCGAGCAGGTGCAGGGGACGTTTCTGGGATATGGAGAACGTTGCGGAAATGCCAATTTGTCGGCGATCATTCCGACACTGCAGCTGAAAAAGAAATGCCAGTGCATTCCCGGCGCCCTTTTGCCGGAACTGACGCATACAGCCC
>DFDW01000012.1 GCA_002369315.1 Ruminococcaceae bacterium UBA3818 | reverse complement strand
GACGATATGAAGGGCCGCATCATCGGCCGCGAGGGCCGCAATATCCGCACCCTTGAGACCATGACCGGGGTAGACCTGATCATTGATGATACGCCGGAGGCCATTACTTTGTCTTCTTACGACCCGGTCCGCCGGGAAATCGCCCGTATTTCTCTGGAACGCCTGATACAGGACGGGCGCATCCATCCTGCTCGTATCGAGGAAACGGTGGAAAAAGCCCGCAAGGAAGTGGAGGCCAAAATCAAGCAGGACGGCGAGCGCGCTGTGCTGGAAACCGGCATCCATTCCATCCATCCGGAGCTTGTCAAGCTGCTTGGCCGCCTGCGGTACCGTACCAGCTATGGCCAGAATGTACTGGATCACTCGCTGGAAGTGGCGCATATCGCCGGCATGATGGCAGCGGAACTTGGCACCGATGTAAATGGTGCCAAACGGGCCGGCTTACTGCATGATATTGGCAAAGCCCTGACCCATGAGATCGAGGGATCCCATGTCAATATCGGCGTTGATGTGGCGAAAAAATACAAGGAAAACCAGAATATTCTGCATGCGATCGAGGCGCATCACGGCGATGTGGAACCGCGCACGATCGTGGCTTGCCTGGTACAGGCGGCGGACGCGATTTCCGCGGCCCGTCCCGGCGCGCGGCGTGAAAATGTGGAGAACTACATCAAACGTCTGCAAAAGCTGGAAGAGATTGCGAATTCCTTTGAGGGCGTGGAGAAGTGCTATGCTATCCAGGCGGGCCGCGAGATCCGTATCCTGGTGAAGCCGGAGGTGGTCAAGGACGATCAAACGGTATTGGTCGCCCGGGAGATCGCCAAAAAAATCGAGTCGGAATTGGACTATCCCGGCCAGGTCAAAGTCCATGTGGTGCGGGAAAGCCGTGCGATCGAATACGCAAAATAATTGCCGGATAGGTGTCAAAGAGCCTGCCTTAGGCAGGCTCTTTGTTTGCCTTGAAATCGGTATGGCTATGAAAAGAGGTGTGGAACATGCGGATCATGGCAATCGGTGATGTGGTAGGCCAGGCAGGATGCGACTTTCTGCGGCAAAAGATGCCGCAGTTGAAAGAAAAGTATCGGCCGGATTTTATATTGGTCAATGGTGAGAATTCCGCAGAGGGAAACGGCATTTTGCCCTTTTCCGCAAAACAGATTTTCGATTGCGGCGCGGATGTGATCACCACCGGAAATCACGGGCTGCGCCGGCGGGAAATCAATGAGATGATGGATGAGCAGATCGGCTTGATTCGCCCCGCCAATTATCATCCGGACGCGCACGGTGCCGGCGTTTATCTGTATGATGCGCTGTCTTACCGGATTGGCGTTGTCAACCTGCAGGGAGACGTTTTTCTGGAGACTTACGAAAATCCGTTTGGCTGTATGGAACGTTTGCTCCCACAGATAGAGGCGGACATTATCCTTGTGGATTTTCACGCCGAGGCTACCAGCGAAAAACTGGGAATGGGGTATTTTTTGGACGGAAAAGTATCGCTGATTTTTGGCACCCATACCCATGTCCAGACAGCGGATGAGAAAATTTTGCCCGGCGGAACCGGATATATCACGGATATCGGCATGTGCGGCCCGGCTTATTCCGTATTGGGGGTGGCGCCGGAATTGGCGATCCGGAGAATGCGCACCCATCTGCCAACCCGCTTTGAAAACGCTTCCGGACCTTGTTCTTTGGGCGGGATTGTGGCGGATATCGATTTGAAAACGAAAAAAACAACGTCGATCCAGCGTATCTTCATTGTTTGACTCAAAGTGCCATAACTTGCGTAATTGTCTTGATTTTTTTTCGGTATTGTTATAAAATAGTCGCAGACTAATCGCCAACCCTATCAGGAGGTTTCAACATGGAAGTGTTAAAGGTTTCGGCTAAATCGGTCCCCAACGCGGTGGCCGGTGCGATTGCCGGTGTCATACGAGAGTCAGGCTCTGTAGAGGTGCAGGCGGTCGGAGCAGGTGCTACGAATCAGGCGGTCAAAGCAATCGCAATCGCGAGAGGATATTTGGCACCGGCGGGAATGGATCTGATTTGCGTTCCAACATTTGGAAATGTCACACTCAATAACGAGGAAAGAACAGCGATTCGGCTGATTGTCGAACGCAGATAAAAATTGGACAGGCGGCGGGTTTCCCGCCGTTTTTTATTGCCTGAAGGATGGTTCGCCAGGATTAAAAAAACGTTCATACCTGAAAACCGCGTTGTGTGGTATACTGTTATCAAAGCAGGATATGAACGGCGGTAGTTCGATCAAAGGGACAAAGCCCTTCGGCCTTTTTGTGAAAGTGTATCGGCTTCGGCGGGAAGTCGCTTTGCAAATAAGCGGTGCGCAGGGATGATGTGGATAACCGGCAAAGGACGGGCAAAATGAAAAAGAAATGGATTTTGTGGATAGCAGCGCTCTCCCTGTTATTGGGAGGCTGTTCTTTTGAAAGCGTGATGTCTGACGATCTTATGATGACGGTTCAGAACCAGAATGTGGCGCAGACTTCCGAGTATGCGTATGAGGATGTCGCTTTTCTGCAGGCGGCGGTGGGGGAGGATACGCTGAATCCCTATGAAATGACCTCCGACACCAGCTTGCGGATCGCTCCGCTGCTGTATGATTCTCTGACTAAATTAAATCCTCAGTACGGATACGATTTGTGTATTGCCTCTTCAGTGGAACTGCAGGGGACTTCCTGTACCGTTACCTTGCGTCAGGATGTTTTATTTTCCGATGGGACGGACTTGACCGCGGCGGATGTTCAGTATTCTTACCGGCAGGCGCTCAGAAGCGATAATGCGTATACCGCGCAGCTTTCCAACGTGGCGGGAGTGAGTGTTCTGTCAGATGACCAAATCCGCTTTACGCTGGAGGAAGCGGATGTCCTGTTCCCGAATCTGCTGACCTTTCCAATTCTCAAAAGCGGGTCCGCGGCAGATCCTGTAGGAAGCGGCCGATACCGTTTGGCGGGAGAAAACATGTTGGCGGAAAATCCTTATTGGTACGGAAAAAGCATGGGGAAAATCGAAAAGATACAGCTTGTGCAGCAGCCGGATCGGGAAACCAGCTTTTACAGCATGAAAACCGGCTCCTTGGATTATCTTTTTGTGGATGAGGACGAAACCATCGCGGAAACCGGCGGAAGCATCTGTTATGTGCCGATGCCGAATCTGATTTATATTGGCATCAATGACAGCCGCTCCCGCTTGTCCAACGCGCGCTTCCGGCAGATGATTGCCGCGGCTGTGGACCGGGTCAGCCTGATTGAAACAGCTTATTACGATCGGGCGCAGGAAACTTCGGTTCCGTTCCCGTCTTCTTGGGAACAGCTGTCTTCCCTGACGGTGGAATCCGGGCAGGATTTTGAGAAGGTACAGGCGTTGCTGGCTGAGCTCGGTCTTGACAAGAGGGACGATGAGGGTTACATTATAATGGGTACTCGGAGAGTATCGGTAGATATTTTGGTCAACAATGAAAATGAGACCAAAATGCAGATGGCCGAAATGCTGCGGGAAATGCTGCGTTTGGTGGGCCTGGATGCAACGGTGACTGGCGTGCCGTTTGATGAGTATCAGACCAGAGTGGCCGAACGACAGTATGATCTGTACATCGGAGAGGTGAAACTCAAAGACAACCTGGATCTGACTGCCCTTTTAACGGTTCTGACCCAGCAGACAACAGAGGAAAATCTGCAGGTGCTGGAGAGATACCAACAATGGCGGCAGGGAACCGCAACGCTCCAGAATTTTTTGGAAGCCTTTCAATCGGCAACTCCGTTGATTCCTCTCGGGACCCGCAATGGCACGATTTATTACAACCGGGAGATTTATTATGATTTGCGCGCAACCGCCCAGGATGTCTTTTACAATATCCATGAGTGGTAGCGTAAAAATAAATACACCGCTCCGGCAGGGGCAATAGATACAGCAGCCAATGCGGCGTTGCGCTGGCGGCGGCATCAGTTAGGAGGGACTTGCGTGATTAAATTGGAGAATCATTTGGGGGCCACTCATATTTCGGAAGAATATTTTGCCAATCTGGTAGGGCGTGCTGCCTCGGAATGCTTTGGCGTTGCCGGTCTTGTCAGCACTACCCCTTATCAGGGTCTGCGTACGATGATCGCAAAAAGTGATGTGCCGGATAAAGGCGTTAAAGTTCACATTACCGGAGGCAGGCTTGTGCTGGACCTTCATATTGTGGTGACTTATGGCGTCAATATTTCTGCCATTGTACAAAGTATCATTCATAAGGTTCGCTACACGGTGGAAGACGCTACCGGTATGGAGGTGGCAAAGGTCAACGTGTATGTGGACGGTATGCGGGCGGAATAGCTTCCCGTTTTTTGGGGGAGTCCTTGAAGCTGCGCTTTTCAGACAGCGATTACGGGAGGTTGTAAGAAAGTGATAAACGGTAGTCAACTGCGTGACGCATATATCTCGGCGGCCAATCACATTGTGGCCCGCCGGCAGGAAGTGGACGCACTGAATGTTTTCCCAGTACCGGACGGTGATACGGGTACCAATATGTCCATGACCATCAGCGCTGCGGTGCCGGAGCTGAAATTGATGGAAAATCCCACGGTGGCTGAAGTGGCCAAAACAGCGGCATCTGCCCTGCTGCGGGGCGCTCGCGGAAACTCAGGCGTCATTTTGTCTTTGCTGTTCCGCGGCTTTTCTAAAGGTTTGGCAGGAAAGAAAGAGGCGGATGGCGCCGATTTTGCCCAGGCATTGACCATGGGCGTAGAAGCTGCCTATAAAGCGGTAATGAAGCCAACAGAAGGAACGATTCTGACCGTTTCCCGCATGGCGGCGGAGCGGGCTCGGGTTGTAGCCAAAACCAATCCCGACGCGATCGCTGTATGGGAGGAGATCGTGAAAGAAGCGGGTTCCGCCCTGGAGCAGACGCCGGAGATGCTCCCTGTCCTAAAAAAAGCCGGCGTGGTCGACGCCGGTGGCAAAGGCCTTTTGGTCGTTTTTGAGGGAATGCTCAGCGTTCTGAGAGATGGCGTTATGATAGAGGACACGCAGCCGCAGAACCAAAATCAGCCGGAAGCAGATGAGTTTCAGGATGCCATCGCGCAATACGATGCGGATATCACTTTTACTTATTGCACAGAATTTATTGTGCAGAAAAAAGAACCGGACGCCGACTCTCTGAAATTGCGCGCATACCTGGAATCGATTGGCGACAGCGTTGTTGTGGTAGAGGACGAGGACATCATCAAGTGCCACGTGCATACCAACAATCCCGGCCTGGCGCTGGAAGAGGCGATCAAGTACGGGATGCTTTGCAAAATGAAGATTGAAAATATGGAAGAGCAGTTTGCGGCCCGCAAATCTCAGGCGGCCAAGGAAAATCCCAAGGAGGAGCCGCTCGCTTATGTGCCGGTAGATCCGGAAATTCCTTATGGTATCGTAGCGGTCGCAGCGGGCAAAGGACTGCAGGGCCTGTTCCGCGATTTGGGAGCCAGCCAGATTGTCAGCGGAGGCCAGACGATGAACCCTTCCACGGAGGACATCCTTAAGGCGATTCACGCAACGCCGGCGCAGAACGTTTTTGTTCTTCCCAACAATAAGAATATTATTATGGCGGCGGAACAGGCTATTAAACTGGCCGACCGCAATGTCTGCGTATTGCCATCCCGCACGGTTCCGCAGGGCATCGCGTCGATGCTGGCTTTTGACCCGGACGCGGACCTGGGAGAGAACCAGGTGAACATGTCCAACGCACTGGAAACCGTTTCTACCGGTTCCATCACCTTTGCAGCCCGGGATTCGGATTATGACGGCCATGAGATCCATGAAGGGGAGCTGCTGGCTTTGGACAATGGCAAGCTGTCCTTTACTGATACGGATTTGGCCAGGACCTGTTCCAAACTGGTCAAACAGATGCTTGAGCGCGACAGTTCTTTCGTTACTGTGTATTACGGTGAGGACGTAACCCCTGAAATGGCGGCCCAGGCGGAGGAAGCAATCCGCCAGCGTTTGCCGGAGGATGTGGAACTGACCGTTTTAGATGGCGGCCAACCGGTTTATTACTTTATCATCAGCGTGGAATAATCAAAAAAAGAACCCCGTTTGCGGAATCAATAGCCATCCGCAAACGGGGTTTTTATATTCTGACAAATTTTGCAAACCACAATGAAAGAATCGAAAACCGTTTTATGCGCCGGCGGTTTCCAGCATCTGATTGGTATGCTCTCTTAGTGCGGCATGTTCCGGCAAAAGCAAATCCGGGTCGGTTTTCAATACCTCGATGGCTGCCGCCCGGGTTTTTTCCACCAATTCCATGTCCTCCAAAAGACCTGCGATCTTCATCATCGGAAGCCCATGCTGCCGCAGGCCGAAAAAGTCGCCAGGACCGCGCAGCTTCAAATCTTCTTCAGCTACCTGGAACCCATCGTTGGTTTTGCAGATTGCCTGAAGACGGGGCGAATCGGTCTGGGCAGAGACCAGGATGCAAAAAGACTCTGCTTTGCCGCGCCCTACCCGGCCGCGTAGTTGATGCAACTGGGATAATCCGAACCGTTCGGCATTTTGAATGAGCATCACGGTAGCGTTCGGTACGTCCACTCCCACCTCAATGACGGTGGTGGAGACCAGAAGTTGCAGTTTTCCGCTTTGAAAATCCGTCATGACCCGTTCTTTTTCCGCTGCTTTCATCCGGCCGTGCAGCATGCCGACTGCGTAACCGGAGAAAGACTCCCTTGCCAGGCGCTCTGCTTCTTCCACCGCCGATTCCAATCCCTCAGGAGAGTTTTCTCCCTGCTCGACCAGCGGACAGACAATATACGCCTGCTCACCCGCATCTAAATGTCTGCGGATGAAACCGTAGGCACGTTCCCGCTTTGGCGGGTCAATGAGGTAGGTCTTGACCGGTTGGCGGCCTTTGGGCATTTCATCCAGAATGGAAAGGTCCAAATCGCCGTAAATGATGAAGGCCAGCGTCCGGGGAATGGGGGTGGCGGACATAACCAGAACATGCGGGTACTGTCCGGCCTGAGCCTTTTGGGCCAGCGCCATCCTTTGAGATACGCCGAACCGGTGCTGTTCGTCGGTGATGACCAGTCCCAACCGGTCGAAAACAACACTATCCTGCAAAAGCGCGTGAGTCCCGATTACAATGGAGAGCCGGCCGTCTGCCAGGCGCGCTTTGACCTCCCGCTTTGCCGCCGAACCCATGGAACCTGTGAGCAGGCCGACGGAAATCTCCGTGCCGGCGAACAGCTTCGACCAGGTCTGATAATGCTGAACCGCCAAAATTTCCGTTGGGGCCATCATAGCAGTCTGATAGCCGTTTTGTACCGTAAAATAGGAGCAAGCGGCGGCGACCATTGTTTTGCCGGAACCGACGTCACCCTGCAGCAGCCGGTTCATGGGGACGGTACCGCACAGATTATCCAGACAGTCGCTGATGGCCCGCTTTTGAGCTTTGGTCAGTTCAAAGGGAAAAAGATGGTAAAAATCGTTCATGACAACCGGCTTCATAGGGGCAGCGGCCTCTTTTTGAGAGGCTCGTTTGGTCTGCCCCAGCGCCAGGTTCAGCTGAAAAAGTTCTTCGAACATCAGCCGACGGCGCGCTTTGGCCAGTGCTTTTTGGTCGGCGGGAAAATGGATGGACTCCAGCGCCTCCCGGCGCCCGCACAGTTCATAAGCCGTTCGGACAGCGGTGGGGAGCGGGTCCTGCTCCAACCCCTCCGCCAGGGTCAACGCCTGCCGGACATTGGCGGCGATCATTTTGGACGAAAGCCCCTCGGTCAGCGGATAGACAGGGGAAAAGGCCAGGTCGGGATCGTCCTGAAAAACCAGGGGAGAAGCCATTTCCCGCCGCCCGATCCGACCGGCGACCCTTCCATAAAACAGGTAGGTTTCCTCTTCCTTCAAAGCGCTTACCGTGTATTTGGCATTGAAAAAAGTGATGAGCATGTCATTCTGCCCATCGGTAACCAGAACTTTGAACAAGGAAAGTCCTTTCCGGATGCGCTGCTCCGAAGATTTGGACGCAACCCGGGCGCGAATGGCACAGGGTCTATCATATGGGGCGGCGATGATGGAGCTGGGGTGGGAAAAATCAATATAATCCCGCGGGTAGTACTCTAACAGGTCCCCAATGGTGGCAACGCCTAAACGCGCGTAAAGCCGTGCGCGTTTTTCCCCCACGCCTTTGAGGTACTGGATGTTGGTGGAAAGGGTCGCCATGATGGAGCCTCCTTTTCATCTGGCAGAATTTTTCGGATTTGCCATTTCCAAAACGCCTGGTGAGAGAAACGAATGTTTCTTTATCATTATGTTATCCCGGATACGGGGGAAAGTCAATCGAGAAAAATAGGGAAAAAGAATTGCTTTTTGAGAAAAAAACTGCTATATTTGTTTTGATTTCGGCTTTTTTAGGAGAAGCAAAAGCTGGGATAAATCAAAACAGATTGGAGTTGTGGATATGACAAAAAAATTCACGGTAAAAGACATGGTACTGTGCGCGTTACTGGCGGCAATGACCGGTATCCTTTCCCAAATTGGCATTCCGATAGGCGAAATACCGATTAATTTGGCGTTGTTTTCAGTTTATCTGGCCGGCGGTCTGCTGGGCAGCTACAAAGGCGCAGTTAGCATGGTCGTTTATGTGATGATGGGCGCAGTAGGAATGCCCGTATTTTCCAATTTCCGTGGCGGCTTATCTGTTTTGGCGGGTCCTACAGGCGGCTATATTTTAGGATATATTTTTGCGGCACTGGCAGTAGGCATGGTGTCGACCTACTGGGGCGATTCGTTCTGGAAGCTGGCGGTTGGAATGACAGGCGGTTTGGCATTGTGCTATCTGTTTGGTACGGTCTGGTTTGTTTTGCTCACCGGCAAGGGATTGGTCGCAGCATTGAGTGCTTGCGTGGTACCGTTTTTGCCCGGCGACGCGGTAAAAATTATTTCGGCGGCTATTTTGGTACCGGAGTTAAAAAAGGCGATCAATCTTTCCAGAAAACTGGCATAGGATGGACTAAAAATGAGGGTAAAGCACGGCGGTTAAAAAAACGGCCGTGCTTTTTTGTTTTGCAGCATTGCCAAAAGCGCGCCTGGCCGGTCTGGAAGAAGATTTCGGCCGAGACGTTTGAAAGAAAAGAGAAAAAGAGGATATAAATAGATGATACAGCAAAAAAGGATAACGAGCTTTGGGCCGCTGTTGAAGATTTTTTGTTTCACAATACTCGCCCATACATACGTTGGCAAGCAAAATATTCCCAAATCCTCTGGCTTTTAAAAATCGGTTGTGCTATGATAAGGGCAAAGAATAAGGAGGAATGACGATGATACCACAAAGATTGGAAAAATTGCGCGGCCTGATGGCTCAGCGCGGTATAGATGCCTATGTGATTCCTACTTCTGATTTCCATGAATCAGAATATGTGGGCGATTATTTTAAAGCGAGAAAATACATGTCCGGCTTTACCGGCTCCGCCGGAACGCTGGTAGTCACGCCCAAAGAGGCATGTCTGTGGACGGACGGCCGCTACTTTATTCAGGCCGCGAACCAGTTGAAGGACACCACTGTCACGCTGATGAAAATGGGAGAAGAGGGCACGCCGGAAATTGAGGATTATTTGTATGACGCGATTCCCGCCGGCGGCAAGCTGGGATTCGACGGACGGGTTATCACCGCGGCTTTGGGCCGTGCGTTTACCGAAAAGCTGGCTGACAAAAAAGTGGCGCTCTCCACAAGTGAGGACCTGGTGGGGATGATTTGGGAAGACCGTCCCGCTTTATCTGCGGAGCCGGCATTCCTGCTGGATGAAAAATACGCGGGGAAATCTGTGACGCAAAAATTGTTTGAGCTGCGGGAAAAAATGAAAACCAACGGCTGTACTGCGCATATAATCACTACCCTGGATGACATTGCCTGGCTGTTTAATATTCGCGGCAATGATGTAGCGTGCAACCCGGTGGTCCTGTCTTACGCAGTGGTTGAGATGGAAAAAGCCCACCTTTTTGTCAATCCAGTGTGCCTGAACGAGGAAATCCGGGCCCAAATGGCTGCCGATGGAGTGGAGATCCATGGATATGATGAGATGATTCCGTTTGTCAAGGCGATGGCGGCCGATGAAGTCGTGCTGATGGATCCGCAGAAGGTCAACTATGAGATTGACTCTTCCATCCAGGGCAGGAAAGTGGAAAAGGCTAATCCTACGCAGCTGGCCAAAGCAATCAAAAATCCGGTGGAATTGAAAAATATCCGGAATGCCCACATTAAAGACGGCGTTGCTTTTACCAAGTTTATGTATTGGCTGAAAACCAACGTGGGAAAAATCCCCATGACGGAAATCAGTGCGTCGGATTATCTGTTGGCGCGCCGGGCAGAGCAGGAAGGCTTTATCGAACCCAGTTTTGAGACCATTTCCGCCTACAAGGCAAACGCGGCGATGATGCATTATTCCGCAACAGAGGAGTCCAACGCGGTATTGGAGCCGGAGGGAATGCTGCTGGTGGATTCCGGCGGCCAGTATTACGAAGGAACCACCGATATCACCCGCACCATGGTACTGGGTCCCATTACCGATGAGCAGAAGCTGCATTTTACCACCGTATTGCGCAGCTGCCTGAATTTGGCAAATGCGCGGTTTTTGTACGGCTGTATCGGAATGAACCTGGATATCCTGGCCCGGGGACCGATTTGGGATTTGGATCTGGATTATAAATGCGGCACCGGACACGGAATCGGCTATTTGCTCAACGTCCACGAAGCACCGAATGGGTTCCGGTGGAAAATTGTACCGGAGCGCCGGGACAGCGCTATTCTGGAAGAAGGAATGGTGACTACCGATGAGCCGGGAATCTATATTGAAGGAAGCCATGGTATCCGCACTGAGAATGAACTGATCTGCCGCAAGGGTGTGAAAAATGCGGACGGGCAGTTTATGTATTTCGAGCCGGTAACCTATGCCCCTATCGATTTGGACGGCATCGATCCGCAGTATATGACCGCGAAAGAACGCCAAACTTTGAATGACTATCACGCAATGGTATACGGCAAGCTGTTCGACTATCTCACCGATGAGGAGCGGGATTGGCTGAAAGAGTATACCCGCGCGATCTGACGGAGTTTACGAGGGCAGCATGGCAAATTGTCTGTCATGCAGAAAGAGCGAGGATATCGCAAATGGGAGTGACCATCGTACGCAGATGCTGTCGTTGCCTTTTTGCGTGAGCGGTCTGCTTGGCCTGCCGGACAGACTTTGCCTGAACAAAAAGCCCAAAGCTTGACAATCATTCTGGAACATGCTAATGTTAACGCTGTAATGCAAAGACGCTGCGTAAAAACGCAGCGTCTTTTTTTCAAAAAAGAGAGGATGATGGCCTGTGTCATTGGTGTTTCGTTTTGCCAACGCGGAAGATGCGCTTTCCTGCGCTGAAATTTATCGTCCCTATGTGGAAAAAACCAGCATTACTTTTGAATATATTCCTCCGGATGCAGGTGAAATCGCGCGCAGAATGAAAGCGTATATGCCTGTTTTTCCGTGGATTGTGGCGGAAGCGGACGGGCAGATAATCGGGTACGCCTATGCTTCGCCTCAAAATGTGAGAAAGGCGTATCAATGGAATGCGGACTTGACCATCTACTTGCGGGAAGACACCAGAGGAAAGGGTATTGGCCGGCTCTTATACGGTTGCCTTTTGGATGTTTTGGTGATGCAGGGGTATTTAAAGGTCATCGGTATCGTGACCCATCCTAATCCGAAAAGCGAGGCGCTTCACCAGGCGATGGGGTTTTCCGTTCTCGCAAAATGGGAGAACGCAGGATATAAGCTGGGGCGATGGTATGATGTACAGTGGTTTGCAAAACAAATTGCGCCGGTCTCCAATCATCCGACCTCCCCGGTTCCGATAAACCGCCTGGATCAGGACGAGGTGAAAAAGATATTTGAGCAATATGCGGCCCGTGTAAAATGATATGGTGCAGCCGGGAAAGCTTCAAAATTTTTGCGATTCCGGCAGGCGCGTGATTTTGGATGGCTGTTGGCAAGCGCTAACATATCAAAAGGGATTCTCTGCGGAGAAAGACAGCCGGTACACTCAAATGTGTACCGGCTGTTGCTTTGGACTTTTTGATGAAGAAAAAAGCGGATATCCATTTCTTCTATAAAAAGAACTGCGAAAGACTTGGCAAACAGATTTTTGGCTTTTTGCCATTGATTTGGTTTTCTTCCAAACTTTTGTGGCCGAAGGCAAGAACTTTTCCCAACCGAGGAAGGAAATCCCCAAAGGGGAAAAATCCACCGGTTGAAACGACCTTTGCGCTTTTTTATAATAAGGCTGTCCCAGGGGAGAAAAATTTCTTATCCCAAAAGGGAACGGCCTGTTGGAGAGCGCGCCGCCAAACAATTTCAAGGAGGAAAAACCATGAAAAAGACCTTAGCGGTCCTGATGATGGCCGCTGCTGTTGCAGTGACCAGTTTGACAGCGTTTGCAGAAGAGACAGAAAATCAAAATGACAAATATACACAGGAAAATACCCCCGGCCAGTCTGTAGAAATTCTGTTGGATGAGGAGATGGACGCTTCTGCCCTGAAAGTGACCAACAAGCTGACTTCCGGCAAAGACGCGGTAGAGTCCGTTACCGTCGGTAAAAACGACGAGGGCAAAGACGCTCTGATTCTTCAGCTGAAAGAGAATTATGGCACCAAGGCGGTAAATGTTGCCGGCGATATTCAACTGAAACATAAGAACACCAACGCGCTGGTGAAAACCTATTCTTTCGACTTTACCGTTCAGTGGAAAAAAGCTGAGATCGGTGCGGACGCGGAACTGGAAATCGTTTTGAACAACGATGCTCCGGTATATGATTTTGCTTCTACCAACAAAAATGTAACGTTCAGCTTTTCCGATGTAGACGCATATTACAATGTCCGTCTGGAGGACCAGGCCGATGTAAACATGCACTACACCACCAAGGCGATCAAATCCATCGTCCAGGCCAATGAGGACGCGGACCTGTCTTTCCTGCAGTTTAACGGCAATCCCGCTTTTGACTTCAACGGTACTTTGGTTTATAACGTTAGCGATATGGACAAAACCTGGTATCTGTATGAGGTGAATTCCGAGGAGAAACTGGTGAAAACCAAAGCGGAGTATGACAAAGAGGAAGGCACCCTGACGCTGAAGACCAAAAACCTGGGTTCCTATGTCATCTCCGACAAAGAGCTGAAGGCTGTTGCGGCGTCTGACAATGGCGCCGGAGATTCTTCTGGGTCGGATAAGGAGGAGAACCCGGCTACCGGCTCTGTCGATTTCGTAAATGTCGCAGTTGCCTTGTCTGTTGTGTCTCTGGCGGCGGCTGGCGCGGTTGCCATGAAAAAAGCAAAATAAGATTCGGTACAAAAATTTCTTTGCCGAATCAAAGAAAAAGCCGTGACGGCTCTCCGCGTCACGGCTTTTTGCTGCAGAAATTTCCGCAGAAGAATGCAGATGAAAGGCGCAAAGCAATCTCCTAAAACAGGGCGGGGTCGGGAACAAACACATCCAGTAGCGTCATGGAACCGGAAAGGGTGAAATCAGGGCTGTCCGCCGGGACAAAAATGGTGGCTCCCGCAGGGAAAGAAAGCTTTTGCGTTTCGGTTTCGAGCGTTCCGCTTCCTTCCACGCACATCAGGGCATGAAAAGAAGAACAATCGCCGGAATTGTGACGTGGGGTGTCAATCCTTTGGCGCACGACCGCAAAGTACGGGCAGGAGGCCAGCAGGGTGTCATGCGGATTTGCCAGCGGAACAGGTACAGGAATCACATCATCGGCAGGAGCCAGGCGCGTTACCTCGATTGCTTTTTCAACATGCAGCTGCCGGGGCTTCCCGTCAGTATCCAGTCTTCCGTAATCATAAATACGGTAGGTGACATTGGAACTCTGCTGTACTTCCGCCAGAAGAATACCCGGCCCAATGGCATGGAGCGTACCGGAGGGGATGAAAAAGACATCGCCCTTTTTTACCGGTACTTTTTTCACAACTTCCAAAAGACTGTTATCCCGGATACGGCTGGCAAATTCCTCCTGGGTGATTTCGTGAGAAAATCCATAGTATAAATAGGCGCCGGGGTCGCAGTCGATAATATACCACATCTCGGTTTTGCCCATGTCGTTTTCATGTTCCAGGGCATAGTCGTTATCCGGATGGACCTGAATGGACAGGGGACGTTGGGAATCAATCCATTTGATCATCAACGGAAAAACAGAATATTCTTTTACAAATCTCCCCAGTACGGAAGGGGTTTTGATCAGTTCGGCAAGAGAGGCCCCGCAGAAAGAGCCGCTGTCCGCCAGACTTAGTCCGGCCGGATGCACGGAAAGTTCCCAGGATTCGGAAATGATATCGCCCGGGTAGTCTTTATGAAAACGCTTTTTTAACTTTGTGCCGCCCCAAATAGAGGTTTTGCACGCAGGTTTGAGAAGAAAGGGTTCCATATAATCGTTCCTTTTCCATTTGTTTGTTTTTTATTATAGCACAAAGAAGCGGGAAAGTCGACTTTTGGTATTTAATAAGAAAAGCCGACCGGATGATTCCGATCGGCTTTTCCTGGCGCGCCTGAAGGGACTCGAACCCCTGACCTACTGGTTCGTAGCCAGTCACTCTATCCAGCTGAGCTAGCAGCGCATAACTTTATTCAGCCCAATTAATATAGCAAAATTCAAAAGGAAAGTCAAGGCTTTTTTTCTTGTTTTATAAAAAAAGTATGAAAAAGATGAAAAAACGCGTTTTTTAATTTTTTTTGCAAAA
>DFDW01000005.1:192-13922 GCA_002369315.1 Ruminococcaceae bacterium UBA3818 | reverse complement strand
CTCCGTGGCGATACGCATATACATATCCAGATCCAGCGTGTTGTGGTGGGTAATGAACGGGCGAGCCGCCGCGCCGCCGGCAATGGTGTTCAGCACCGGCGTTTCCACCTCGATATAGCCCCGCTCATCCAAATAACTGCGCATGTGCCGAATGAATTTCGAGCGCATGACAAAAGCTTTTTTCACATTGGGGTTCACGATCAAATCCACATACCGCTGGCGATACCGCAGCTCGGTATCTTTCAGGCCATGCCATTTTTCCGGCAGCGGAAGCAAAGATTTGGACAGCAGCTTCACCTCATCGGCTTTTACAGAGATCTGCCCTTTCTGGGTACGGAACACCTCTCCCTTAATGCCAATGATATCCCCAATATCATATTTTTTAAACCACTCATATTCCTCATCGCCCAGATGGTCTTTCCGCACATACGACTGGATACGCCCGCTTTGGTCCTGGATGTCGATAAAGCCGGCTTTACCCATACCGCGTTTGGAAAGAATACGCCCCGCGACGGAAACATGTTTCCCCTCATATTCGTCAAATTTTTCATTGATGTCTTTCGCGTAAGCGTCCACATCATAAGTAGTCTCTTCAAAAGGATTCCGTCCAGCCTGCTGCAGCGCGGCTAATTTCTCCCGCCGAATCCGCAGGATTTCGGACAATTCCGCCTCCGGCTGCTGTGCCTGCGGCATTGTGTTCTGCTCGTCCATTTTTCTGACCTCCAAATGCGTTTGCGTCGCATAGTTTCTAATATGTGATATTTTAACATAAGTCCCGCCGGCCTGTAAAGGCGAAATCCTGAAAATCTCCGTATGGTTTGGCCTTCCCTTTTGGGCATTCTTGCCTATTGAAAGCCGACTTTGTGCTTTATCTGCCGCAACTGCTCTTCCTTGTGAGACAGACCGAAAGCGGAACGTGGCAGCAAAAAGCCGGTACATCCCAATCGCATGTACCGGCTTTTGAAAAAACCTTTCCCCTGGCGCCTTTTTCCCATTATAAAGAGAAAGCGGGATATCGTCCATCAACTGATATCCTTTTTGCGGTATTGGATAAACGCGATTGCAATTCCGGCTGCCGTAAATACGATGCCCGCGGCAAGATATGGCATTTCAATCGCGCCGTTTGAAATGATGTCCGCGCCTTCCGTATACCCGAACGGCGTAATATATTTGAGAAATTTTACATTTTCTGTCAAATTGGAAATGATATTGAGAAAATACAGTAAAACAGCAATGCCCAGCCCTATTCCCAATCCATTTCCTCGCAAAAACGCCGAAATGCCAAAGGTAACAGCGGAGATTTCTATCTGCATAATAAAATAGGAGAGAAACAGCAGAGACATGGTTTTGACATCCGCGCTTTCCCCAATGGCGAGGGCAGAAAGAACGGTAACAAGCACCGATACCATATTCAAAACCACGATCTGCGCAAAAACAGCCAAAAGTTTCTCTGCCAGCACTTTTTCTCTGGAGACCGGATGTGTCAGCAGAAATTCAGCGGTATGCTCTTTTTCCTCCTTTGCGAGAGAGGAAATACCGAGAGTTGCCGCAAACAATGCGCCGCCAAGTCCCAGAATGTTGCCGCACTCAACGCCGAAAAAGCCGATGAAAGTACCAAAATTGATTCTGTCCATGCCGAACGCTTCGGAAAACGATCCCATTTCGGCAAACATCGTGCTGATGCCATCCATCTGGGTTTTCATCTCGGGATAGATCAGAACGCAGATACCAAGCATAAACGCAATCGCACAGGACCAAACCAGGAGAGACTTTTGTCCTCTTTTCAGTTCATGAAAGAAAATCGACATTTCAGTTTTCCTCCTTCACGTAATAATGCATAAAGACCTCCTCCAGGTCCGGATCGGTAACCGTAAAATCTTCAAACGA
Organism: Ruminococcaceae bacterium UBA3818; assembly: GCA_002369315.1. Taxonomy (GTDB): domain Bacteria; phylum Bacillota; class Clostridia; order Oscillospirales; family Ruminococcaceae; genus UBA3818. The sequence goes on along the minus strand of DFDW01000005.1, from coordinate 12,035 downwards.
AAGATCGGCAAGAGAGGTCAATAATTGCTTCGGACTTCCGCTGTAAAGGAAGCTGACCGAACCGTTTTCCACTGTGATGTTTTTTGCATCAGGAATCTCGGGTACGCGCTCCGCGCTCTGCAGGGTAACGCGTTTGACCCCGGTGTGGCCAAGCTTTTCCACACTGTCCGAAGCAAGGATTTTCCCATCGCGAATGACAGCGGCGTGTTTACAGTACCGGCTGATTTCCGATAAAACATGCGAGGAAAGAAATACCGTTGCCCCCTCCTGATTTCGTTCGGTAAGCAGTTCATAAAACTCCTTCTGCATCAGCGGGTCCAAACCGCTTGTGGGTTCATCCAAAATATACAGCTTCGGTTTATGCTGAAGCGCACAGACAATTCCCACCTTTTTTCTGTTGCCGAGCGATAATTCATCCACACGGCGGGAAATGTCCAATTCAAGCCGCTCGCAAAGTTTTCCCGCTTCCTCTTTGCAATCTCTTTGATGCAGTTTGGCGGAGTAGGAAAGAATGTCCCGAACACGCATTCCGCTGTAAAACATCGCTTCGGACGGCAAATACCCCACCTGAGACAATATTTCGATCCGGTTTTGCGAGATGCTCTTGCCAAGCACTGCCGCACTGCCGCTTGTGGGGAAAATCAAACCCAAAAGGGTGCGGATCGTGGTGGATTTTCCCGCTCCGTTCGGACCGATAAATCCAAAAAAATCGCCCTCTTCTACCGAGAGATTGACATTGGTAATGCCGCGGGATTTCCCGTAAAATTTTGTCAATTGATTTGTTTCAATCGCTTTCATATGATACCTCCGCATGGATGTATTGCACTTTGGAAAACAGACTGCGCCATATAGGGATACAGCAAAACAAGTGATGGTTTTGCCACAGTTGTTTTTTACGATTTGTATCGAAACAGCGTCCTTTGGCGCGCCATCAAAAAGCAAAAAGCTTTTCAAACTGACCGATCAGCTTGAAAAGCTCTTAAAATAAGAATCATTCGCCTGGCCAGCCGGATATTGATTCTTTCGGAGCGGGTCGCCAAAAACAAGGCAGCCTTTTTCTTTGTTATCATCATAACAAATCGCTTTTTAATAATCAATGATCTTCAAAAAATCTTTTCCTGCAGCGGCAAAGCGATTGAAAGCCGGATCCCTTTTCTGTGGAATCCGGCTGTTTCAAACGTTCAGCCTGGAGAAACTGCTGTTGCTCCGGCATGATTCTCTTACTTTTTTCTCAGTACAATCGCAATAAAATTCAGGTATTTCCCGCCGCCGGCCTCCATTGACTTCCTGTCGCCAACGGCATACGCATTGTCTTGCTTTAACCAATCCGCCCACACTTCTTCGTTGCTCTGCATCTCTTGAACGGCAACGACTTCCGCATCATAGCTTTTGCCGGCGATTTCACTCCAATAACAAACATCGTGCATCGTGTCGAGCTGTTCCGGCGTCCAGGAAAGCAAAAGTTCCTTGGGCAAATCATGGTGGCAATCCTTTTTCATGCCGGGAATCGCGATATAAAGATATCCCCCGCTTTTTACAAAAGGCAAGAGCTTATCATCAAGATAATGCGAATCCCTCCCAAAGTAATGGTAAGAGTCAATGCTGACTACCGCATCAAAAAATTCCTTTTCAAAGGGCAAGCTAGCCGCATCGGCTTGGACGGGGATGACCTACTTTTTCTTTATTCCCATCTCATCAAAGAATTTTTGATTATCCGCAGGATCGCTCCATAAATCAGCAGCATATACGGTAAATCCGTATTCTTTGGCCAAAAACATGCTGGTTATGCCCTGCCCGCTTCCCAAGTCGCAAACGACTGCCCCATCTGGGATTTTATGCTCCGTGAGCAGTTCTTCCGCTAATTTAACGGGATTCGGCCCCATCATTTTCTCCTGCAATGCCGGTGTGTTGTATTTTTCACTTTTGAGATACTTCATTTTTATTTTCCCTTATCTTCCACGATTTCTTTTGTTGATTTTGGCAATATTTTTGAATTTTTGTCTCTTTTGGGCTAAATAGCTTTCTGCATCCTCGGCATATCTGCTCTCGGATTTCAACTTCTGGTACGAACGGACACGCTCTTGGGAAAGTTCTCCTTTTATAACCGCTTCCCGGACCGCGCAATTGGGTTCATTCGTATGGGTACAATCATGAAAGCGGCACATCGCCGCCAGCTTTTCTATATCGGAAAAAGATTGATCGAACCCATCGTCTATGTCCCATAGGCCAAGCTCTCTCATGCCTGGTGTGTCGATTACCATTCCGCCCTGCTCCAGCAAAAACAGTTCCCGTCTTGTTGTGGTATGCTTTCCTTTGTCGTCATTTCTGAGTCCGTTTGTCGCCAAACGATTTTCTCCGAGCAGCCGGTTAATCAGCGTAGATTTCCCGACGCCGGAGGAACCGATTAACGCAACCGTCTTTCCCTTTTGAAGATAGGGAAGAAGTTTTTTGTATCCATCTTCTTCCGCCGAAGATGTTACGACAATATCCGTCCCGACAGCGACAGATTCCATCGAACGCATAAACGATTCCAGATTGGAACACAAATCTGATTTTGTTAAAACGATCACGGGGGTCGCGCCGCTGTTCCAGGCGACAGAAAGGTAGCGCTCTGCTCTTCTGAGATTAAAATCGTTGTTAAGCGACATGCAAATGAATATTGTATCAACATTAGCCGCAACGACTTGCTCCGTATGGCCCGTTCCCGCGGCTTTCCGGATAAACACGCTTTTTCTCGGCAAAACCCCGTGTATCATGGCGCGGCTTTGGGATGAGGTGCAATCGATCATCACAAAATCACCCACCGCGGGAAAATCCGAGGCGCTTACAGCGCGGTGCCGCAATCTGCCGGATACTTCCGCAAGCTGTTCCCCCTCTTCGCTGATTACGCGGTACAGTCCTTTTTTCTGCGAAAGGACCCGCCCTATTAGATTGTTTTTATCGTATTCCTGCATAAGCGCTGCATATTGGCTGAACAATCCAAACTCAGCCATATCGATTTTTCCCATTCCTTAGTCCTTTCGTAAATGGCCCGCAGCGTGACACTGCATAAAGCATTCTATCTGGCTGCGAAGCAGTTCCATCCATTGCCCCTTGTCTTTGGATAAATCAGAACAATTTACCAGCAGATAAAACGGAGCATAAAATTCAACCGCAAGCTGTTTGGGGTCCGCTTCCTTTAAAACACCGTTCTTTATCATTTCGCGGAAGATGTCTTCCATATACCAAACCGGTCCGGAAACGATACAGTTATGATACAGTTCTGCCATTTCAGCGTTGCGATACTGTTCCAAGGTCAGCATCTTGCGGAAATGAGACGCAAAGTCATCCTCCGTCCAAAATATGAATTGAGACATCGTATAATTCTGAATGCTGTCCATGGATACGCTTTCGTAGGATTCTGGCCGGGTTTCGTATTTTTCCTGCGGCACTTCATATTCCTGCGACCTTTGTGCGTCGATTCGATACATTCTTTCAACAATGCTGTCAAAAATATCGCGTTTGTTTTTATAATGCTTATACAGCGCGCCTTTTGTTATCCCAAGTTCCGCTGCAATCATGCTGACCGAAACGGCCTCATAGCCCTCTCTTGCAAACAGATGAAGCGCCGTCATCAAAATTTTTTCTTTTGTGTCAGTCATGCGATCCCCTCCGTAGGTAAACGACCGTTTACTTGTATTATAGTGACCGATCGTTTCCTTGTCAATGGGATATCAAAGCCAATATAAAGCTATAAATAGCAAGCCGGACAGAAGAGCCGCCAAAGCGGCAGGCCGTTTTCACAAAAAAAGCAGCATAAAAAGCATTTCTGCTTTTCATGCTGCCATTTTCCTTTGCAACAGTAGATGGGATTGGGATTGCTATTTTCCATGAGTTTTTCTGCGGCGCCAGAAAAACTACTTTTTTCTTTCGCCTCTTATTTGGAAATAGACAAAACTTTCAGCCGCATAATGCCTGCGGGAACATCAATATCAATCTCCTCGCCGACCCGGCCGCCAATGAGGCCTTTTCCCATCGGAGACTCATCCGAGATTCTGTTTTCCATGGGGTCCGCTTCCGCCGAACCGACGATCTGATATTCCTCTTCCTCGTCCATGTCCATATCCAAAATCCGCACCTTGGAGCCAACGCCGACAACATCGGTAGACAATTCATCCGTATCTACTACCTCGACTACTTTCAGCATGGCCTCCAACTGTGTGATCTTCGCCTCAATAATAGCCTGTTCGTTTTTGGCTTCATCATATTCACTGTTTTCGGATAAATCTCCGAAAGACAAGGCTACTTTTATTTTTTCGGCAATTTCTTTCCGCCGAACTGTCTTCAGATTTTCCAATTCCTGCTCAATTTTTTTCAAGCCATCTTCTGTCAGACGTTTTTTCTCAGCCACATGCATCTTCCTTTCTATCCGTGCTGTTACAGACAGTAGTAGTATTATAATTCAGGCTATCCTTTCTGTCAAGGCGCAAACTGAAAACCTTCTATGAACAAAACTTCAGCGTTCCAAACAGCTTTCTGATGCCAATCGGAGCAGTTCATCCCAGGGGATTGTCCTCCCGTTTTTCCAGCCTTGACAAGCAATTTCCACAGGAGGCAAAGTGCTCTCCTGCAAAATCGCTGCCAAAAAGTCCACAAGTAAAATTCCCTTTGGCAGTATCACTCCTTTTGCCGCTTCCCCCGACGGTTCGATACAAATTCCTTTCCCTGGCTGACGAGCCGCCGTTAAAATCAGTCCGCGAAATCCTTTCCATGGACAAAGCCATCCCGATGGGTCCATCAGGATGCCTCCCGCCCTGACTGGAAGCGCCTCGTCATACTGCAGCACAGCGCCGTACTCATCCAACAGGCTTTGCGCCATCTCGCGGCAGCATTCCTGATTTTCACATACCACCCGGAAAACCGGACTGTAAGGAATCCAATGTTCCAGCCATTCCAACCGCTCCCCTTTTTGATCCGCCAGAAAAATCTGCCTGTCTTTCATTGGACACCGCAGTTGTGATAAAAGTCGCTTTGCCGCCGTATCAAAAAGGTTTTCCCGGAAAGATTCGGCCGAAAAAATTGGAAAGCCTGCAGGCGGCGCCAATCCGTCCGGCAAAAGCACCTGCATATTTTCTCGACCTGCCGCTTTCTCCAGCTGCTCCCACCGGATCTTCCGGTCACACACATGAAACACCCGGTATTCTCCCCAAGGACTTTCAGCATCTGTCTGTGCAGCCGCATATCTTTTTATTTGCAAGCGGATTTTTTCCCAAAGGTTCTTTTCTTTCCACCGCTCTATTTGGACCACAGCAACCATTCTTGTCCCTCCCGGCACAAGCTGTTATACTGTATGCTTTGTCCTGCCGGAATATGCACCTGCTTACAAAAAATTGCATGGACTTTTTAGGCCCATGCAATTTTTTTGATGTATTGACTGCTATGCGGCCGTGCTCTGCTCCTCTGCCGATTGTTCAGACGATTCGGTCCCGCTTTCTTCTGCAGCCTGCGAATTCTGGGAATCCGGTTCGATTCCTTCGCCGCGCATGGAACCGATCACCACTTCCAATGCTTTTTTCAGCTGCGGATCGGTGGTCTCGTCCAAATTTTCAAAATTGGCTTCCATATCCGCCGTCAGCTCTACTTCATAGTCCGGCTTGATTCCCTCACCGTCATAGCAGACGCCGTTGGGAGGCAGATAGCGCGCTATCGTTATATTGACTGCCGAACCGTCGTTGAGTTTTTTCACCGTCTGCATGGTTCCTTTTCCGTAGGTCGTACTGCCAACGGACTTGGCTTTCCCGTAATCCCGCAGCGCTTGTGTAAACAATTCTGCCGCGCTGGCCGTCTTTTCATTTGTCAAAACGACCATCGGCAAAGTAATTTCATCCGCATCGCTTTTTGCCAGCACTTCGACGGTGCCGTCTTTGTACTCAGCAGATACAATATCGCCCTCCGGCAGCAATTTATCCAGCATTTTCGTCACGGAATTCAAGGTGCCGCCGCCGTTGTTCCGCACATCAAACACCAGCGCCTGCGCGCCCTGTCCTATTAATTCATCCACCTGCTTGGAAAACTGTGTCGCAGTGCTCTCGTTAAACTCTGTAATCTGAACATAGCCGACATTGCTTTCAATCATGCGGGAAAACACAGTCGGAATATCTACTTTGCGCCGAGTCACCTCGATAGTCGTATCCTCCGAATCGCGCCGGTAGGTAATATTGACCTTGCTTCCCTCTTCCCCTCGGATGGCGTCCGCCGCCTGCTGATAGGTTTCCGCGTTGACATCCAGCTCATCCACTTTGATGATAAAATCCCCTGCCTGCAGGCCAACAATGGCTGCGGGAGAATCCGCGTAAACTTCATTGATCAAAATGTATCCGCTGGGGTCCTGTTGGGCCGAAATGCCGATTCCAACGACGCGGCCTTCCAGGTCTATCATATACGATTCGTATTCTTCAGGCGTAAAATACCGTGCGTATTTGTCTCCGGTGCCAGCTACATATCCGTCCGCCAGCGCCTCATTCAGCGCGTCCTCATCAATATTGCCGACATAATTGGCCCGGACAATACGGTCCAGTTCAGAGAGTTTGCTGTACATGGTCTCTCTTTCTTTTAAGTTGTAAACCTTCCCGTTAAAAACATCCATGTAATAGATCATGGTAATAGAAAAAGTAACCGCCGCAGCCATGATCATCAACGTAATCGTTGCTCCTAAGGATATTTTTTTGTTCATCTGTTTTCTCCAATCTTTGCTCAAGATGTCACATGATACCTGCAGTTATTGCAGGTATTCCAGCGGATTGGTATGTTTGCCGTTGATCCGGATTTCGAAGTGAATATGGGGGCCGGTAGACCAGCCGGTGGAGCCGACCTTGGCAATCGTTTGTCCGCGGGTAACATAGTCGCCCACATTGACCACAATCTCGCTGTTATGCGCATATAAAGTAGTATACCCACCGCCGTGATCCACAATCAGGTACTTGCCGTATCCTTTGCCGGGCGTGTAGCTGGTGTTGACAAACACCACTTTACCGGAATTGGATGCCACAACCGGCGTACCATAAATGTTTGCTCCGGAGATGTCGATACCTGTATGGAAATCGCTTCCGTTAAACCGCCACCCGTAATAAGAGGTGATATTGGAATAACTGGGCGAAGGCCATCCAAATTGTCCGCCGACGAAATCCCCCATGGAATCCAGCTTGGCGTAAATCGCGTCGATATCCGCCTGGATTGCTGCCATTTCAGCCTGGGTCGCCGCCTTGTCCTTGTTAAATTGCTCTTCCAGCGCGGAAATATCCTGCAGCTGCTGCTGCGTCTGGCCCAATTGTTGGTTCAAACTCGCTGTCAGCTGATCCAGCTGTTCCTTGGCCGACTCTACTTCAGCACGGTCTGTTTCCACCTGTTTTTTGTCCAATTCAATAGATTCCTTGTCGGAAATCAGCTGGTCAATCACATCTTGATCTCTTTGGGCGATACGGCCGACAATCTCAGCCCGGGTCAAAAAATCATAAAAGCTGTCCGACCCGAGCACAAGACCCAATGTCGACGCGTCGCCGCTGAGATAGGAAGAGCGGATCCGCTTTTTAAACAACGTATAATTTTCGTCGATTTCTTCTGATTTTTGTTGAATTTGAGCTTCTTTTTGCGCGATATTATCGCTTAAAAGCGCAATTTTTTCATTGACCAGCTGAATCTGCTGACGAGTCAAGGATATCTGGCTGTCAATCTGTTGTTTTTGCGCCAAAGCTTTTTCCTTGTCCGATTTCGCTTTATCTATGTTTTTCTGAATTGCGTCCTGCTGTTCCTGAAGGTCTTTGAGCTGTGACCCCAGATTCTCCAATTCGTCCTTGTAATCCTCATTCTGAGAAGCATCCTGCCCGGAATCCGCGCTGTTCGTATCCTCGGCTGTCACATCCTCGGCAAAAACGCTGAAAGTACCGGCCTGTCCGCCTAAAACAAGAGAAAGGCAAAGAGCCAAGCCGGTGGTTCTCAAAAGGATTTTTTTGAAATCCAATCCGCCACGTCCTTTCGTTTGGGATGCCGCAATCTTTTATACTCTTAAATGTTTGCGCACAAAAATCATACTGCCGAACACGCCGACAGCCACACCGCCGACCGCAAAACTGGCCAGCAGCTGTTTCGCTACCTTGGAAAAAGGTACCATATTCTTCAAAAACGCTGACAGTGCCGTAGAAGCCTGCGCCTGTACATGGCCCATCAGGTAAGTATATCCGCCCCACAAAAGCAGATAAGCCATGCAGGCAGAAATAACCCCCAGCAAAATGCCTTCCACCACAAACGGCATCCGGATGAATAAGTCGGTAGCGCCAACAAATTTCATGATGTTGATTTCCTTGCGGCGGTTAAAAACCGTAACCTTAATGGTATTGGCAATGATAATCAGCGTAACCGCCAGCAAAATAATAACAATACCGGAGCCGCAAAGATAAACGGCCCGTTTGATCCCGGTCACGGTCTCCGCCACATTAGTAGGCGCGTTGACCTGCATAACGCCGGGAATCGATTCGATCTGTGCTGTCGTCTCGTTAATCAGAGACAAATCTTTTAAGGTGATCCGGAACGAAAGGGGAAAAACTTCATCCTTGTCCTGCTCCAGATTTTCCAGTAAGCTTTCCGGAACGATCTCGCTGTACCGCTCCAGAGCCTCTTCGCGGGAAACAAACGAGAACGAGTCGATATTGCTGTTTTTATCCAGCGCCGCCTTTACCTCGGAAACCATCGTATCGTCTGCATCGTCTTCCAGGAAGGCAACCATTTCATTTTGGTTTTCCACATAGCTTATCATGCCGTTCAGGTTGATGGAAAGCAAAATCGCACTGCCGATCAACAGCATGCAGGAAACCAAAATGCCGATGGAGGCCAATGACATCATCCGATTTACCCAGATGTTGCGAGCGCCTTCCTTAATCAAATAAGTAAAACTGGAACCTTTCATCGCTGCCCCCAATCCGCGTCGTCTCTTACGACGCTGCCGTTATCGATCGTAATGACCCGGTGATTGAACTGGGCAACCAAATCATGCTCATGTGTTACCATCACGACAGTTGTTCCCACTTTATTGATCTCGTTGAGAAGATCTACAATCTCATAAGAAAGCTCCGGGTCGATGTTGCCGGTAGGCTCATCTGCGATAATCAGCTTCGGATTGTTTACCAAAGCCCTCGCCAAAGCCACACGCTGCTGTTCACCGCCCGAAAGCTCATTCATTTTGCACCGCGCCTTGGACGCCAGCCCCACCAGGCTCAGGATATACGGCACACGCCGACGAATATCCCGGGTGGAAACGTTGGTCACACGCAGCGCAAACGCCACATTATCATAAACGTTCATGGTCGGAATCAATCTGAAGTCCTGAAAAACCACGCCCAAAGAACGACGAAAAACGGGAATCTGTCTGCGTTTCAAACGATTTACCGTGTAGCCGTTCACTTCAATCGTTCCCGAAGAAGGAATCTCTTCGCGCAGCAGCAGTTTAATCAACGTACTTTTACCGGCGCCGGAAGAGCCGACAACAAAAACAAATTCGCCGTCGGCAATTTCCAGGTCCACATTTTTCAGCGCTTCTGTCCCATTATCATATGTCTTTGATACATTGGAAAAACGAATCACTTTGCACCCGCCCTCACAGAACCAAGCCTATGGCCCTTAATATTTGATGGGGTTAGCCGTTAAATATTTTTTGACCATCAGCGCCACTTTGAAAACGATGGCATGGTCGAATTCCCGCAGGTCCAGACCGGTAAGCTTTTTGATTTTCTCCAAACGGTATACCAGCGTATTCCGGTGGACAAACAGCTTCCGGGAGGTTTCGGACACATTCAGGTTGTTCTCGAAAAATTTCTGAATGGTAAACAGCGTTTCCTGATCCAGGCTTTCAATAGATCCCTTTTTGAACACTTCCCGCAGGAACATCTCACAAAGCGTTGTGGGAAGCTGGTAAATCAAGCGCGCGATTCCCAGATTGTCATAGCATACAATCGCCTTTTCGGTATCAAACACTTTTCCGACTTCCAACGCAATCTGTGCTTCTTTAAACGAACGCGCCAGATCCTTCACGCCTTCCACCGCGGTACCGATACCCACGACCGCTTTGGTATAGAATTCCGAGCCAAGCGTATCCACGATAGAACGAGCCAGCTTTTCCAGGTCCCTGGAACCGATGGGAGATTTGATCTCTTTGACCAAAACAATATCATTTTCGCTGATGTTGAAGACGAAATCCTTTTGCTTGTCCGGGAACAGATTCTGCACCACGTCAAACGCGGAAATATCATTGGACGAAATGATCCGGATCAGCAGCACGGCACGGCTGACATCCGTGTTAAAGTGCAGTTCTTTCGCCTTCATAAAAATATCACCGGGCAGAATATTATCCAGAATGACGTTCTTGATAAAATTGTTCCGGTCATATTTCTCATCATAGTATTGCTTAATGGTCAGCAGGGAAATAGCCAAAACGCCGCAAAATTTCGCGGCTATTTCATCGGCGCCTTCCACAAAAACCGCATAATCCGGTTTGATTCTGGTACCGAACGGTTTATAAGTATACCCGTCCTTCACGAAAATCTCGTTTCCGTCTACTGCGTCCAGGGAGATATAATCATTTTGACTGCCGATTTTGGTCAAATCACTGCAGGAGATCACTGTAGCCGTATCGTCAATGACCCCGACGACCCGATCGATCGTATCCCGCATTTGATGCACTACACCTTGAAATAGTCTGTTTGACATGATAATTCTCCCTTCTGCCGCTCGTTTTGTAGCAAAAAATAATCCATCTAAAAGACAGAAATCCACTGCACGCCAAAACCATTTTACATGTTGTCTTCAGCCAACCACATTCATTTTACAAAAAATTTGTGTTTATTGCAACCTCATTCTCCAGAAAAGTCATGGGATTACCGATAAAAACTGACAAAAACAGCTGCAAAAAATCGTTAATACAGTTATTTTACGCCATAAAAGGGAAAAAATTGTGAACAAGTTTTAAACAGGTTTGCCAATACCGAAGTTTTCCTGATTGATAAAAGGCCATTCACCGCAATCCTCTTCACGCCCCGCAAAGGTTGGTAAAAAGAAAAGGCCGATTCCACGGGGAATCGGCCTTTTGGCAATCAGAATTAGAAAATTGCTCTCTCAGTCTCTTTGTCGAACAGATGAATCTTGTTGACATCCATCGCCATTTTGATCTGCTCGCCAACTTGCGCGGTAACGCGGGTGGAAACTCTGGCGGTCAAAGTGGTGCCGGCGCAGTCGAGATACAGGTGGGTCTCAGCGCCCATCATTTCGGTAACATCAACTTTGCACTCGAACAAACCGGTGGTAGCAGCGCCCAGGAAAATCTCCTCGGTATGCAGATCTTCCGGTCTTACGCCCAGAGTGACCTCTTTGCCAACATATTCCTCGATGCCCGGTACTTTCGCTTTCGAATCCGGCAGTTCCACGGTGAACGGTTTTTCAGCATCGCCGTATTCAACAACCAGTTTGCCTTCTTTAGAAACCAGTTTCGCATCAATGAAGTTCATTTGCGGAGAGCCAATGAAGCCCGCTACAAATACGTTTACAGGGCTGTCGTACAGGTTTTGAGGAGTATCTACCTGCTGGATGAAACCGTCTTTCATAACAACGATTCTATCACCCATGGTCATAGCCTCAACCTGGTCGTGGGTTACGTAAATGAAAGTGGTGCCCAGTCTCTTATGCAGCTTGTTCAGCTCGGTTCTCATCTGAGCACGGAGTTTCGCGTCCAAGTTGGACAGCGGCTCGTCAAGCAGGAAGACCTGCGGATTACGGACGATTGCACGGCCGAGCGCAACTCTCTGACGCTGACCGCCGGACAT
>DFDW01000005.1:0-130 GCA_002369315.1 Ruminococcaceae bacterium UBA3818 | reverse complement strand
TTCGGCTTTCTGTCGAGCAGGTGAGAGATATCCAGAATACGGGCAGCCTCTTCTACGCGGCGTTTGATCTCATCTTTCGGGGTTTTACGCAGTTTCAAGCCAAATGCCATGTTGTCAAACACGGTCATAT